>DASVMZ010000001.1:0-6308 GCA_036384115.1 Sphingobium sp.
GGCCCAGTCGGCCCGAAGCTGCGATTTTGGCCATGTTGAAGAACAAAGATTGAACATGGCGATCTACCAGGCTCGCTCTTGTCCTCCAATCTCGTAAACATCGGTCTCGATCGAGCACCTGTAGCTCTCTGCGATGTTGAACATCTCTGTCTGGAGAGATGCGATCTCATCATCGAGGCTGACGCCATCGGCACCCTGATCATAGGCGACGGTCAGCGTGTAATCGCAGTTCCCGGTCTTTTGCATCTGGTAATCCCGCTCCAGCATCGCCTCAATGCGCTCGCGAGCGGGCTTTCTGCCACGACCATGCTTGTTGAAGTTCTCGATGGTCAGATGCAGGGCGATGGTGACAGAAGGCGGCTTTTCCGGCAGCCCGATCCTTGAAGGAATGACGTCAAGCGCCCGATAGACGGTCATTCTTGAGATCTTGAGGTCGCGCGCGACGCTGGCCTTGCTCGCGCCGGCGGTGATCCGGCGTCGGATTTCATCGTCATCGATGTTTTTCTTCCGGCCTTTGTAGACGCCTTCGGCGCGCGCCGCCTCGATCCCGGCGCGCTGCCGGTCCTTGATGAACGTCAGTTCCATGTCCGCGACCATGCCCAGAATGGTGATCACCATCCGCCCCATGCTTCCGGCCGTCGTCACCTCCGGCTCAAGCACCCGCAATGAGGCTCCCTTCTGGTCGAGTTCATGAACCAGATTGAGAACATCGCGTGTGGAGCGACCGAGCCGATCGAGACGCAGGACGACGAGTTCGTCATCGGCGCGCAGGAACTGCATGATCGTCTCAAGCTCCGTGCGTCCAGTGCGCGATGCGCCCGAGCCTGTTTCGGAGCGGAGGATTTCACAGCCCGCTGCCTTCAACCGGGCAACCTGGATGTCGAGATCCTGGTCGATGGTGCTGACGCGGGCGTAGCCGACGCGGGTCATGGGCAAATCCGTCACATTAGGGTGGCTTTGCCCTCGTACAGTAACATTGGTGACGGAACCACCCTTTTGTGACATGTCGTATATGTCACTTCCGATCGTCACGTTCGGGTGCACCCAAATGGTGCGAGCGGAAAGGCCCCGGTCAGGCAGCAAGCCGCCCAAAATCGATCCGGCTATTCAGATCGAGGTCGAAGCGGCCATAAGGATTGACGTGGCTGTAAATCAGCGGTGTGAGGCCGCGATAATCATCCGGCGTCATCCGGCCCGTCCATTTCGGTTCCACCAGCACGCTCTGAAGCATTCGGGTGTTCACATAGACAAGCGACGCTTGCAGCAAATGTAGCGCCAGGACCGAGAGCTGCTGCTCATCGATGCGGTTAGTGGCGATCTCGCCGCCCTTGCCGAAGAAAACGAACCCATTGGCACTGTTCCAGTTTTCAACGACATTCAGGCCTTCATGAATTTCGCGGCGGAAGGACTCCTCGCGCAGATACCGGCACAGGAAGATCGTCTTGACCGCGCGGCCCAGCTCACTCAACGCCTTGTAGGTCGGGTGCATCACCTCGGAGCGGCTAAACCGGCGCAGGATCGCCTCCGGGTCGGCGGTTTTTGTCTGCATCGCGGCTGCATATTTGACCATCTCGTCATATTGCTGCTCGATCTCATCCCAGTTGATCGGACTGGAGAGGATCGGCTGCAAGTGGGGAAGCCGCGTTCGCATGCCGACATCGGGAAGAGCCAGCTTCTGGCGAGCGATCGCTTTCAGGCGGGGTGCAAGCTCAAATCCGAGAAGCCGGCAAAATGCAAAGCCAACCGCGCTTTGGCCATGACTATCAACATATTGTCGCTGGATTTCCATGTCGGTGCAATGGCGCAGCACGCCCTCGATCATGGAGGCGACCTCGGAGGAAGAGCAGCGCTTGAGCTGGGAATAGACGCATGTCGCGCGTCGTTCGACATGCCAGTAGATCATGACGCCCCGTCCACCATAACGCGCATGCCATTCCGTCATCAGGTTGCGATCCCAGGCTCCGAACTTTGTGGAATCTGACGCACAGGCCGTGCCGGCGTCCCCCCAGACTGCAGCATTGCGGATTGCCAGGGTCGCATTCGCAACCCTGGCACACGCCTCCTTGAGCGCCGCGGCATGAACGAAGCGGCGATGGACATGCAGCAGCTCTTCATAGCTGACATCGGGGGTGGCGCCGGCGATCCGCTTGAGCCCGGCATTCGTTCCCAGGCCGTAGAGGCATAGCAGGAGACGTTGATCCAGCGCGGTTTTCGGCAGTGCAACACGCGAGGCCGATGTTTCGAACGCTTCGAGAAGTCCCGTATCAAGGGCAGCCTCCTTCAGTACGTCGAGCAGCCCGGTCATCGGCCAGCGTTGGCCGATCTCGGTCTTGATCGAGGCGAGACCCCTGGGTTCGGGCAAGGGTTTGAACGGGGTGAGAGATATACGGTTCTCGCCGCGCCACAGCAGCCGAACCTTGTCGTTCCGGGGAATATTGGCATTGAGGAGCAACAGTTCCTGAGCAAGCTCTTCCCGGATGGCGCTTGAAAATGCACGCGCATCCGCCGTCAGGTTCAATCCTGTGTAATATGCTTCTCGCCGCGCATCGAAGTCCTTGGGAAGATCGTCATCGGGATTGCGGTATCGGTCCGCCCCGACAACCCAGATTTCCTTAGAACGGATGCGATCGCGCAGTTGCGCGAGGACACAAAGCTCATAACTGATCCGGTTTACGCGCCCCTCTTCATCAATGACGGAACTGCGCCATCTCGCCGGAATGACCTCGTCGACCGGCACTGCGTGCGGCGGCACGTAGCGGCATCCATCATCCACTTTGCTTCTGATCCAGTCCAGGGCCGCCAGCACCGGACGCCACACGGCGTTGTTCGACCGGAACTCCAGTGCCGAAAGCAGGCTTGGCAGCATACGGCGATAATGATTGGCCCATGACCTCCGCATCACCTTGTAGATCCGCCGATCCAAGGCGCCCTTTGCCTGGCTTTCCTTGATGATCGCCGCCAGTTTGTCCTTGCCGGCGATTGGGAAAATGACATCGCAGATGCGCCCGGATGGATCGTCGATCGAAGCGCTGGCAATCTCGACCAGGAGTCGCTCCTTGCCATAGACCCGCTCGATGTCTTTCGCGATATCGCCCACCACCTTGCGTTTCGAGCGCGATCCGATCTTATGGACCGTCTCGATCAGCAGGTCGACCATCGCATCCGTAAGCTGAGCTTCCCGCGCCATCAGATAAACGGCATAGAGCCCGAGCTGGCGCGCCGGTACATGCCGGCGCATCTCCGAGGCTTTCTCGCCGGCAACCCGGCGAACGATCTGATCGACCCATGCCTTGCCCGTGACCGATAGGAAATCTCGGGGAAGAGCAAGCCGTTGGATAAAGGCGAGTTTGGCGGTCACGCCAAGAATGTTTTCGAGCGTCGCCTGACCTGCATCCCCCTTCATCGTGTTGAAGCCGGTCGGGCCATCGGGATCGGCGAGCGAGGCTTCCAGCAAGGCGACCGCATCCGGCGCAAGCCGATCGCGGACTCGGGCCAACAGGGCCTCCAGATAGAGGTGTCGTTGCGAACGGACGAGGCGTTCCAGCTCCTTGCGCGACGGCCCATAGATACGGCGGTCGCGGCACCACAGGAAAACATGCTCGAGCATGGCATTGATCGGCTGCCCGCCCGCACAAAGATCGTCGGAAATCCACCTCGACAACGCCCTGCGATCCGTCTGCGTCATACGGCGGAACCCGAGATGCCGCAAAATCTCCGCGCAATGCCGGCGGGCGGTGCGCCCGGAAAAATCATAGTGGTTCACGGATTTGGCATCGAGACCAAGTTGCTCCGCCAGATACAAGACACCGTCGGAGGGTATCGACGCATGATCCGGCACAAAGAAGCCATGCCCGGCGAAAAATCTAAGCTGAACCGCCAATCCCAGTCGTGCCGTCTCCGCTTTGCCGGTCACGAACGCGATGTCCGAAAAACTCAGGCTCCAGGAGCCGATCAGATCCCCACTCGAAACGCCAAGGCTCATAACGCCGCTCCCTTATCGGAGCGGAACGTCGTTCCTCGCATGGGCGATCGTCAACAACAACCAGCCCGTTCCCGACGTGTTCTCCAAGATGACCAAAATCGCAGCTTCGGGCCGACTGGGCCTCATAGAGCGACATCACCGTATCGCGCAGTGCGCGCATGTAAGCCTTGTTCGGCGCTTTCTCGTTCCAGCCCCGGCGCTTGAGATACTCATCGACGAGATTGAGGCCTTCAGGCTCGAGTTCCTGTGTGAGCAAGTCTTCGAAAGCACAGCCCCACAGCTGCGCCTCCCAATGATCGCCGATGATGTCGAATATATCATCAGGCTCAAGATCCATCGCATCGCAGGCCGGGCCAAGATGCGCGACGAGCATCTCGTCCATCATCTCGTCCCAGGGCGCACGGCCCAAGTACTTCATCAATCCGGAAAGATCGTGAGCGGATTTCGGTCTGGACATTCAGGCAGGCCTTTCCACGCCAAGGCGGCGCATTTCGCGATAGATAGTCGATCGGCCGATGCCGAGTTGCCGCGCCGCTTCGGTCGGCGAGATACGGGCTTCAACCAGTTTGATCGCGGCATCCACCTTGGACATGTCGAGCGGCTGACGGCCAGGCTGCTTGCCCTTGGCGCGTGCGGCAGCGATGCCGTCCCTGGTCCGCTCGGAAATCAGCCGTCGCTCGAAATGGGCAATGGCCCCGAACACATGGAAGATGAGTTCGCCGGCGGCCGACGATGTGTCGATCTTTTCCTCAAGACTCAGAAGAGCGATGCCCTGGCCGCGTAGCGTCTCGACCGTGGCGAGCAATTCGGCCAACGAGCGCCCGAGCCGATCGAGGCGGACCACCGCTAGGGTATCACCCTTACGCGCATAGGCGATCAGTTCGGCCAGACCGGGCCGCTCCATGCTCTTGCCCGACATGACGTCGGTAAACACCTTGATGGCGCCGGCCTTCTCCAGTCGCATGGTTTGGCCCGAAACATCCTGATCGCCGGTGCTGACGCGGGCATAGCCCAGAATATCGCCCATGCCGTGCGTCTCCCCAACGGTCGTTCTGTGGACGCTATGGAGGACAGCCGCTTCGCCCCATCGACATCCGTCCACATACTATGTCTCTTTACTCATGGTTGTCCATAGGCGCAGATGACCTTTTGTGGACGGGAACCGGCATGACGAAGCGCAAGCATCAACTCCTGACCGAGCGCGAGCGCGATCAGATCCTCGCCATCCCGACCGATCGCGACCGCCTGGCACGGCTCTACACCTTCGAACCTTCGGATATCGAGATCATCGGCGCGCGACGGGAGCGACGGAACCAGTTGGGCGTGGCGCTGCAACTCGCGCTCCTGCGGCACCCGGGTATCACGCTTGCGCAGTTGATACAGGACAGGGGAGCAATACCCCATGATCTCGCCGCTTTCGTCGCGGAGCAACTTGGTCTGCACGTAACCGACCTGGCCAACTATGCGGCGCGGGATCAGACAATGACGGATCATGCCCGTGAGTTGGCGGTGCGCTTGGGCCTTCGGGGGGCGACCCGTGCGGATATTCCCTTCATGATCGAAGCGGCCGCGAAAGCGGCATGGGCGACCGACAAGGGGATGACGATTGCGATGGGCGTGGTCACCGCCCTGCGCGAGGCCCGGATTTTGCTGCCGTCCATCTCCACCATCGAACGCACCAGCAGCGCGGGACGCGCGCGTGCGCGCAAGCAAGCTGCCTATGCTCTGATCGCCGATCTCAGCACCGAACAGGTCAACGCCCTCGATCAGCTCTTCGACGACGCCGGCGGCACGAGCCAACTCGCTTTGCTCAAGACCATTCCCATTGCGGCTAAGCCCGATCACATCCGCCAGATCCTCGACCGCCTGCGGCAAGTGCGGAAGATCGGCATTTCTCCGGACGTGGCTGGCCGCATCCATGCGGACCGCTTTCGGCAATATGTCAGGGAAGGCCGCGCTTCTCCTGCCTATATGATTGAGCGGTATATCCCCTCCCGCCGACGCGCCACACTTGTCGCTTTCCTGCTCGATCTTGAAGAACGACTGACCGACAACGCCCTGGAAATGGCGGACAAGCTGATCGGCAGCATCTTCACCCGCGCGAAAAACGCTCAGGCACGCAGCTATGCCACCACGTCGAAGAACGTGGCGCGGCTGATGCTGATCTTTGGCAGGACGATCGACGCGCTGACCGATGCGGTCGATACCGGCGAAGACCCGATGGAGGTCCTGGACGCCTCGGTAGGATGGCACACCCTCCTGAAGGCCAGACCGGAAGTGGCGACGATCGCGGAAACCGCCAGCCTCGACCCGCTGACGGTCGCGG
>DASVMZ010000002.1:0-9171 GCA_036384115.1 Sphingobium sp.
GGCGTGCAAGACGAGTGAGTCGGCCTCGTGACGCCGCCCACCGCCCAGCGCCTGTGCGACCGCCGACGCTATGCCTCCACCCATGGCGCCGGCCGATATCATCGTCATCAGCATCACTGCGGGGAACACCAGCGCCATTCCGGCAAGTGCGGACGTACCCAGCTTCGCCACCCACCAGGTCTCGATCAGGCCAGTGGATGCCTGCGCAAGCATGATAAGCACATTGGGAGCCGCCATCTTCAGAAGCAACGGGAAAACCGGTGCTTCCAGAAGACGCTGGGTACGTTCGTCTATCCTGTCGTTATCGGAAAGGATCCGGGCAATATGTGTCACAATCTGTCCTAAGGAAAGTGCCGCGCGTTCGTCCACTATGTCATCAGGAAACGACTGCAATATTGGCGTGTCTGCTGATACTTCCCCGCAATATTGTACACGGGCGGCTCATTCCTCCGGCGCTACAGCTTCATCGTGACGGATTTTACCGATGTATAGGCTTCTACGCCCTCCAGTGCGAGTTCCTGGCCCCAGCCCGACTGCTTGAAACCACCAAACGGCAGGTGCGGATCAAAGACCCCGTGACAATTTATCCACACCGAGCCCGCACCGATCTTTCTGGCCATCAGATGCGCTGTCGAAAGATTGCGGGTCCAGATGCTTGCCGCCAGTCCATATTGGTCATGCTCGGCCAGGGGCAGAACCTGTTCGGCACTGTCAAACGGGGTGGAGCAAAGCACGGGTCCGAAAATCTCCTCTCGCTCAACGACCATATCCGGTGTGGTGCCCAGAAGCAGCGTTGGCGGGTAGAAATAGCCTGGGCCGTCAATTGACTCGCCGCCAAAGGCAACTTCCGCTCCGGCCTTTCGGCCTTCCTCCACATAGGCGGCAACGCGATTGCGCTGCACCGCCGAAACAAGAGGCCCCAAATCCGTATCATCGTTGAGACCAGCACCAATGCGGAGCGTCTGGGCATGGTCGACGATGCCCTGCATCACCTTGTCGTACACCGGGCGCTCCACGAAGAGACGCGAGCCAGCGACACAAACCTGGCCGCTATTGCCAAAAATGGCGTTAGCCGCAGCGGGAATGGCGACGTCCATATCCGCATCCGCAAAAATCACGAGCGGTGACTTACCCCCAAGCTCAAGCGACACCCGCTTGAGATTACCCGACGCGGCCTGAACCAGCATCTTGCCAACCTGCGTCGATCCGGTGAATGACACTTTGCGCACCATGGGATGATCGACCAGCGCCGCCCCGGTTACGCGTCCAATTCCGGTCAATATATTCACGACGCCTTTCGGGAAGCCAGCCTCGACGATCAGTTCGGCCAGCCGAATCGCGGTCAAGGGGGTCTGTTCAGCAGGCTTCAGAACCATCGTGCAGCCCGCAGCCAGCGCCGGCCCAAGCTTGAAAGCGGCCTGGAGAAAAGGGTAGTTCCACGGAATGATACCTGCCGTCACTCCAATCGGCGCTCGCAGCGTATATCCATGAAATTCATGCGATGCCAGCGCCAGGCCGAACGTCTTGCCCGTCAATTTGGTCGCCCAGCCAGCATAGTAGCGGATGATCTCGATCGCGAACGGAATATCCAGAGAACGCGTCACGCTGAGCGGTTTACCGTTATCAAGGGTCTCAAGCTCCGCCAGTTCCTCGACATGGTCTGACAGCAGATCGGCCAGCTTGAACAGAAGTGCGGCGCGCGCCGCCGGCGTCGTATCGCGCCAGCCGTCTTCGAATGCGGCGTGGCTTGAACGCACCGCGGCATCGACATCGGCCGCAGTCGCGGCAGCGAAATCACAGATTTTGATCCCGGTGGCCGGATCTTCGGAAGCGAACACGCCGCCATCGACAGAATCGCGGAACGCGTTGTCGATAAACAGTTGCTTCGGTCGTGCGGCAAAGGCCGCGGCCTTGGGCGAAAGCTGCGTCTGGGCGTCGTGGAACAGGCGATTATTGAGCGGAGCATTCATGTAATTTCTCCCGGTTGCGGACATCGTAGCGGTGATGATGGAATCTGAAATTTGTTGACCGCGCTCAGGGCAGGCTCGTCGCGAACCCAGGACGCACCGAACGTCGCGACCACGGCCTGTTCTAGCTGATGAAATCGGCGCGGCCGTAAGCGGGGTCAGGATAGGTGTAGAAACCCTCACCGCTCTGGACCCCCAGCTTGCCCTTATCGAGGAACTCGTGCTTCAAATATGCGAGTATTGGCTGAAATTCGGTTTTGCCAGCCGTATCCGAAAGGTTCTTCAGCCCATTATAGACTGTTTGGATGCCCATCAGATCCACCATTGCGATCGGGCCATAGGTCGATTTAGTGCCGAACATCCAGAGCCGGTCGACATCGTCATATGTGGCCACCCCGCGCATCACCAGGTCGAGGCCGGCAATGATGAACGGCGCTATGATCGAATTGGAAACATAACCCGCCTGCTCCTTAAGCAGTACGATTGGAATAAGGCCGATCTGGCGGGCAAACGCTCTGATTTCATCTAGAAGTTCTGGGTCAGTCCCGTCATGCGGCATGATTTCGAGCAGCTTGGCATCCCAGACAGGTCGCCCGACATGGCACGCAAGAAAACGGTGCGGACGGTCCGTAAATTTGGCAAGGTCGCTCGGCAGCATTGTCGACGTATTGGTGGTAAAGATCGTTTTGGGAGGGCAATGTGCTGAAAGCGCGCGGTATGTGGCCTCCTTCACTTCCCATGTTTCGGTGACGGATTCGCTCACGATATCCGCATCATTGGCTGCGACCGCGAGATCAGTCTCGTAGCGAATCCGCGACAGTACAGCGCGAGCCTCGGCGTCCGTCAGTCGCCCTTCCCGCTGGAACAGTGCCGCAAACGCCACATGGCTCGCGCGCGATGCTTCCAGTGCTTTCTGGGAAACATCGAACATTGCGACATCCAGGCCACCGCTCGCGCACTGGAACCCTATTTCGGAACCCACGACACCTGCTCCGGCAATAAGTGCTTTCATCTGCTCGTCATCCTTTGCTGGCAGAACGATAATCCGACGCCTGCTCAATGCTCCTGGCTATCCAGGGCCTTAGTCAAATGCCGCCGGAACACGGAAAACAGTCCGTGCTCCGGCAAATCCATCATTGTCCAAATCGATAGCGCAAAGTCGCCCCGTAGGTGGCCGGCATTCCCGCAAACCTGTAAACATAATCGGAAATACGATTGGCGTTTGTCGCATAATATTTGTTGGTGACGTTGCGGCCCCAAATCTCAAAACGCAGAGCGCCATCCGACGTCTCGACACCTGCCCGTAAATCCAGCAGGGTATAACCGTTTATGACCAAAAGCCGTTCGAGCGGCGCTATAGTGGCGTCGCCGTTAAACAATGCGGCTGTCGTTTTCGAACGCGATGTAGCGCTTCCACCGACGAATGCATCGATCTGAGATGACAACGCAAATTTGTAAGTCGCGTTGACGACACCCTGCCATTTTGGGGTGAACGGGAAATCATTACCAATGAAGCTTCCCTGGCTTCCAAACGGTCCGGTTGGATTTGCCGGATCGGACAAAACCCTGGTCTTCAGATAAGTCCCGCCGCCATCAATGGTCAGCCCGCGGAACGGTGCAGCGCGGAAGCCGAGTTCCGCCCCTTCGACTTTCGACTTCGGAATGCTCACCAGACCCGGCAGGAACCCGAACGGGAATACCGCACGCGTACCGACCAGCTGCTTATCGCGGTAATCATAATAGAAGGCCGCAGCCGTCAGTTCGAGTTTACGATCGAATATATCGACTTTTGTTCCGACTTCGTAAGCAAGCACCGATTCCTGCTTCACGGGCGCGAGCTGAGACACCGCCGCCGCGGGCAAAGTCGGGAAACTGCCGGCCTTATAACCCTTGGTGATATTGGCATAAACCAGAGCATGATCGCTGAACTTGTAGTTCGCACTCCCCCGCCACGACAGGTTGTTTTCATTCAGTTGGCCTGTAGCGATCGGAACCGCGAGACCGCTCTGGTCACTCAAGGTGACGCAAGCGCCGGGCGCGATTGCTTGCGGCTGGCCGGTGATCAGCGACGATAAAAAACTCACCGCGGTGGCCAGATCGCCTTCGCCGCCGTCGCGGGTGCATCCCCTGAACTTTCGATCCTGGTCCGAATACCGAAGGGATCCCTGCAAGGTCAGGCGGTCAGTTAGATCGAAGTCAAGGCTGCCGAATCCACTTTTCGTTTGGATGTTCTGCGAGTTGGTCGCGATGAAATCATTATAGTAAAAGGGGCCAATCTTTACTTCTGTCGCAATCTGCGGATTGAGGCGGGTACTCTCGTCGACCTTGTCTTTCTGATAGTTGGCGCCCACCATCCAGCGCAAGCTGGAGCCAAAGCTTCCCGCCAGCCTCAGTTCCTCCGAGAAGCTTTTGATGATGCCATCCGTCGAATTTCTGGCAGCCGGGTAGATTGTACCATCAAGATCCAGCGGAATATGTGTTTCAAAACGCGCATAGGACGCGATGTTAGTCAACTGGATCCGATCCGACAGATCGACATCGCCACGCAAGGCAAACTGGTAGAAACTGTCGTTTTTTGCAAAATTGAAGCCCGGATCCCATGAAGCGGCACGTGCATTATCCGGAGCCTTGGGATAGCTCGAGATCGGAAACGGGACTGGCCGGGGATTAGGATCTGATGGATTTTGTCCGCGGAAAAGCTGAAACTGCTCCTGCTGCACATCCGATTTGTCCCGCCACCCTGTCGCCGAGAAAGACAGTTTGACGGCATCGCTGGGTTTCCAGTCGATAATCGCGCGCCCATTCACGAAGTCCTTTTCCCCGATCGTGTCGCCGTTCACATAGTTTCTTTGCCAATCGCCGCGATATTCCCGGCGGACGGCGACACGCATTTTGAGCGTATCGGTTACTGGTCCACTGATAAAACCTTCGACATCCACCTGATCGAACCGGCCAGCCGTGAGGTCGAAACCCGCAGCCAGGTGATCGGTGGGCTTTGCAGCGATATAATTGACCGCGCCTCCGGTGGAGTTTTGCCCAAAGAGTGTGCCTTGCGGGCCTTTGAGCACCTCCACTCGCTCAAGATCGAGGGTCGCCCCGCGAGACATCGGCGAAAAGGGCAGAGGCGTCTGGTCGACATAGACGGTAACGGCCGGACTAACGCCCAGTGTCGTATCACTAAATCCGATGCCACGGATGAAGTAGACCGGAAGGCCGTAATTGCCCTGCAAGAAGGTGAATCCGGGCACCAGCTTGCCGAGATCATCGGTGCTGGCAACACCCAGATCCTTAAGCTGCTCAGCGGAACTGGCCGTGATCGACATGGGAACGTCGCTCAACCGCTCGGACCGCTTCTGCGCCGTCACGACGATGTCGGCCAACGAAGCGTCCGAACCATGATCTTCCTTCTGTACATCGCCGTCTGGCGGGGAAGCCTGAGCGCTGGCGACCTGTGCATATGAACTGGTGCCGCACCACAGTGTGACGATGGGCAACATCGCCCCCAAAAGTTTAATCTTTTTCATTATCCTCCCCTCCATTTTTCTTTGTTAATTATTGTATTTATTATGAATTACTACGCAGTGCGATTATATCTTAATTACCAACACGCTATGTTAGCGTGAATTTTTCCTCAATTTATACAAGGATTTTGGTAGACTTTGTCGCTTATTTCCATAGCTGATCTTACGATCGCTACGGCGGTAGAATTTGCTTTATGGCGCCAAAATGATGTCGGATTGCGCCATTGCCAAAACCGTCAGACAGGAACGGGTAAAATCTACCGCTTTCAAATCCTGTTATGACTCTGTGTCGAGGAGCGCGGATGGGCATCGCCACATAGAGCCGATCAAGCGTATCGAAATCGCCGCACACCCGATCCCAGACGATCTGGCAGCGGGGAGGCTGACGGGGCTCTAGCCGAGGACGATACGACAATTTACGGAGCCACCCACCTCATCCAGGGACGGGCGGCCCATGGCCGGACACGCCCGTATATACTGACTACTCCAAGCCAAATTGCTTGTGGAGCATCTTGTCGAACAGCGATCGTGGGAGAAACCGCCGGGCGAATGCGACCTGCCGCGCCGCCTTGCCGGAAGGATAGCGAAGAAGAAGAGTTTTGGCACGCGCCGCAAGGACGATAGTTTCGGCAACGCTTTCGGCCGTGTCCGCCACGGACATAGAGCGTCCAAAAGCGTCAAAATATTTCACGCGGCTCGCGTCATAGACTGCAAGCGATGTATCGGAAAGGATACTGCTGCTTTCAAACGAGGTTCGCGTCGCAGCAGGCTCGATAACCGCTACGCGCACACCGAATTCACGCACCTCATGATCAAGCGATTCCGAATACCCCTCAAGGGCGTGTTTAGTCGCCGAATAATGGGCACTGTAGGGAGCAGGGATGAACCCCAGCGCGGAACCAACATTGAGTATGCGCCCGCCACCCTGCTTTCGCATGATCGGCAGGACCGCATTGGTCACCCGAACAACACCGTAATAATTGGTTTCGAACAGCGAATGGACTTGCGCGATCGAACTTTCCTCGGATGCCCCGGTGACCCCGAAACCAGCGTTGTTGACGAGCAAATCGATGTGGCCGAGTTCGCCATGCGCCAAAGCCACGGCCGCTGCGACCGACTCATCGGATGTGACGTCGCATGCGATCATTCTGACGCCATCGCGCACCTCGCCAGGCGCAGCGCCACGGCTCGTACCGACTACACGGTAACCGGCATTCATCAAAGCCAACGCTGCCGCCTTGCCGATGCCGCTCGACGCCCCAGTGAGAAGCGCCGTTTTTTGGTGTGCCCTCGCCCCATTCATCGTCATCGTCCTTTACCCCTTCCGTATCGATCGTCGGCTACCGCCATGGAATGCAAACGCGCGCTCCATTTTATGATTCTGGCCATCTTAAAAGATATATGACGATCATCATGAATGATTTCAACCCTGCTTGCTGACAATAAGGCCGAGCCGGAGCTTTGCGGATTACCACCCGAGCGCCGACGATACCGCTAGCCGATCGCGGCGCTGCCCTCTCACGCGATGAAGCGGCAGTCGCCTTCCTCCAACTCATCCGCTTGGATCGATTGGCTTCCCGAGATTTTCAGGTCAGTGGAATCTCAAACACGCCTCCGCAAGCGTGGGCCGACAGGCTCCTCAACCAAGGCCCGGGAGATCGGCACGCGACGACGAGCGGCCGCAAGGCCTGCGCGACCCAAAAAGTATATTTCTTTTGACACGATACATCTATCGTAATAGTATCTATCAGAAATCAACGCTATGTAATGGCTGATCGCGCTGGCAATCATGCCGTGCGGTCCCTGAATGGACGTCGAACTGTTCAAATTATCGTTAATTTCGACGCCGAGCCAATCGGTGCAATCAATCGGAGAGGAAGAGCATGCCGGGGAAGTATTTTTTGCAGGTCCTGATGATAACGAGCGCTTTGGCGCCAATATCCGCACTTGCGCAGTCGCCCGGAGCCGTAACCCAAGGTTCGGCCCAGAACGTCAGCGAGATCGGGGACATTGTAGTTACGGCCCAGAAGCGCAGTGAATCGGTTCAGAAGGTGCCTCTGGCAGTCACGGCCATTGGTGGCGAGGCGCTTCGCCAGGGCGGAATCACCAATGTCGATGCGCTGTCATCAAGCGTCCCGACATTGCAAATTGGCCAGAGTTACGGTTCGGCGAATATTTCGCTGCGCGGAATAAGTCTCAATGCCGTAAATTTTGGTGCCGAAAATCCAGTCGCATTTCATGTGGACGGCGTCTTTCTCGCACGCCCGACAGGCGTGCTTGGGAGTTTCTTCGATATGCAGCGCGTCGAGGTTCTGCGTGGCGCGCAGGGCACATTATATGGTCGAAACGCGACGGGCGGATCCATCAATCTGATTACCGCCGACCCTACGCGCGATTTGTCCGGTTATGCGCAGCTGACCTATGGCGAATATAACCATGTTGGCGCTGAAGGGGCGATCAGCGGACCTCTCGGCAGCGACAAGTTGCTGTTCCGCTTGGCTTTCCGGACCGACGACCGTGACGGTTGGGGCAAGAACCAGTTCACTGGGCGCGATATCGACGACAATCATGAGCGTGCCGTCCGGGGCAAGCTATTGTTTAAGCCGACTGATGATTTTCAGATCAAGCTACAGGCCGATTACGCAGAGTCCCACGACCATCAGACACCGCATTATGGCGGAACCCCGCTCGGCACTGTGCCATGGGGCGTATCGCTGCCAAGCGTCTTTTCGCCCACCCCGATTGCCCTTGGTGGGACCTTGCCGGTACGTACGCGCGATATATCGAGCGAAAGCGAGCCATCTCGCCGCAACAGTTTCTGGGGCGTTTCGGCAACCACGGACTGGGCGCTGGGTGCCGTCGATCTAAAGTCGATCACAGCCTATCGCGGTATCAACACGAAGAACCAGGGTGATCTTGACCAGACCAGCGCTGTTCTTGCTGTCGCGGGTCTGTTCGAAAAATCCCGGCAATTCAGCCAGGAGTTTCAGCTATCGCATCAGGGGGACCGGTCCAACTGGCTATTGGGAGCCTTCTATTTCCATGAAAAAGATGATGGTCAGGCGCCCGTTGCGTTCAGCGATATCCTGTTCAACCCGTTGGGGATCGCGCCAATCCCAGCCCCGGGCACGCTCAGGCAGGGATATTATGCCGGTTCCCAGGTCAAGACCGATGCCTATGCGCTCTTTGGTCAGTATACGCGCGAGGTCGTCGACCGGCTGAGAGTGACCGTCGGCGCGCGCTACAGCATCGAGCGTAAATCGGCAATCAACCAAGGGGCCTTCAACCTGGTCGATGCTTTCGATCAGCGGGGCTTCGAAACGACGCCCAATCCATCGACGCTGACGATCCAGTGCGGCGAAGGGCTACCAACAATCGGGTTTGGCGCTGTGCCCTGCATACCTTCCAAGACGTTTCGCGCTTTCACGCCGAAGCTCGGTCTTGAGTTCCAGGCGACGGCGTCCACCTTGCTTTACGCATCGGTGTCCAAGGGCTTCAAAAGCGGCGTCTACAATCTTGGCGCGGTACAGCCTCCGGTTAATCCCGAGAATATCTGGGATTACGAGGCCGGCATCAAATCGACGCTGCTCAACGGGCGCCTTCGTGCCAATCTGTCGGGTTTCTACTACGACTATAAGGACTTGCAGGTGAACCGGGTCGTCGTTGCTAACGCGCTGCTGGAA
>DASVMZ010000003.1:0-1628 GCA_036384115.1 Sphingobium sp.
AAGAAGAGAAGAAGGGCGATTTCGATGTGCCCCGCTTCCTCAACCGGCAGAACAACCAGTAAGATGAAGAGGGGCGGGCAGGCGCAGGCATGTCCGTCCCCCTTTCGCAACCGGCCGTCGCAGCGGGTGCCCCGCGCCCTGTCTATGGACGGTCGGCATTGCTAGGCATCGACGCAATCAGTGCCGGTACGAGGATGGCTCTGCTGCATTCGCGCGGTCGTACGCCGGACCCCATGCGGGCCAGCCTCCCGGTCGGGTCAATGGCAAGGCCGGTGATTGGGGCAGGTCTGGCGATCGGTCTGGCGTAGAAGGAACGAAGGGCAATCAAGGCGGATTCCGGGAACCGGCCACCCGTCTTGGTCGACCCGCCCGGACCGCTTTCGGTGGCCGGATGGCGTCGGTGTCGGCCTGTGTTCCGGGGAATGTCCGGGAAATTGAGGATGTCGCTGTGAAATCTGTACGGGCCTGTTCGCTATTGGGCCTTTTGGCGACGACCGCTTGGTCCCTGCCTCTCGCTGCCTCGTTGCTGGCGCTGGCGGCTCCTGCCCGTGCCCAGACGGGGACTTTCGTGCAATCGACGCCACCGGCGATGGCGGTGGAGCGGCTCAACCAGAATCTCACCCGCCTGTCGCGCGCACCCACGGACATGGAGGCGCTGATCGGCGCGGGCATGGCCTCCTATGAGTTGGGCGATGCACAGGCGGCCAATGGCTTTTTCACGCGCGCCAATCTCGTCAATCCGCGTGTCGGCCGGGTGAAGCTGGGGCTTGCGCTGGTTTCGGTCGCGCTCAAGCAGCCGCGCGATGCCGCCGCCTATTTCGATGAAGCCGCCGCACTGGGCGAACCGGCTGACGCCTGGCTGGCCGAGCGGGCGCTGACCTATGACCTCACCGGGCAGCAGGACAAGGCGCAGCGCGATTATGCCACGGCGTTGCGGGCCACGCTGGGCAACAGCGACCTGATCCGCTCCTATGCCGTGTCGCTGGGCATATCGGGCAAGGTCGATCTGGCGGAAGCGCAGCTGCGACCGCTCCTCTACAAAAGCGACCGGGCGGCCTGGCGCGACCGCACGATGATCCTGGCGATGAACGGCCGCACGGCGGAGGCACGCAAGATCGCGCAGACCATCATGCCCCGTTCGTTGTCGGACAGCATGGAACCCTATCTGATTCGGATGGGATCGCTGACCGCCGCGCAAAAAGCCGCCGCCACCCATTATGGGCAGTTCCCGGCAGAGGGTCTGCGCCTTGCCACCATGACATCGCCAACGCCCGTGCAGGCTCCCGCACGGGCGGACGCCGCCTCGCGCCGCGCCGCGCCGCGCGACCGGCGCAAGTCTGCCGCCGCCACGCCAGCGCATGAAAATGGGGAGGACAGCAGCCTCCTCGCCGCCATGCCGCGCGGGGACATGCCGCCGCCGATGGTACAGCCGATTCCCTCGCCGCCCGTCGCATCGGCGCGCGTGGACGCCGGGGACGATGATCCCGACGGTTACACCCCTGCCGAGCGTGCGCGTGCTGCGCGTGTCGCGGCCTCCGCATCGCCTGCCCGCATGGCATCCGGCACGCGCGTGTCGGCATCCTATCCGCCATCGACGGCACCACTGGGGCCACCCTCTTCGGCGATGG
>DASVMZ010000004.1:0-5173 GCA_036384115.1 Sphingobium sp.
TGCGACATCGGGTGCGGTAAAATCCGCATAGGCGACGATTCCACGCGGCCAGCCCGTTCGGTCGAACTCCGCCTGCACCCATTCCGCTTCCTCGACGGCCTGCTCGAATGGCCAGGCACCCTTTATATAAATCGAGTTGACAACACCCGACGGACGGACGTCTTCCAGAAACTCCTCCATCAGATAGTCACGCTTGATCGATGTATAGTCGCCGAACAGTCGGGGAACCATCGGACCCGAAATCATAGGAGAATCAGCCATCCGCCAAATATGATGATGGGCATCGATGATTGGGGTTTGATAGCGCATGGCTTGTCCTTGATGTTCGGGTTCTAAGGGCAGTTGGTACGATGGAAGGCTCAGGCAGCCGGGCGGGATCCGTCATTGATCCTGCCCGGCGGGCACATCGTCATCCGGCCTTTTCCGCAATGACCGGATTGCGAAGGACGCCAAGCCCTTCCATCTCGATCTCGCAGACATCGCCTTCCTTCATATAGAGCGGTGGGTTACGTGCGCCGCCGACACCCGAGGGCGTGCCGGTGACGATAATATCGCCCGGCTCCAGGGTGAAGGCGTTGCTCAGCTGCGAAACGAGGGTCGCGACGTCGAATATCATGTCGCTGGTCGAGGCGTCCTGTAGTAGCTGCCCGTTGAGCCGCGTTACCAGTCTGAGACCTTCGCATCCCTTGGGTAGCGCATCAGCGGTCACGAAATAAGGCCCGAAGGCGCCAGTTCCGTCATAGTTTTTGCCGACGGTCCATTGCGATGTCTGGAACTGAACGTCGCGGATCGAGCCATCGTTGAACAGGGAATAGCCTGCAACATGATCGAGCGCGTGCTCGCGTGAAATCCGGCGTCCCCGTTTGCCAATAACGGCAACGAATTCACCCTCATAGTCGAAATGAGATGAATCGGTCGGCAGCACCATGGGCTGACCGTTACCGACGAGTCCCGAAGCGAAGCGCGCGAAAACAGTCGGATGACTCGGGGCCTCCATGCCGCTCTCATCGGCGTGGTCCTTATAGTTCAGCCCTATACATATGATCTTCCCAGGATGCGCGATGGGCGGAGCAAATTCTATGGCGGTGCGATCAATTCCGCGTCCCGATAAAAGGACGCTCTCAGCCGACTGAAGTGCTCCATTTCCTTCCGACAGCAGTGAGTGCAAGCTGCCGGGATACGCAGCATCGCTCTCATCAAGGCCAACGAGCAGGCCTCCATCGAGTTCGACCGCAAGCCCTTTTTTTCCATCTTGTATGAAGGAAACGAGTTTCATGCCTACTCCAGTTCTAAGTCGGATCGAATTGCCGATTGAAGCAATCGGAGGTCCGCGCGCGGCGGAGCCGGGTTGCCCTTGCGATTAACGAATATCGATTTATAATGTATCAAGTCAATATAAATATATTTTTTATGGCCTAAGTCAAATTAGTCGCAACGATTTATATTTCGTGCTGGCTGCAAGCGCATCTGCGCCCTAGCTAGTGACCTGAACAATGCCCCGTTTGAGAGAGCCTATGTCCGCAATTCCCGTGAAGAGCCTCACCGAGCAGACCTATTTCCGAATCCGGGATGATATCCTGTCATGCCGACATCGGCCGGGTACGCCCTTGCGCATCAAAAAGCTCTGTGTGGAAATGGGTGCCAGCCTCGGAGCGGTGCGCGAGGCGCTATCCCGCCTTGCGGCCGAAGGTTTTCTGGAATCCACTGCGCAGAAGGGTTTTACGGTCGCCCCCGTCTCCGTGCAGGATTTGGAAGACCTCACGCGTACGCGGATCACCATCGAGGGATTGTGTCTTAGCGAAGCGATCAAACTTGGTGGGATCGAATGGGAAACTGACATTGTAGGCGCATTTCATCGGCTATCGCGGCTCCCTGAGTCGAACGCGATCAGTGGGACCGCGAACATTCAGGCCTGGAGTGCCGCAAACGAAACATTTCATTCCGCTCTGGTGTCGGCTTGCCAAAGCAGTTGGCTGCTTCGTATTCGGGCCATGTTGTTTGACCAAGCGGATCGATATCGGCGGTTAAGGGCCACGTCTTCGTCGGTGGACCGGGATGTTGTCGGGGAGCACCGTGCCATTATGGAGGCTGTGCTTGAGCGTAATGCCGATCTGGCGTGTGTCTTGATGGCCGAACATCTTCAACACACGGCAGATATCGTTGTGCAACTTTCCCTGCAGAATTTGGGAGCCGAGCCTATCGAGGATCGATGATGCACGGCCAGTAAACCGGCGGCAAAGACCGGTTTACTGGCCCTTGTATGTTATCGCCCGCTCTTCACGGCGCTGAACTTTTCACGCAACCCAGCTTGTTCGAGCAGTGGCAGGCAGTCGTCCACAAACCGCGTCAACCCGTCGACGAAATCCACCCAGGTCAGGACCACACCGTCGATCCCGCTGTCGGACAGCATTTGAAGTCGCGAAACGATACGCTCCGGCGTTCCCACCAGCGGAAAGCCGCCGGCGCCTGCTGCAAAACGCTGTCTTGCCGCCCGCAACGCGTCCGGCGCCATAAGTTTGGATTCGACCGACAAGAGTTTCAGCCAGGCATCAACTGCCGCCGTATCCTCGTGGTCGACGCTATAATGTGTCAGATAGGCTTGGGCTGCTTCGTCCGTATCGCGTTGCACGACATAAGCGCTGCTCCACACCTGCACGTCGCGATTATAGTCCCGCTTGGCCATGATCTTATACTCATCCACCTGCGCGCGGATTTTTGCAGGATCGTCGTCCTGGACGATGACGAAACACATGTCGGCATGTTCTGCCGCGAACCGCATTCCGCGTGGCGAGCCGCCGGCATTCATGATCGCTGGCCGCGGCTTCTGGATCGGACGAGGGGCGGCAGCGCCGCCGATGATGTCGAAGAACTGGCCGTGATGATCGAAGGCAGTGTCCGATTGCCAAAGCCTTGTCATGATTTCGAGCCATTCGGCGAGATAGGCATAGCGTTCGTCATGCTCCTTCATGGGCGCGCCGAACATTTCAAGCTCGGGACGATTCCATCCGCCCACGACGTTCAGACCAAAACGGCCATTGGAGATGATATCGATGGTCGCGCACTGCTTGGCGGCGACGATCGGATGAAAGGTAGGCGCCTGGGCCGTCGAGAAGATAGCGGAATAGTCCGTGGAAGCCGCAATCGCCGCCGCCCAGGCGAAGGCGTCCATCACGCGCCCCGTTCTATCGTCAGGCTGACCTGTGACATATCCTTTCCAGCGGGAATAAGGAATGATCGCTTCCAGTCCTGCACGATCCGCAATCTGCGCAAGCTGTAGCGAATTTGCCCATTCCGCCGTGTAATTTTCCGGCACAGTTGTGAGCGGGCCGACGCCATTCGTTCCGAATGTGCCAAGCTTGAGCCTGTTGTTGTTGAAAATAGGGTTGAGGCTATTACTCATGCGAAACTCCACCATGGATATATACTATATTGTCATTCGCTATCTGGCGCGGGGACGGCTCCGTTCCAGATGCGACACCTAGGATTTCAGCGCCTCATAGTGATCGATCGGTTCGAAATTGGGATCATTGATCGCCACATAAATAGGCCCGCAAAAGCGGCTCTGGTCGATCGTTTCCGAAAGATAATATTGGCTTTTATTTTGAAGCCTGATTCCTATCTGCGCGACAAAAGCTACGGGATCTTCGGTTTCGAACGAATAGAGTGATAGATATTGGAACTGATTATCCATCTGAAACGGAAACATGTGCGGCACGTCCACCGCCTTGAAACGGCCCAGTGGCACCAGCCCAGGAAGAGACTTGTAGATGGGGTAAGCGATGTCGTCATACCATCTGTTATATTCCGCCTCTTTATCAGGCAGCGGGTTGGTCAGCGCGAGCATGAGATGTCTAGCCATATATCCGTCGTTCCCCGATCGCTTTCGGACACCGAGCCGCACTCATCTGAACCGCCTTGGCCGTAGCGTGAGGGGGCGGACCATCAAACATGATGGACCGACGGCGTGGTAACGATGCCCGAAATGTCGGTCTCAATGATCCCACGGCGGATAGGAACGCAGCTGGAAGGGAAATCCTGAACATGTTCCGCGCCGATCTCTTCGAGTCGGTCCAGCAGACGGGGTAGATGATCCATCGCACCCGTCGGGAGGTCGTGCGCAACGACGACTGACCAGTCCTGGCGTTGGACATCGTCGATGCATCGATCTACCCAGGCTGCATCCCCTTCCCAATCGCGGGGGACGGAATTCCACAGCACCATGGTGTAGCCGCCGCTTGTCAGATAATCGACGGCTTGCGGGCTCAGTAGCTTGGGACCGATGATGCCGCCGCCGCCATAGGGGCGAAAAAGCTTGTCGCGGTGAACCAGTCCATCGAGCAGATCCTGGGTCATGCCGATTTCCTCGCGCGGAGAATCCGGTGTGCCGTTATCGCCGAAAATGATTGTATGGCTGAAGGTGTGGTTGCCGATCCAATGCCCTTCGGCATGGGCGCGTTCCGCCAGTTGCCGGGCGCCGGGATGGCTGAGTTGTTCGCCTGTGACGAAGAAAGTCGCCTTGATCCCGCGCGCTTCAAGAAGCCGGAGCACCTGGTCGGTGGTGCCATCCGTGCTTGGCCCGTTGTCGAAGGTCAAGGTGACTTTCATCGCAATCTGCTCCGCATTCAAATCAAAAATGGTAACCGACAGTAAAATCAATCGTGCGCGGCGCCTCTACATATCCATTCACGACAAAGCCGGTGAGCAGGGTTGAGACGAACCCGTTCGTTACTTGTACCTTGTTGGCTATGTTTCGGGCGTTAAGGCTTGCTGTCCAATGACGATCGTCGCTCTCGAAATTTACAGAAGCGTTGAGCCGCGTACGGGCGGCCGTCGACGTCGCATCAAGATTGTAGGGCGTCCAAAAGATTTTGCTGGTGTAGACTGCTTCTCCGCGCACGGACAAGCGGCCCGAAGTGACTGGGATCGTGTAAGTCGCTCCGAATTTCCCGGAAAACTTCGGGGATTGTGAAAGGCGATTGCCTTTTAGATTGAAAGCCGGATTGCCAAAATCGTCGGTCGTGACACCGTCACCGGCCGGCCGGGCATTGTCGGCCGTGACGAACTTGGAGAAAGTGGCGTTGAGATAGGCCCCGGTGAGGTCGATCTGAAATGCTTCGGTGGGCTTGGCGACGATCTCCGCCTCCAGGCCATAGATTTTCGCCGCAGCGGCGTT
>DASVMZ010000005.1:0-18950 GCA_036384115.1 Sphingobium sp.
CAGCAACACCCCGCTCACGGACCAATCTTACCGCCTCAAGCTTGAACTCGCAGCTGAACTTCCTTCTCTGCATTCCTGCTCTCCGATAGGTGAAAACACCTTATCTCGGTGTCCACCAAACCGGCAGCAGGCCATAGTGAATGTGCGGCTCATCGATGATTTGCTCGCGCCGCCCGCAAGGGCGGCTATAATCTGCTCAAGCTTCTCCGCATCAATCGTGGGCGGGCGGCCACCGTAACGGCCACGCCGTCTTGCGGCGGCGAGGCCTGCCATGATGCGCTCGCCGCTCAGCGCTCGCTCATATTGCGCAAGCGCGCCGAAAAGTGAGAAAAGGAGTTCTCCATGCGGCGTTCCCGTATCCATCTGTTCGGTAGGCGAGCGGAATGAGACGCCGCGCTCCCTCAGTTCGGTCAGGATCGAGAGCAAATGTGGCAAGGAGCGGCCGAGCTGGTCAAGCTTCCAGACCACCAGCGTATCGCCGGTCTTAGATATTCGAGGTAATCTCGCAGATTGGCGCGATCCTCGCGAGCGCCGGACGCCTTGTCGGAAAAGAGGTGTCGGCTATCTACGCCTGCTGCGACCAGCGCATCGCGTTGAAGATCGACCGATTTCCGGTCGTCGGTTGAAGATAAACGCATGTAGCCAATGAGCATGTCTGAAACCCCTTTGAGCATGTTGTCGGACAGCCCTCCTTTCCGTCAGTGTTTTCCGGATACCATGGGGTTTAGGATACGTAGCTGACATGAGCGGCTTTCCGGGCTCCGCCTGCTAGTGGCTTGAACCGGTGGCCGGTCGCCTCACTGCCTGTCGCGATACATGTGTTTTGCGTCAGACCGGTTCCGGCAGGTATCGCCCAACTTACAACCTTCAGCGGCCGGGAAGCGAAAGACAGGTCATTCTGGTGTTTTCCAATCACTGCCGCCATGGGGCGCGGCGTGCTCGTAGATTAGGGGCTGCCTATGGTTGGGCGCACTGGCAGCGCTTCGGCCCAGAGCCTTGGTCGAACGCCACGACAGACCGGGCCCATCGTACAGCGACGGGTCCGGGGTGCTATTATAGATATTTCGCGCAAGGCAGGGCCAGCGCTGCGCTAGGCGGAACGCTACGCCCTGTCCCTCCCTCCTCAACGGGCAGAGGAAGTCAGATCGACCATTTTTCTGAGTCACTCCCTGCCAAAACGTCTTGGCAGTTCGGCTAGAATCAACAGAAAAGACCGTTTCCATGGCAAAAGGAACTTGCTGGATCATTGCTTGAGCGACGAAAGCTTCGACGCCTAGCTACGCCACGCGCATCCAGGCACCGTTGCGATCGCGCAGACCCACCGCCCATTCGGGAAGGTTGAGCAGATCGTCTACCTCTGGGAGGATCGACAGCATCATACGGTCGGCGTTGACGAGCGGAATTTGGAACCGTTCGGAGAGATGGTCTCTCCACATGGTGGACTTGCCTGAGCCATTATGCCCAGCGACAATGATCCCCAGGGGTTTCCCCGAGGCGGTTTGCGCCGCGAGAATCTGGTCGATAGCCTGTTCGAGCAAAGTCACTCGGCGGGGACGAAGGTGCCGCCAACGATATGACCTCGGTCGATGCGCCCGTTTACTTCGCGGATCAGGGTCGTCGGATCCTTCGCATCGACGCGAAATTTAGGGACTTCGCTTTTATGTCCGAGCGTGACGCCCGGCTTTACGAGGGCATCCCTGACCCGGCCTAACGCATCACGTCCGGCTTTCACATTATAGACCAGAGTGTCCACATCAGGGGCAGCGTTGGAGACAGTAACGGCACCAAACCGAAGCACGCGCGGCTGTGCAAATGACGTTCCCGCGGCAAGATCGATCGTGATTCTCGTATCGCCGTCTCCGGCGTCGTGGTGCTTCTGTCCTGCTCGGATCGCTTTGGCATGGAGAATTTTACCAGAGTCTTTCGCGCCGAACACAGTCCGGCCGCGGGATTTCTTCTTCGATACAGGGGAAGAACTCTTCATAGCTTCAAGATAGCACTCCGCCAGTGGGGTGCAAGCCTCGGTGCAAGAAGACGTTGGGATCGAACGTACTTTGCCTCGCGTGCTCAATTGGACTCCTGATTTCAAGCTGATGAAGCTATCAGGCGCGTCGATATGGCACTTAGCAATCCGGCGGCCAGGCCGCTATTTCGGCACGTCGACAACCGTTATTTTCGAGGGAAAGCCTACCGAACTCGCAACCTAGCGGCATTTTTACCCAAAAAGGGGAGGGGGATGGATTTTTTATGAAGAATGTCTTCATAACATGATGAATCTAGGCTATAAAATTCTCTACAAAGCCTCAAATATGAGCCTTGGGGTAAATTGAGGGGTGAAATCGGAATGGCATGATAAATTATCGTATTATTTCAGACTGTTAACTCTAGATAATGGTTGCTGCCGGGCCCACCATTCTTCCTTTCAGATATTTTATATGCCATCATAAATCGTTGTTTATCAATGGTTTGTGACGTGAAGTTCTTCCATCGCCCCATCTGGGGGTATGGTACTCCGGATTTGGGGGTACAATGTCTCTGACGGTAATTGAGGTGAAAAACGCCAAACCAGGCGGTCGCCACTACAAACTGGCCGACTCCAACGGCCTGCATCTCTTCGTCGCCATCACCGGGCGAAAAGTCTGGCGGTGGAAATATCGTTTTGGTGTCAAGGAGAAGCTTCTGACCTTGGGGCGCTTTCCTGATCTCGGCCTTGCGGAAGCCCGTAAGGCCGCGGAAGACGCCCGGCGGTTGTTGCTCGCGGGCAAAGATCCGGGTCTTGAAGCACAAAGACACAAGCAAGCCGAAGTCGATGCAGCCGAAGCTACTTTTGCCAAGGCGGCCCAGGAATGGTTCGAGGACCAACTCCCCTTATGGTCGAAGGCCAATGCCACGGGTACGGCATCGTCTCGAGCGCGACCTTTATCCGGCTTTCGGTTCCATGCCGATCGGAAGCATAGAAAGCCTGGTGATCCTCAGGACTCTGCGCAATATAGAGGCTCGCGGATCGATCGAGACGGCCAAGAGGGTGCGCGGTTACATCAGGGCGATTTTCAAACGCGCAAAGGGCGAGCGGCTTGTCCTTCCGGCCATGATCACAGAAATCGACGATATAGCTGATGCTTTGAAGCCTGGGCGCGGCTGCGAAGGGCATTGTGGTGGGAACGAGAAGCCTGGAGTTCATCCTTGGCGTGTCCAGGCCTGCCTCGGTCGCGCTGGCGGTAAAGAATGCGGACGGCATCATGGCGACCGAGCCGAAAGCGGAACTGGTCGAGGGCTTCCGGAGCGGAAAAGGGCGCTGGCCCTGCCTTATGCCGAGGCGCTGTGCGCCTATGCCCCACGCAGGAGGCCGGGCTGGCGACGGCGCACCGGAGTTTCAAATTCTCGCCGCTCGGCTGGGCGGTGAACAGCGAACTTCCCACCGTAGCCGGGTTCGAGGCGGCAACCGCTTTCGTCCGCCCGGAGGATATGGCGGACAGCATCGCCGCCGGGCCTGACGTGGAGGCGCATGTTGCCATTGTGAAAACCTATGTCGATGCGGGCTTCGACAATGTGGTGCTCACCTGCCCCGGACCGGAGCGGGGCGCATTCATCGACTTTTTCGCACAGGAGCTGAAACCGAGGTTGGATGCACTGCGGTGAGAGCGCTCCGGTGAACGAATGCCTATCGCAGGAAATCGCGAATGCTGTTCCATGCCGCCAACTTGGCCGTGCGCGGCATAGCGGCATAGGCAGCGCTGGAGGAGGGCAGGTCGATCAGTGTCCAGCGCGCGGCATGATCTGCCAGTTGCCGACGTCCGCGCCGGGCGGCCTCACCGCCGTTGAAGGCGATGGCGCGAAGGGCGGGGAGACCAGTGGCGAAACCGGAGAGGTCGCGCTCGGTCGCATGGCGGATCGCCGAGTCAAGACTGCCTTGGCGATCCCCCTGCGCGATGACGTCCCATAGACCTACGCGATGGCCCCGCAGCCTGTGCAGGCGCTCGGCATAGGGTTTGTCCGCCAGCCCGCCCTCACCGAGCACTCCACCCATCAGCCACCAGAAAGCATTGGTGCGATGGGCATAATATTCCTGCGCCGCCAGCGACCGCTCACCGGGCAGGCTGCCGAGGATCAGGACGCGGGTATTATCGTCCACGCTCGCTGGAAAGGCGGTCAGCGTGCCGCGCTCACCCTCCAGACGCTATTGCCCAGATCGTCGGCGATGAGCAGCGCGCCGGTCCGGTCGAGCGCGAGGCCCACGGGGCGCCCGCGCGCCTTGTGATTGGCATCGAGAAAGCCCGTTACCACATCGACGGGCCTGCCTGAGGGCCGCCCTGCGCTGAACGGCACATAGATGACCTTGTAACCGTTGAACGGATCGCGATCCCAGCTGCCATGCTCGCCCACGAACGCGCCGCTGCGATAGGCCGCAGGGAAGGATGCACCTGTCGAGAAGGCCATGCCCAGCGGCGCGACATGGGAACTGAGCGCATAGTCCGGTTTGATGGCGCGTGCGACGAGATCGGGTCGCTGCGGCATGACGCGGGGATCCACATGTTGGCCATAATAGCTGTAGGGCCAACCATAAAAGCCGCCGTCCTTCACTGAGGTCATATAGTCCGGCACAAGGTTGGGACCGATCTCGTCCCGTTCGTTGACGACGGTCCAGAGGCGGTGGCTGACCGGCTCGAACGACAGGCCGTTGGGATTGCGCAAGCCTGTGGCGAAGAGACGGTGCGCGCCGTTAGTCCGGTCCACCTCCCAGATCGCCGCGCGGTTCATCTCGGCGCCGATGCCATTCTCGGTGATGTTGCTGTTGGAGCCGATGCCGACATAGAGCTTCGTCCCGTCAGGGCTGGCGACGAGGCTCTTGGTCCAGTGATGATTGATGGGACCGCCGGGCAGATCGACGAGCTTCGCAGCGCGCGCGGTGATGCGCGTCTGGCCAGTCATATAGGGAAAGCGCAGGATCGCGTCGGTGTCCGCGACATAGAAATCGCCGCCGACCAACGCGACGCCGAACGGGGAAGTCAGATGATCGAGGAAGATCGTGCGCACGTCCGGCCTGCCGTCGCCATTGGTGTCGCGCAAGAGGGTGATGCGGTTGGCGCCCTTGGCCCCAGCGCCCGCAAAGCCCTGAACAAGGCCCATGATGATCTCCTTGGGCCGGTAGATGGGTGCGGACGGACCGCTCGATTCCACCACTAATATGTCGCCATTGGGCAGGGTGTAGACGGAGCGGGGATGCTGGAAATCCTTGGCCAGTGCCTCGACGCGCAGGCCGGGGGCCACAGTGGGCGTGACATTGCCCCAGGTAGTTGTACTAGCGACCTTCATCGGGGGCAGGAGATACTGCTTCTGCTTGGGCAGGTCAGGGTTGGCGCCAATCTGGGTGGACGGATCGGGCGGCGTCGAACCGCAGGCGGAGAGGGAAAGGGCCGCGGTCAGCGCGGCGCCAAGTGCGAGGCGGCGGCTCATCGTGCGGCCTCCATAGCCTGCTTCGTGCCGAGCCAGCTCGTGACCAGCACAAGGATGGCGACGATGGCCGAGAGGGTGATGCCGGTTGGCACGATGGAGGTGTAGGCGTCACGGCTATGGACGAAGACGTTCCAGAGGGAGAGCAGCATCACCAGCCCGTTGCCGAGACTGTGCGGCCATCCCGTTCGCCGCGTCCGCATCCGCCGGGACGAGGTGAAATCCACGATCCCCGCTATCCCCGCCAGCACGCCCATCACAAGCCCGCCCGTGATGAGCCAAACCGAGAAATTGGCCCATTGCATCTCGTACGTCGTCGCATAGGCCCAGTCCGTCAGGAACGCGCCGGTGAAGCAGGCGATGGGATAGGCCGACAGAATGACGTGCAGTGGATAGGTTGCCGGACGGGCGGAGTGATGTGTCGGCGCGGTGGCCATGAAGGCTCTCCTTATGGGGCCGGTGTCGCCGGTCTGTCGATAGGACGCTTCGGGTGTCGCTACGTTCCGAGCAGGAGCAAATAGGTGGGCCAAACCACTGCCATTACCCTTTGTGGAAAAAGGAAAAATCTTTCCTATCTCCATGAAAGGTAGAGCATAGGAGCGCCGCTATGGCTGGAGGCTGGACCCGCGACGGAGCGGTACAGGATCAGATTGACGACACGGTGAAGGACGCCGTGCAGTTTGCGCGGGCGCGCATGCCCGCCGGCGAGGGCGAGATTCATTGCGTTGAATGCGGCGAAGAAATTCCCGAGGCACGGCGCAGGGCGCTGCCCGGTGCGCGGACGTGCGTCCCATGCCAGTCTGGCCGGGACAGCGTCGCCGCCTTTTCGGCCTTCAACCGGCGCGGAAGCAAGGACAGCCAGTTGCGCTAAGCCATCACTCTATCTGTGAGGGCTGGTGCATCGGACAGCCGTTGTCCGCGCCACGAAAGGCCTGACTTCGTTCATAGACGGATTTACGCGCGCGGTTGATGCCACCGAGCGGCTGGAAGGCGGCAAGCCCATGCCAGGGGCTGAAAGCGAGGTCGGCCTGTGCCTTCGTGCTCGCGGCATCATCCCATGCGATCTGCGGTGCGACCTGGATACGCGCCACCGTGCGGAAAGGACTTTGTTCCTGATCCCATTCGACGGTCGGGTTCTCGACTGGCATCGCGTCGAGGTCGGTGCAAAGCTGCACGCGCAGTTCCCACATCCCGCCCTGCCGCGCGCTCACTGCATTCATCTCCTCGCGGATCGCGTCGGGTCGACTGTGGGTGTCGATCTCTTCGCCCTTGAGCGCAATCAGGTGGGGGGAGATCGGCGCGATCGAGAATTTCGCGATATAGTCGCCGAACCGCGATGGCACCTGACTGAAGAAACTGTCGCCGAGCGGATGGGTGTTCGGCGCGCCGCCCAACGTCTGGACCAGGGGGCTGGGAAGACCGATGGCTTCCAGCCCGCTCTCGATCGTCTGCAAAGCGGCGGAGACGATTTTCTTGAGGCCCGGCGCTTTGTCCGTTGTTTTGGCGAGCGTCTTGAAGCCGGGCAGGAATTTCGCCGGGGTTGCGTTGGGGAAAATAGGTCCGTTGACCATCAGAAAATCCTGCCCGTCGGCGGCAGGGGTATCGGAAAGGCGCTCGCCCGGGACGGCGAGGATTTTGAGTGCCAGTCCGCGCGGGGAACTCACGGCATCGTCCAGCAGGTCTCCGGGTGCGGTAGAGAAGCGCATCCATGCGTCATAGTCGCCGCCAGCCGCGAAAAGGCCCTGCGCCAGTTCCTCAGGCAGCCCGTCCAACACGGTCAGCTTTGCTTTCAGGAGCGCCTGGCCCTTCGCATGGGCACCGCGCAGGCGGACATCATAATCGGCGTCTACCCTCTGCTGGATTTCATCCACGGCACTCTCAAGCTCGCCAAAGGTCTCCTGCTCGTCGGTGTCAACTGTCTCGACGGAGGGGGAATAGCGAATAGGGTTCGGGAAAGTCATCGGGGCATCTCCAGCCTGGCAAGCTGTCCTAACCCCCCACATCGCACCGAAGTTGCGCCCCCGCGCGGCAGCCGACGCAGAGGCGGAAAATATCGTCAATCGGGACCAGAAGAGGAGAAAACAGGATAAGCCATTGGAACCGTTATTCTCTCTTTCATGTGTTGGCCTTATATGGGGTGCATGGGCAGGCATGGGTGCGGCCTTTATCCCTGAATGGGGACGAATACGACATGATGATGGATAGACGGGCGGTGCTGCGTGGCGCCGCCGTTCTGGGTGCGTCGCAGCTTTTGCCGGTGCGTCTGTGGGCGGCCATGCCGGAACGGCGGCTGGTCCTGCATAACAGCCATAATGGCGAGCGGGCGGATGTCTGCTACTTCTCGCAAGGCGAACTGCGCGCCGAAGGGGTAGCGGAGCTGAACCATATCCTGCGTGACTGGCGCACAGGCGATGTGATGCGCATGGACACAGGCTTGTTCGACACGCTGGTACAGCTTCACGCCGCAACGGATGCGGGCAAGCAGGCGCCCTTCACGCTGATCTCTGGCTATCGCTCCCCCAGGACCAACGGGCGGCTGCATGAGGCAAGCTCGGAGGTTGCCTCGCATAGCCAGCATATGCGGGGGCGGGCTGCCGACATCCGGTTGCAAGGCGTACGCCTCGCCAATCTGCGCGAGGCCGCCTTGTCCCTGCGGGCAGGCGGCGTGGGCTATTATCCGAACGACAATTTCGTGCATGTCGATACTGCTGAAATCCGGCATTGGGAGGGCTGACTGGAGGGGTGACCCTTCATGGTCCGATGTCGCCGCCCGACGCGTGAAGCTGTGAGCCATGGTTGGGCGCAAAGCCCAGCGCGGCAGAGACCGGATCGTTCCAGCCATAGGGATCGTCACGCACCACCGGCTCGCCGTCCCCGTCGAACAGCACGGTGCGGTAGAGCAGCCGGACGGGGAGTTCGCGGGACAGGGGCACGAAGCTCTCCTTGCCGGTCGCGCGCGCCTTGTGCCACCGCTCCAGCACGCCTTCGTCGGTCGCGATCATCTCGGCAAAGCCCAGCGCATCGTTCACCCGCACGCAGCCATGGCTACGCTGCCGCTGACGGCCGGCGCCTTCGCGTCTTTCGTCAGCGCAAGATAGGCCTTGGAGAGTTTGGCGTAGCTGTCGGTTTGCGGGGCGAGACTTGCGAACCACGCCGCGAGTTTTCCAGCGGCCAGTGCCTGCGCCAGACCCCGGCGCAAATCGGGATTGGGCCGGGGCACAGTGTAGATGTCATAAAGTTTGGTCGGATCGCTAGCGCCATGTGCCAGTGCATTGGCATAGCGGAGCGCCGCCTGAGTGAGGTTTGCCTTGTCGCTTGCCTTCACCGCAAAGTTCAGATGGTCGAGGCCATGGTCGGCGCGGCGTCCGATGGCATCTTGCAACGCGCGCACGTTGCCGTCGGTCCATCCGGCCTGACCTATGCTGTCTTTGGCGTCGCTGGCCGAGCTATTGGCGGTGGTTGTGCGAACAACGCAGGCGGTAAGCGCGAAGGGAAGGGCAAGCAGCGAACCAGTGATAATAATCTTGTGCACCCACATCTCCCTTGATTTTTCGTCTCCTGTAACGCCGGGCGGCGGATTGCGGTCCCCAGATCGGCGATCAGCCATATTTAGACGGCGAGCCTTTCTGAAGCGCCGCCCCTTACAAGGAGCCGTTGGCTGATCATCTGGGTGGAGCGTGATAGAAAAATGGGTGGCCCCGCGTATCGAATTCCCGATGCTGCCTGCGGGACATCCAAACCCATGCGATCAAACGAGCCTGTTACTTATTGACACAAAGGGACTGTGTGGTGATGGGCGACTATGTCCACGACCAGACTCTCCCGCAATATTTCCCTGACACCAGAATTGGGTGGCTTCATCGAGGAGCGGCTCGCATCCGGCGATTATGGCAACGCGAGCGAGGTGGTTCGCACCGCTCTCAAGCTGCTGCGTGACCGGGAAGGTCCGGCCGTTCGGCAAGCGGTTACGAACCCGGATCGCGAGTGGCCGATTGCGGGTGGTGATTGCGGTGCGTTGATCCGTGAGCGTGACTGGAGTGCGACGGCGCTGGGACCTAAAGGGAACTGGCCCGCCGAACTGCGTACCACCGTCGCCAATATCGTAAACTCCCCAGTGGCCAAGGTTCTGATGTGGGGCCCCGATCACATCATGCTGTATAATGACGGCTATCGCGCGATCGCGGGCGACCGGCATCCGATGGCATTGGGCAGTCCCGTTGCGACTGCATTTCCCGAGGTATGGGAATGGAATCGCCCGATCATGGAAGCGGGCCTGCGCGGCGAGGTCATTTCCCACCACGACCAGCCGATCCTGTTCCATCGGCCTCATGGCATGGAAACCCTGATCCTCGATCTCTTCTACACGCCCGTCTATGTGAATGATGGAACAGTTGGTGGGGTGATGTGCACCATCGTCGATAATAGCGGCCGCGTGGAAGCGGAGCTGCGGCTGGCAGCGAGCGAGGCGGAGTTGCGCCGGATCACCGATGCCGTCCCGATGCTGGTATCCTACGTCGACCGCGATCATGTCTATCGCTTTGCCAACAGTTGTTACCTTGATTGGCTGGGCGTCGATCCGCAGGAAATGGTCGGCAAGCCGATGGTGGAGATGGTGGGTGAAGCCCTGTACCGGGATCGTGTTCCGTCGCTGGAACGGGGTCTGGCTGGCGAGACTTTTTCCACCGAGGCAGTGCTGACCCATAAGCTTGGCCGGGCACGCCGCTGTGAGATCCGCTATATTCCCCATGTGGAAGCCGACGGCTCCGTTCCCGGCGTCCATGTCCTTGCCATTGACATCGAAGAACGCGCCCAACGTGAAGCGGCTCTCGAGGTTAGCAACGGACGGTTTCGCACGGCAATGGACGCGGTGCATGGTGTGCTGTGGACGAACAGTCCGGACGGTCGGATGTTGGGCGAGCAACCGGGCTGGGCTGCATTGACCGGCCAAAGTTTTGAGAAGTATCAGGACTTTGGATGGTCGGACGCCGTTCATCCTGACGATATTGCGCCCACCATTGATGCCTGGACAGCAGCGGTGGCGTCAAAGACCATGTTCGTGTTCGAGCATCGCGTCCGCAGGCACTGCGGGACATGGCGCAGCTTTGCCATCCGCGGTTTGCCGATCCTCGATGAAACCGGCGAGATATTGGAGTGGGTCGGGGTTCATACCGACATTACCCATCAACGTGCCGCCGAGGCAGCGTTGCGCGAGCAGGCCGAGAAGCTGGCGAAAGAAGCTCGTCATCGCGCCCGTGCAGAGGACCAGTTGCGCCAGCTCAACGAGAGCCTGGAAGCCCGTGTCATTACCGAGATCGACGAACGTCGCCAGGCCGAGGCCAAGCTGGCCCAGGCGCAGAAGATGGAAACGGTCGGCAAGCTGACCGGCGGCGTTGCCCATGACTTCAACAATTTACTTCAGGTAGTGTCCGGCAATCTTCAACTTCTGGCCAAGGATATAGCGGGCAACGACCGCGCTGAGCGCCGCGTCGCCAATGCGATGGCGGGTGTGTCGCGCGGCTCGAAGCTTGCCTCCCAGTTGCTGGCTTTCGGACGCCGACAGGCGTTGGAACCCAAGGTCGTCAACGTTACGCGGATCGTCCGCGGAATGGACGACATGCTGCGCCGGGCCATCGGCGAAAGCATCGAGGTTGAAACGGTTGTCGGCGGTGGGCTGTGGAACACGTTCATCGATCCGGCCCAGATCGAAAATGCCCTGTTAAATCTTGCTATCAACGCCCGCGATGCGATGAATGGTCATGGCAAGCTGACGATCGAATTGGGCAATGCCCATCTCGATGACGACTATGCAGTTGCGCACGAAGAGGTAACGGCGGGGCAATATGTCTTGCTTGCCGTCACGGACACCGGCAGCGGCATGACGCCCGACATCATCGAGAAGGTGTTCGAGCCGTTTTTCTCAACCAAAGGCGAAGGCAAAGGGTCCGGCCTTGGTCTCTCGATGGTCTATGGCTTCGTCAAGCAGTCCGGCGGCCATGTCAAAATCTATTCGGAGATAGGCGAGGGGACGACCATCAAGCTCTACCTGCCCCGTGCCATGCAGAGCGAAGACGTCGAAGTCATTCTCGATACAGGTCCCATCGCTGGCGGCAGCGAAACGGTGCTCGTCGTCGAAGACGATGACGAGGTTCGCGCGACGGTGATCGAGATGCTGACTGATCTTGGCTATCGCGTCCTCAAGGCGGTCGATGCCACAAGCGCCCTGAGCGTCGTGGAAAGCGGCGTACCGATCGACATTCTGTTCACCGACGTCGTAATGCCGGGCACGTTGAAAAGTCCTGAGCTGGCCCGTAAGGCGCGCGAGCGTATTCCGGGCATCGCGGTCCTGTTCACATCGGGATATACCGAAAATTCGATCGTCCATGGCGGAAAGCTGGATGCCGGGCTCGAGCTTCTCTCCAAGCCCTATACGCGCGAGGCGCTGGCCCGGAAATTCCGGCATGTTCTTGGCAATCAGCAGCAGCATAATCTGGCATCGTCGGCAGCGTCCGGCACAGCCCTGTCGTCGGCCCAAAAGCAGGGAATGACGGGCTCGGAAGCTGGGCGCTGCACCATCCTCCTAGTCGAAGATGATGCGTTGATTCGCATGAACACGGCCGAGATGCTTCAGGGAAGCGGCTTTGTCGTGGTCGATGCGGCCAGTGCAGAAGATGCCATGACGGCGCTTCAGACAGTACCTGTGGATGCCCTGGTAACGGACGTCAATCTGCCCGGCATCTCTGGCTCCGAGTTGGCCCATAAGGCGCGTGCCGTGCGGCCCGGCATTGGCATCGTCTATGCGACCGGAGATGCCGCGGTGGCCAATGCAGAAATGGGCGCGGTCATCCTTGCCAAGCCTTACGGCATCGAGAAACTGGTGAATGCGATCACCGCAGCCGTTGGAAATGACCGTTCCGTCTTGGAGAGAACCGATACTGACGACATAGCGGCGTCCATTTTCAACGCGGATGTGGCCCGGACGGAAAATGAGTAATCTTTCGGTTTTTGCGCCAGGATATGGTCATCCAGAGGGCGTCAATCTTTCGCATCTTGACCAGACATATGCTTGCCTTGTCAAGTTAAGCTGAATGAAAAAAGGAACACTGGCCCCTCGCTTGGGTAAGGTGCCAGCCATATAGTCCCGCAATGTCCGCTTTCACAAATGGTTGCGTACTTTGCGCTGGATCAACCCATAGAGGAAACTTCCACCATTTGAACTCACGGTGTCGAGTGCAGCAAGCACCCGCCCGGTCAGTTGGAGATCAAGGGCAGAGACTTTGTCCATCACCTGTTCGGCGCGGCTGACGCCCATCAGCGGTGGAGGCAACACGGGCTTGAATGTGACGTCTGTAGGGTGTGGGCCGCGCGACGTTCGCGTTCCGATCCGGGACTATGCCCGGATCGGAAAGAATGAAGGATTGGCGCGACGGCCAGTATATCAGCCTTGCAACGAGTGCTTGAGATCACGCATTTCGTCGTGACCTTCCTTGATGGATGAGTAGCTGCTTTCGATGATCGCTTTCACGGACGCCAAAAGGTTCGTGTCGCCCAGGGCGTCCTCATATTTTGCTTTGATATGATCTTCGCCGGCCTCGACCTCGTTGATAATCGCCTTGTCATCGTTGCCGGTCACGAGGGCTTTTAGGTTTGTAAAGATGCGGTGCGCGCCTGCCAGCACGGTGCCGCTTTCCTCTGGATTGCCGCCAAGTGAGCGAACTTCTTGTTGAAGCAGCGTAGCGATACGCCTGCGCTCATTGGCTCGGCTGGTAAACAGCGTTGCGAAGCGGCCATTCTGGCCGTCTTTCGCCGCCTCACTATACCCGTCCGCGCTGTCGATGGTGCTAGCGATAAGACTATTAAGCGTCGAAATATCATGGCTGACATCGGTCATCTGTAATCCTGACATGAACGTGAATGGCGTTGGGGGCGAAGTCAAATGAGCACATATCCAGTCTCGTTTCCGAGACGAAAGAGGGACGGGACGGCAAATGCCGTCCCGTCCATGCGCTTCACTGTGCGGGTGACAGCGCCGCTGGCAGTAACTGCTTCGCATGGCCCAGATGGCGTTCGATCACCGGTACCGCTGTCGAAGCGACCTGCTTCAGTGCCGGATCGGTGCCGTCTGTGGCGTAGCCCTTGTGCAAGGCCCATGCCGCTTGATGAGCCTGTGCCTGCTGCTGGAGGTAAAGGTCGTCAAAGCTCGCTTTTGGCGCCTTTTTCAATAGCTCGATTTTAGCGGCGTTGTCGGAAGAGAGCCGCGTCGAAGGCGTCGCAATGGTGCGATCCTTGTTCTTCAATGCCGCCAGCAATGATTTGGTGGTCAAGGTATGATCTGCGATCACTTCTCGGGCGAAACCTTTAACGTCATCCCGCTTTGAGCGGATCAGAGCGACGCGACTGGACTGCACTTCATACAGGTCAGAATCAGCCGCCAGCTTCACATAATCTGTGGCTGACACGCCCATAAGGGGTGAAACGCCTATGTCTGAAGCGGTGGCGGATCCTGTAGATGATGCCGAGACCTGGGCGAGCGCAGGGGCGCTTAGAGCAAGCGCAAGTGTGCTGACAATCATAAGTGGGCGAAGCATGGGCTGTCTCTTCTATCGTTGAGGTGGTGCCAAACTGCGGAGCCTCTTCCAAAGTTCCCGAGGCCCTCTCCGCCGCTTCTACTCAACCGTTACAAACAGGCGCATGTTTCTCTGTCACCGCGAACCATCTATTTCCCACATGATCGTGCAACTTTCCGCGAATTAGCGATTTTTATCGTAAAGGCAGCAATCATCGCGATGCCACATATAATGTATGGCTTGCGGGCGCGATGCGGCTGACATGGCGCTGACAACCGCTTTTGGAAGCGTGCAACTGGTCAGTTTCAAGGTCCATACTTATGAGGTCGAGATCGATCAGGCCGGAGACAAGCAATTTCGTCCTGTTGCCGTCATAGAGGCAGCGCATGTCATGCAAGCTCGCGCTCCACAGCTGGTAATGCGTCCAACGGGCAATATCGAGCGTAACCCTTCAAACCATGGGAGCCGCACGCACTATATCAAGTCAGATGGGCTAACGCTGCAAAGCTACGCCCAATCGTCCTGTCGTTCAGTATTTTGCTGGGAAAGCGTCAAGCGCGCGAAGTCAAAATTTTTTTAGAAAGTTCACGCCTCGCAGGTATAGTTTCCCAGCATTCACTCGCCCCATTATATCAGGGTCTCCTGCGTGACGAACAAGCATGCGGTTCGCCATATGGGCTGTGCGGCCCGGTCTTAGAGGTTGAGTTGTCGCGGCGCTCATCAAATTGCCCATTGGCCGAGCGATTTTAGATCTGAGCATAGGAACCCCGCCTGCGCTGCTACGTTCATCCATCAGCAACTTCATGGACTGGACGGAATTTGACGGATAATTCGGAAAGCACTTCGCTCCTTGCAAGCGTGAAGCCTGACAATATCGAAGTTCGGTCACGCGATGGTGACAAGCTTGGCCATGTTCAGTCATTCTTAATCGATAAATTCTCTGGTCAGATTTGCTATGCGGTGTTGAGTTTAGGCGGTTTTCTTGGTCTTGGTAAAAGTTACTATCCGGTTCCCTTCACGCTGCTTGCTTATGATGTGCCTAATGATCACTACATTGTCACGGCTGATAGGCGCCTTTTGGAAGGCGGCCCGAGCTGGGCAAACAATGCGCCCGAATTTAATGTGGCTTATGCAGACCGTGTGTCCAGCTATTATGCTGAAGCTACCTGATCCATTCCAAGATCCGTTAGCGAAATATTTTCCAGAGTATAGTTTAGCGGCCTGACTATTGGTCCGAAATTAAATGGAAATCGCCTCAATCATTGTTATCGAATAGGCGGCGTCGAAAACGTCTTGTTAGTCTGCTGATTTGAACCCGTGAATCTTGCTTGGCTACCAACCGTGAGAGGACAAGATGGACAAAGGTGAGGGACTCGCTACTTTTAGAGGTGACGCCCCGGCGGCTATAAGTCTGGACATATTGAGAGACCGGCGCGAGCTGGCTCTGGTTGCGCTGGAACGGACCAAAGTGCCTATGGTGGTGAGTGATGCGAGGAAGTCAGATCAGCCGATTGTTCTTGCCAACAAGGCTTTTCTGGACCTCACTGGCTACAACTCCGACGAGATAATCGGACGAAACTGCCTATTTCTGCAGGTCCCTGACAATGGCCCTGCAGATGTCGCTGCTATACGCGCCGGACTTTCGGACGGATGTGAAGTTCAGGTCGAACTGCTTAATTATTGCAGGGACGGATCGACCTTCTGGAATCAACTCGTAATCAGCCCGGTTACGGATGAGACTGGCTTATTGATTTATTTTCTTGCTTCCCAGCATGATATTTTCGCACGACGCATCGCCCAAACCGGTGAGCAGGCTGAACGGCTCCTGCTGATGGAGGTTGACCACCGCGCGATGAATGCGCTGGCTCTGGTTCAGAGCTTCGTCCGGCTTGGGAGTGGAGCTTCGATCCAGACATTCGCCACCGGCGTGCAAGTGCGTGTCGATGCTCTGGCTAGAGCCCATCGGTTGCTCGCACAAAATAAATGGTCCAACATTTTGCTTGTCGACCTGATCTCGTCCGAGACCCCTCGCGCCATGGCTGGTCGCGTGTTTGCGTCTGGATCGCCACTTATGCTGGCAGCCAAGATCGTGCATCCACCGGGAAAATGTCGATGACTTCGCCGCGCACCGCGATTTCTCTCGGTTCATCGACAATGTAGCCGATTGTCATAAGCTCGTTCTCGAACGTGCCCATGTCCAGCATATTACCGATCTGGAGGCTTGGCGGAGCCTGATCGAAAGCGGTAGGCGGTGGATAGCGGCGGGCCGCTGCCTCGCCACTGAAGATGCAGGCAATTTGCTGTCGGTTCTTCTCCGACTGCAACATCCGCAAACGGCGCAAAGCCGCGACCCATCGGCCGATGGTTGGCCGGAGATGCCGGCGCACGGTCACCGGGCAATGCATCGCTGGAGGGGAGGAAGATGACAGGCTTGTCGGGCGCCATCGCGGCCAGCGCCGCTGCCAGACTCTCGGCCTGTTGATCGTCGTTGCAAAGAAGGCGACTTCACTTGTTTCGAGGTTGTCGGCGAGGACAGTCGCCATCCATGCAAGGCTGGTCATTACGCGTCGCCCATCAAGGCGGGCATGACCGTCCGAGGTGCCACGCTCGGCCAGGCGTCATCGACAAGCGGGGGGTAACTCCTCTGCATCGACCCGCAGCTTGATGTGGTTGCAACTGAAATGCACGGCGTCCCGCTCTATGGTATGCAGGGTTTTTTGGTAACGCCACCGACGCCGCCGCGTGCCAGAACGATATAGCTGATGTCGCCCCTGTCACACCGTAAGAGCGCCTCGACCGTCTTGCCCAGTTTTGCTCCATGCCGGTCCAATACAGGCAGTCCTGCTACACCCGTCGCGGTGAACAATGTGGGGGTGAATGAGTGGCGGCTGGCGACCGCTGCCGATTTCCCGCCATCTCATAGGCACGCTGGCGACCCAGCCATCGCCATACGCCAAACAGGTTGACGACGGTCAGAAAACAATTGGTCGCTAGCAGGTTGGTTTGCCCGGAAGTTAACCCCATGATCCACCAGTACACCGAGCCAAGGGTGAATATGGCAAATCCAGTCCCAGTGATGCGCGCCCCTAGATTGGCAGCGGTCATCATCGCCACGAGCATTGTGGCGACAGGTGCGATCCAACCAGCTATTTCATTCATGTTCTCGCCCCGATGCTGATACCTCGCGGACCGAATGGCCCTTTTTTGGGAGCCGGACGGGATTGAGACTGATTGCGCTTTGGCTGGGGGAAACGCAGATTGGAAGATCGGGAGCATCCGGCCAGTGTAAACTAACTTTGATCAGCATGAATTGTGCGCAAAGCTTGCCGCGGAATTAGCGGCGGCCACTGGCACATCTATTTCCACGAGTGCGTGGGAGGAGGGAATTCGCAATCTCCAACTTCGCTCTCCTATCCATGTCCGATACTTTCAACCTTTCGCGATTTGTCGATGCCCAGCGGGATGTCCATGCAGCTGCTCTCGCCGAAATCGAGAGGGGCGCCAAGCGCACTCACTGGATGTGGTTCATCTTTCCTCAGCTGGCGGCCTCGGTCAAAGCGCGATGGCGCAGCGTTACGCGCTCGGCTCGCTTGCGGAGGCGCAAGCCTATCTCGCCCATCCCATTCTCGGCCCCCGCCTGCGGGCATCCGTCATGGCGCTGCAAGACCAGTCTGCCACGACGGCCGACAGAATTTTCGGCTCCGTCGATGCGATGAAACTGCGCTCCTGCCTCACATTGTTCGTGCTTGCCGGCGGCGGTTCCCTTTTCGAGGCCGCTCTGAGTCGTTGGTTCGACGGTCGGCCAGATAAAGCGACCCTTGATCATCTCAAACAAAACGAGGCGGTACAACCGGCTTCAACCAACCCGGCGGGATCATAGGCCCGCTCATTCAAGCACGTAGCTATCTCGGTCATCGGTTTCAGATCGTGCCATTGGTGGTGAAGAATTTGGCAGCGGCCCCCTCGACTGATGCGGGTGGGTGACCGCCTGGCAATATGGTTCCGTGAAAGGCGCGAGGAGGGGGAGAGGAGGGCTTGTGATTTCGCGCAGGGAAAAGTAAAATAGCCGCCTCTCCAGCATGCCATCTAGGCCCAGGACTCATTGATTGATCCAGAAGATGACAGTGGCGGCGATGCAGATGGCGGAGATGAAGGTGTGGGCACATCGATCGTAGCGGGTGTGTATGCGCCGCCAGTCCTTGAGCCGTCCGAACATGTTTTCGATCTTGTGCCGCTGGCGGTAGAGGGTCTTATCGTGCAGGATCTGTACCTTGCGGTTGGCTTTGGACGGAACGCAGGCTTTGATCTTGCGCTCGGCCAGAGCCTCCCGGAACCAGTCCGCGTCATACCCCTTGTCGCCGAGCAGGACCTTGGCCTTGGGGAAGGCGTGGATCATGAGCGCGGCCCCCCTATAGTCGCTCATCTGTCCTTCGCTGAGCAACATTATGAGTGGCCGCCCCTTGCCGTCGCAAACGGCATGGAGCTTTGAGTTCAGGCCGCCTTTGGTCCGTCCGATACGTCTGGGAACATCCCCTTTTTTAAGAGGCTCGCCGCCGTGCGATGCGCCTTCAGATGGGTCGCATCAATCATTAACTGATCAGGCTTGCCACCCTTCGCCGCCAGGGCTGAGAATATCTTGTTGAACACGCCGAGCCGGCTCCAGCGGATGAAGCGGTTGTAGATCGTCTTCGGCGGCCCATATTCGGCTGGCGCGTCACGCCACCGCAAACCGTTTTTGATCACAAAGATGATCCCGCTGATGATCCGCCGATCATCGACCCGTGGCACACCGTGCGACAATGGGAAATACGGCTCGATCCGCCGCATATGTGCCTCAGAAAGCCAGATCAGATCACTCATGGCGCGCCTCCTCGCGCCGCCATTGAATCAAACAGTCATCATTACCGCAAGCAATTAATGGGTCCTGAGCCTAGG
>DASVMZ010000006.1:0-33467 GCA_036384115.1 Sphingobium sp.
CTTGCTGTCGGCATCGTCGATAACCTCGGCCAGGCCCTGCCCGGCGATTTCGGCGGCGATGGAGGATTTGCCGGATCGCGGCGGCCCGACAAGCAGGGTGCAATGGGACGGCCACAGATCGGGGCGGGACAAGAGCGCGACCGCATCGCGATTGCCCTCTCCCACGATGATCGCGCTGTGCTGGCCGCTGCTTCTCCAGTCGATGGGAAGCGGGAGCTGGGTCACTCCAACTCCCCGGCAGGTGGGCTGGCCGACGCGCTGCGCCGGACGATGCGGAGGGTCGTGCCGGACCCCTGTACGGTATAGCCGCGCGCGGACAGGGCGACCCGCAATTCCTCCAGCGACTGGCCGAACGTCACCTGCATCACCGAAGTGCCGCCCAGCGCCAGGCTGGTGGTGCTCGCCGACCGCACGCCGGGGATGGAACGGAGGATGGATTCGCCTTGTCCGACCGACCCGACGTTGGGCGTGTCATATTGGATGAGATAGGTCGTCACGGCGCCGGTGGTGGCAGATGCATCGGCGGGCACATATTCGGTGATGCCCGCATCGCCATCCGCCACATCCGCCGCCGTGTCGCTGACCGGCGCCTCGATGATGAGCGACGGATCGGGGCGCAGCACGCCGCTGATCAGCGCCTGGGTATAGAGGCCATCCATGCGCTTGACCGCCTGCGTCATCATCGCCGGAATATCGGACGCTTTTTCGACGCGCAGGGTGAAGCCGCCGATATAGTGATTGTCGGGACCATAGCGTGCGGCGAATCGGCCGATCACCGGACCTGTGGGCGATACCCGCTCGATCCGGGCGAGCGGCATGATGACGTCCGCCGCGCCATAAAGGTCGAGGAGGACGCGCCACCAGTTGCGTCCGCGCCGCGTGACCTGCCCGGCGTTGAGCAGCATAGGGTCTGCGCCCGCGCCCGAGGTGCGGACATAGTCGATCGCGCTGTCCGCCGTGCGGAACACCGCCCATGCGCGCTGCCATTCGGTGGGATATTCAAATATCGCGCTCGTCCCGCCCTCGGTCAGCACCGGCAGGACGAGGAGCGGCGGCGAACGCATCGACTGGCCGGACACGCCCAATGCCTGACCGGCGCGGGCGCGGTCGAACAGGACGGTCAGCCGGGCGATATAGCGATTGGGACCGATCTGTTCCTTCTGCACCTCAATGGCGGAGACCATCGCGTCCAGCGCCGAATCGGGCAGCGTACTGCCCGCGCCGCCATTGGTGGTCTGGGTCAGCTTGTGCCATGCCAGGCGTTGCGCCAGCTTCCAGCCGGTCATGCGGGCGCTGTCGGCATTGGGTCCATAGACGTCGACGTCAACGTCCGGCACCTCGAAATCCGCGCTGCTGGCGATGGGCGCGATGCCACGATCGCCCTCGATCTGCGCGATCAGGATCGCTCCAGCAGCGGCGAGCAGCAGCGATGCGACGATGGGAACGGGCCTGATGGCGGGTAGGGTGCGTATCACGGGCGTCCTTTTGGCGGCATTGGGCTGGAAAACCAAGCCCGATTTGGTAAGGGCGTCCCATGGACCCCAAGCAGAACCAGCCCACGCCCGCTTCCGGCGGATACACCTATGCTCAGGCAGGGGTAGACATTGCCGCAGGCAACGCCCTTGTCCGCGCCATCGCGCCGCTTGCCAAGGCGACCCGGCGACCGGGCGCAAACGCCGATCTTGGCGGGTTTGGCGGCTTTTTCGACCTCAAGGCGGCGGGATTCACCGACCCGCTGCTGGTCGCGGCCAATGACGGGGTGGGCACCAAGCTCAAGCTCGCCATCGACACGAATCGGCATGACACGGTCGGCATCGATCTGGTCGCCATGTGTGCCAACGACCTGATCGTACAGGGTGCCGAGCCACTTTTCTTCCTCGATTATTTCGCGACCGGCAAACTGGTCAATGGCGTGGCTGAACAGGTGATCGCCGGTATCGCGCAGGGCTGCCTACAGGCCGGTTGCGCGCTGATCGGTGGTGAGACGGCGGAGATGCCGGGCATGTATGCGGCGGGCGACTATGACCTTGCCGGTTTCTGCGTCGGCGCGGTGGAGCGCGACCAGGTGCTGACCGCCGACAAGGTGGCGGATGGCGATGTCATCCTGGGTCTTGCCTCGTCGGGCGTCCACTCCAATGGCTATTCGCTGGTCCGCCGTCTCGCGGCGGATCGCGGCTGGAAGCTGGAGCGGCCCGCGCTGTTCGATCAGGACGTGCTGCTCATCGACGCGCTGATGGCGCCGACCCGCATCTATGTGAAGCCGCTGCTGCCGCTGGTGCGGTCCGGCCATGTACATGCGATGGCCCATATCACGGGCGGCGGCCTGCTGGAGAATATTCCCCGCATCCTGCCCGATGGCCTGCATGCGGCGATCGACGCCGACCAGTGGGCGCAGCCGCGGCTGATGGCCTTCCTCCAGGCGCAGGGTAATATCGAACCGGGCGAGATGGCGCGCACCTTCAACTGCGGCATCGGCATGGCTGTCGTGGTGAAGGCGGCAGATGTCGCCCATGTCATCGCCGAACTGGAAGCGGCTGGCGAGGCCGTGCATCGTATCGGCGTGATCGAGGCCGGGGAGAAGGGCTGCACCGTCAAGGGATCGGCCGAGACCTGGGGCGGCAAGGGCGACTGGAAAGCCGTACATCTTGGCTGAACGGGCATCTCCCAAGGCTCGTGTCGCCGTGCTGCTGTCCGGCGGCGGGACCAATATGGCGGCGCTGCTCTATGCCAGCCGGGTCGAGGACTGCCCTTATGAGATCATGCTGGTCGGGTCTAACAACCCGGACGCAGGCGGTCTGAAACTGGCGCAAGCGGAGGGCGTGCCCACCTATGCCCTGCCCCACAAGGGGATGACGCGGGTCGATCATGATGCGGCGATGCATGATGCCATCGTCGCGGCGCGTGCCGATTATGTCGCGCTGGCAGGCTATATGCGGATATTGTCCCCGGAATTTGTGAGCCAGTGGGAAGGGCGGATGCTCAATATCCACCCCTCGTTGCTGCCGCTCTACAAGGGCCTGCATACGCACCAGCGCGTGCTGGATGCGGGGGACAGCCATGCCGGATGCAGCGTGCATCTCGTCACCGCCGATCTGGACGATGGCCCGGTGCTGGGGCAGACGCGGGTGGCGGTTCTGCCGGGCGATGATGAGGCTAGCCTCGCCGCGCGGGTGTTGATCGCGGAGCATCAACTCTATAGCCGCGTGCTGGCGCGCCATGTTTCGCGGCAGAACGACCCGGCGTGGATCGAGCAACGGGTAGCGGCGCTGGCGCTCGCCCTGCCGGCAACCAGCGCGCGCCCTGCCCATGGCTCGCCGGGCTGGCGCGTCGGCGGCGAGAAGTCCGGCAAATTCTTCGCGATCCTCTTCAACCGTCATCATGGCGAGGATGCCATTGGTATATTGGTCAAGACCAGCGGACAGGATGAGATGACGGCGCTGATCGAGGCCGAGCCGGACAGCTATTTTCGTCCGGCCTATTATGGTGCGTCGGACTGGATCGGTATTCGACTCAATCGTTCAGGCGTCGACTGGGATCATGTAAACGTCTGGCTCACGCGCAGCTGGCGCAGCAGCGCGCCGAAAAAACTCACCCGGTTGCTGGACGTGGCAGACAGTTTCTGATCCGTCCGGTCCGTCCAGCCACAGGTCGCTGACCCGCTACTGTATCAGTCTGCCACGGTGCCGATCACAGCGCCACCGACACCGCCGATGGCCGCGCCCTTCTCTACGCTCTTGCCGGTGACGGCTGCCACGCCCGCGCCAGCCACGCCGCCGATCGCGGCACCTTTCAGGGTAGCACAGCCCGATACCGTCAGGGCGGCGGAGGCCAGCAGCATCTTCTTGCGGCCACGCTTCGCCTCGTCGATCCCCGATACCGTCAGGGCGGCGGAGGCCAGCAGCATCGCTGCGACAAGGGCGCGGTTCATCTCGGGTCTCCATCGGGGGATTCCCTTGGAAAAAACCTGAAACGGCCGGGAGTTCCCGCACGGCATTCATCCTGCCGCGCGGGAAACAGGCTCAGCCGACGATTTCTTCGGGCTTGAAGAAATAGGCGATTTCGATCGCGGCATTCTCGTCGCTGTCCGAACCATGGACGGTATTCGCCTCGATGGATTCGGCGAACAGCTTGCGGATCGTGCCTTCGGCGGCGTTCTCGGGGTTGGTGGCGCCCATGATGTCGCGGTTGGCCTGCATGGCATTCTCGCCCTCCAGAACCTGCACGACGACGGGGCCGGAGATCATGAAGGACACCAGCTCACCGAAGAAGGGACGCTCCTTGTGGACGGCGTAAAAGCCCTCGGCCTGCGCCTGGCTCATGTGGATGCGCTTGGACGCGACGACGCGCAGGCCGGCTTCCTCCAGCACCTTGGTGACGGCGCCGGTCAGGTTGCGTCGCGTCGCGTCGGGCTTGATGATCGAGAAGGTGCGTGTCGCAGCCATGCGGGAAACTCCGAAACTGTTGGGAAAGAAAAGTCGCGCGCCCTCTAACCGCACAGGGCAATGGGATCAAGCCCGGAGGCGATTGCCCGGGAGGATTGCGGCCGGGCGCACACGCTGGCATCCAATATGACGGGGCGGCCCCTTATGTCGGCCTCCTACGGCCCCTGCCGCCAGCGGCCACCCTCCTGCCGCCAGAAATGCGGCTCGACATCCTCCCGCTTGGCCAGCGTGCGCCAGCTTTCCCGCGCTGCGCCGATGGTGTCGGCATCGAAGAAATAGAATGTCCGCTCAAAGGCCAGCGCCTCCTCGCGGAACTGGCCGTCGGTCAGGGCGATGCGGGTCGCGCCATTGGCGGCGATGCAGGTGGGGGACAGCAGGATAGGCTGCACCTCCGGCAAGGGCGCGTCGGCATGGTCGTTGGCGAGGAAGCTCGCCGCCCCGGCATCCCACAGCCGAGCGGAGATGCGGCCCAGCTGCTCGCGGTCCGAGGACACGACGAGCAGCCGTGCGCCCTCGTCCAGGATACGCGCGGCGACCATCGGCAGCACCCGCTCCACGGGATCGCGGCTGAGCTGATAGAAATCGACGCGCATCGTCATGGGGGCGGCTCAGCCCGCTTCGAGCAGGTCCGCGACCAGCCGGTCGAGGAGCCGCACGCCATAGCCGGTCGCGCCCTTTTCAAACAAAGCACCCGGCTTGTCCGCCCAGACCATGCCCGCAATGTCGAGATGTGCCCAGGCGACGCCGTCGACGATATAGCGTTTGAGGAACTGGGCTGCGGTGATCGACCCGGCGTAGCGGGAGCCGGTGTTCTTCATGTCGGCGATCGGGCTGTCGATCATCTTGTCATAGACATCGCCCATCGGGAAGCGCCACAATTTCTCGCCGGTCGCCTCGCCCGCCCTGGTCAATTGCCCGGCCAGTATGTCGTCATTGGAGAAGAGGCCGCCATATTGATCGGCCAGCGCGGCGATGATCGCGCCGGTCAGCGTGGCGAGGTTGACCACAGTCTTGGGGTTGAAGGTCTTTTGCGTCCACCACAGCGTATCGGCCAGCACGAGGCGGCCCTCCGCGTCGGTGTTGATGACCTCGATGGTCTGGCCGGACATGGATGTCACGACGTCGCCGGGGCGCTGGGCATTGCCGTCCGGCATATTCTCGACAAGGCCGCAGACGCCGACGACATGCGCCTTGGATTTGCGCAGGGCGAGCAGCTTCATCACGCCCGCCACCGCGCCTGCGCCGCCCATGTCCCACTTCATGTCCTCCATGCCCGCGGCGCCCTTGATGGAGATGCCGCCGCTGTCGAAGGTCACGCCCTTGCCGACGAAGGCGAGGGGAGTGGGCTGCGTGCCGCCGCTGCCGTCCCAGCGCAGGGCGAGCAGGCGTGACTGGCGCGGCGAACCCTGGCCGACGCCCAGCAGCGCGCCCATGCCAAGGGCGGCCATGTCTGCCTCGTCCAGGATGCTGACTTCGATGCCCAGATCGGTGAACGGCTTGCAGCGTTCCACGAAGCTTTCAGGATAGAGGATATTGCCCGGCTCGGCGACCAGTTCGCGCGTGAAGCTGACACCCGCGACCACCGCATCGGCATAGAGGAAGGCCGGGGCGTCGCTGCTTTCGCCAGTCACGATGGCAAGGCTCTCGACGCTCGGCTTCTGCGCCTCGGTCTGCTTTGTGCGATAGGTGTCGAATCGCCATCCCCGCAGCCGCGCACCCAGCGAGAGGGACGCGAGCGCCTCTGCCGACAGCTCGCCGCCGATCAGTGCGATATGCTTGACGCCGGAGGTCTGGAGGCGCGCGCTGATGGTGCCGCCCGCCTTCTCCAGATCGGCCGTCTTGCCCTCGCCCGTGCCGAGCAGGGCGACGCGCAACGTCTGGCCGTCCTCGGTCACGAACGTCTCGAACCAGCTGCCCGCATCGCCCGTAAAGCGCGATGCCTTCGCCGCCTCTGCGACCAGCGCGGAAGACGCAAGGGGGAGGTCGACCGCAGAGTCCTTGGCAATAGGATAGATTCGGCAATCGGTGTCGGCGGGGAGCGTCGCGGTCAGGGTGACGAGCATGATACGGCCTGTTCCTCAGTCTGATTTCTTTTGGGCGTGTCCGGGAGATAGTGGTGTGCGGCGGTCATTGCCATCGCGAATTACCCCTTTTCGCATCGAATACTCCTGGGCCGCTGGCGATATTCGTCGCAAGGGCCGTGCATGGGCGTTGCAGCAATGGCCAAGCAATGCGATAGGCTGGCGATCCTGTTCCCACAAAACGGCCACCGCGAACACGCATGCCTTTCGTCAATAGTCGTGATTTCGGGCGGAGACCCCCGGCAGCCAGTCTGGCGCTGCTGGCGGTGCTTGGCTGCATGCCCTCCATCCTGTTCACCGGGAGCGCGGGCGCGCAGGAACTCAGCAAGCCCCATGAGGCGGAAGCCGCAGCGGCGTCCGCCAACGCGCCAAAGGCAGTGGGCGACGACCTCGGCTTCACCGCCGACCAGCTGCTGTACGACAACAGCCGGGACGTGGTGACGGCTCAGGGCAATGTGCTGGTCTCGCGCGATGGCAATGTGCTGCGCGCCGACATGGTCACATGGGACCGTGTGTCCGGCAAGGTCGTGGCAAAGGGCGACGTGTCCATCACCAATCCCAATGGCGATATCGCCTATGGCGACGTGGTGAATGTGACGGACAGCCTGAAGGACGGCATCGTCGAAAGCCTGCTCCTCGTCACCAAGCAGGGGGACCGTATCGCGGCGGAGCGGGGCGAGCGGCGGGGTGCGGTCTTCATCCTCAACCGCGCGGCCTATTCGCCGTGCCGGGTGGTGGATGACAAGGGTTGCCCCAAGTCGCCGACTTGGCAGATCAAGGCGGCGCGGGTCGTCTATGACAGCGACAGGGAAATGGTGCATTATGTCGGTGCCCGCATGGAATTGTTCGGCCTGCCGCTGCTACCGCTGCCGGGCCTGGCGCATCCGGTCGGCGGCCGGTCCGGTTCCGGCTTTCTGGTCCCCGACATCGGCATCGTGCAGAACGGGCTGGAGTTCGCGGTCCCCTATTATTTCGACCTGGCGCCCAATCGCGACCTGACCGTCACGCCGCATGTGTACAGCAATGTCCTGCCGATGATTCAGGGCAAGTACCGCCAGTTCACGGATCGGGGCGCCTATCAGGTTGCAGGCTATCTCACCTATGGCAGGCGATCGGACCCGGCGACGGGTGTGACGACCTCGACGCAGGACGTGCGCGGCTATATCGACGCCAGCGGCAAGTTCCAGCTTAGCCCGGAATGGTCGATCTCCGGTTCGCTGCGCCGGGTGACGGACCGGACTTTTCTCAACCGCTACAATATCAATTACGACGACCGTCTGCGGTCCAACGTCACGGCCGAGCGGATCGGTGACAAAAGCTATCTGTCGATCTCCGGCTGGGCGTTCCAGACCCTGCGCCCCGGCGATCCGCAGGGACAGGTGCCGATCGCGCTGCCCGCTCTCGACTGGCGCCTGCGCCTGCGCGACCCATGGAGCGGCGGAACCTTGCAATTGCAGGCGAACAGTCTGGCCATCACCCGCACCGCCGGACAGGATACGCAGCGCGCCTTCGTGGGCGCGCAATGGTCGCTGCGGCGCCTGACGGGGATGGGGCAGGAGGTCACGCTGACCGGCTATCTGCGCGGCGACGTGTATCACAGCGGCGACAACGCGCTGACCAACACCGTCATCTATCAGGGTGCGGCCGGCTGGCAGACGCGGGGCATAGCGGCAGCGGCGGTGGACGTGCGCTGGCCGTTCGTGGGTCAATTGTTCGGCGGCACCCAGCATATCGCGCCGCGCGTCCAGCTGGTCGCCTCTCCGCACACTGCCAATCTCACCATTCCCAACGAGGATGCACGCGCCGTCGATCTGGACGACAGCAATCTTTTCGCGTTGAACCGCTTTCCGGGCTATGACCGCTGGGAGGATAGCAGCCGCGTCACCTATGGCTTCGACTATCGCTACGACCGGCCCTATTTCTCGCTGGAGGCCACGGTCGGGCAAAGCTATCGCCTGAACGACCGGGCATCCATCCTGCCCAATGGCACTGGCCTGTCGGACAGATTCTCGGATATCGTCGGGCGCGTCGACCTGCGATACAGGGATTTCCTGACGCTCACCCACCGTTTCCGGCTCGATAAGGATAATCTTGCGGTTCGCCGGAACGAGATCGACGCGACGGTCGGATCCAAGGCGAGCTATGCGCGGGTCAGCTATCTGCGGCTCAACCGCAATGTCGATTCCGGTATCGAGGATCTGCGCGATGTCGAGGAGATCCGTCTGGGCGGACGCGCGGCCTTTGCGAAATACTGGTCGGTCTTCGGCGGCACGACCATCGACCTGACCGGCAAGGATGACGATCCCCAGACCAATTTCGACGGCTATACGCCGCTGAGGCATCATATAGGCATCGCTTATGAGGATGACTGCATCAACATCGAATTCACCTGGCGCCGCGAGTATCAGAGCTTTGGCGACGCGCAGCGCGGCAATTCGTTTCTCGTGCGGCTGGCGTTTCGCAATCTAGGCATATAAGAGGGCTTTTCCCGAGGAGGGCGCTCAGCTTTGGTTCAGCCGCAAGGCGGCATGTCTGGCGCAATCTGCTCCGCGGTGGGGCGTGTCGCTACATGGAAAGCTTTCCATACACGGAGAGAGAGATTTGAAGGCAGTTTTGTCAGGCGCGGTGCGGCAGGCGCTTCTTGGGATTTCGATGGTGGCGATGGTGTCGGGCGGCGTGGCCGTTCAGGCGCAGTCCGTGCCGGACGAACCGGGAAGCAATCAGCTCGACATCCCCAAGGATGTGATGGTTTTCGGGAAGAACGACCCGACTGTCCGCAAGCCAACCGCCATCATCAACGGCACCGTCATCACCGGCACGGACGTCGACCAGCGCCTCGCGCTTGTCGTGCTGTCCAATGGGGGCAAGGTGAATGACGAGGAGCGCGACCGGCTGCGCCTTCAGGTGTTGCGGAACATTATCGACGAGACGCTTCAGATTCAGGAAGCGGCCGCGAATGACATCACCATCGCCCAGCCGGAAATCGAGCAGAGTTTTGCGCGGGTCGCGGGCAATTTCAAATCCACGCCTGATGCCTTCGCCAGCTATCTCAAGAGCAACGGCTCCTCCGCCGCGTCGATCAAGCGTCAGATCGAGGGCGAACTGGCCTGGCAGCGCCTGCTGCGGCGCAAGGTTCAGCCCTTCGTCAATGTGTCGCAGGAAGAAGTGACCTCGCAGATCGACCGGATGAAGCTGGCCAAGGGCAGCGAAGAATTTCGCATCGGCGAAATCTACCTGTCTTCCACGCCCGAAAACGCGCAGCAGATTCATGACAACGCTGCCAAGATCATCGATCAGATCAAGCAGGGCGGTTCGTTCCAGGCCTATGCCCGCCAATATTCCGAAGCCTCCACGGCGGCGGTCGGCGGCGATCTGGGCTGGGTGCGACCCGCGCAGTTGCCGGACGAATTGGCCGCGACCGCGCAGCAGATGCAGCCCGGCCAGATCGGCGGTCCTGTCGCCCTGCCCGGCGGTTACTCTATCGTCTATCTGATCGACAAGCGGCGCGTGCTGGCCGCCGATCCGCGTGATGCGACGTTGAGCCTCAAGCAGATCGGCATTAATTTCACGCCGGGCACGACGCCGGCACAGGCGAAAGCGACGGCGGACAGGTTCGCCGCTGCTGTAAAGTCCATCCAGGGTTGCGGCACGGCGAATGCCGTCGCGCAAAAACTGGGTGCCGAAGTGGTGGAGAATGAGGGCGTGAAGATTCGCGACCTCCCGCCGCAGCTTCAGCAGATCATGGCGGGCTTGCAGGTCGGTCAGGCAACCCCGCCGTTCGGCGCGGTGGCGGATGGCGTGCGCGTGCTGGTCGTCTGCGGCCGTGACGATCCGGTCGAGGGCACCATGCCGACCTTCGATCAGGTGATGAGCCAGATCGAGGAAGAGCGCGTCAACAAGCGTGCCCGCATCTACCTGCGCGATCTTCGCCGCGACGCGATCATCGAATATAACTGATTGATGAGCCATTCTCTGGCAGATTTCGGATCATTGTCACCGCTCGCGGTGACAGTGGGCGATCCAAGCGGAATCGGGCCGGAGATCATCGCCAAGGCATGGTTGCAGCGCAAGGAGGCAGCGCTGCCGCTGTTCTTCGCGGTGGGCGACATGCGCTCCATCACGCAGGTTTCGGACGTGCCGGTGGAGCGCATCCTGGACCCCGCCGACTGCCGGGAGGTGTTCGACCGGGCGCTGCCCTGCTTCCATGTCGAGGAAGGAGATACGGCGGCACCCGGCCAGCCCACGCTGGACGGTGCGCGCTGTGCATTCCACTCGCTGGAAATCGCGACCGGACTGGTCAAGGCGGAGGGTGCGGCGGCGCTCGTCACTGGTCCCGTGTCCAAGGCACGGTTGGCGGAGGTGGGCTTCACCTTTCCCGGTCAGACCGAATTTGTCGCCGAACGTTGCGGCGTATCGCGCAACAATGTGGTGATGATGCTGGCGGGGCCGTCGCTGCGCGTCGTGCCGATCACCATCCATATCCCGCTGCGCGACGTGCCGCAGGCGCTCACCACCGACCTGATCCGGAGCCGCGCACTGGTGACGGCGCGGGGGCTGCACCGCAATTTCGGCATCGCCCGGCCGCGCCTCGCGGTTGCCGCGCTCAATCCGCATGCGGGCGAAAGCGGCCATATGGGCGATGAGGAGGAGCGGATCATCGCGCCCGCCATCGCGGCCCTGATCGAGGATGGGCTGGATGTGACCGGCCCGCACCCCGCCGACGCCCTGTTCACGCCGCGCGCGCGGACGGGCTATGATGCGGTGCTGTGCATGTATCACGACCAGGCGCTGATCCCGCTCAAGGCGCTGGATTTCGACGAGGGGGTCAATATCACGCTTGGCTTGCCGATCGTCCGCACCTCGCCCGACCATGGCACCGCTTTTGACATTGCGGGGCAGGACAGGGCCGACCCGCGGGCGATGATGGCGGCGATCCGCATGGCACGCGACGCCGAAGCGCGACGCCGCGCATCGAGCGCAGGCGCCTGAGCAGCATGACGAGATTGCCATGACATTGCTGCCCCCCCTGCGCGAGGTGATCGCTGCCCACGGCCTGCGCGCCAGCAAGGCGCTCGGCCAGAATTTCCTGTTGGACGGCCAGTTGCTCGCCCGTATCGCCGCCGTTCCGGGCAAGCTGGCCGGTGAGCGTGTCTATGAAGTCGGGCCGGGGCCGGGTGGCCTCACCCGCGCGCTGCTCCATGCCGGTGCGGACGTGGTGGCGGTGGAGCGCGACGAACGCTGCCTTCCCGCGCTGGCCGAACTGGCTGAGGCATTTCCCGGCAAGCTGCGCCTCATCGACGGCGACGCGATGAAGATCGACGCTGCCGCCGAAGCGGGCGAGGGCGCGCACATCGTCGCGAATCTCCCCTATAATGTCGGCACCGCCCTGCTGATCGGCTGGCTGGAAGAAGGGCGCTGGACGCCGTGGTGGCAGTCTGCGACGCTCATGTTCCAACAGGAAGTGGCGGAGCGGATCGTGGCGGGGCCGGGGTCGTCCGCCTATGGCCGCCTGTCCGTGCTGGCCCAGTGGCGCTCGTCCGCCCGGCTGGCGATGAAGGTGCACCGCTCCGCCTTCACCCCGCCACCCAAGGTGATGTCGGCGGTGGTGCATGTCGTCCCAACGCCCGCCCCGGAAGGTGTCGATGCCGCCCTGTTGTCGCGCATCACGGCGGCAGCCTTTGGCCAGCGGCGCAAGATGCTGCGCCAGAGCCTGCGCGGATTGCCCGGCGCGCTTGATGCCCTGGCCGAATGCGGCATAGACTCGGAACGCCGCGCCGAAACCCTGTCGGTCGAGGATTATGTGCGGGTCACGCGGTCATTGGGCGCCAGCACTCGATAGAAGACCGCCTATAAAAAAGCCGATCCGATGGTGTCGGACCGGCTCTAATCCAGGATATTAGAGCGTCGGCTGCGGCGCGTCCGGGTCGAGCAGGCGGTGGAGATGCACGATGACATATTTCATCTGGGCATCGTCGACCGTCCGCTGCGCGGCACCGCGCCATGCCTTTTCCGCAGTACTGAAATCCGGGAAGACGCCCACGATGTCGATCGACTTCAGATCCTCGAACTCCAGCGCCTGCGGATCGGAAACCCGACCGCCCATGACGAGATGCAACTTGCTCACCTGTAATCCCCATATGGTTTGACCGGCAATGCGCCGGTGTAAGGTCAGTCCTCTCCAGCCCTGGTTGTGCGGCGTGCGGTGTTCGCCACCTTCTCGCCCGCTTTTTGCGCTGTTTCGGTCGCATATTCAAGGGCATGCCGAGCGCCTGCCTTCACACTGTCCGCATCGGGCAGATGGTCGGCCAGCCGACTGGCTCCCGCCCTGACGCTGCCGGTCGCCGCGCTTAGGCTGGACAGGACGGTGCGCGCGGTTTCGGCTGCGGCAACGGCCTTTGCCGCATTCTTCGCCGTGCGGATGATGGTCGATCCCGCCGCCGCGCCGATACGCCAGCGGGGTATCAGCAGGCCAATGACCGCGCCCGCCGCAATGGCCGCGCCCGCCGTCGCGAACGGATGCTCGCTCACGAACGTGCTGATCCGCACCGGCGTGTCCTCGGGTGCGCCGGCCTTCACGCCCGCATCATTGTCGGCGACATTTTCGGGCGTGTCGGAGGGAGACTTGCTCATAGCTTTTTCGTCCTTCGTGCAATGCGTTGCCGTAACGCGCGGATGGCGTCGATGCCCGTGCGGGTCAGCGCGAGGGCCGGGCGCCGCAGCGCATAGACCGTGACGGCGGTGATGAGGGTGAAGGCGGACCATGTCGCCAGCGGATGGCGGGTCACGGAACGGCGCAGTGCCGCCTTTGCCTCGTCGATCTGCTCGGCGGCGGCCATCGCCGCCTCCGCCTTGAGGCGGTTGGGCGTCAGCCAGGCGAAGGCGTCGCCCGCCGCCGCGCGCAATTCCCGGCGGGCGGCGCTGGCCCGCAGTTCGGCTTGTTGAAGGGATGGTTCCCGCTCGATCATGGCACCACCCTCTTGATCCGGTTGATCTGCACGCTGATCCCCCAGCCGCAGAGCAGGATGGCGAGCAGTGCCGCTCCCGTGACGGCGAGCAACGCCAGCCCAAGGCCCCAGAGCGGGGCGAGAGCCATGATGGCGCCGATCATCAGCGTCACGATCATCCCGAAGGCGGTGATGAAGGCGATGACGCCGAGGATCGCGATCCATTTGGCCGCACTGCCCACGATCGCCGCGCGCAGGCGCACGAGGGAAAGTTCGGCATCGATCGACTCCCGGACTGCGCTCACGGCACGCTTGACGCTCTCGCCGAGTGAAAGATCATCCGTCAGGCCTGCTGCCCGTTCGGCGTCCTGTGCTGCGCCGTCCATGGCCGATTGCATATCCCTGTTCATGATAGCTTCGCCATAATCGGCCACATCATCGCGCCCAAATCGCCGCTGGCAATGGCCTGCTCAACTGTCCTTCGAGCCGCCGCGCGCCAGCCGCATCAGCACGAAGCCAACGAGAGCCGCCGCGCCGATCGCTACCGCCGGGCTTTTCCGCACGAAATCGCGCGCGTCGGTGACAAGCTGGTCGATGTCCTTCTCGTCCAGCGACTGGGCCGCACCGGCGACACTCTCCGCCGCCTGACGGGCATAGTCGCCATATTGGGGGCCGAGTTTGCCATCGACGGTTTCCGCCGTGTCGGCGATCAGCTTGGACAGGCTGTGCAGGGCAGTACCGGTGCGGTCCTTGACCGACGTGGCTGCGGCCCGCGCGCTTTCGACGGCCTGGGTTGCGGCGGCACCGGCCTGTTCCTTCCAGGCTTCGCCGGTTTCCCTGGCATGGGATGCCGCGGCGGACGCGGTTTCCTTGGCAGCGGCGCCGGCGGCCTTCAGCGACGCGACCGTATCCTTGGCGCCCTGCTTGACGGAAGGCGCTATGGCGCTTTCGACGTCGGCGGTGTCAAGAGGTGCGGTGAGATCACCAGTTTCGTTGGACATGATGGATAATCCCCGATTGAACGACCGAATGGATGCGTTTTTGCCCTGCTACGGGACTGCAACGATATAGAAATGCACGAGGGATTCAACAGTTCCCCCCTCCTTTTCATTGATCTCCCTGGCGGCGCTGGCTAAGCGGCTGGCAACCACTATCGCAAGTGCGAAAAGGATAGCCGATGACCGAGATTATTTCTGTCCACGCCCGCCAGATCATCGACAGCCGCGGCAACCCCACCGTGGAAGTCGATGTGGTGCTGGAGGATGGCGGTTTCGGTCGCGCTGCCGTGCCATCGGGCGCGTCCACCGGCGCTTATGAGGCGGTCGAGATCCGCGATGGCGACAAGAGCGTGTTCCTCGGCAAGGGCGTGCTGAAGGCCGTCGCCGCCGTCAATGGCGAGATCGCCGACGAGATCATCGGCCTGGATGCCGAAGACCAACAGGAAATCGACGCAGCGATGATCGCGCTCGATGGGACGGAGAATAAGTCGCGCCTCGGTGCCAACGCAATTCTCGGCGTCAGCCTGGCGATTGCCAAGGCCGCCGCCAATTCGCGCGGCCTGCCGCTCTATCGCTATGTCGGCGGCGTGTCCGCGCATGTCCTCCCCGTGCCGATGATGAACATCATCAACGGCGGCGAGCATGCCGACAATCCAATCGATTTCCAGGAATTCATGATCATGCCGGTCGGCGCGACCAGCATCGCCCATGCCGTGCAGATTGGGTCGGAAATCTTCCATACCCTCAAGAAGGGCCTGCACGACAAGGGTCTGGCGACGTCCGTGGGCGACGAGGGCGGTTTCGCGCCCAACCTGTCGTCCACCACCGACGCGCTCGACTTCATCCTCGAATCCATCGAGAAGGCCGGGTACAAGCCGGGCGAAGACGTGGTCCTCGCGCTCGACTGCGCCTCGACCGAATTCTTCAAGGACGGCAAATATGAGATGGTGGGCGAGGGCAAGAGCCTGACCCCGGCTGAAATGGCCGCCTATCTTGCCGATCTGGTCGACAAATATCCGATCAAGTCGATCGAGGATGGCATGAGCGAGGATGATTTCGAGGGCTGGAAGATCCTGACCGATCTGGTCGGTGACAAGGTTCAGCTTGTCGGCGACGACTTGTTCGTGACCAACCCCAGGCGTCTGTCCATGGGCATCGAGCAGGGCCTTGCCAACTCGCTGCTGGTGAAGGTCAACCAGATCGGCACCCTGTCCGAGACGCTGGAGGCGGTCGAGATCGCGCACCGCAACCGCTACACCGCCGTCATGTCGCACCGTTCGGGTGAGACGGAGGACAGCACCATCGCCGACCTGGCCGTCGCCACCAACTGCGGCCAGATCAAGACGGGCAGCCTCGCGCGGTCCGACCGGCTTGCAAAATACAACCAGCTTATCCGCATCGAGGAAGAGCTGGGCGCCGCCGCGCGCTATGCGGGGCGGGGTATTTTCCGCTGATCATCCGCCTTTAGTCTTGGATTGACGCGCGGCGGGGATCGGTTCGTCGCGCGTTAACTAAAAAGGCCTTGCGTCGCGTCCAACTTCGTGATTCCCATAGGATCAATGGCACAGCTCGCGAAATTACGTTTTCTTCTGGGTTCGGCGCTCGCGCCGGCACTGGCGACCTCACTCCTCATCCTGTTTATCGGTTATGCGATCATCGGGCCGAGTGGGCTGTTGGCCTGGGGGAATTACACGCGCCAGCTCAAGGACCGCCGTGCCGAATTGATGGTGGTGGAGGCCAAGCGGTCCGAACTCGCCAATCGCGTCGATCTGGTCGACCCGCGCCACGCCGATCCCGATATGGTCGATGAATTGCTGCGCCGAAAGATGAATGTGATCCATCCTGACGAGGTCATCGTTCCGCTGAATTGAGCGCCGCCCGTGCCCGAGCTTTCCATGTATGGCTATGCAATCCGTGCCGCCTGGCAGGAAAACCGGTTTTTTCGTCGGATATAGTCGCCCGATGGGCGGTCAGGCCCATACTTCCAATTGCGCCCGACCCGGTGTGTTGCCTATATCCCGTTCTCACATATTGATCGTGAGGATAGTTCGTTGGCCAAAACCCCGTCCCGTGCGCGCACGGCGAAAACGCCCGATTCCCCCCCGTCCGGGCATCATAACCAGCCGACACCGGGCGAGCCGACGGATTATGACGCGAGCAAGGACGAACTGCTCGAATTCTATCGCCAGATGCTGCTCATCCGCCGCTTCGAGGAAAAGGCGGGCCAGCTTTATGGCCTCGGCCTGATCGGCGGTTTCTGTCATCTGTATATCGGTCAGGAGGCTGTCGCGGTCGGCATCCAGTCCGCGCTGACACCGGGCAAGGACAGCGTCATCACCGGTTATCGCGACCATGGCCATATGCTGGCCTATGGCATCGACCCCAATGTCATCATGGCGGAACTGACCGGCCGCGCGGCGGGCATCAGCCGCGGCAAGGGCGGCTCCATGCATATGTTCAGCGTGGCGCATAAATTTTATGGTGGCCACGGCATCGTCGGCTCGCAGGTGTCGCTGGGCACCGGCCTTGCCTTCTCCCACAAATATAACAAGGACGGCGGCGTATGCGTCGCCTATTTCGGCGATGGCGCGTCGAACCAGGGGCAGGTCTATGAGAGCTTCAACATGGCCGAGCTATGGAAGCTGCCGATCATCTTCGTGATCGAGAACAACCAATATGCCATGGGCACCAGCGTCAATCGCTCGTCGGCGGAGGACCAGCTCTATCGCCGTGGCGAGAGCTTCCGAATCCCCGGCATCCAGGTTGACGGCATGGACGTGCTGGCCGTGCGCGGCGCGACCGAGGAGGCGCTGAAATGGGTCAAGGGCGGTAATGGCCCTATCATCCTGGAGATGAAGACCTATCGCTATCGCGGGCACTCCATGTCCGACCCGGCCAAATATCGGTCGCGCGAGGAGGTTCAGTCCGTACGCGAGAAGTCCGATCCCATCGACCATGTGAAGAAGATATTGGAGACTGACGGCGTGACCGAGGCTGACTTGAAGGCGGTCGACCAGAAGATCCGCAAGATCGTGAACGAAGCCGCCGATTTCGCGGAAAATTCGCCCGAGCCGGATGCGCCCGAACTCTACACCGACGTATTGGTGGAGCGTTACTGATGGCCATCGAGATCAAGATGCCCGCCCTGTCCCCCACGATGGAGGAGGGCACATTGTCCAAATGGCTGGTCAAGGAGGGCGACACTGTCGTCTCCGGCGACATCATGGCCGAGATCGAGACCGACAAGGCGACCATGGAGGTCGAGGCGGTCGATGAGGGCGTGATCGCCAGCATATTGGTCGCCGAGGGTAGCGAGAAGGTGAAGGTCGGCACGGTCATCGCGACGCTGACGGCGGAGGGCGAGGAGGCCGAGGCCGAGGCACCTGCTCCCGCGTCCAAGGCAGAGGCCGCACACAAGGAAGGGGCAAAAGCGGAGGAAAGCGCGCCTCCCGCCAAGGCGGAGGAGAAACCCGCCGAAGAAGCGCCGAAGAAGGCGGAGAGCGGCACCGACAAGCTGGTGGCATCCGCCTCGGCTCCCGCCGCCGACACGTCCGTTCCGGCTGGTACGGAAATGGTCAAGACCACCGTGCGAGAGGCGCTGCGCGATGCGATGGCGGAGGAGATGCGCCGCGATCCCCGCGTCTTCGTGATGGGCGAGGAAGTCGCCCAATATCAGGGCGCGTACAAGGTCACGCAGGGGCTGCTGGACGAGTTCGGTCCGGACCGGGTCATCGACACACCGATCACCGAATATGGCTTTGCGGGCGTGGGTACGGGCGCGGCGATGGGCGGGTTGAAGCCGATCATCGAGTTCATGACCTTCAACTTCGCGATGCAGGCGATCGATCACATAATCAACTCGGCGGCCAAGACCAATTATATGTCGGGCGGCCAGATGCGTTGCCCGGTGGTCTTTCGTGGTCCCAATGGCGCGGCGAGCCGGGTCGGCGCGCAGCACAGCCAGAATTATGCCCCCTGGTATGCATCCGTTCCCGGCCTTATCGTCATCGCGCCCTATGACGCGGCGGATGCCAAGGGCCTGCTGAAGGCCGCGATCCGCTGCGAAGACCCGGTGGTATTCCTGGAGAATGAGCTGGTCTATGGCCGCAGCTTCGACGTGCCGGCGGTGGACGATTATGTCCTGCCCATCGGCAAGGCGCGGATCGTGCGGCCGGGCAAGGATGTGACCGTGGTCAGCTATTCGATCGGCGTGGGCCTCGCGCTCGAAGCCGCCGAGACGCTGGCGAAGGAAGGCATCGACGCGGAGGTCATCGACCTGCGGACGCTGCGCCCGCTGGACACGGCGACGGTGCTGGCCAGCCTGGCGAAGACCAACCGTATGGTCGTGGTCGAGGAAGGCTGGCCGACCTGCTCCATCGCCAGCGAACTGGCGGCGGTCGTCATGGAGAAGGCGTTCGACGATCTCGATGCGCCTGTCCTGCGCGTCACCAACGAGGATGTGCCACTGCCCTATGCGGCCAATCTGGAGAAGGCGGCGCTGATCGACGCGAGCCGGGTGGTCGCGGCGGTGAAGAAGGTCTGCTATCGCTGAAGTAACGGGACGGGGCGCCGACCGGATCTGCGCCCCGTAACCTGTCGACACTGGAGCCGTCAACAGCTTGAGATGGTGACATTTTCCGGGTTGCTGGGCCCTGACGGGTCGCGGTCGTCGCGCACTACCATGGCGGCCACCGTGTCCATGTCCCGATAAGTCATCAGTCCGACCATGCTGGGTGTCAGCAGCGGGAAGAGCGGTTCATAACGATAATGAACCTCCACGAACATGACGGCGGTGTTGGCGGCGGCGAACGCCTGCCTGCCGGTCGGCCCCATTCCGGTAAGATTGTTGGCGAGCGCCCGACCATAGCGGGGCGTATATTCCGTTGCCCGGCCATAGCAGCGTTGCCAGCGGATCCAGTTCTTGCCCACATTAGCGGGGTCAGGCTCCAGGCTGGAGATGATGATCCGCGCCTTGTTCTTGGCGACAAGGCTGCCATTGGCCTGCTTCTCCTGATAGGTGCCGTTCAGGTTGAAATTGCCACCCTGCGCCAGCGCGCCCTGCAACAGGTCGTTGATCTGCGCTTCGGTGATCTTCTTGGCTTCGAGCTGGTCGCCCACGCCGATGCGCGATGCATTGTCCGCGACCTGCATGGCGAGGGACGATATCCGCATCGAGGTGATGGCATAATTGGCCAGTTCCGTGCCGCCGGTAATCAGCAGCAGCAGGAAGGGCGTCACATAGGCAAACTCGACAAGGGCCAGCCCGCTGTCGTCTGTCCGCAGCCGGTGTAGCAAGGCGCGCAGCGGCCGAGTGCGATGCCGGAGGGGGAACATGGTCATAGCGGGCATGCCCTTGGCGTCAGCGAGCCAGTACGGATATTCTGGTCGGTGTAGGGCTGGTTGGCCAGCACCATGGTCGATTTGAGCCGGACCGTGGCGGGAAGCCCCACCAGCGTGGCCATCGGGAACAGGCGCGGATAGGACACGCTGACCGCATAAACGACCACGTCACGCGCGCCACCCTGACCATCGGTGCCGCCCTTGGCGTCATAGACGTTGTTGAAATTGCGATCTATCCAGTTTTCACCCGGACTGCATATGCCGTCGCCATTGACATCCTCGGGCTGTGCCGCCTGCGCTTTGGTGAAATCCTGATAGTTGGTGCGGGTGATGACGACGTCGCTGTCCTGGATGTTGGCATTGAGCTTGCGGACCTCGCTGCGAACCTTGGCGTCGACGGTCGGCCATCGCGAGGGGTCTCCCCCCGATTCCAGCGAGGAGCTGCGCGCGGCGTTCTGCACCGTTCCATACAGGACCGATTGCATGAACAGGTTATGCCCCATGTCGCATCCGCCCATGACGATGATGAGAAAGGGCATCGCCACCAGCGCGAACTCGACCGCCGCCGCACCGCGCTCCCCCCGGTGAAACCGCGACAGGCCGTGGCGAAGCCGGGCGGGGACAGTGCACGCCGCCATCAGTTCGTCAGTCGCAGGCTGGAGATGCGGTCAGCAATTTCACGGAACTTGGAAACCAGCGTGGTGGTGTTGGTGGCGGAGAAGAAGAAGGTGTCGCTGGTCGCGCAGGCTTTCAGCCGGTTCTGCGTGGTGGTGTCGACCGACGTGCCATAGGAGATGACCCACAGGGTGATGCCCTTGTTCTTGATGGCGGTGCATAGCGCGTTGGATCGGGCGTTGTTATTATTTTCCAGTTGAGTGTCCGATGCGCCGACCGAGAATTGGCGCCGATCCCACCAGGGAATGCCATAGCTGTCATAATTGTCGCCCGAGTTTTCGGTTATGCCATCTGTCATGAAGATCATGTGCTGGCCGATCTGCGCGCCGCCCGGCGTCGTGGCATTTTCGGATGAGAACAGGCCCTGCTGCGACATCAGGCGCGCGCCCCACAACAGGCCGATGTCATGATAGGTGTTCCCATTGGGAACGATCGTGCCGACATAGGTGCTGAAATTGGTCACATCCAAATTACCATTGAGGCCATTATAGTTGGTCAGCTTGCGCGATTCCCGCACGCAACTGTTGAAGCTGTTGTTATTGTCCGGCCAGATTTCGGAATTGGATGCGGTGACGTTGGACGTGACCGTGCTGATCGTATTGGACCCGCTCCAGCTTGACCCGTTCAGCGTCGCCGTCCGCGCCCATACCGCATCGTTCAGCGCGGGACGCCATTGGGTGGACACGGTGCCGGTGGTCGGGACCAGGTCGATGTCCATGTCCAGAGCGCCAGCGGGCGAGGTAGGATAGTTCAGCCAGTCGTCCGCGCCATTGCCATCGGTATTCTGGAACGTCTGCCGCTCCTCGATGCACCCCTGCCATGGCACATCGACATTGCGGACCAGCTTGATCCAGCTTGCCGAATTGGACCCGGAGAGGGTGACGGACAGCGGCGTCTCCCCGATCGGCAGGGAGATGCTGCTGGCCCATTGATTATTGGCCAGTTTCAATTGTGAGACCGGAAACGGCACCGACTTATATTGCCAGCTGGTTATGCGGTTATAGGTTGTCCAGGTGATCGCCCGGCTGGAAGTGCCGGTCTGGGTCTGGGGGTAGGTCGCCGGGCTGGGATTTGCCGCCTGCAATGTACAGGCGTTGTTCGCCCAATTGTAGCGGAAACCATAGGAGATCGTGTTGGTCCGGTCCCGGCTCGTGCTCAGCGTCTGGCTGGCGGCGGGATAGACCGGCGGGTCGTTGCTCGTGACCGTATATGCGGCGGCGGAACCGGGGCTGCCATTGCTTTCCTGTATGCCCAGGATTTGCGTGCCGCCGTTGAAGCGGTTGAGCGCGGGGCAGGTGGTAATGGTCTTGCCGGTCTGGGTCTGGGGGTATGACACGCCGTCGGACAGCGTATAGGCGGACCCGGAGACATTGCTGAACGTGCCGAAGCCAGTCGTCGTGCCATAGGTCGCGGGCGGCGATGGCCAGTTGGCCCATGTCGTCGGATCCGGCGTCTGCGTGTTCCAGGCATAGGCGGTCGCCGTGGTGGCCACGCGCGACTGATAGCTCCAGTTGTCGGCCATGTAATTCTGGGGCAGCAGCTTGCCGACATTGACCATATGGTCATAGTTGACGAAGCCGAAGCGCAGCTGCACCTGACTGGATGTGCCCCCGATGGGATCGGAGGTGGCGCCGCAGTCGGCGGGCGATACTTCCAGGATATTCTGCCGGGCAAGCGCCTCGTAAAAGCATCGGATCGCGGTCCGCAGGCCCTGTATCTTGGTCAGGCCGGAGGAATCGCCGGGAATGGCGCTCCGCATGGAGCCGCTGTTGTCCAGGACGAACATGACGTCGGTGTTCGGGATCCGCATCATGCCTTCGCAACTGACGGTCACATTTTTGCGCGTCACGCCGAACACCCGCATCAGCGTCATCGGAATCTCGGCATAGGCGGTGCCCGTCACCGTACCATCGACCTCGACGAAGGTGCGCGTGACATTTTCGGAGCCGAAGGAGGCGCTCGGGAAATTCAGGTCGAAGGTCTGCGTGGCGATGGTGTTGGCGCGGCCGCTGTTGTCGGACCATCGGCCCACGCCCATCACCCGTCGCCCGGCCAGCGCACCGGAGTCGCAGGCGGACTGGAGGCGCGCCCGGACGGCGTAGATGCGCGACATGTCCACCGCGCCGCCCACCAGCCCGATGATCGGGAAAATCGCGGCCGCCGTCATGGCAAAGACGTTGCCCGCCTCGTTTCGTGCCAGACGGGCAAGGACGCCCTTTGACACACCATGTTGTTTTGACATATCCGGCCGACCCACGCATGAACCCATCCTGCATCCGGTGCAGGCCCTCCGTCATAGCTGATGACTGGTTAGGAAGTTTGGCACGATCATGGTTAACAACGGCATAAACGCGGGCGTGTCGCCAGCGGCGGTGGAGGGCGAAATCCCTGTGGCGCAAGGCCGTGCCGCGCCCTGTTTCGCTCTTTCGCCATGGTCGGTACGGGTATGAGCGACCAGCCCGACCTGCCCCAGCCACTGTCCCTCCTGATCGCCCATGCCCGTGGCCCGGACCGGGCGTGGCATGCGTTGTGCTGGCATGTCGACGACCGCATGGCCCGCATCGTGCTGACCGCACGGGAAGGGGCGGTCGCCGCGATCCGGCTGGCATGGTGGGAGGAGGCGCTGACCTCCGATGGCTCCAAAGGCAAGGGCGAGCCGATGCTGGAACGCTGGCATGCCGCGCGGCCGGGGGAGGGGGACAAGGCGCATGTCCATGGCATCGCCAGCGCGTGGCGCATGCTGCTCGACCCCGCGCCGATGGGCGAGGCGGAATGGGCTGAATTCGGCCGGGGCAGGGGCGCGCTCTTTCCCCTGATCGCGCGCGGCGGCGATGCCGACACGCTGGCCAGCGCGGGCACGATCTGGGCGTTATGGGACATGGCGCGACGCGATGCGGACCGACAGCGGGGCGAGGGGGCCTTTGCGGCGACCATATTGGCAGGCGACGATTATCCGCCCAAGCGGATCGTGCCCACGCCGCTCGCGCTCGCCGCCGCCATGGCAATGGACGATGTGCGGGACCGCGTGCTCAGCGACATGCGCTTCACCCCGCGCCAATATCTGCGCCTGCTGCGCCGGGCGATTTTCGGCTGACGGCTTGGCAGGGCGGCGCGGGGTGCTTAAGGTCCACCGTCATGGGTCGTTTCGTTGCAGGTTCGATATCCGCGCTGCTGCTGGCGTCGGCAGGGCTGTTCTGGTGGACGGGGCAGGCCTCCCGCGAGCCGGTGGCCGTGACCGCACGCACCGATCTCCCGGTCGCCCCGGACGAGGATCTGCCGGAAGGGGACGACAATGCGACGGGTGCTGCCCTGCCCGCGCCGCCCTCCGCCACCGCGCGGACGCGCGAGGAAAAGCGGTTCGACCGCTACGACCGGGACCGCGACGGAATCATCGGCCGAAACGAGATGCTGGGCAGCCGGGTCAAGGATTTCCGCAAGCTCGACAAGGACGGCAACAACCTGCTGTCGTTCGAGGAATGGGCGGTGCGGACGGTCGATAAATTCGACGGCGCCGATGCGAACAAGGATGCCCGCCTGACCCGCGCGGAATTTGCCACCACCGCGCCCGCACCCAGGCCGCCCGCCAAGTGTAAATGCTGAGTGCTGCGTGTGACAGCAGAGAATTGCGCGATCCGGCCGGGCGATCGCCAAGGCCCGCTCGCCTGACCCTCTGCCGATGCCAACCGCACCGGCTCCGTCATCGCTGGTCCCATCATGAACCGACACGCGACACCGTAAATTCACTTCCTGAACGCCCTCACTCCAGTCAAAGAAATCCGCCCGATGTCGCCACCGGACGGATCCTCTCCCATTATCTGGTCATTATTGGACCTTTTCGGCCGGTTATTGGGCGGGTGCCACCCTTAAGTTCTTATATCCCGCCATATACCCGAACAGGATGTTCTACATCCCGCCATGGGCCAGCGCGGCGAGCAGAAGCAGCGCCACGATGTTCGTGATCTTGATCATCGGGTTCACCGCAGGGCCTGCGGTGTCCTTATAGGGGTCGCCCACCGTGTCGCCGGTCACGGCCGCCTTGTGCGCCTCCGATCCCTTGCCGCCATGATGGCCGTCCTCGATATATTTCTTGGCATTGTCCCATGCGCCGCCGCCCGACGTCATCGATATGGCGACGAACAGGCCCGACACGATCACGCCCAGCAGCATAGAGCCGAGCGCGGCAAAGCCCTGCGCCTGCCCGGCCACCTGGGTGACGATATAATAGACGGCGATGGGTGACAGGACCGGAAGGAGCGAGGGGATGATCATCTCCTTGATCGCGGCCTTGGTCACGATGTCCACGGTGCGGGCATAGTCGGGTCTGGAGGTGCCCGCCATGATGCCTGGATTGGTGCGGAACTGCTCGCGCACATCCTCCACCACCGCGCCCGCCGCCCGGCCGACCGCCGTCATGCCGAACGCCCCGAACAGATAGGGCAGCAGCGCGCCGAGCAGCAGCCCGACGATGACGAAGGGATTGTTGAGGCTGAAATCAACCTCCAGCTGCGGGAAATATTCCTTGAGGTCGGTGGTATAGGCGCCGAACAGCACCAGCGCGGCCAGCGCCGCCGAACCGATGGCATAGCCCTTGGTCACGGCTTTGGTGGTGTTGCCCACCGCATCCAGCGCGTCGGTGCGGTGGCGAACATCCTCCGGCAGGCCCGCCATTTCCGCAATGCCGCCCGCATTGTCCGTCACCGGGCCATAGGCGTCCAGCGCCACGACCATGCCCGCCACCGACAGCAGCGAGGTCGCCGCAAAGGCAACGCCGATGATCCCGGCGATCTGGAAGGTCGCGACCACCGCCACGACGATGACCAGAGTGGGCAGCGCGGTGGACTCCAGGCTGATGGCCAGACCCTGGATGACGTTGGTGCCATGGCCGGTGACGCTGGCCTTGGCGATGGACCGGACGGGACGATAGTTGGTCCCGGTATAATATTCGGTGATCCACACCAGCAGGCCGGTGACGATCAGGCCGACCAGCATGCAGTAGAAGAGCGCAAGCCCGGTATAGCCACCCGTGCCGTCGAGATTGGCGCCGATCACATGGTCCATATCGCCGCCAAAGACATGGCGCGTGACGAACCAGCCCGCGACGGCGGACAGCACTACCGTCACCCACAGGCCCTTGTACAGCGCGCCCATGATGTTCTGGGACTTGCCCAGCCGCACGAAATAGGTGCCGATAATCGAGGTGATGATGCACGCCCCGCCCAATATGAGCGGCAGTGACATCAGCGCCATCAGCTCGGTGGAGCTGGTCTGCACCAGCAGGGCGATGGAGACCATGGTGAGGCCGATCGTCACCACATAGGTCTCGAACAGGTCGGCCGCCATGCCCGCGCAGTCGCCGACATTGTCGCCGACATTGTCCGCGATGACCGCGGGGTTGCGCGGGTCGTCCTCCGGTATCCCCGCCTCGACCTTGCCGACCAGATCGGCGCCGACGTCCGCCGCCTTGGTGAAGATGCCGCCGCCCAGCCGCGCGAAGATGGAGATCAGCGATGCGCCGAACGCCAGCGCGGTCAGCGCCGCGACGATGGAGCGGTCATTGGGCAGCAGGCCCGCAGGTCCGGTCAGATACCAGAATATCCCCGCGATGGAGAGCAGGCCGAGGCCCGCCACCAGCATGCCGGTGATCGCGCCGGAACGGAAGGCGAGGGTGAGACCGCCCTGAAGGCTGGTGCGCGCCGCCTCCGCCGTGCGGACATTGGCGCGCACGCTGATATGCATGCCGACAAAGCCCGCCACGCCGGACAGGATCGCACCGATGAGGAAGGAGACGGTCGACAATCTGCCGAGCGTGAGAAACAGGATGACCGCCACGACCAGCCCGACGATGGCGATGGTGCGATACTGCCGCCCGAGATAGGCCTTTGCCCCCTCCTGAATGGCGGCGGCGATTTCCTGCATCCTGTCGTTGCCGGGTGATGCACTGAGCACCTGTCGACTGGTCACTAGCCCATAGAGAACGGCAAGCACGCCGCATCCTATGGCGATATACACCAATGTCATGACTATCACTCTCCCCCACTTATGGTTCGCGCGGCTCCATGGGACGCAGTCCACGCGGTGGGCGGAGAGTATCGGCGGACAAATGGAGGTCAAGCGGTTTCGGAAAACGGGTTCCGATGGCGCGGGGATGGCCCCGATTGAGACCGAACGGCCTCGACACCTCTTGCCAGCACTACCCCAACCCATCGCCCCGCGTCACACGGGCGCGGACAGCCCCATCGTCGCCAGCCAGCCCCCGAAGGACTCCCGCCCCCGGTCGGTATAGCCCGCCTTGCGCTGCTTCTTCTTCACATCGTCGGCCAGCGGCGGGAACAGGCCGAAATTGACGTTCATCGGCTGGTAGGTCTCCGCCTCGGCCCCGCCGGTGATATGGCTCATCAACGCGCCCAGCGCGGTGTCGGCAGGTGGCGGCGCTATCGTCCGTCCGTCCAGTTCGGCCGCCGCATAGAGACCGGAGAGCAGGCCGACCGCCGCACTCTCGACATAGCCCTCGCAGCCGGTGATCTGCCCGGCAAAGCGGATATGCGGCCGCGCCTTGAGGCGGAACTCATGGTCGAGCAGGATCGGGCTGCGGATGAAGGTGTTGCGATGCAGCCCGCCCAGCCGTGCGAATTGCGCGTTGGCCAGGCCGGGGATGGTGCGGAACAATTCGACTTGCCCGGCATGCTTCAGCTTGGTCTGGAAGCCGACCATGTTCCATAATGTGCCCAGCGCATTGTCCTGTCGCAACTGGACCACCGCATAAGGCCAGCGGCCGGTACGCGGATTGTCGAGGCCGACCGGCTTCATCGGGCCAAATCGCAGCGTCTCGACCCCGCGCTCCGCCATCACCTCGATCGGCATGCAGCCGTCGAAATAGGGCGTATCCTTTTCCCATTGCTTGAACTCGGTCTTCTCACCCTCGCGCAGGCCGGTGATGAAGGCCTCATATTGCTCCCGGTCCATCGGGCAGTTGATATAGTCGCGGCCGTCGCCCTCCGGTGATCCCTTGTCCCAGCGGCTGGCCTTCCAGCAAATATCCATGTCGATGCTGTCGACATGGATGATCGGCGCGATGGCGTCGAAGAAGGCGAGCTGGTCGCTGCCCGTGCTGTTGGCGATGTCCTGGGCCAGCGCCATGGCGGTCAGCGGCCCGGTGGCGATGATGGTCGCGCCGCTCTCCGGCAGGGTGTCGATCCGTTCGCGGACGATATTGATGTTGGCATGCGCGGTGATCGCGGCCGTGACGCCCTTGGCAAACAGCGTGCGGTCGACGGCCAGGGCGGAACCGGCGGGCACACGCACCTTGTCCGCCTCGCGCAGGATCAGCGAGCCGAGACGGCGCATCTCCTGATGCAGCAGGCCGACGGCATTGCTGGTCGCATCGTCCGAACGGAAGCTGTTGGAACAGACCATCTCGGCCAGTGCGTCGCTCTCATGCGCCGCCGTCATATCACCGCCGCCGCGCATTTCGGACAGGCGCACCTTGTGCCCTGCCTCGGCCAGTTGCCATGCGGCCTCCGACCCGGCCAGGCCGCCGCCGACGATGTGAATGGCATAATCGTTGTTTGACGTCATGGTCAGAAACCTTGTGGGAACATATGCTTGCCGTCCGCGTCGAGGCGCAGGACGCTGTGACCGGACACGGCCTTGAACGGAATGGGACCATAGACATGAGGGAACAGCGCGCCGCCGCGCGATTCCTCCCATTTCAGGTCGGCCGACACTGCCGCCAGATCGACCATGGCCAGCACGAGAGGATCGGTGGTGGCAAAATATTTCGCCGCCGTCTCCGCCGTCTGGGCGGCGGTGGATAGATGGATGAATCCGTCGCGCAGATCGTCCGCCGATCCGGTGAAGGTGCCGCTCTCCTTCCAGTCTCTGAATTCGGGCTGGTCGAGCAGCTTATAGGCAAAGAGGTTGATCATGGCGCGTCTCTAGCTCTTGCGCCCGCGATTGTCAGTCGCGAAGAAGCGGCATGGCCACGACTCCTCCGCTTTCCCCGCAACGCTTCGCTCTGGTCGAGGCGCATGTGCGGGCGCTGGTCGAAAGCGGCGCACTGCCGCACGCGCAATTTCTGGCGGCGCGCGATGGCGAGGTGCTGCATCGCTTCACCCTCGGCACGGCGCGCGCGGATGGCGGGGCGCTGGCACAGGATGCGCTGTTCCGCATCGCTTCGATGACCAAGGCGGTGACGGCGGTGCTGTTCCTGATGCTGGTCGAGCAGGGGCATGTCGGGCTGGCCGATCCCATCGCGGATGTGCTGCCGGAACTGAAGAATCTGCAAGTCCATGCGGGCGGGCGGTTTGCGCCGTTCGAGACCCGCCCGGCGAAGCGTCAACCGACGATGCTGGACCTGCTGCGCCATACAGCGGGCTTCACCTATGGCTTCCAGACCCACAGCCCGGTCGATCAGGCCTATTGGACGGCGGGGGTCGATAATTTCAAGGTGGTGAAGACGCGCGAGGGGGTGCTTGCAGCCCTTGCCAGCCTGCCGCTGGTCGATGATCCGGGCACGCATTTCACCTATTCCATCGCGACCGACCTGATCGGCATCATCGCGGAACGGCTAACCGACCGGCCGCTGGACGCTTTGTTGCAGGATCGCATATTCGCCCCGCTCGGCATGGTGGATACAGGCTTCGTCCTGCGCCCGGATCAGGCCGCGCGCATGACCGATGCCTGGGCGATGCATCCACGTCAGGGGCGCTATGTCTATGACAGCGCGCACGACGGGCTATGGTCCCGGCCACTGACCTTTCCCTCGGGCGGCGGCGGCCTGCTGTCCACCACGGCGGACTATCACTGCTTTTGCCGGATGTTGCTGGGGCAGGGCGCGCTGGACGGCGAACGGCTGTTGCAGGCGGAGACGGTGGCGCGCATGACCCGCAACCATCTCCCCGGTGGGCAGAGCATCGGCGCCCTGTCACGGTCGAAGTTCGCGGGCGACGCCTATACCGGATTCGGGCAGGGGCTGGGCCTCGCCGTGACGCTGACGGATGATGGACTGCGCCCGGCGGGGGAGGTTCACTGGTCGGGACTGTTCTCCACCTTCTATTCGGTGGTGCCGGCGCAGCGGCTGATCCTGATCTTCATGACCCAGTTCCTGCCGCTGGTGGAGGACGAACTGCCCAACGAGATTTACCGCATATTGCTGGCCTGACCGTCCGCGTCGCTGCTCATCGTGCCATGCGCCCGCGTCTCGCGCATCACCAGATAGGCGATGAGCGAGAGGCCTGCCATCCCGCTGACATACCAGAAGAATATGCTCTCCTGCTCCTGCGACTTCAGCCAGAGCGCGACATATTCCGCCGATCCGCCGAACAGCGCATTGGCTATGGCATAGGGCAGCGCCACGCCCAGCGCGCGGATATGGGCAGGAAACATCTCCGCCTTCACGATGGCGTTGATCGCGGTATAGCCGCTGACGATCACCAGCCCTGCCAGCACCAGCAGGAAGGCCATGACCGGCGACCCGCCCCGGCCGATCAGGGTAAAGAGCGGCACGGTGAAGAGGCTGGCCCCGATGCCGAAGGCGATCAGCAGCGGTCGCCGCCCAATCCGGTCCGAAAGGGCGCCGATGACGGGTTGCAGGATCATGTAGAGAAACAGCGCCACCGTCATGATACGCGCCGCGGTCTCCCGGTCATATCCCGCTGAATTAACGAGATATTTCTGCATGTATGTAGTGTAGGCGTAAAAGGCCAGTGTCCCGCCCGCTGTCAGCGCGATGACGAGGAGCGCGGTCCCCGGATGATCGCGGAACAGGGCGAGGGCGGAGGAGGCCTTGTTCTTCGCGCGGGTGGTGAAGTCGCTGGTCTCGGCAAGGCCGCGCCGGATCAGGAACACCGACACCGCCAGGATCGCCCCCACGAAGAAGGGGATGCGCCATCCCCACGCCTCCATCGCCGCCTCGCTCAGCAGGGCTTGCAACACAAGCTGCACGCCTAGCGCCACCAACTGCCCGGCGATCAGCGTGACATATTGGAAGCTGGAGTAGAATCCCCGCCGTTCGCGCGTCGCCATCTCGGAGAGATAGGTCGCGCTCGCCCCATATTCGCCGCCGATGCTCAGCCCTTGCAGCAGGCGCGCGAAGAGCAGCAGGGCGGGCGCGGCCAGCCCGATACTGGCATGGCCCGGCGTGATCGCAATCAGCAGCGACCCGCCGCCCATCATCAGGACGGAGAGGGTAAGGCCCGACTTGCGGCCATGCCGGTCGCAATAGACGCCCATGATCCACGCGCCGATCGGCCGCATCAGGAATCCGACGCCAAAGATCGCCGCCGTGCTCAGCAACTGCGCGGTCGGGCTGCCCTTGGGAAAGAAGACCGGCGCGAAATAGAGGGAGAAGGCCGCATAGGCGTACCAGTCATACCATTCGACCAGATTGCCGAGCGATCCGCCGATGATGGAACGCAGGCGAAGGGCGCTGCTGGTTTCGGTCATATCGGCCCCTGCCTCTGGTTGTCGTTCGACGGTCGGACTATAGTCACCCCCGCCGGATCAGCCGCCCATGAAATGCAGCGCGCACAGCTTATTGCCCGACGGATCGCGCAGATAGGCAAGCACCATCGCATTGGGCTTGCCCTCGTTGCGGAGGCCCGGCGCTTGCTCGATGGCCTCGCCGCCCGCCGCGATGCCTGCCGCGTGCCAGGCATGGACCTTCTCCGCCGTGTCGCAGGCGAAACCGATGGTCGAACCATTGCCACGGGTCGCAGGCTCGCCGTCGATCGGCCGGGTCAGCAGGAAATTGCCGTTGGGCGTCACCCAGACCCACCGGCCCTTGGAATCCTGAAAGCTGGTCCTATGGCCTAGCACGCCTAGCACCGCGTCGTAGAATGCCTTCGACGCGTCGAGATCGTTGGCACCGAGCATGACATGGCTGAACATGGTTTATCTTCCCTGCAACCGGCCTGCAACCGGCCTGAAACTCGACTGCCCCCCGGTTGAGAGGAGGGCAGGACGGGCGTGTCCTAACCTGCGCAATGGCGCTGCGTCCACGGCTTTGACGGTGCCGGAAAGACAATCACCCGGCTCAGGTGCCAGCCGCCCCCGCCAGCCGCGCCGCATGCCAGCCGACATGCTCGGCCATGAAGGTGGAGATGAAATAATAGCTATGGCCATAGCCGGGCTGCATGCGAATTTGCGTCGGCATGCCCGCCTTTTGCGTGGCGGCGGCAAGTTCGCTGGGTTGTAGGGCGTCGAGAAACTCGTCCGCATCGCCCTGATCCACCAGCAGTTCGGGCAGGCGCGCACCATCCGCGATCAGGGCGCAGGCGTCATATGGCCGCCATGCCGCCTCGTCAGCCCCCAGATAGCCGGTCAGTGCCTTGCGGGCGAGGCTGGATTGCGCCGCGCTGCTGATCGGTGCCAGCGCGCTGACGGAGCGAAAACGGCCGGGGTTGCGGAGTGCGATGGTCAACGCGCCATGTCCGCCCATCGAATGGCCCATGATGCCCTGCTGCTTCATGTCGGCGGGGAAATGCGCGCCGACCAGCGCGGGCAGCTCCGCCTCGATATAGGTCCGCATCCGGTAATGGGTGGACCATGGCGCCCGTGTCGCGTCGAGGTAGAAGCCAGCACCCTTGCCGAAATCCCACCCATCCTCGTCCGGCACATCGTCGCCGCGCGGGCTGGTGTCCGGCGCGATGAAGATGATCCCTGCCTCCGCGCAGGCGCGCCGATATTCGCCCTTCTCCGTCACATTGGCATGGGTGCAGGTCAGGCCGGAGAGATACCATAGGACGGGCAGCTTCGCGCCGGGCGCATGCTCGGGGACGAAGGCGGAGAAGATCATGGGCGTGCCGGTGGCGGTCGAGGGATGCGTATAGACGCCCTGCACGCCGCCATGGCTTTTCCATGCGGAGACCTGATCCATCAGAACACCACCACGGACCGGATGCTTTCGCCTGCATGCATCAGGTCGAACCCCTTGTTGATCTCCTCCAGCGTCAGGACATGGGTGATCATCGGGTCGATCTCGATCTTGCCGTTCATATACCAGTCGACGATCCTGGGCACGTCCGTCCGGCCCTTGGCCCCACCGAACGCCGAACCCTGCCACACCCGGCCGGTGACGAGCTGGAAGGGCCGCGTGCTGATCTCCTTGCCTGCTTCCGCCACGCCGATGACGGTGGAGACGCCCCAGCCGCGATGGCAGGCTTCCAGTGCCTGCCGCATCACCTCGGTGTTGCCGGTGCAATCGAAGCTGTAGTCCGCGCCGCCATCGGTCAGCGCGACAAGATCGGCCACCACTTCGGCGGTCGTCTTGCCCCTGGGGTTGTAGAAATGGGTCATGCCGAACCGGCGGCCCCATTCCTCCCGGTCCGGGTTGATGTCCACGCCGATGATCTTGTCCGCGCCGACCAGCCGCGCGCCCTGCAACACGTTGAGGCCGATGCCGCCGAGACCGAAGACGATGACATTGGAGCCGGGCGTGACCTTGGCGCTGTTCACCACGGCGCCGACGCCGGTGGTGACGCCGCAGCCGATATAGCAACTTTTGTCGAAGGGCGCATCCTCGCGGATTTTGGCGACCGCGATCTCCGGCAGGACAGTGAAATTGGCGAAGGTGGAGCAGCCCATATAATGAAAGATCGGCTGGCCCCTGTAGCTGAACCGCGTCGTGCCGTCGGGCATCAGGCCCTTGCCCTGCGTCGCGCGGATGGCGGTGCACAGGTTGGTCTTGCCGGACAGGCAGCTTTTGCACTGGCGGCATTCGGGCGTGTAGAGCGGGATGACATGGTCGCCCGGCTTCACGCTGGTCACGCCCGGGCCGACCTCCCGCACGATGCCCGCGCCCTCATGACCCAGGATGGAGGGGAAGATGCCCTCGCTGTCGAAACCGTCCAGCGTATAGGCGTCGGTATGGCAGATGCCCGTCGCCATGATCTCGACCAGAACCTCGCCAGCCTTCGGTCCCTCCAGGTCGATCTCGACAATCTCCAGCGGCTGCTGGGCGGCAAAGGCTACGGCGGCGCGGGTCTTCAT
>DASVMZ010000007.1:0-66598 GCA_036384115.1 Sphingobium sp.
CGCGACGATGGTTTCGAGTTTCTTGCCCGCCTCCGTCCGCGCGGCCTGTGCGGCGGCAATGGCGTGGCGGTTGAGATCGAGCGGGGGAAGGGCAAGGCCGACCGCCAGCGGCAGCTTCACCAGCCCACGCTCCCATGTATAGCCCGGTCCGACCGAAAGCGCGGGATATTGACGCGCTACCTCGCCGCGCAGATCGCTCTCGCTCCGGTCATAGGCGGCAACGGCTTTCAGCACATCGGCACGGGCGACGGTCGCCCCGATCCGGTCGCGCACCTGTGGCGAAAGAGTCGGGTCGGCGGGCGCATCATCGAAGCCTGTCCAGGTGAAGGAGCGAGAAGCGATAGCGGTCTCCGGCAGGCCGATGGCGGCGGCCAACGCCTGCCGTGCGGAAATGCGGCGGCTGCGCGCATCATCCACTGCCGCAGCTGCGCTCGCCACATCGGCACGTACCCGTTCGAGATCGGCGCGCGCGATGGCGCCTGCACCCAGACGGCGCGCCATCGCGGCCTGCTGCTGCGTGCGATAGCCGAGCAATTGCCCTGCCACGGCCTCCTCGCGCGTGGCGGCCAGCATATCGGTCAGGGCCTGCCGTGCCTTCATCCGCGCGGCCCACAGCGTGTCGGCATAATCATAGCGGGCGATGATGATGCCGAGCGCCGCGCCGGTGATGCGCGCGGTCCGCCGTCCACCAATATCGAGCGGCACGTCGAGTGCGCCGCTCAACAGCCAGGGTGAACTGCTCGACGGGTCGTTGGCATATTCGCTGCTGAGGGTCAGCGTCGCGCCGGGAGCAACACGCGCCGCACGCGCCTGCGCACGGGCTGTATCAATAGCGGCGCGAGCGGCGGCGATGTCGGGATTATGGACCAGCAACGCGGCGAGGAGCGCGAGGCGATCCCATTGTATTGCATCGAACGGTACATCCGGGGCCAGCCTCGCCTGCTCGCGACGAATAGCATCGGCATCGGCGGAGCGTTGCTGCCGGGCGATGGCGACCTGGGTGGTGTCGATGGGCGCAGGCCGATAGGTCTGGCAGCCAGCCGTCATCAGCATGGCCAAGGCGGCGAATTTCCTCCGACGGTTCATGAAGCGCGCTGTAGGATGGGATGCCAGAACGCCCTAATCGCAATATGGTAAGGTTGCGGGCTGTCCGCGATCATGCCGTGCAGGATGAGTGGCGTCCATCGATGCGGCAACGGTGGATGATCTGCCCGCCGAGCGCATGGACCTGCACGGTCCAGCGCCGGGCGCCGGTGCGCTCCAGGGTCATGAAGCCGAAATGACCGGTCCAGCTGTCGAAGCCCGTCACGCGCGTGCCCGGTGCGGGTTCGGCCCCCAGCGCCTTGTCGGTGGGGATGGCGACGACATCCTCCTGCGTGCCCGCCATGCCGGAGATGAACTGGCCCGGATGGTCGCGGAAATCCACCTGCTGCCACTCATGGACATGACCCGCCAGCAGCATGTCGATGCCGGGCAACGCCAGCGAGGGATCGGCGATCCCGAAGGTCGAGAGGATCGCCTTGTTGCCCGACTTGATCTTGACCGCGCCATCCTTGCGGGTCGCGGTGAGGCCGAGCAGAGGATAATGGTCGGTGAGGAAAGTATAGCGATGCCCTTTGGCGAGGGCGGTGACGTCGGCCTGCGTTGCGATCATCCCATCATGGCGGGGGTCGGTCGCGGGGATCGCCTCCTCCCCCGCGATGGCGAGGTCCATGGCGATGATCTGCGCACCCTTGCCCAGCGGCACGGCATAGGGCGGGCTTTGATCCCCGCGCACATCGTCGGCAACGGCATTGCAATCCTGTCCCGGCACCAGCGCCTGCGCCGCGAGGAAGCGCCACCAGCCCTGACCGGCTCTCAGGCAGCTCTCATGATTACCCCGTACCATGATCCAGGGCGCAGCGGCGAGAAGAGGCAGGGCAGGGGTGAAGAAATCGGCATTCCATGCATCCCATCCATAGCCCCATGGCGTGGCGGCGCAGCCATCATGTCCAGCGGGGCAGGGGTTTTCTCGATAAAGATAATCGCCGACATGCAGGACGAGGTCAGGCTTCCACGCCGCCGCCTGCTTTGCGATGCTGGCAAAAGGCCATGCGGCAGGAACGTTGCAGTCCTGCACCGCATTGTCCGAGGCCTTGATCCGGCAGCCGGTGTCGCCGATTATGATGATGCGCCGAACGCGGGCGGCGGGGAGGGGCAGGGCATGGCCCGCTATACTGGCCGTCCGCGCACGGAGGGGCAGGTCTGCTTCACAGACGCGAACCGGAAAGCGCGAGGGCTTGCTGTTCTCGATGGTGGATTTGGTAGGGCGCAGCGGCAGATTCGCCGGTTCCGCCCGCATGACCATGGCGATGGTCTTGCCATCGCCATGGTCATCGCCATCCCCTTTAGTGGCCAGCACCGGACAGGCATCGCCGCCGTCCATGATCGCGCGTGCGACGGGACCATGATCTGACATCAGTGTGAAGAACGCCAGCGGGCGGGGTGACGTTTCCCCGCCCGCCAGTGCCGCATCCGACAGGAGAAGCGCACAGCCCGCTGCGGCGAAACGGCGGACGATGGCCCTGTTCATGTCGATGTCCGATCAGAAGCTGACAGTGATGTCGCCGGTGATGGACCGACCGGGCTGATAGTAGAACTGGTCATAGGGCTGCGATACTGCCTTCGTGACCGGATCGGTATAGGCTTTGCCCGCGCTGATGTTGGTAAGGTGGGTGGAGTCGAACAGGTCGTTGACCTCAATGCCGACGCGGAACGCGCCGAAGCTGTATCGGGCCGACAGAATGGCGGTATTGTAGCCACTGATCCGATAGCGGCTATCTTCGCCGTCCGTCGCATATTGCGGGCCGGTGAATTTGTCGATCAACGAGAAGCTTGCAGGGCCATGCTTGAACAGCACGCCACCCGCCGCCGTCCATTTCGGCGCGTTGGGCACCTGTGTATGCGCGACGCCGTCATTGTTCGTCTTGGCATAGTTGCGCGAAGCGTTGGCGAACAGCGCAAGGCCACCACCAAAGGCATAGGTCGCCTGCCCCTCCACGCCCTTGTAGACTGCCTTGCCCTGATTGACGAACACCACGCCCTCGCCCGGAACGGCTGAGGTGAAGGAGGTGAATTTGTTTTTGAAGTCAATGTAATACGCGTCCGCGTCGAGGCTCAGATGCGAGCCATGATAGACAAAGCCAGCCTGATAGTTGGTCGACTTCTGCGGTGCTACCGTCGAAAGCTGCGGATTGGCGACATAGAGGACGCTGAGTGGCGGCGCGAGGAAGCCCCTGGCGAACTGCGCATAGGTCGCAAGATGGTCATTCACCGCATAGTTGACGGTCAGGAACGGCAGGTCGGCCTTGTAATTATTGCTGATATGCTGCTCAAACCGGGTCGTCTGGTTGTAGGCAGCGTTGATCTTCCGCTCGAAATCCACATGCTTGAAGCCGGGCGTGATGGTCAGGCCGGGGAGGGGGCGCAGCTCCAGTTCGGCGAAGAGTTCACTGTGATTGGTCTCGCTATTTTGGTCGAACTTGATGTCGGCGGGCGTCGCGCCCTTGGTGACGGGGTTGGAAACGGCCTTCTCGATATAATTGGGCGCAAGGGTGACGAGGTTTACGTCTCGCTGCTGGCGATAGGTGTCGCCATGCTCGATCCACGCACCGACCGTGACGGTGGCGAAGTCGGTGAGCTGGACCTTCGTCTTGGCGATGTCGCCCCACATGCGATATTTGTTGGACTTGGTGTAGCCCGGGATGCCGAATGTCTTGGCGCCGTCCGGCGTCAGCGTAACGGTGTTGGCTGCGGCAATGTTCACGGCCGATGTCGGCGTGGCGGCGGCGAACAGGGTGACGTCGTTGCCGCTGACCGTTTCATTGTCATAGCTGTAGGTATAGGCGCGGTTCTCGAACGTGGCGGTGAGCGAGAGGTCGGCCTCCAGCTTCACAATCTCGAAATCGGTCGTCTTGTGGGTGTAGTTATAGCCGTAATAGCTCTGGCTGTTGGGATCGTTGTTCAGGCTGAAATTCTTGCCGTACAGCGCCTGCTGCCCCGCCGTCACGCCATCCTTGTCCGGCTGGTTGAAGCTGTTCTCATTATAGGTGCCGAGCAGGGTCAGCTTCACGTCCGGGCTGATCGGGATCAGGATCTTGCCGAAGATATTGTTTGAGTGGAACGGGCTATAGCTGCGTGCGCCATCCGACCCGATATGCTGGCCGGAGAGCATGATCTCCGTACCCCCCAGCTTGGCGATCGCACCGCTCTGAAACACGGCGCGCTCCAGATGGGTGTTCCAGGTGCCATAGCTGGCTTTCAGTTCGGCACTCGGATCTTCGCGCGTGGCGCGGGAAAAAAGGTTCATGCTGCCGCCGAAGGTCGCGATGCCGAGGTTGGCGGCATTGCCGGGACCGCGATCCACCACCAGAGTCTCGACCGTGTTCGACGGGAAGAAGGTGTTGCTGTGGTGCGAGGGGTCGTTCGTGTCCCCGAACGGCACGCCGTCATAGGTGATATTATATTCGGCGTCCTGAAAGCCGCGGATCTGCGCTTTGGACTCGGAGAGGCCCGCGCCATTGACGCCGCCAGTGTTTGACACGCTGGGCGAGATGAGGGCGATCTGGTTGAAATCCGCTGTAGCAGGCAGCGAATCCTCGATGAAGGAGCGGGAGATGATGGCTTGCGGCTGCGTCGTGCGGAGCGAGGCGGTCACGGGCGCAACCTCGTTCGGTTTGGTCGCGGTGACGACGATGTTGGAGCCTTCGCCGATAGTCTGATCATCGACCAACGCGTTGGTCGAGACGCTGGCGTCCGTCGCAGTAGCGTCGGTGGCATGAACTGGGGCAGTAATGCCGGCCAGCAGAGCGGCGGTCGCGATGCTGCCCAAAAGCGCGCGATGGTGCGGCGTGAAGCTCTTCATAACCCGATGGTCCCCTTTGCCATGATGGCTTGGCAGGAGCCGATATTTCTGATCGGTGACGAAATGGGGTCGACCCTGTGACAGTTTGAAGTGTGGGATATTGTAAGGTTTGCGATCGCGCCGGCGACTTCTACCATCATGGGCTTGGCGCAGGATGACAGGAGCGGGCGAGTGCATATTCTGGTGGTGGAGGATGACCCCGAACTCGCGCAGTTCATTCTGTCGGGACTGGCGCGGGCAGGGCATGAGGCGCATCATGCCAGTAGCGGCGAACAGGCGGTGGTCGATGCAGACGCGCATGGCTTCGACGCCATCATCCTCGACCGGATGCTGCCGGGCATCAATGGGCTGGACGTACTGCACGCTTTGCGCAGTGCAGGGTGCGGGGTGCCCGTGCTGCTGCTGACGGCGTTGAATGGCATTGACGACCGGGTGGCGGGACTGGATGCCGGCGCCGACGATTATGTCGGTAAGCCCTTTGCCATGAGCGAGATTGTATCGCGCCTGAATGCCATCGTGCGTCGTCGTAGCGAGGCCGCGCAGCCCCAGACGATAGAGCGCGGCAGCCTCTGCCTCGACCTGATCAAGCGCGAGTTGCGCGATGGCGGACGGCTGGTCCCGCTCCAGCCGCGTGAACTGCGGATATTGGAGGAATTGATGCGCCATACCGGTCAGCCGGTGACGCGGGCCATGCTGCTTGAGCGTATCTGGGGTTTCCATTTCGACCCGCAGACGAGCATGGTCGAGACGCATCTGAGCCGGCTGCGGTCAAAGCTGGCGAACAGCGGTGTCCTTGCCACCATCGAGACGGTGCGCAACGTCGGCTATCGTTTCCTGCCCCATGGCTAAGGTGGTCCGCAGCGCGGCCTACCGTATCGCGCTCGTCTATGCGCTGGGTTTTGCCATTGCCACGCTCGCGCTGGGATTCGCGATCATGCTGGTCGCCCATTTCGCCTTCATGCGCCAACTGGAGGCGCAAATTGTCGAGGACTCGAACGCCTTGTTGGCCGAGTACCGGCTTGAAGGCCATGGAGGCCTGAATTTCGCCATTGGTGAGCGTCAGGCGGGAAGTCGGGAGAATGAGCTGCTTTATGCAGTGTTTACGCGGAGTGGGCGCAGGGTAATCGGCGATCTTGATGCGCGGCGCCCACCCCTGGGCTGGAGTGACCTGTCCTTCACCGATCCGCAGGAAGGGCCGGACGAGGCAAGGGCCTGGACGGTCGGATTGCCGGATGGTGCCCGGCTGGTGGTCGGCGCTGACCGTTCCGTTGTGGAGCGGGTCGACCAGACTTTGGGAATCATCCTCGCAGCCGGTTTTGCGGTGATATTGGTCATGAGCCTGCTGGGCGCGCTGATCCTCGGCTCCTATCTGCGTCGGCGACTCGCGGCGATCAGCGTCGCTGCCGACGGGATCATGGCAGATGCCATCGAAATGCGCCTGCCGGAGAGTGACAACCAGGACGAGTTCGACGCGCTGGCGCGCTCACTGAACCGGATGCTAGACCGGATAGCGATGCTTTTGGACAATCTCCGTCAGGTTTCCAGCGACGTGGCGCACGACCTGCGGACCCCGCTCGCGCGTCTTCGGGGCCACCTGGAGCAAAGCCTTGTCGAGGCAGATGAGAACTCGACCGGCCACCGCGGGCATCTCGAATTCGCGCTTACGCAGACGGATGATCTTCTCGCTCTGTTCGCCTCGATTTTGCGGATCAGCGAAATTGAAGGCGGGGCGAGAAAGGCCAGCTTCCTCTATTTCAATTTGTCGGCACTGGTGGTTGAAATTGCCGAAAGTTACGTGCCGGTGATCGAGGATGGCGGACGCACCCTGACCAGCCATATTTGCCTCGACGCGTTGGTCTATGGTGATCGGGAACTTCTCGCCCAGGCGCTCATCAACTTGCTGGATAACGCCCAGATACATACCCCGGCAGGTACGAACATCGCACTTGTGCTGGCGAGATCAGGAGGGGAAGTCAGCCTGAGCGTCCGGGATAACGGACCGGGTGTACCTGCCGACGCCCACAGTTTGATCTTTCGTCGTTTCATGCGCCTCGATCGGGGACGGACTATTCCGGGGCATGGGCTTGGTTTGAATTTGGTGGCTGCGATCGTCGCGGCGCATGACGGCACTGTGGACGTCAGCGACAACGCACCCGGACTTTGTATCGGTTTTCGGATGACGGCAATGCCAAGTAATGGAAAGCCAGCCCTGGATGAGGCAGCGGCGCAAAGGCAATCATCAGCGCGGTCCGATTGCTGAAAGCACACAGTCGGCTGCGGGGAAGCCAAGAATGACTCCTGAACGTCTTAGATGGTGAAGTGGAGTCTGTGGGTCCAGCAGGGTGCTCTATGGAGATTTAAGCGTTCGGCCGGTTTGGGTGAGCGAGGCGGACGCGTAGATTGGCATACGCCGCTGGCGGCGCGACCGGCGTTTTACATCAGTCAAAACTCGGCAAAGACGCACCACCTAAGGCGTCAAGTCCTGATCGCGCCGGGTACGCACTGAAAGCCGTTCGGGATCACACTGCTGCACGACACGCTCATGACAGGTAGATGGGACAATCGGCAGTCGTAACTTAATCAGGTGACGACTGCCCATGAACGGCAGGCCGAACTCCAAAAAGATAAGGGAAGTCGGAGGTGACGCTCAATCTTTTGATCAGAAGAAGAACCGCGCTGAGGCAGAGGCAAGACGGCCGTAGAGCGTCCGAACCGTTGCAACACCAGAATTAGGAAGCGCACCGCCGCCCGAATTGACTTCTACGATAGCCGTCTTGTCGAACAGGTTGGAGACGTTCACGCCCAGTTCAAGCCGGTTGATCGGCCGATATCGTGCAAAGAAACCGACCGTGGCATAGGCAGGCATTTTCAGCAGATCGACGTCGCCGGCATAGCTGGCGGTCTGACCGAGCAGATTGGCGCCGATCGTGACCTGATCCACATCATATTGCGGCGTCAGCGAGTACATCAGCGCAGGCTGGCGGCGCGGCGTGTTGCCGATCAGGCTCGTGGTCTCGGCCGCGGTGATCTCGCCGCCAGTCAGTGTCGCGCTGCCGACGACGCTGAACGGACCCCGCCGTACGCTACCCTCAAATTCCGCGCCATAGGTACGATAGGATCGCGATACCTGCGTCGGTGTCTTGATGCCCAGGAAATCGGCGATGACGGGGAGGTAGGTGCCGTGCGTCGTGGCATAGAAGCCCGTCAGGTTCAGCGAGATGCCGTTTTTGCGATACTTGAATCCCGCCTCGGTCTGGCGCACGGAGTCATGGCCCGCCTGCTTGTTCAGCAGCGCGCCCGTCATGGAACTGAGGCTGGGGGAGAACAGGAGTGCATCCGCACCGGCCCGGCCGCCGAGGCTGTGGCGTGCAAATAACGAGAAAGCGTCCGCCAGGCGATAATTGATGCCCGTCGAATAGGACACATAGTTATAGCGATAATCGACCGGGCTCGACGTGCCCGCCGCGATATAGGGGATATTCGCTTCCGACGTGTCGATGGTGCCATTGCTGTCAACGTCGATGGCTTTGGTAGCGGACTGTCGGCCGATCGTGCCCGAAACCTTGCCAGTATCGTAGCGGATCGATCCGCCGATCGCCACCTTGCCCTTATGGAAATTGAACGAGGCGTAGGGTGCCAGGACATCATAGTCCAATTTAACCCTCTGCGTGCCCGTTACGGAATCAGTATATTGGTAGAGACCGTTCCGGACAACATAGGCGCCATTGGCCCTCTGCAGGTTCAGGAGCGCGGAATTGCCCCCTCCGACAATGTCCTGCAGGATGATGGCGCCATAATAGTCCCGATCCAGCTTCTGGTAGGACTTGTACACACCAGCAGTCGTGGTCAGGTCACCGCCCTCGACTTCCCACACGCGGCTCGCGCGGAAATCGTTGGTGACATTTTGCAAACTGTTGATGTTGGTGTGACCAAAGGTCGTTAGCGACACCAGTCCATTGCCGCTGACCGTGGTCGGATTGACCGCTGTCCCCTTCTGCGGGCCGGATGCGTAAGTGAGCGATCCGCCCGGCGCGAAATAGGGGAGCAGCACTCTGTTGGCACTCAGCTGAATCTGCGGGTCGAAGGTGTCTGCGTGGCCCGACATGTCGGAGTAGCGGAAGCGCTCGGTGAAGTTCCAATCGCCGAGGCTGAACTGCACTTCTGCGCCGAGGCTCTTGGCATTGACGCGATAGCCGTTCTGGCCGTTATTCGTCACGATATTGCCCGACGCATCCGTCTGGGTGATGTCGGTGGTGTAGCGCGACATCAACGTGTCCTTGACTGCGTCGAACTGGGGCAGCGTACTGAAGTTCGGCTTGTCGTTCGTGCCGGTGACCGCCATCGGGCTGGCGACGTAGCCGGGGAACTTGTCGTCCAGAAGCTTGCCGAAGAAGCGGATATAGCCGCCGTCGAACTGCTTGGTGACGTTGAATTTCACCTGACCGCCGCGGGTCGAGGTGTAGCCGGTTTCACGCGGGCCTTCGCCCTGGCGGTAGAAGCCACCGACGTGGAAGCGCCAGCCGTCGCCAAGACGGTTGCCATAGTCGAAGTCGACACGGTTGCTGTCATGGTTGAGGCCCGCCGAAAGCTGGACGGAGCCACCCTCGACCTCACCGGTCTTGGAGATCAGGTTGATGACACCGCCCGGCGCGTTGGACGCGAACGTCGAGGCCGAACCGCCACGGATGGACTCGACCGACGCGATATTGAGGTCCGCGCGGAGGAACGCATCCGGCCCCATGTTCGCCAGATCGCCGAATTCCAGGACGGGCAGGCCGTCTTCCTGAATCTGAAGATATTTGGCGCCACCATTGACCAGCGGCAGGCCGCGCACGGTGTAGGCGTTCAGGCCTTCGCCCGCGCCACCTTCAACCCGGATACCGGGAATGTTGCGGAATAAATCGTCGAGCGAACGCGGTGCCAGCTTTCCGATCTCATTGTCCTTGATCGAACTGGTCGAGGTCGCACTATCCAGACGATCGCGGCCCCGCGCGACCCCGGTCGTCACCATATCACTGTCGTTTTTCTCCCGGCTTGCTTCCCACGCCGTAGTCGGCTTCGTGCTTTCCGCCGCAAAAGCAGGAGAGATCTGAGTTGCCAGCGCAATAACAAAGAGGGAGGCGCAGTTAATCGATAGGCCACGATAAGACTTGGTCATTTTTCCACCCGTTATGAAACGAACTTTTCCGCAAATTCTGTCCGATTTCGTGCCTCTAAGGGCGGGTTGGTTAAATTTGGTTTAATTTTTGAACAACATGGTTGTTGATAAGGCCTCAAAAAATTTAATGGAGTTTTGCCCCGAGAGGATCTGGGACGCATTCAATCAGGCGCACCAGGGCGTCGAGCCTCTACAAAGCGACAGGCAATCTGCGCGCTGTGGAGATTCTGTTTGGGCATATGCCAACCTTTGAACGGGATGGTCGAAAACGTCGCGACGCTGCTTCTTGGTGAGGGAAAAATGATACCCACCGCGGACGTTAAACTTCGTGGGCCGGATATCCTCGAAACCAGATGACGGCACGCCAACACCGCAGCCAAACCTCGATACGGCAGCAATTCCGCCACACCGTGCGATATCGTGCGGACCGTTGTCGGCATGGGTGCATTGTGGGCCTCCTCGCGCATCATGCTTTGCATCGGCATCTCAGGCAGGCGGCTAATGTCAAATCCTGCATGTCATCACGCCCAACCTTCTGGGGCAACTCCGGCTGGCGGGGAACCGGGATCGTTGTAGGTCCGTTCCGGGCAACGAGCCAACAGGGAGCGCGATATGAAGGCAATCATCATAGGGGGGCTGGCCCTCCTTTCATCTCCCGTTTCAGCGCAGCAACGGGATACACCCGACGAGATCGCCCAGGACAGCACGCACCGGCCCGCGCTCCGCGATCTTTGCAGCGACCGGCCGGGACTGAACACGCCAGCCTGCACAGTGGACCCGAACCATATTCAAATCGAAATCGGCCTGGGCGACTGGACGCTCGACAGGCAGCCCGACCAGCGCAAGGACATGATCGAGGCAGGTGACATCCTGCTGCGCTACGGTGCGACCCCGACAACCGAGATACGGTTCGGTTGGACGGCTTATGGCCACAGCCGCACACGGGACCAAATGTCTGGCGAGGTCGATAAGGCCGCGGGCATCGGTGACGTGACACTGGGCGTGAAGCAAAATCTGCGACATCCGGCCGAAGGAAAAATGGGCCTTGCGCTGGCGATCCTTCCCTATGTCACCCTGCCGTCCGGCCGTGCCGATGTCGGCGCGGGAGATTGGGGCGCCGGCCTGATCGTGCCGACCAGCTACAAGATCAGCGACATGGTGTCGTTGGAACTATCGCCCGAGATCGACGCTGCTGTAAACGAGAGCGGCTCGGGCAGGCATCTATCCTATGGCACGGCCATGGGCGTGCAGGTGCATTTGACCGATACCATACGGCTTACACCTGAATGGCAGATAATCCGGGACGATGATCCCGATGGCCATGCAACGATGAGCCGCGCCGCCCTGTCGTTCGATCTACAGCCGACGAAGATGACGCAGGTCGATATACAGGCGGTCGCGGGACTTAACCGTGTAACGCCCGATGTCGAGCTGGCCTTTGGCATTACCCGCAAGTTTTGAGGAGAGGGCCAAGAATGCGGAACAGGCAACGCCTGCTGGATAACGCCCACACAAAGGAGAGGCACGGCGTGGATATTGCGCCGCCCCGTTCCATGCATCGATCTATTGCGATATCTCAGGGCGCCAGCAGAGGCCGGGGGCTGCAAACATCCCACCCCCGTGCGGGATCAATGGACCAGGGTAAATCCGACCGCCGTCAAGGTAATGGCCAGCGCAGGCCGCAGGATTCGGTCGGACGCGCGGCTGCCGACGAGACTTCCGATGATGATGCCCGGTATCGATCCGATCAGGAGCGAAACCAGAAGCCATGGATCGACATTGCCTTGCGCCCAATGGCCTAGTCCGGCGACGAGGGTGAGGGGCACGGCATGGGCGATGTCCGATCCGACGATGCGGCCCGTCGTCAGATCGGGATAGAGGATCAGGAGCACGGTAACGCCGATCGCCCCCGCGCCGACAGATGTCATCGACACCAGTGCCCCCAGAATGGCACCGAGCGCGATGGTCGCGATCACAGGATTGCTGCCGCGCTCGCGCTTCCAGCGTTTTGCCACGAATGAGACGATACGGGCCTGGAACAGGATGGCTATCGCGGTCAGGATCAAGGTCATGCCCAGCAGCGACTTCATGGCGATTTCGACCTCGGGCGCAGGTTTGCCGATCCAGTAAAGGCCTAGCAGGGTAAGCAATGACGCGGGCACGCTCCCGGTAGCCAGCCGCCGTACGATCGCCCAGTCGACCGTTGCGCGCGCGCCATGGACGACGGTGCCGACACTTTTTGTGAGGGATGCATAGAGCAGGTCCGTGCCGACCGCGGTCGAGGGGTGGAAGTTGAACAGCAGCACAAGAAGGGGTGTCATGAGCGAGCCACCGCCGACACCCGTCAATCCAACCAGCAAACCGACCAACAGGCCCGCGACAGAATAGAGCGGATTGATTGCCGCCATGAGCGTCCCCCGAAAATAACAGACCGCTTCCTGGCTATCCCCGCTCGATTTTATCCGGGCGAGTGCAGTCGGCGAATTTTCTTCTAAATCAGTTGAGTTTTATCGACGGGGTCGGCGGCGCGCAACGGCCTCTGTCCCAACCTTATGTCGCGCCGCCCAAACCAAATCTTCTCACCGACCCGCCTTTGTCGGTCCCAAATCTGAGCGATTCATGGATACTGCACAGGAAACGGCTGGCGTCACCATCTTCCAGCCCCCAATTATGGACGGGGCCGTAGGGCAGGCGTTCCAGCCCGACGCGTGCGACATCTTCCGCCGTGGCGACATCCGCTGGCATCGGGGCGCCCCGGCTTTGGAGCCAGCGGCGAAACTCCGGCGTGTCGGTGCGGTCAAGGATCAGGTTGAGGACATCGACGCCATGGGGACGCAATTCCGCCCACAATCCCTCGCCAAAGCACAGGTCGAAGGCCTTGCTGCCGGAATAGACGCCGAGACCCGACGCGCCGCCATAGCAGGCGCCCGATCCGACGAGGATGATGCCACCGCGTTTGCGCTCGCGCATGGGGGCGCCGAGCAGGTGGGAGGTCTGCATGACCGTTACGACATTACGCGCGACAAGGTCGGTCCATGCCTTGATGTCCGTCTTGAAAAAGGCGGTGCCATTGGGATCGCCGCCCGCGTTGCTGATGTAGAGGCCGACCTCGCGATCTTCGCTCACTGCCGCGATCCTGACGATGGCGTCGGGTGCGGCAAGGTCGATGGAGTGGTGACGCATTCGGTGCCATGGGCAGCCTGCAATGCCGCGGCCAGTAAGGCCAGCGGCTCTTTCCGCCGGGCGATGAGGATGAGTTTCAGGCCCTCTGCGGCCAAGCGGTGGGCAAATGCGGCGCCGGTGCCCTCGGACGCGCCCGCGATCAACGCCCATGGTCCGTATCTGGCCAAAATGCTGATATCCTGCTCCCACGCGTCTTCTGGTGCCGTCGTTGATAGGGACGGGGATGCCGCATCGCGAACCATGCCTTCACTTCAATATTCGGCAGGGTGGCATATCGAAAATTCGATAGCTTGGGCAGAAACAGGCTTATGGAGATCAGGCGATTGGGCTATTTCATTCGCATCGCCGGGGATGGCTCGCTGACCAAGGCGGCGGGCGTGGTGCGGGTGGCGCAATCCGCGCTGAACCGACAGATGCGCCTGTTGGAGGATGAATTGGGCGTCGCCCTGTTCGACCGACAGCACGGGGCATGCGGCTGACCTGGAAGGCAAGCGGGGCGGCAGTTCAGCAGTGGGGTGGAGCTTATTGTCCGCGCGGTTGGCGAGAAATTACGATAAGCTTTTCTGGGCCTTACATCGGTCTGAGCGCGATGGTGGAGGCATGTGCGGCGCTGACGGAACGGCCGTGCCTAAACCCGATTTTCCGGGCAGGGTGAGTCGCGAATCGGGACTCGAAGCACCGACCGCCACATAATCAATCCCTGGCCTGCTCGTTAATCGCAGGCTAATATTCGGATTGTCGCAGCCATCATGCGTTTTGGCGCTACTGGCCCGTCAAGCCACTGGCGTCCGGCAACTTTTGAGCGCAGCATTGGTTAGCCGGAAACGAAAAAACAAGGAGGATGTCATGGGTCTGTTGTGGAACTGCGAACATCTCGAACGGCGTATTGATCGGCATTATCTGCTGGCAGCTGCATCGAAGATTCCGGGTATAAGGCAATTGCATCTCGTGCGTGCGCGCCATTATCGCCAGTTACTGGCCAAGGTTCGCGCGCTGACGACAACGCGCCCTAATCCCGGATCGCAACTCGTCGAAGGATGAGGCCGTCACAATTCGTCGAAGGATGAGAAATTGTGGCGGTGCAGGCTGGCGTAAAGGCCATCCAGTGACAGCAGGTCGGCGGGCGAGCCTTGCTCCAGTATCGCTCCGTCCTTGAGGACGATGATACGGTCGGCGTCCTTCACTGTGGCGAGACGATGGGCGATCAGGATGCTGGTGCGACCTTGCATGAGAATCCGCAGCGCTTGCTGAATCTGCGCCTCGACAAAGCTGTCGATGCTGGCGGTTGCTTCGTCAAGGATGAGGATCGCGGGATCGGCCACGAGAGCGCGGACGAAGCTGAGCAACTGACGCTGGCCCAGCGAAAGATTTTGGCCTCGCTGGTCTAGCAGGGTGTCATAACCGTCTGGTAACTGCACGATGAAGTCATGTGCCCGCACGGCTTTTGCGGCACTGACGATGTCGGCATGGCTGGCGCCCGCCGTGGTGAAGCGGATATTCTCCTCGATCGTACCGGTAAACAGGAAGGGTTCCTGCAACACCATCACCACCTTGCGGGCGATGGACTGCTGGGCCACGTCGCGCACGTCCTGCCCGCCGATCAGCACCTGCCCCGAAGACACGTCGTAGAGGCGGCAGATGAGGGCGGCGATGCTGCTCTTGCCCGATCCCGTCGGTCCGACCAGTGCCACCACTTCACGCGGGGCGATGGAGAGGTTGAAATGCTGGAGGATGGGGAGGCCGGGGCGGTAGCCGAAGGTCACGTCGCGCAGTTCGATGGACGGTTCGCTGGCGTCGAGTGGGGGTGCGCCAGGCGTATCGACGATGTCGATGGGTACGTCGATAACCTCGAAGATGCGATGGGCGGCGGTGGTGGCGCGCTGGGCCATCGTATATTGCTGTGACAGGGTACGGATCGGCTCGAAGAAACGCTGCACATAGAAGATGAAGGCGACCATCACGCCGACATCGGTGCGTCCCTCCAGCACCAGCCAGGCGCCGCCGAGCGCGACGATGCCCATGGCGATGCCGGTCATGACGTCGATGGTTGGCACCATGATCTGCGCTGTCCAGGCGGAAGCGATTTGCGCGTCGAGATTCTCGGTAGCCTTGCGGTCGAAATCGGCGAGGTTGGTCTCCTCCCGCCGGGTGGCCTGCACCACGCGAACGCCATTGATATTCTCCGCCAGCGCGCCGTTGACGATGGAGGAGGCGTCCCGTGCGCGGGCGAAGACGATGCGCGCGCGGGGCAGCCAGAGCGCACGGATGCCGAACAGGACAGGCAGCAACAGGAGGGTCAGCAACGCCAGCCGCCACTCCAGCGCGAACAGGACGCCGACGATGCCGATCAGCAGCGCAAGGTCGCCGACCGCCGTCACGGATGTCTCGAAAAACTCCTGCAAGGCATTCACGTCGCCTTGGAGGCGGGACATGATGCGACCGACATGGCTCCGGTCCATGAAGCTTTGCGAAACGCGCTGGAGATGCGCGAACATGGCGCGGCGCAAGTCGAAGATGATCCGTTGGGCCAGCCGCGCGGAGGTCACTTCGCTAAAATAATTGGCAAGGCCGTTGAGCAGGATCACGCCAGCGAACGCGATAAGAATCAGCGGCAGGCCGAAGCTGCCCGGCTTGTGCATCAGGCTGTCGACCGCGCCCTTAATGAGAAGCGGGATGGCGATCTGCGCCGCCACGAAGGCGAGGATCGCCGCGATCGCCGCGAAGCCCAACCGGCGATGGGGACGGATGAAGGGCGACAGGCGCGCAATGGCGCCTGAGTGCATCTCCGTGAATAATTCTTCGGTTTCTGCCCGTTCGGCGAGACGCTCTTCCGGGTCATGCTCCTCCTCCAGTTCGGCGAAGGGGGCGGTGGCAAGGGCGGCGGTACTGTTCATGCGTCGACTTCCTCGCGCGGCTGGTCGGCATCGGGACCAGCGCCCTGCGTCTGGAGGCTGTAGAGATGCGCGTAATAGCCGTCCGCCGCGATCAGGTCCGCATGGCGTCCGCGCTCGATGACCTGCCCCTTGTCGAGCACGATGATCTCGTCCGCATGCATCAGTGAGGAGAGGCGGTGGGAGATGATGATCGTCGCCTTGTCGCCGGTCGCATCGGTCAGGGCATGGCGGAGGCGATGCTCCGTCGCTGCATCCACGGCGGAGGTCGCATCATCGAACAGCAGGATGGCGGATGCGGGGAGCAGGCCCCGCGCAATGGCTGCGCGCTGGCGCTGGCCGCCCGACAGGCGCGAACCGCGCTCACCGATGCTGGTGCGATAGCCGCGCGGGAGGCCGGCGATATGGTCGTGAAGCTGCGCGGTCACTGATGCGGCATGCACGGTCGAGCGCCGCGTCGCCGGTTCGGCATAGGCGATGTTGCGCTCCACGCTGTCATCGAACAAGAAGATGTCCTGCGCGACGAGGCTGACTATCGTTCGCAGCGAGTGGAGTGTCGCGGTGCGTATGTCCTGCCCGTCGATCAGGATGCGGCCCTGCTCCGGGTCATAGAAGCGGACCGCCAGATTGGCGATCGTCGATTTGCCCGATCCCGCAGGCCCGACGATGCCGAGGGTGCGGCCCCGCTCGACCGTGAAGTCGAGGCCCTGCACCGCCAGTGGGGCATGCGGTTCGTAGCGGAAGGACACATTGTCGAAGCGCAGCGTGCCAGCGCCGACGACCAGGGGTTGCGAGTGCGGGGTGTCGCTGATGATCGGCTGGCGATCCAGTATCTCGAACAGCCGCGTGCCCGAGGAGACGGCGCGTGCGCCCGCATTCATGATCATGCTGATCTGCCGCACCGGCATTTGCAGGATGGTCATGAAGGCAAGGAACTCGGCAAGCTGGCCGATGGTGAGAGCGCCTGTCGCGATCCGGTGGGAACCGAGCCACAGGACGAGCAGCATCGCGATATAATAGGTGCCATTGATCTGCGCCATCGACCGCGACCGGATGCGGATGCGCTGGTTGGCGAAGGAGAGCGCGGCATTGCCCGCCTCGTCGAACACCGCCATCTGCTGTTCGCGGGCGGGATATGCGCGCACCACCCGCGCGCCCTGGAGATTCTCCTCCATGACGCGGGTCAGCACGGCCATCCGCTCCTGCAACCGCGTCCAGGCGAGGCGCAGGCGGATGCCCATGCGCCCGGCCAGCACGCCGACGATCGGCAGGAACAAGAGAGTGACGGTCGCCAGCAGGGGGTCGCGGCTGAACAGCAGCCATCCGCCGACGCCACCCAGCAGGACAAGCTGCACGATGCGCTGCAACCCGACTTCGAGAAAACCGCGCACCCCTTCCAGATCCAGCATGCCGCGCGTGATGAGGTCGCCCGAATGGATGCGATCGTGAAAGCTGAAATCCAGCCGCTGGAGCTTTTCAAAGAAGGCGAGGCGCAGATGGCGGCCGACGCTCTGGCCGACGAACTCGGCATTATAGCCGGCCGTCATCTGGAACAGCCCGCGCAGGACGCTGGCGCCGACGAGAAGCAACGCCGTCCATGCCACGGGGGTCAGCGCCAGCAGGACGCCGTCTGTCCGATGCTGGGTCACGGCGACCGCCTGATCGACGGCCCGGCCGAGGAGGCGGGGGATCATCAGGCTGGCGAGCGTTCCGCCCAGGCATCCTGCCATGGCGGTGGCAAAGCGCCACGGATAGTTAAACGCCTGCGAGATAACCCGCCACAGGATATGTGGCGCGCGCGCGGCGTCGATGCCGAGCGCGGCAATGGCCTCGCCAGCCGAGTAGCCGGTCAGATCGCGCGCGGTTGGTTCGCCCCGTGGCGCCATGAAACTGTCCTCTTTGGCTTTCTGTCGTGACGACAGGCAAGCAACAGGCCGTGCATTGCCCGTCGCACACCGGGCGACGCACGCGCCATGCCGATGCCCCGCCTGCTACGTATCATCATGGCGCAGGTCGCTTGAATAGTGCTGCTTCTTTGATGAGGATTTATGGATTGGTCGCGCCGCCGCCGATGCCCCCTCATAATGAATAGGGTCGCCAGACGGCTTTCGTGCCCGCCTGTCAGTGCACCACGGGCAGGTTGAAGGATGGATCAAAGGCGCCGGCGAGACTGGGCACTTTGTCGATCACGCCTGCCTTGCGATAGCGTTCCAGGATATGCTGCTGTTCCTGCTCTATGCTCTTGTCGATGGGGACGGCCTGCATCTCCAGTTCGTTCACCACGAACTGCGCCACGTCGAGGGGGAGGCCGGTCTCGCTGGACAGGACCGCAGCATATTCGCGCTTGTGGGTCAGCGCCCATTTGCGGGCGCGGGCGATGCGCTGGACGAAGTCGGCGATCTGCGCCCGCTTGCTGGCAATGGCTTTTTCGTTTGCGGCGTAGAAGGCCGCCTGCGCCGGGAGTTCGCGACCATCGGCAAAGGCGCGTGCATGATCCTTCAGAAGGGCGAAGCCGACATAGCCGCTCCACGTCGACCATGCGTCGGCGGAGCCGGTGTCCAGTGCGGCCTTCGCCTCGCTGTTGTTGAGATAAATCCATTTCACGTCATTGGGTGCCAGCCCGTGCCGCTCGAACAGGGAAAGGGCCAGATCCTGCCCCGCAGAGCCGCGTACCGTCGCCAGCCGCTTGCCCTTGAGGTCGGCCCAGCTATGGATCGGGGAATTGGCGGGCACGATGATGGCGGAGGCGCGGCTGCCATGGCCGCTGATCTGGCGGGTTGCGAACACCACCTTGATCGGCGCGCCGCTGGCATAGGCGAAGGCGAAAGGCGCGCCGCCGATACCGCCAATATCGACCGCGTGCGAGTTCAGCGCCTCCAGCAACGGCGAGGCTGCGGGGAAAAGCGCCCATTCGACATGATAGGGCAGGTTGTCCAGTTCACCCGCAGCCTGGAGAAGAGACTGCACGCCGCCGCGCTGGTCGCCGACGGTCAGTGTGACCTTATCGTCGTTCGCGCCAGTCCTGCCCGAGCGCCACAGGAGGATGGCCGCGACCGTCAACAGCAGCACAATGGCAACCGCCACGCCGATCCAGAGGCGCTTTGCGGGGGCACGGATGTCGCTCATTCCAGTCTCCTTCTGACGAGCGGTGGGCATTTGCCGCCTGTCGTGGCGTGGCCTCCCGCGTGGCGCGACAAGGCTCTGCCGGAGGAGTGGTGTCCAGCCAATAATCCTCAACCCTAGTCGAGCAAAACTTTACCCACCCCGGTCTCGCCCGCCGGGGAGGACGGAGGGGAAGGCCGGGGTGGGTATCGTCCATGGCGGCGCGGGCCGCCATTTCCTTGTCGTCTTGCCCGGCCGTTCGTGTCGGACGCCGGGCGCAACGATATTATTGCCGGTAGGTAATCGTGAAGAGGACCGTCCGGGGATCATTATAGTTGGTCGAGCGATAGACCGGCAAACCAGCGGAGTCGGGCGTATAGCCCTGGCCCTGGGCATAGCGGACATTGGCAAGGTTGCGGGCGGACAGCGTGCCCGTCCAATGCCTGTCCTCGGTCGTATAGCCGACCTGCGCGTTGACATAGGTCTGGGCGGGCAACTGCGCGCTGAAATTATTGTTAGCATCCGTGTAGGTGGAGCTTTGATAATTCACGTCACCCTGAAGCACCAAAGCGCCGGGTAGGTCGACGGGCAGCTTCCATGTCGAGGCTATGCGGCCCTGCCATTCCGGCGCGTTGGGCAATTTCGCTCCGGTGAAGGGCGAATTACGGATGACGAACGCCGTCGGGATATAGGCGTTGGCTGCATAGGGGGTGCGCGTTTCTATGCCTGAGAAACTGTCCAGCCGCGCATCCAGATAGCTGGCGTTGAAATCGAACTGGAGGCCATCGACGGGGATGGCCGTCGCCTCGAACTCAAGTCCGCGCGTGGACGCCTGCCCGGCGTTGAAGCGCCGCGTGATCGACAGGGCTGGATCGGTGGTGGTGATCTGCACATCCTTGAAGTCGATGTAGAAGCCGGTCAGGTTGGCGCGGAGTCGGCCATTCAGCCACTCGGTCTTGATGCCCACCTCATAGTTGGTGACGCGTTCCGGATTATAGGGGGTGCTGGCCTGCGTCTGGCCTGCCGCGTTGGGCGTCTGTGCGCGATAGTCATATCCCGCGGACTTGGTGCCCTGCGAATAGGAGGCATAGGTCAACACGCCCGGTGTCCAGCGATAGTCGATGGCGAATTTGGGAGACCATGTCCCCCAGCTCTTGCGCTTGTCGACGCTCCACGCCTGCGATTTGGGATCGCTATAGAGAACATCGAGGAAATTGCCGATGTTCGAGCGATAGGGGGCGGCCGCGACCAGATATGACAGGCTGTTCTGCTGGCTGTGCCGTTCCCAGTTGTAGCGCAATCCCGCCGTCACCGTCAGCGCCTCGACCGGGTGGACCTTTGCCTCGCCATACAGGGCGACATTGTCCGTATTCTGCTGGATTACCGAATAGACAGGCAAATAGCCGATGCTGGCGGGGTTCGACGTGTTGGGTGTCGTTGCCGTATTCGCGCGGCGGTTGGTATGCCACTCTTCGCGAAAGGCATAGAGGCCGGTGGTGATGTCCACCTTGTCCAAATTGGCGATGAGTTGCAGTTCCTGCTGCCAGGTGCGGTCCTCATAGCGGACAAGCTGGCTGCCGCGACCGTAGAAATCGCCGGTATTGTCGAAAAACGCGGTCTGGTTGAAACCATAAAGACCGGTCAGCGAACGCAGGCGAAGCTGATCGTTGATCTCATATTTCACCTCCACATTGCCAGACCATTGTTCATACTGGTTGTAGGGGAAAATCTGGTTATGGGCGTCCTGGTCGTTGTAGAGCAGGTTCTGCACGCCGCGCGCGGTGCTGCGGTCGCGGACTCCGGCCAGGGTGAAGATGATGTCCAGCTTGTCGGTAGGCGTGAAGCGCAGCTTCCCGCGCCCGGCCAGATAGTCGATGGTGTTGACATCGCGCCCGACCGTCACGTTGCGGTCGAGGCCGCCCCGATAGTGATAGGATGCCGACAGGCCGCCATATACGTTCGTGGCGAGCGGGCCACTGACCGCGAAACCGGCGCGCGTGTCATTGTAGTTGCCATAGCCGATCTGCGCCTTGAGCACCGGCGTCTCGCTGGGCGTATTGGTGGTGATGAGGATGGCGCCGCCCGCCGCCGAATGGCCAAAGGCCTGACCTTGCGGGCCGCGGAAGATTTCCACCCGTTCTATATCCAGCAATTCCTGCTGCGACCCCAGATTCTTGGGCGTGTAGATGCCATCGACATAGACGGCGACGGAGGGTTCGCCCTGCGCGTCCGTCTCGCCGACGCCGCGAATGAAGAAGGAGGAGTTGAGGTACGACACGGCGGTACGCGGCTGGAACAAATTGGGCACGATATTGCCCAGTTCGCGTATGTTGGTGATGCCTTGCTGTTCCAGTTTGGCGCCTGACAGGCTGGTGATGGAAATGGGGATTTCCTGTACCTGGCCGATACGCTCGTTGGCGCGGCCGACCACGACCAACTCGGTATCGCCGTTGGCGGCGCCCTCTGCGGAAGAGGTGCCTGCATCCGTATCGGCCTCGGCTTCCGCTGCGATGTTCGCATGGGCCTGTGGCGCCAGCGCCAATGCGCCGCCTGTAAGGAAGAGATGAGTCAGTAAGCGGCGTTTGATCGCATTACGTGGATAAGTTTGGAAGGCCATGTTTCCCCCTGACCATTTCTGAATGGGGGAGGATTAGGGGCTATGATCGCCGCCGATAATCGACTTGTCCGGCAATCTATATTGTAAGATCGAATAGATCTCGCGGGGCGATGCTGCCGGCTGTGGCAGCGGCGCCCCGCGAGCGGACCGACAATCTTAAGGGCAGGGGTCGGGATATTCGCGTTGAACGGTCTCGATCGCTGCCAGCACTTCGTCCGACAGGGTCAGGTCGATGGAAGCGATATTCGTCTTGAGCTGTTCCAGCGAGGTCGCGCCGATGATATTCGACGTGACGAAGGGACGGTCGTTGACGAAGGCGAGCGCCAGCTGGGAGGGGTCCAAACCAAATGCATGGGCGATGGCCACATAGCGGGAAGCCGCGACCGGCTGCTGTGGCGTCAGGTAACGCGCGAAATTATTGGCGACGGCGCCCCGTGATCCGGCGGGAGTCTGCCCACCCAGATATTTGCCGCTGAGATGCCCGCCCGCCAACGGCGAGTAGGCCAGCAGCGATACATCCTCGCGCAGGCTGAATTCGGACAGGCCGCCTTCATAGACGCGGTTGAGGAGGTTGTACGCATTCTGGATGGAGGCGACGCGTGGCAAGTTCTTCTCGCGCGAAAGGCGCAGAAATTCGGACACGCCCCATGGGGTCTCGTTGGAAACGCCGAAATACCGGATCTTGCCCGCCTTCACCAGGTCGGCGAGAACTTCCAGCGTTTCCTCGATGGGTGTGACGTCCGCTGCGTCCTCGATCTTCTGATAGCCGCGCTTGCCAAAGCGGGGCACCGCCCGGTCGGGCCAGTGGAGCTGGTAGAGGTCGATATAGTCGGTCTTCAGGCGGCGCAGGCTGGCGTCGATAGCCTCTTCGATATTGGCCCGGTCGAGATGATTATTGCCGCCGCGCAGAGGGCCGTTGAAGGACGGACCGGCAACCTTGGTCGCAAGGATGTAGCGTTCGCGGCTGGTTTTGGCGATCCAGCTCCCGATATAGTCCTCTGTCCGGCCACGGGTTTCGACCGAACCCGGTGTGGTCGGATACATTTCGGCGGTGTCGATGAAGTTGACGCCCTGATCGAGGGCGTAATCGAGCTGCTCATGCGCTTCCGCCTCGCTGTTCTGCGAACCCCAGGTCATGGTGCCAAGGCAGATGACGCTGACGTCGAGATCCGTACGGCCAAGCTTGCGATATTTCATGTCGCCCCTGTGATGATGCGATGAAGGAGGCCGCTGAATAACGGATCACAGGACGGATGCAGCTAAAATCGCCGTGAGGCCTTATGACCATTACGCATAAGGCCCACGGCGGGACGACAGAAGGTGCGTCTGGCCTCAGGCGACCTTGGCGGCCAGCACTTCCGGCAACTGGGCGAGGACCGCGTCGCTTTCCGTGCGGACCAGCCAGTCGGGGTTGACGTCGATGAAGCGAATTGTGCGGTCCTGGTTGATGACTACGACCGTCGGCTGGGCCAGCTCGTAGCTGTTCGTGCCCAGCGTCTTGCCGATCCAGTTGTCGCCGGGCTGCACTACGGGCTGTTCCTCGGGCAGGAAGGTGATGCCCAATGCGCGGCCGAGCGCATAGCCGGTGTCGCTGGCGAGGCTATAGTCGAGGCCGTGACGCTCGATCGGACCGCGATCGACGGGGGTTTGCGGACTGATGCCGACCAGTGGGATGCCCGCAGCCTTCAGGCGGGGCCAGAGTGTCTGGTTGTAATAGGGCAATGCGATGTTGCACGCCGGACAGCCACCGAAACGGAAGAAGAAGAGTACGGCGGGGCCATCGGCCAGCAGTGCGTCACTGGTCAGATCCTTGCCGTCGACGTCCTTCAGAGTGAACGGGGCGAGCGTGTCACCCACCTTGGCATGGGTTGCCGGGTCATAGCGACCCACCAGCCGGGCGCGGGTCGCGACATTTTTCGCAAGCTGCTCCGGCGCCCATGTCGCTTCACGTTCAGCATGGAGGGCCGCAAATTGTTCGTTCAGTCCGGCTTGGGTCATGGCATCTCTCGCTGGCAATGGATGCATCATGGCTAAGACGGCGAGCCGCGCAGGAACAACGAGAAGAGGGCGGCGATGATTGAGACTTTTCAATAAGCGACAGCCAGCAGCGCGGATATGCCGCGCAGCTGCCTTTGATCCTGGGGTCGTGCGGCCGAGCGAACTCAGTGGGGCATCGGCGGCTTTTAGAGTGCTGCCACCGTTTCACGGGCCAGTTCTGCGAGCCGGTGGGGTGCACCCGTCAATGAAGGCGAGGTTTGCAGAATGCACGCCACGCGGGGCAGCGGCGGCAGGATGTCCGGCGCAACCAGCGGTTCATCACGCAGGAAGAGGTGCGTGCGGCAGGTGATGCCGAGACCTGCCTGCACCGCTGCGCGCAGGGTTGTAAGATTGGGCGTCTCGACGGTTATGCGATAAGGCTTGCCCGCATCCTCCAGTGCGCGGGTGGCCGCCTCCCGGAAGCGGCAGGGCTGTTCCAGCACGGCAAGCGGAATGACATCGCGGGTCAACAGGTCGGGATTGCCATACCAGGCCATCGGCGCATGGGCGATGGCATTGGGATCATTATTGGCGGCGAAGCCCAGCACGATGTCGAGCTGGCGCCGGTCGAGCAGCGACAATAGTTCGGCCGTACCGGCGACCCGCGCGAAAATCTGGGCGTCGGGATGCAGTTCGGCGAACTGGGACAGGAGGCCTGTCAGGAGGGTTTCGGCAAAATCCTGCACCATGCCCACACGTGCCGGGCCGGAAAATTCGCCGGCACTGACCGCGGCGACTGCCTCGTCATGCAAGGCCAGAACCTTGCGCGCATAATCGAGCAGCAGTTCGCCAGCCTGTGTGAGAGAAAGCCGCCGCCCCTCGCGATGAAACAGCGCTTGTTGAACCAGTTCCTCCAGCCGCTTGATCTGGAGACTGAGTGCCGACTGGGTAACGAACACCTGCTCCGATGCGTTCAGCATGGACCCTGTGTCGACAATGGCAACGAAGCTGCGAAGTAGATTGGTCGGTAGATTGACCGGCATGAAATGCGCCCCCGGCTGATTATGGATGTCGCCGCTGGATACGGTGGAACTGCTCCATTCTATGCCAGCCTTCAGATTATCAATCAAAATAGTAGACATTTACACGTCTCAAGCAAAACTAGCGTGGACGGCTGTCATGTCAGAACAGAATGAAATCAATGATTTACGGCTGATGATAAGGGTTTTTGTCGCATCTATGAGCGAGGATTATAGGTTGATAGGATAACTTGATTGAAAAGGTAGAGAATGAGGTGTTGGCATGGCATCCACACCTCGAACCAAGGTCTGTCATGGCGAATCTCTCTTCTGTTGCCCGGTCCATAGGTCGCTCTCGCGCGCTTTCCCCGGTCCTGCTGCTGCTGCTGTGGGAGCTTGGATCGCGGACGGGTGTCATTCCCGCCCGCACGCTGGCCGCGCCGTCTGCGGTGGCGGAAACATTGTTCGACCTTGTCGCTTCGGGCGAATTATTCTCCAATCTGCTCGTCTCTTCCTTCCGCGTGCTGTCCGGGCTTCTTATCGGAGTGACGGTGGGGATTGTGCTGGCGTTGATTGCGGGCCTGTCCCGGCCGGGGGAAGTGGCGGTGGACCCGCTCATGCAGATCAAGCGCACGATCCCCACGCTGGCGCTTACCCCCTTGTTCATCGTGTGGTTCGGGATCGGCGAGACTCCCAAGATTGCGCTGATCGCCTTTGCGTCGATCTTCCCGGTCTACCTCAACCTTTACAGCGGCATTCGCGGTATCGACGTACGCCTGATGGAGAGCGCACGCAGTTTCGGCCTCAGCCGGACGGAAGTGATCCTGCATGTCATATTGCCAGGGGCGCTCCCGGCGCTCCTTGTGGGGCTGCGTTATGCCCTGTCCATCTCCATCCTCGTCCTGGTCGTCGCGGAACAGATCAATGCCTCCGCCGGGCTGGGTTTCCTTATCAACAATGCGCGCGATTTCATGCGGACCGACATCATTGTGGTCTGCCTGATGGTCTATGCCGTGCTCGGCCTGGGTGCCGACTGGCTGGTGCGTACCGTCGAACGTCGGGCCCTGGTATGGCGCCCCAGCCTAGTGGAGCAATGAACATGGATGCTCGTGTCGGTTTTTCCGCTCATTCCGTCGTCACCCCCTCCGTGCAGGTCGAAGCAGAGCGACCGCCCGTCGTGCGCCTGCGGGATTTCAACCGGCGCTTTGGTGACAATCACATCATTGCCGGTCTCGATCTTGACATAGCCCCGGGAGAATTTGTGGCGCTGCTCGGCCGGTCCGGTTCGGGTAAAACGACCCTGCTGCGGACGTTGGCCGGACTGGATGAGGTCAAGGGGCAGGATGTCACCGTGCCGTCCTCACGCGCGGTTGTGTTCCAGGATGCCCGCCTGCTGCCGTGGAAACGGGTATGGCGTAATGTCGCTCTGGGTCTGCGGGGTGAGAATATCCGCGAGCGTGCAGAACAGGCGTTGAAGGAGGTCGGCCTCGGCCATCGGCTGGATGCCTGGCCTCTGACCCTGTCTGGCGGTGAGGCGCAGCGCGTGGCCCTCGCCCGCGCACTGGTGCGCGAGCCGCAGCTCTTGCTGCTCGATGAGCCTTTCGCTGCACTCGACGCGCTGACCCGATACCGTATGCATGATCTGGTGCTGTCCCTGTGGCGCGTTCATCGCCCGGCGGTGATGATGGTGACACATGATGTGGACGAGGCGATCGCCCTGTCCGATCGCATTCTCGTCCTCGACCAGGGGCGCATCGTCGCGCAGGAGCATGTTGCTGCGCCGCGCGGTGAGCGGGCTGCCCTCTCCGGTGCGTTGCGCGAGAAGTTGATGGCAATATTGGGCGGCGAGGAAGTTCGCGACAGCGTGGTGCCACTGCGCGTTGCGGGTGGAGCCTACGCTTGAACGCCCCCGTCAGTTTTCCGCAAACGGTGGATGTCGCGCCGTTGCGCGGGTTCGTGACCAGCTTTGCAGCATTGCTGTCGGGTGCGCGAACTGAAGTGTCCATCCTGCAATCGGGCGGGGCATTGCTCGCCCGCCTCGTATCACGCGACAACTGGTTGCCGCCGCAGTTCGCGGAGCCTTCGCCGGATCGTTATCGGCAATATCTGCTCCATTGCGACAGCCGGGAACGGTTTAGCGTCGTTGCCTTCGTCTGGGGGCCGGGTCAGGCTACGCCGATCCACGATCATCGCGTCTGGGGCCTGATTGGCATGCTGCGCGGGTCCGAGCGGATAGAGCGGTTCGAGCGGGCCTCCGATGGCTCGTTGCGCCAGGTCGGCGTGCCATCCTTCCTTTACGAGGGGGATGTCGATGCCGTCAGCCCCAGCGTCGGGGACATTCACCGCGTTACCAACGGGCGCGACGACGCGCCCTCCATCTCCATTCATGTCTATGGCGGCAACATCGGTGCCGTCGAGCGCGCCACCTATGCCGCCGATGGCCGGGAGAAGGTCTTCATCTCCGGCTATGCCAATGACGTGTTGCCCAACCTGTGGGACCGTTCGGAAAACTCATGACCATTACATCTCAGGAAATTCGCAACGCGCTTCTGGCGCGGCAGGAAATTGCGCTCATCGACGTTCGCGAGGAGGACGCTTTCGCGCGTGCCCACCCGTTGTTCGCCGCGCAGATTCCGCTGCGCCGCATCGATGCGGAGGTGCGCTGGCGCATCCCCCGGCTGGATACGCCCCTGGTCGTCTATGACGATGGCGAAGGGCTGGCGCACAAGGCGGCAGTCCGGTTGATCGCGCTGGGCTATACGGATGTGCGAGAATTGGAGGGCGGCCTCGGTGGCTGGCGTGCGGCGGGCTATGAACTCTTCGAGGACGTCAACAGTTACTCCAAGGCGTTCGGCGAACTGGTCGAGCACCGCCGCCATACGCCCTCGTTGCCCGCCGAGGATGTGCAGGCGCTGATCGATGAAAAGGCGGACATCGCCATCCTCGATGCGCGACGGTTCGACGAATATGCGACGATGAGCATACCGAGCGGGGTCAGCGTGCCGGGCGCTGAACTGGTGCTGCGCGCGCAGACGGTGGCACCGGACCCGGATACAGTGATCATCGTCAATTGTGCAGGCCGCACGCGTAGCATCATCGGCACCCAGTCGCTGATCAACGCGGGGCTGCCCAATCGCATTTTCGCACTCCGCAATGGCACGATCGGCTGGACACTCGCCGGACAGGTGCTGGAAGGCGGTCAGCATCGCACCGCGCCGGAGATTGATCTGGAGGGCGCCGAGGAAGCACGGGCCAAGGCACGCAACGTTGCCTATCGCGCGGGTGTACGGCGCCTTAATCGGGCAGAACTGGATGCTCTGAAAGCCGATACGGCACGCACGCTCTATCTTTATGACGTACGCTTGCCTGAAGCCTATGCGGCTGGGCATCTGCCCGGCTTCCGCAATGCCCAGGGTGGCCAGCTCGTGCAGGAAACGGATCATTTCGCGCCGGTGCGCGGCGCGCGCATCGTGCTGTCGGATGACCATGGTTCCCGCGCGGACATGACAGCATCCTGGCTGGCGCAGACCGGCTGGGAGGTGTTCGTGCTGGATGCGGACTTTTCCGGTCCGCTTGAAACCGGCGCAGACGGTGCCCCGCCGCCTCGCGGACCCGAGGGCCGTTATAAGCGCCCCTATGAGGGCACGGATAACAAGGCCACCGCGATGCAGGCCTATCTCGATTGGGAATATGGCCTGGTCGATCAACTCGCGCGCGATGGCACCCACGGCTTCTTCGTCATCTGATCTTTTGACTATTCAGCAGGAGTTTCTCCCATGTCCGTCAAGTTCATCGGCTATATCGGTTTCAACAATCATTCGGAAATCCACGCCTCCGTGCGGACGCGGGAACTGGACAATGACTATGTCGCCGCCGCCGCCAGGGCGCAGGAAGAGGGTGGCTTCGACCGCGTCCTGATCCCGTTCGGCTCATCCAGCCCGGAGAGCCAGTTGGTCGCGGCCCATGCAGCGGCGATCACCACCAGGCTGGGCTTTCTGGTTGCCCATCGTCCCGGCTTTACCCAGCCGACGCTGGCGGCCCGCCAGCTTGCCACGCTCGACAAGCTTTCGGGCGGGCGTGTCGCCGTCCACATCATTACGGGCGGTGCGGATGCAGAGATGGCGCGCGACGGCGACAGCGGCACGACCAAGGCGGAACGCTATGCCCGCACCGATGAATATCTGTCCATCCTGCGGCGGGAATGGACGGCCACCACGCCGTTCGACCATAAGGGCAAGCATTACGACATTCGGGGGGCGTTCAGCTCGATAAAGCCGGATAATCTGCCGGTCTTCTTCGGTGGCTCCTCGCCGGAAGCCGTGGATGTGGCCGGGCGCCATGCCGATGTCTATGCGCTGTGGGGCGAGACGCTGGAGCAGGTGGGCGATGCCGTTCGCCAGGTTCGCCAATCGGCTGCGCGCTATGGCCGCAACCCCGGCTTCTCCCTGTCGTTGCGCCCGATCATCGCGGATACCGAAGAAGCGGCCTGGAAGCGCGCGAAGGAGATTGAGGATATTGTGCGCGGCCATCGCGAGGCGGCTGGCCTGCCGACCAGCGGCCATCGCCCGCCGAACGCCGGCGCTCTGCGCCTGCTCGAAACCGCTACTGGCGGTACGCGCAAGGATTCGCGCCTCTGGACGGGTCTTGCCGCGCTGACCGGCGCTGCGGGTAACAGCACGGGTCTGGTCGGGACGCCGGAGCAGGTCGCCGATGCGCTGCTCGACTATTATGACATCGGCATCGACCATTTCCTGATCCGTGGTTTCGAGCCGCTGGAGGATTCCATTGGCTATGGTCGTGACCTCATTCCGCTCGTTCGGGAAAAGGTGGCGCAGCGCGAAGCCAATCCCGTGGCTCTCGCAGGCTGAGGCGCTGTCCCCGATGTTGACCAGACGCAGCATGCTCGTCCTTTCTGGGACCAGCCTCGCCCTCGCCGCATGCGGCAAGGGTGGATCGACGAACAAGGGCGGGGTGCTGCGCGTCGGTAGCCAGCGCGGCGGCACCAAGGCGTTGCTCAATGCTTCGGGTACGCTGGATGGTATCGGCTATAGTGTCGAATGGTCGGAGTTTCCTGCCGCGCAACCCTTGCTTGAGGCGATCGGCAGCGGTGCGGTCGATCTGGGTCTGGCAGGCGATGCGCCCTTCCTGTTCGCCTATCAGGCGGGCAGCCCGATCAAGGCAGTGCAGGCTCAGACGGCGATCGGTCGACCGTCCCGGGCGCTGGGCATCGTAGTTCCCGCTTCATCGCCGGTACAGAGCCTCACCGATCTTAAGGGCAAACGTATCGCGACGACGCGGGGCAGCATCGGCCATTATCTCATCCTGCGTGCGCTGGCGGCGGAGAAATTGCCGCCGGACTATGTGCGGATCACCTATCTGTCGCCCAGCGATGCCAAGGCGGCACTGCAATCCGGCGCGGTTGATGCCTGGTCGGTGTGGGTGCCCTATATCACGCTGGCCCTGTCGGAGGGCTATCGCGTGCTGGTCGATGGCAAAAGCCTGCTCGCGGGTGCTGGCTTCGACGTTGCCAGCGATGCTGCAATCGCGGGCAAGCGTGAACTGCTCAAGGATTTTGTGGCACGGGAGGCTGCCGCACTCGAATGGGCCAAGGCGCATGTCGATGACTATGCCAAGGTATTGTCCAGGGAGACAGGACTGCCCTTTGGCATTGCGCGGGAAATGTCGATCCGTAACGCGCGCGTTGCGGTGCCGTTTACCCCCTCCCTGATCGCGGAGCAGCAGACGGTCGTCGATACCTTCCGTGCGGCGGGTGAGATCAAGGCGACGCGGTCGATCAAGGATGCGTTCCTGACGTTATGAATTTATGATCCGGTCCCGAGCTGGCGAAACTGAAGGGCTGCTCCTGTCACTGTGCGGAGCAGCCCCTTTTTCGGTGTTTCCCCAAACGGAGCGGCAGGAAGTCGGCGCAAGAGAGACTATGCCACCCTGACCTCGCTGCGATGACGGAGGCGCGCGGGTGGCACGCCTACAACCTGTCCCTCAGCCCTTGCCGGTCAGGGTCGCAAAACGCCGGGCGGCCGTCGCGCCGCCTTCACCCAGCAATGGCCCGAGCAAACGATAGCGATCGAGATGACCTTCTGCATGGGGCCTGTCCCAGCCATGGTCGTGGCGGATCCGGCCGAGATAGCCCGATGCGCGGATCTCTGCCGGGTCGATGGCTTCGACAATATGCTGATCCGGCGCGACATAGATGGCGTCGGATTCGCAATAGATTTCGCACATATAACATGTCTGGCACTGGTCCAGCCGGGCGATGACGGGTGTCTCGGAGCCGGGGTCGAGCACATGGGTGGGGCAGGCCGCGACACAGGCGTTGCAGCCGTCGCACAGGTCGGCAAAGATATGCGCGATCATTCCGCGGCCTCCGCAAACAGACGGCTCTCCGGCCGCGTCCAGACAGTATCAAGCCCGCCGGTCAGCAGGCGCACCGCGCCATCGGGTCTCAGGCCCGGCGCGTCGACGCGGACATGGATGCCGCGGCTCTCCACCCGCGCCCGTGCAGCGGCCGTACACCAGCGCGCCGTCGCCGTCATGGCGGCGGTTTCGCGCAGGGAGATGAGTGCCTGACCCTCCGCCCGGCCATGGTCGTGCAGGGTGCGCCAATGGCCGTCGAGCAGGTCGAGCGAGTCCGCCAGTTGCGCCTCGCTGCGCCACAGGGAACGTTGATAGCCGTTCATATGGAGATCGACGTCCGCCTCGATCGCCTTGCGCTCGATCGATTGTGCGGTGGAGGCGGGATGGATGCCCACCGTTCCCGTCGCGTGCAGCTTGCTGGTCGTGCGGTCGCGGGAGGCCAGTGCCCGGCGTGCTGCCGCTGCCCCGGAGATCTGGCCGGAGGTAAGCGCCCAGGCGCTGTTCACGGCGCCACCACCACTGATCGCGCCGGTCGCCAGTTCGCGCGTCGCTGCATCGCCAGCGGCATAGAGGCCGTCGACGGTGGTGCGGCAATCCGCGTCGATGATGCGAAGCCCGCCATTGCCCCGGATCGTGCCTTCGCCGAACAGCTTGATCGGCCAGCGTTCGCGGAACAGATCGACGCCCTTGCGCGCAAACGGAACGGGGGTGAAAGGCTGAATATCCTGTAGGATCGGCACAAGCTCTTTGGGCGCGTCGACCAGATCGGCATAGACCGGCCCTTTGAGCAGCGCGGCACCCAGATCCTGATAATGGCGGTGGCCGCGCGGGGGCGAGACGATCTCTTCCCCTTTCGCATCATAATAGCGCGCGGCGCCATAGGGCAGGGTGCGGGTGGAAGCCCAGGCGGGCGACACGGTATATTGAATGGAAAATTCCATGCCGGACAATTCCGCGCCCGCCTCCGCTGCCAGCAGATAGCCGTCTCCGGTGTTGCCATGGCTGCCGATCAGGCCGGAGCGAAAGGCGCAGCCACCCGTCGCCATGATGACGGCGCCAGCACGGATTTCCCAGTCCTGGCCCAGCAACCGGGCATGGCCGCGCGCGCCGGACACTGCGCCATCCTTGTTTACCAGCAATTGTGTGGCGGGATGATGATCGAGGATGCGCGCACCCGCCGCCAGAGCATAGGCCCGCAGCGCGCGCATATATTCAGAGCCACGGACGCCGGAATAATAGCGGCCGCCCCTGCCGTCCGATCCAAACGGATAATAGGGGGCGAGGTTCGGCAGGGTGCGGTAGGTCGTATCGATGACGCGCTCCATCCATTCCCGGTCGCCCAGCGCGAAGCCGGCGACATATTTCTGCTCGATCACATCGCGGCGCAGCGCCCGATCGGGCGGAATCCACCAATGGTTCGGCCCGCCGGTCGCGGTGACGCCGCTGGTCCCGACATAGCCCTTGTCGACGAGGATGGTCGATGCACCAGCCTTGGCGGCGGCGATGGCGGCCCATGCGGCCGCCATGCCACCGCCGATGATGAGGACATCGGCCTGGAGCGAGAGAGTGTCGCTCATTCTGCGGCGATGGCGACCGGCGCTGCGCTGTAACGGTTCTGCGGCACCGGCAGGCCGAGATGGCCGCGCAGCGTGTCATGCTCATAGTCGGTGCGGAACAGGCCGCGCTTTTGCAGGATAGGCACGACCCGCTCGCGGAACAGCGCGAACTCGTCCGGTGCGCCCACGCGCACGTTGAAGCCATCCGACGCACGGCCGGTGAACCAGCGTTCGATCTCGTCGGCGATGGTTTCCGGCGAACCGACGAAGCCCTTGTGCCCCTGTCCATGATAGGCGGCCTGACGCAGGGTCAGTTTTTCCTCGCGCGCCACGCGGATCAGGCGCTCGGCTCCGCCCTTGTAGCTGTTGAGCGTCACGCCGGTCAGGTCCGGGAATGGCGCGTCGAGGTCATATTGGCTGAAATCATGATAGTTGAAGACACGGCCCAGCTGCACCAGCAGCTTGTCGATGTCGAGCGACTCCACCTGGCTGTCGGCGATGCGCTGCGCCTCTTCGTCGGTGTCGGCGATGATGGGGAAGAGACCGGGCAGCACCTTGATCTCGTCAGGGTTGCGGCCAAGTGCGGCGGCACGTGCTTTCAGGTCGGCATAATATTGCTGGCCGGAGGCGAAATCGGCGGAGGCGGCGAAGGTGGCCTCCGCGATATAGGCACCAAGGTCGCGGCCCTCGCTGCTGTCGCCCGCCTGGAAGATGACCGGCTGGCCCTGCCGCGAACGGGTGAGGGCGAGGGGGCCTGCCACGGAGAAATGCTTGCCCTGATGGTTGAGCGGATGCTGCTTGCCCTTGTCGAGGAAGATGCCTGCCGCCTTGTCGCGCGGGAAGGCGTCATCCTCATAGCTGTCCCACAGCCCCTGCACGACCTGCACGAACTCGGCGGCGCGCTCATAGCGTTCGGCGTGGAGGAAATGCTCTTCGCGGCCATAGTTTTTCGCGGCGCCCTCAAGGCCTGTGGTCACGACGTTCCAGCCTGCGCGGCCCCGGCTGATATGGTCGAGCGAGCCGAACTGGCGCGCGACATTATAAGGTTCCCAATAGCTGGTGGTCAGCGTGCCGACCAGGCCGATGCGCGAGGTATGGGTGGCGATGGCGGAAAGAAGGGTCAGCGGCTCCAGCCGGTTGAGGAAATGCGGCGCCGTGTCTGGCGTGATGTACGGCGAGTCGACGATGAAGACGAGGTCGAACTTCGATTCCTCGGCCAGCTTCGCATGCTGGATATACCAGTTGATGTCGATGCTGGAATCGCCGGGCACGCCGGGATGGCGCCATGTGTGCTGGTCGGTGCCGACGCCGGAAAGAATCGCGCCAAGGTGAAGCTGTCGCTTGCTCATCATCTCGTCCTGATTGCCTGTGAATGGCTGACAGGTAGGCGAACCGCGCGGCGTTGAATAACGAGGGCTTCTGATAGGGCTATTGAACCTTTTGAAGTGGCGCCGGATATTCTCTCGTCATCGCGGCGAATGCTGGGACGACGAGAGAGGGGTTGGCGTCCGCGAACCTCCTATTTCAGCGGGAAGCCGAGGCCGTGCAGCACCTCGCGCAGGCGGTGGCGACCGTTGAGCGAGGCCGCGCTGCGGCTGCGGTTCAGTATCTGTGCGATCCAGCCGACCGCATCCTGTCCCTGCGAACGCTGGAAGGCGCGGGCCGTCTCGTCATAGGCCTTGATGGCCGGGCGCTGTTCCTCCAGCTGGTAGCGGCCCTCGTGCAGGATCGCTGACTGGGGCAGGCGCGGCTTGATGGCGGCGGGGCGGCTCTCATCCTCCCAGCCGACGACCAGCCCGAAAACCACGGCCGCATGGGGCGGGAGACCGGCGATGGCGGCGACTTCCTCCGGCTTGTTGCGGAGCGCACCGATATAGACGGTGCCGAGGCCAAGCGATTCGGCGGCGAGCGCCGCATTCTGCGCGGCCAGTGCAGCGTCCACGGCGGCGACGGTCCAGCTTTCCAGATAGGCGAAACCCTCGACCGGCTCACCCGCGTCGGCGGCGATCAGATGGCCGCGCGCAAGGTCCGCCACCCAGAGCAGGATCAGCGGCGCGGTGCGGATATGCGCCTGCCCGCCCGCCAGTTCGGCCAGTTTCTCGCGCTGGGCCGCATCGCTGATCGCGACGACGCTCCACAATTGCAGGTTGGAAGAGCTGGCGGCCGACTGGGCGGCGGCGATCAGGGTGGGCACCGTGCCTTCGGGCAGGGGGTCGGTACGATAGGCGCGTACGCTGCGATGGGCCAGAAGATGGGCAATGGTGTCGTTCCAGAGCAGGCCTTCGGGTGCCGTCTCGCCATAGCGCGCCTGAAATGCGTCCCGCGAGGCAATGGACTGCCGGTCAGCGGTTTGGAGGTCAGCGGTCTGGGGGTCTTCGAGGGCCATGTCGTCTCTGTTCCTTCCGGGATGGCGGCGGCGGTGCTGGCAGACTGTGAAGCGCCGCCCGGCCTGATGTCCCGGTCAGGCTAGGGGCGGGACCGGGCGATGTCCTATGAATAGACGGTATGTGTTGTTGAGCTTTTCCCATGGACGGGAGATCGGGGAAAATGGCGCTTGCTACCCGCTCCATTCCAAATGCTTGACCGGCTTATGAGAGGATTCAATGCAACCTTGCGGGGTGCAGCCGCTATCGGAGTTGTCTGGATATTCAGGACTGACCATCAAATGCATGCGTTGACGATTTTTGCGAACTGGTTGGGCGGGACCGCGCTCACCGAACTGGTGGCGGGGCATTTCTGGGTCGTGCCTGCCTTGCAGACGATCCACATCCTCGCCGTCGCCGCGGTGCTGGTGAGCGTCGCGCTCATCAACCTGCGGATCGTGGGGGTGGTGGACCGCAGCCAGCCGGTGGTCGTCCTGCTCGACCGCTATCTGCGGCCGACCGCCATTGCTTTGGTCATATTGGCGATCACCGGCTTTCTCCTGATCGCGGGCGAACCCACGCGCGCGATCTTTCGTACCTTATTCTGGCTGAAGATGGGGCTGATCGTCGCCGCCGCCCTGCTGACCTGGTCCCACCGCCTCGCTTTCGCCGGAAACGGAGGCACCAATGGAGGCCGGGCGAGCATCGGGCGCAAGGGTGTCGCCATCGTCGCGCTGCTGCTGTGGATCGGCGTCATCGTGGCGGGGCGGTGGATCGCCTATGTCGAAGCCTGGCCTGGAGCACCCGCATGAGTCTCGAAGATATCGCCATTCGCCTGTCGGAAAGCCCGTTGTCCATTGCGCTGACGGATTCGGAATGGGCCTTCCCCACGCTGGAATCGGTCCACGTCATCGCGCTGACTCTGGTGATCGGCTCCATCGCCGTCGTAGACCTTCGGCTCCTGCGCCTCGCCGCGCGGGACCGCGATCCGCATCAGCTGATCAAGGCGATCCTGCCGGTCACCTGGGTGGCCTTTGCCTTTGCGCTGGTGACGGGGGCCTTGTTGTTCGTGGCCAATCCGATCAGCTATGTCGCCAACACGGCCTTCCTCGTGAAGCTGGGTCTGCTGGGGCTGGCCGGGCTGAATATGCTGCTGTTCCACCTGTTCGCGCACAAGCAACTGGCGACCGAGAGCGCCCTCGCGCCGCGTCTGTCCGGGGCTGCCTCCCTGACGCTGTGGGTTGGAATCGTTACCGCCGGGCGATTGATCGGTTTCACGCTCTGACAGGCTGAACACACAAAAAGGGCCGGGCAAAGCATCTGCTTCGCCCGGCCCTTTTTGTGTGCCTTTGACAGGAGAGGCTATTTCTTCTCGATGTCGATCAACCGGGCCTGGAGCACCTGCCCGGTCTCCACCAGCGTCGCCTTGCGAAATCCGCCGCCGCGCTGACCGTCGCGCAGGGGGTTGACCTCCACCAGCACCTTGTCGCCGGGCTGGAAACTGCGCCGGGTCCAGCCCAGCCGGGTGAGGTTGCCGGGGCTGGTCAGTTCCACCGCCCAGACTTCCGGCGCACCGCCGCTGGCACTCTCGGCCAGCACGAACAGCGAGACATGCGGGTTGACCCAGCGGAACTCCTTCACCGTGCCCTTGAGCGCGCGTGTCTTCGCCTGATCGAACATGGCGAAACTATGGTGGGCATCGGCGGGGACGAGGGCACAGAGCGAAGCGGCAAGCGCCGACAGGCCCAGCGCCGCGCGGACGATGGGACGACGATGAAGCGTCATGGCGATGGTCTTTCTTTGGAGGGATGGCTGACGCATGCGGGCAGGTGCCTCATTCGGATGGACGGGGCAGGACATTACCGTCCTGCTGATGGGCGGGAACATAGATGCTGTTGCCCCATTCGTCCTTCCCTTCCTCGAAATCGCCCTGATGGCACACGCCCTCGACTATCTCGAAACTACGCTCGCGGCGGCGCTCATAGAGGCGCGTGGTCTTCCACGGGCGGGTGAGGATATGGGGGGCAGTGATCTCCAGGTCAAAGGCCAGCGTGTCGGGATCCTTGAGGTGGATGCGCTCGGTGACTGTCATGTCGCCATTGCTGGGAATGCCCACCGCCTCGCTGACTGCCAGATAGGCTTGCGGCAATATGCCCTTGGTTTCCACGACCAGCGTATCGCCCTCCCAATGGCCGACCGAATAGCCATGGAAGCTGGGGTCCGGATCGTCGGGCAGTTTGCGCCCGTCGGTCCAGATGCGCCGCAGGCGGCTGCCGTCCGACTCGCCCAGGATGGTCACGCGGCCGGGCGTGAACAATATCTCCAGCGCATTATGGGAGATGAGGATGAAGGTCGGCGTGCCATGCGGCAGGCAGTTGATGAGCAGGCCCTTGGGGCGCCCGGCCTTTTCCTCCGCGGTCCAGTGATCGACCTGCTTTTGCACGTCCGGTTTCCAGGGGACGGGGTTGGTCTTGATCTGGTCGTTCTGGTCGCTGATGTCCGGCGACCATGTGCCGGTCCAGTCGGGCAGCTTGCCGAGTTTCGTCCAGTCGGACGCCTTGGGCGCAGGCACGATGGGATCGGTGGTGGCCGAAGCGACCGGCGGCGGGCCGGACTGGGCGAGGGCGGGCGTGCCTGGCGTCTGGGCCAGCGTCAGGGCCAGCGCGAGGGAGAAATGGGGCAGGAGGGAAGGCCGCATGGAAAAATGCCTCATTTGGGTGGCTGGACGCCGGGGATCGTACCCACGGTCAGAACCTTGCCGGATTCCAAGAGGGTCAGCTTCTTGAACTGGCCGGACCGGCGGCCGTCGCGGATGGGGTTGATGTCCACCCGCACCTTGTCACCCGGCTTCAGCACGGTGCGGGACCAGCCCATCTTGCTGAGGTTGCCGGGGCTGGTGGGCAGTTCCAGCGACCAGAGGCCGGAGGTGTAGCCGCCGACATTGCCCGCCTGTATCCACAGGATGGCGTGGGGCGCCGTCCATTGAAAGGTCTTCACCGTTCCCTCGAAGCTCATCGGCTTCGACGGATCGAACATGGCAAAGCTGTGATGTGCCGCCACGGGGGCCACCACCATGGCGGCCCCCAGCAGCGCGGCGGCCACGCGGGTCTTCAGACTGGTCATGCTGTCCTCTTGCGATAGATCGTCATGGCTTGGGAGCGGGCGTCGATTGCGGCTGGTCGGGTGGGACCGGCGCGCCGCCTGCATCCTTGGGGATGGGGGAGTAGATGGCGTTGCCATTGGCATCGACATCCTCGAAAAAATCGCCCTGATGGCAGGAGGATTCCACAAAGTCATAGGTGCGTTCGCGATGGCGGGCGAAGGTGCGCGTGGATTTCCACGGCGCGGTCAGCACCTTTGGCGCATAGACCGTTATATCCCAGCGGATGGCGTCCGGCCCGGTCAGTTCGATCCGTTCCTCGACATGCATGTCGCCGTTGTTGGGCAGGCCGACGCCCTGGCTCATCGGGATGAACACCTGCGGCAGAATGCCAATGGTGTCGATCACCAGCGCCTTGCCCTCCCAATGGCCGATCGAATGGCCGTTGAAGGTCGGATCGGGATCCTCCGGGTGCGGGCGCCCGTCCGTCCAGATGCGGCGCAGGCGATTGGCGTCGAACTCTCCAAGGATGGTCACGCGGCCGGGGGTCAGCAGAAATTCCACTGAATTCAGCGTCTGGGTGACGGCACTGGGCAAGCCCTCCGGCAGGCAGTTGGTGTAGATATTCTGTGGCCGCCCTTCCTTGTCCAACTGCTGAAGCGCGGCGATTTCTGCCGCCTTCCGGGCATTCCAGGCCGGGGCGGTGTTGGTCCCGGGCGCAAACCTGTCGATGGGACCGGCGGTCCAGACGCCGGAGAAGTCCGGTAACTGGCCGATAGCGGCCCAGTCCCGCGCGGTCGGTGCCGGGGTGGCGGGCGCGTTCGCCGCCGGTTGCGCCCATGCAGTACCCGGTGCGGAAAGGGTGAGTGCGAGGGCGACGGAGAGGAGTGGGGCCATTCTCATAGATGCTGTTCGACATTCTCGATGGAAATGGAGGGGCATGACGGCGCCTGGGTGATAGGGCCATGGCGCACCACCCGGAGAAAGACTGTTAGCCCGGCGGATGCCGCGAATCTCTTGAATTTCTGAAATAGGTCTGCGGGCGGAGCCTCAACCCATGCATGATGAGCGCCGACATGTCGGTCAACTGGCTGAGAAGTATCAAACAAGGATGGCGTGAATCTCAATATGCCGGGTCCGGGCGTCAGGATAGACGTGCGGGGGCGGACCGGATGATATGCATCGGTCATCGGCCTGTCATGGGATTGCGCGAAGGGCGGCGGGGCTATTGGGGCGGGGATGGAAAGGATCGACGCCGTGGAGATTGTTGCCATTGATTTCGAGGCGTCCTGTCTGCCCCGCGACGGGCGGTCCTATCCGATCGAGGTCGGTATCTCCGACGGTCATGAAAGCTGGTCATGGCTGATCCGTCCGCACCCATGCTGGTCGGGATGGGACTGGACCGCGGAAGCGCAGGCTGTCCATGGCATATCGCTCGACACATTATGGGGCATGGGGCAGCCCGCCGATGTCGTCATGCGGGAATTGATCGCGCGGATCGACGGTCGCAGGCTGGTCGCCGACAGCGGGCTGGATCAATATTGGCTCGATGCGCTGGCGATGGCGGCAGATGAGTCGGCTGTTCCCCGGATCGGCCATGTCATGATGCTGCTCGATGAATGGGCCGTCTCCGGCGATCAGGTCAAGCTGGCTCGGGCGCATGCCGACAGAGAGCAGACGTCGCTGCACCGCGCCGCCGACGATGCCCGCTGGCTGGCGCTGGTGCTGGGTCATCTCGCCATCGCCACGGGGCGTGATGCGCCGCTGGCGCCGCGCTTTGCCGGGGATGGTTATGCGCACGCCGCCTGAGCATGGCGGCGGCTGTTATAGTATCACCACTTCTCAACATTTCCGGCCTGTTACTCGTTTGCCCGGTGCGGTTCCGCGTCCTAGCTGTCTGCGTCAGTCTGAACAGGAGTGGCGTGTAAATGGCTCTTTTCGCAGCCGGTCGTCTGGGCGATCTCAACCTTCCCAATCGCATCGTCATGGCTCCACTGGGCCGGGGTCGTAACGAGCCGGATCTGCGTTCGCCGCTCGACCGCGCCATCACCTATTATGTGCAGCGCGCGACGGCGGGGCTGATCATATCGGAGGCGACCCATGTCGCGCCCGACAGTGTCAGTCGTCCGGGCACGGGCGCTATCCACGCCAACGGGCAGGTGGCGGCATGGCGGCGGGTGACGGATGCGGTCCATGCTGCGAATGGCCGTATCTTTCAGCAACTTTTCCATCTGGGGCGCAAGGCCGACCCGGATCGCCTGCCCGGCGGACTCGCACCCGTCGCCCCCTCCGCCGTCGCGGCGACCGGATCGCTGGTCGGGGTGGATGGTGTGCAAAAGCCGTTCCCGCTGCCCCGTGCGCTCGATCTGGCGGGTGTGGCGGCGGTGCGGGAGCAGTTTGCGGGCGCCTTCGCCAACGCGCGCGATGCCGGCTTCGACGGGGTGGAACTGCATGCCGCCAATGGCTTCCTGATCGAGCAATTCCTGCGCGACGACGCCAACCAGCGGGACGACATCTATGGCGGATCGGTCGAGAACCGGGCGCGGTTGCTGCTGGAACTGGTCGACGAGGCCATCGCGCTGCTGGGCGCGAGCGCGGTCGGCGTTCGCCTCTCCCCCCATTTCGCGGTCGACGGGTCGGGTGCGTCCGACGCGCACCGGCTGTTCCCCTATGTGGCGCGGGAGCTTGGGCGGCGTGGTATCGCCTATCTGCATGTCATCGAACCCGATGCGACGCCGGACGCGCGCAAGCTGGCGCCCGTGTTGAAGGAGGCGTTCGCCGGTCCCTTCATTCTGGCGGGCGAGTTCAGTCGGGACAGCGCGCTTGATGCCATCGCGGCGGGGCGGGCCGATTTTATCGCTTTCGGTCGGCTCTACATCGCCAATCCCGATCTGGTGGAACGGTTTCGCCTGCCGGATGCGCCGGTCAATGATCCCGATGTCGCCACTTTTTATCAGGGCGGAGACGCCGGCTATATTGACTATCCCGTGCTGGATACGGTCGCCACTGCGGCGCTGGAGCGGGCGCAATGAGGGCGGGTTTCGCCCTTGGCCTGATGGCGGCCGGTCTGGTCGGGGCAGTGACGCCCGCACTGGCCCGCCCGGTATTGCTGGTTTCCGTGGACGGGCTGCGGCCCGGTGACGTGCTGGACGCCCAGGCGCGGGGTCTTCGGGTGCCGAACCTGCGCGCACTGCTGGCGGAGGGCAGTCATGCGAAAGGCGTGACGGGCATCCTGCCGACCAACACCCTGCCCAGTCATGTGTCGCTCGTCACCGGGGTCAGCCCGGCCCGGCATGGCGTCTATAATAACCAGACTTTCTCCGCGCAAAATGCCGGTGGCGGGCCTTCCTATGGCTTTGCCAGTGGAATCCGGGTGCCGACATTATGGGATGCGGCCCATGCAAAGGGGATTGGCACGGCCAGCCTCAACTGGCCGGTCACGCTGGGGTCGCCGGGCATCGATCGCAATATCTCTGTCTACTTCGCGCCGCCCGGCGCGGCGTCCGATGGCGAATCCTATAATCGCCTGCTCAGTTCACCGGCCCTTATCGCCCGGATCGAGAAAGCGATCGGTCCCGTCACGCTGACCCCGCGCCACAATGTGGCCGAGGAGGAGCAGGATCTGAAGATCGCGCAGCAGCTTCTCAAGGACGGCAAGCCGGGTTTGCTCACCGTGCATTTCAGCGCGCTGGATGAGGCGCAGCATAAATATGGTCTCGGATCGGGCGAGGCGAAGACGGCGCTGGAGGGTATCGACGGCTATATCGGCCGACTGGTGGCGACTGCGCGGCAGGTCCAGCCCGAGACGGTGATCGCCATCGTGTCGGATCATGGCTTTACCCCGGTGAAGACCGAAGTGAACCTGCCCCGTGCTTTCGTCGATGCAGGGTTGATCCGGTTCGATGCCAAGGGTGGTGTCGCGAGTTGGGACGCAGCGCCCTGGCCAGCGGGCGGATCGGCCGCGATCCTGCTGGCGCGGCCGGACGATGCTGCGCTCAAGGCCCGCGTCGCGGCCTTGCTCGACAGGCTGAAGGCCGATCCCGCCGTCGGTATCGAGGAGGTTTATGGCGCGGACGAACTGGCGCGGCGCGGTGGCTTTCCCGGCGCGAGCTTCGGCATCTCCTATCGGCTCGACACCACGGGGCCGAGCGCGCCACGGCCGATTAGCCAGCCGCTGGTCTCGCCAGCGGTGCAAAAGGCGACCCATGGCCATGCCGCGTCCCACCCCGAACTCCAGTCGGCGTTCATCATCGCCGGGCCGGGTATAGCGAAGGCGCGCGATCTCGGCTTCATCGACCTGCGGGCCATCGCGCCGACGCTGGCCAATGTGCTGGGCGTCGCCTTGCCGGATGCCGAGGCACCGGCCCTCTCCATCCAGACCCGCTGAATTCCCAAGGCCAATTGGCGAAAGGAGCATAGCATGCCTGTTCAATTCATCGGAGCCATCGGTTCGGGCGGCGGTTCGGAAAGCCGGACGTCGGATCGTGCCATCGTCGACAAGGTCTATCTAGGCGCCATCACCCGCGCACATGAGGCTGCCGGTTTCGACCGGGTGCTGATCGGCTATTTCAGTTCCGCGCCGGATGGCTTCCAGATCGCGGCCTATGCCGCGCAACAGACGGAGAAGCTGGGCTTCCTGCTGGCGCATCGGCCGGGGGTCGTCGCGCCCACGCTGGCCGCGCGGCAACTGGCCACGCTCGACCATTTCATCGACGGTCGGCTGGCAGTCCATATCATCACCGGCGGTGCCGATGCCGAACAGCAGCGCGACGGCGACTTCCTGACCAAGGCGGAGCGTTATGCGCGCACCGACGACTATCTCGACCTGGTCAAGAAGACATGGACTGCCGCCGCGCCATTCGACCATGATGGCCCCTATTATAGGGTGCGCGACAGTTTCTCCGCCGTGAAGCCGGTCCAGCAGCCCCATGTTCCCGTCTATTTCGGCGGATCGTCGGACGAGGCGATCGCGGTGGCGGGCAAGCATGCCGATGTCTTTGCCCTGTGGGGCGAGACGCTGGAGCAGACGGCGGAGACCATCGCCCGCGTGCGCGCCGCCGCAGCCGAGCATGGCCGCGAGAAGCATATCCAGTTCAGCCTGTCGCTGCGCCCCGTACTGGCGTGCACGGAGGCGGAGGCCTGGGCGCGGGCCGACCGCATCCTCACCTCTGCAAAGGCGATCCGCGATGGCGGACCGAACCGGAAGTTAGGCATTTTCAAGAATGGCGATGGCACCGTGCCCAATGTCGGGTCGCAGCGCCTGCTGGAGGCGGCCGCCGGTGGCCGTGTGCGCGACAAGCGGTTGTGGACGGAGGTGGCCGCGCTGACCGGCGCGTCGGGCAACTCCACCGGCCTCGTCGGGACGGGCGAACAGGTCGCGGAAAGCCTGCTGGACTATTACGACCTTGGCATCACCACCTTCCTGATCCGGGGTTTCGACCCGTTCGAGGATGTGCTCGACTATGGGCGCGACCTCATCCCCCTCGTGCGCGCCGCCGTGGCGGAGCGTGACGGCGCACGTATCGCCGCCGAATGATTTTGTAGAAAAGGGACGACCCTGTGACCCGGAATGTGAAAAGACAACTCCACCTTGGTGCCATACTGGCAGGGGTGGGAAGCAACCAGAATGGCTGGCTCCACCCCGACCTGCCGGGCGATGCCAGCGTCAGCATCGACTGGTATATCGAGAATGCACGGCGGGCGGAGGCGGCCAGGTTCGACCTCGTCTTCATCGTCGACTCGCCGTTCATCACGCCCGACACGGCGCCGCATTTCCTCAACCGGCTGGAGCCGCTGACCCTGCTTTCCGGGGTGGCTGTCTCCACCTCGCGCATCGGTCTGGTCGCCACGCTGACCAGCAGCTATTGGGAGCCCTATAATGTCGCGCGGCAGTTCGCCTCGCTCGACCTCATCAGCAAGGGGCGTGCGGGCTGGAATGTCGTCACCACGGGCCTTGAAGGCGCGGCGGGAAATTATGGCCGCGACGAGCATTATGATCATGCGCTGCGCTATCGCCGGGCCAAGGAGTTCGTCTCGGTCGTGCAGGGGCTGTGGGACAGCTATGAAGACGACGCCTTCCCGCGCGACAAGGATGCGGGCACCTTCATCGACAAGGCGAAGCAGCATCGCCTCGACCATAGTGGCGAGTTCTTCTCCGTCACCGGCCCGCTCAATATCCAGCGGTCGCGGCAGGGGCAGCCGGTCATCTTCCAGGCAGGCGATTCCGATCAGGGGCGCGATCTGGGGGCGACCATCTCCAACGGGGTCTACACCAATGCGGAAAGTTTCGAGGTCGCCAAGGCCTATTATGACGATCTGAAGGCGCGCGCCGTGGCGCTGGGCCGCGATCCCGACCAGATCATCGTGCTGCCCGGCATCGTGCCGATCATCGCCGACACGGTTGAGGAAGCACAGGCGCGCGAGGAAGCGGAGAATGGCAAGCTCGACTTCACCAAGGCGCTGGCCCAGCTCGGTCGCCCCTTCAACTATCATGACTTCGCGCAATATGATGTGGATGCGCCCTTTCCGGATGTGAGCAACCTCAGCCTCAACAGCTACAAGGGTTTTGCCGAACGCATTGTCCGCACGGCGAAGGCGGAGGGTCTGACCCTGCGCGAGACCGCCTGGCGGTTCGCGGCGCGGGGCAATCCGTTTGTGGGTACGGCCGAGACGGTCGCGGCGGAGATCGAGCGGTGGTTCGTGGACGGAGCCTCCGACGGTTTCAACTTCCGTGTGACCAATCCGGTCGATTTCGCGCTGTTTACCGACAAGGTGGTGCCGATCCTGCAAGCGCGCGGCCTGTTCCGTACCGATTATGAGCATGAGACGCTGCGTGGCCATCTCGGCCTGCCGGTGCCGGAGAACCGCCATGCTGCGGCACGGGTGCTCGCGCCTGTTGAAACAAGGGAAGTGCAGGCGGCGGAATGATGCTCCGCCTTTCCCTCGCCGGCGCTCTGCCGGTGGAGGAGACGGCGTTGCCGTTCATCGCGGGCCGAGTGGCTTTGCGACCAGTCCGGCCTCATTACCCGGCTGGCCGGCGGGAACGAGGTCGTAGAAGCCGCTGAGGTGCAGCCTGATCGTGACCGGCCGCTCCGATGAATTCTGGAAATACCAGCCATGCACGCCGTCGAAGGGCGCGGTCAGCGTACCGGAGTCGCGACCGGTCTCCGACGTGCGATAGCTGGCCTCGACGGCGGCGTTCCCCGGCAGGGGGCTGTGGCCGTGAAAGTCCGAATAAAATTGCTGTGGCCCGTCGATGCCGGGCGCCTCCCAGCTATAGACCAGCGCGGCGCCCTTGCGAAGGTGGACCTTATATTCCAGTTCGCTGGGGGCGGTGCCGTCATAGGTGCCCAGCGGGATGTCCACTATGTCGGAGCGCAATATGCCCGACTGGCTGTTCGCGGTTGATGCCACACCGCCGGTCGCGCTGGCCGCGATCCTTGTTGGCACTGGCACAGCCAGCCGGTCGAGACCCGTCAGCCGGCCGATGCCCAGCGGATCGACGCCATATTCGGCGGGCAGTATTGCCCCCACGGTGACAAGCGCGCCGACGGCCACCGCTGAACCGAGCAGGGCGAGTGCCCGGCCTCTCGATGGTGTCGGGCGGGGCAGGGACGACAGGGTCATGCGGGGCCTTTCAGCAGGACATAGCCCGCAAGTTGGTAGCCGGTCAGGGCGACGCCAACCGCCATCAGCAGCCAGTTGAACGCGGTTGCGCTTCGCTCGAAGGCGGATGTCCGTCGCCAAAGGAGCAGGAGCGCCAGCAACAGCGAAAGGGCCACCACCTGCCCGATTTCCACACCGATGTTGAAGGCGAGGAGGTTCCAGACCAGTCCTTCGCGGTGCAGGTGCAACGCCTCCAGGCTGGTGGACAGGCCGAGGCCGTGGACCAGGCCAAAGGCAAGGACCGTCCAGCGCGGGTCGGGGCGCCATCCCACGGTAGCCTCGAATCCTCCGACATTGTCGAACGCCTTGTAGACGACCGACAGGCCGATGGCTGCATCCACCAGATGGGCATTCAGCCCGAAACCGGCGAGTGCGCCGGTCAGCAAGGTGATGCTGTGCCCCAGGGAGAAGAGCGAGACATAGAGGATGATGTCGCGCGCGCGGCGCAGGAAGAAGATGACACCGAACAGGAAAAGCAGATGATCCAGCCCTGTGACCATGTGCCGCGCGCCGAGATAGGCAAAGGCAAAGGGCAGTGGTCCCCGCGCCTGTGACACAAAGGCTGCATCGCGCCCGCCGACACCGTGCGCCATGGCTTGTGTCGCCATCAGGACGAGCGCCAGGGCGAGGAGCAGGCTGCCGGCGCGGGGAACCGATTTCACGCCAATGTTTCGCCGAACAGCGCGAGCAGACGCCGTACGTGCCGCTCGGACGCGGTAGCATCATAGGCAGCCGAATCCGCGATAGCGAAGCCGTGGAGCGCGCCCGCGTAAAATTCGGTGGTGAAGTCCACGCCATGCTCCGCCAGCGCCCTGTCGAGCGCCGCGATTTGCTCTGGCGGGGCGGAGGCATCCCGGTCGGCATGACCGACATGGACGCGTGCCTTGATTCGATCCGCCAGCAGGTGCGGGCTGGCGGGGTCGTTCCGGACCGCGAGATTGCCGCCGTGGAAGGATGCCGCGGCGCGCACCCGCTCGGGGAATTGCGCGGCGAGGCGCAGTGCGAAGCTGCCGGTCATGCAATAGCCGACGGTGCCTATGCGGCTTGCATCGACGCCGTTCAAACCCTCTAGGGCCGTGACATAGGCGGCGAAATCGCGGGATTGGGCCTCCGGGGTCAGCAGTGCGCGATAACTCTGCAATCGTGATCGTGTGGCGTCGTCGAACGGCGCACCGGGCGCTACCTGCGGCGCGGGTGCGCTGCGATAATAGACATTGGGCAGCAGCACGGCATGGCCCGAAGCGGCGATGCGGGCGGCCAGTTGCGCATAGACCGGCCGCGATCCGCGAATGTCGGTCAGGAGGATGACCGCCGCGACGGCGTCCCCCGCACCATCCGGGCGAAAAAGCTGTGCGTCTATCGCGCCGTCCGCGCTGGCGATAACGATGCTTTCGCCACTCATGCGGCAGCGCCCCCTACTTGGGGAGCGGGGGAATAAGGGAATGAAAACATGTTTGCCTCATAGATTTTGCGGCGGGCTTGCAGCGTCCGCAGGGTGAAGACAAATTAGCATTGCTGGATATGACTTTGGCACCGCTCATCCTATCGCCATATATTTGCGGCGCTTATAAATTCTTCGAGCAAGATCATCATGAATATTTCATGATATAAGAATTTCTGCTTAGAATTATCGGCTTTCCTGTTCCTAACCAGTGACCGTCCGGCCGTGTGATCGCCCAGCAGAGGCGACGACCGTCCCAAAGGGCGCGCGTCCTTGCGTGTCCCGGACCAGTTGGGGAACATCCATGATATTGGGAAGAGTCATTCGTTTTGCGGGCGTTTCGGGATTGGCGCTGGCCGTCTCCGGGGTGTCTTCCGGTTCGCTCTGGGCGCGAACGGATAATGGTGCGGCCAATGTCGTGGCGGCCGATGCGAGCGCGGATGCGGGTGATTTCGGCGATTCCATCGTCGTCACGGGCACCCGCCAGACCGGCCTGCATGCGGCGGACAGCCCGGCGCCGATCGAGATCGTCGACTCCGCCGCGCTGGAGCGGGCCGGGCGCAACGATCTGGTCAGCGCGCTGGATGCCCATGTGCCGTCCTTCACCACACAGGGCTTTGGCGGCGATGCGAGCAACCTGAAGCTGTCGGCGCGCCTGCGCGGTCTCAGCCCCAACCACGCCCTCATCCTCGTCAACGGCAAGCGCCGCCATGGCGCGGCCAGCCTGACCGTGTCCGCGACGGGCGGCTTTGCGGGTGCCGCGTCCGCCGACCTCAGCTTCATCCCGGTTGCGTCGATCGATCATGTCGAGGTGCTGACCGATGGCGCCGCCGCCCAATATGGCACGGATGCCATAGCGGGCGTCATCAACATCATCCTGAAGGACAAGCATCAGGGCGGCAGCCTGTCCCTCACCGGCGGCGCCTATGGCGCGGGTGATGGCGAGACCTATGGCGCTTCCGCCAATATCGGCGTCGGGTCGGACAACGCATGGTTCAACCTGACCGCCGAATATCGCCAGCATGATTACAGCGACCGGGGCGGGCCGGACCAGCGGCTCTTCTCCGCCACCAACCTCGCCAATCCGGCGCTGGCGCAGATCCCCGGCTATCCCCATCTCAACAAGATCTTCGGCGACGCGCGTTACAAGCTGGCGCTGGTCAGCTATAACAGCGGTATCAGGCTGAACGATGCGGTCGAACTGTATGGCAATGGCACCTTTGGCTATCGGCTGGCCGACGCCAACCAGAATTACCGCCTGCCCAACGTCGCGCCTTCGCTCTGGCCGCAGGGCTTCACGCCCCGGATCGAGACGGAGCAATATGACGCGCAGTTCACCGGCGGCATTCGCGGCACCATCGGGGAAAACTGGCGCTGGGATGTCAGCAGCACATGGGGGGCGGACTATAACAAGCAGAGCACGCTGGATTCCGCGAACATATCGTCGATCACCGCGACGGGCACCAGTCCCAAAAACTTCTTCATCGGCAAGTTCATCAACAAGCAGTGGACGAACAATGCTGACCTCAGCGGCGAGATCGACCTCGGTCTGGCCAAGCCCGTCACCCTGTCCTTCGGCGGCGAGTTTCGCCATGAGAGCTTCGAGCTGATCGCGGGCGATGCCGCTGCGCGCTTTGGCACGGGCGTTCAGGCCTATCCGGCTTTCGGCCTTACCGATGCAGGCAAGCATGCCCGCGACGCCTGGGCGGGCTATATCGACGTGGCATTGAACCCGGTCGAGAATCTGCTGGTCGATATTGCCGGCCGCTATGAACATTATACCGATTTCGGTGATGCGACGGTGGGCAAGCTGACCGCGCGCTACGACTTCACCCCGAAATTCGCCCTGCGCGGGACGGTCAGTTCCGGCTTCCGCGCGCCGACGCTGGCGGAGGAATATTATTCCGCCACCAATGTTTCGCCGACCACGGCGGGCGTGAAGCTGCCGCCGAACAGTGCGGCTGCGCGCCTGCTCGGCATCGACGCATTGCAGGCGGAGAAGTCGGTCAACCTCAGTCTCGGTCTGGTGTTTCGCCCGACCTCGCGCCTGAACGCCACTCTCGATGCCTATCAGATCGCCATCGATGGGCGCATCGTGCAGACTGGCGGCATCTACGGCCTTCAGAATTTCGCGATACGCTCACCCCAGGTGACGGCTGCGATCGTGGCCAATGGCAACAGCCTCGACCCCACCGTCCGCACGACGCAGATCACCACCTTCGTCAACGGCGCCGACACGCGCACGCGCGGCGCGGAGTTCGTGCTGGATTACACCACGCCGATCGGCACAGGCTCCATCGACTGGACGGTGGCGGCCAATTATAATCAGACGAAAGTCCGCCGTATCGTGACGCCGCCCGCCCAGATCGCGGCATCCGGCCAGAGCTATCTCGACCCCAATGCCATTTCCTTCATCGAGACGGCGGCCCCCCGTTTCAAGGCGGTGCTGGGTGCGCTGTTCCGTGCCGGCAAGTGGCAGATCAACGGCCGCAACACCTTTTATGGCAAGTCGTCGGTGCTGACCGATGGCGGCAACACGGGCCATTATGTCGAGAATAGCGTCGACCCGGCGGTCATCACCGATCTCGACATCAGCTACAATGTCACGCCTGCCCTGCGCCTGACGGTGGGTGCGAACAATCTGTTCGACCTCAAGCCGAACAAGGTCGACCCCATCACCTATGCCGAATCGCTGGCCTCCGGTGGCAATGGCGTTGCCACGACGCAGAGCTTCGGGCCTTATGGCATCAATGGCGGCTATTATTATGGCCGGGTCACGCTGAACTTCTGACGAACCTGTTTGTGTGGCGGCGAACGCTTCCATCGGTCCGCCGCCGTCCTTTTCTCTGGAGACTATCAAGCATGGCCTATTGTGAAGGTCTTTCGGGAGGCCCGGCCGTCGGACGGCGGGACTTCATGGGGTTGTTCGGCGGCATGCTCGCGGCGGGGGCGATCCCCTCGGGCGCACTGGCAGCGTCCCCGGTCACGGGCCGCAAGGTCATCGTGATCGGTGCGGGCATAGCGGGGCTTACCGCCGCCCATGAGGTGGAGAGGCGCGGCGGCGAAGCGATCCTGCTCGAAGCGCGCGACAGGGTCGGCGGGCGCGCCTGGACCGTGCGCGGCGGCGACACGATCCGCCATATCGGGCAGGAGGACCAGCGGGTCGACTTCTCGCCTGATCTCTACCTCAACGTCGGCCCGGCGCGCATTCCCAGCCATCATGACCAATATCTCGGCCTTGCGCGTGAGTATGGCGTGGAACTGGAGGTGCTGGTGAACAGCAGCCGCAGCGCCTATCTGCTCAACAGCGCGGTGGCGGACGGCTCGCGGAAGGTACGTATCCGGCAGGCGAGCAACGACCTGCGCGGGCATCTCTCGGCGCTGCTCGACAAGGCGTTGCGGAGCGGATCGCTCGACCAGAGCCTCGATGCCGTGGTGCGGGGCAAGTTGCAGACCTTCCTGAAACTCTATGGTGATCTGGCCGCGGACGGTGCCTATGCAGGGTCGCAGCGGTCGGGCCTGTCCCAGGTGCCCGGCGCGACGATAGAGCAAGCGATCGCGGTGCCGCCGCTGACATTGGACGCATTGCTCGCGAACCCGGAACTGGCACTGATCCTGTTCGACGAGAACATATTGATGCAGCCGACCATGTTGCATCCCAAGGGCGGCATGGATCGCCTGCCGGTGGCGATCGCGGCCCGCCTGCGGACGCAGCCACGCCTGAACGCCGAAGTGCGGGAGATACGGCGCAAGGGGAGCGGGGTGCGGATCGTCTATCGCGACCGGGTGACGGGCAAGGACGAAGTGGTCGAGGGCGACCGCGCGATCATCACCACGCCGCTGCCCATCCTCGCGCGCACGCCCGCCGATTTCAGCAAGCCGGTGGCGCGGGCCATCGCGGGCGTGCGCTATTCGGATTCGATGAAGATCGGCTTTGAGAGTGCGCCCTTCTGGGAGGCGGAGCAGATTTATGGCGGCCAGTCATTCACCGGCGGCGACACCAGCCTCATCTGGTATCCCAGCGGCACGTTCCAGCGGCCTCGCCAGATATTGCTGGCGGCCTATACCTCACGCGACAACGCCGTGCGACTGGGCAAGCTGAGCCGTGCGGAGCAGGTCGAGGCGGCGCGGCGTGCGGTGGAACTTGTGCATCCCGGCCATGGCCGCGACCTCGAAAAGCCGGTGGTCGTCCAGTGGAGCAAGATACCCTATTCCGAAGGGCCCTGGGTCGAATGGACCGATGTGGGCAATGACGATAAATCCGCCGCGCTGCTGAACGCGGGCGACGGGCCGTTCCTGTTCGCAGGCTCGCATCTGTCCGCTTACTCCGGCCATTGGCAGGAGGGCGCGATCCTCTCTGCCCGCCGCGCGGTCGGGCTGGCGCTGGGCGCGCCAACCTCAATTCTCACAGCATCATGAAGGAGAAGAACATGCATAAGATGATATTTGCGACCGCAGCGTTGGTGGGTCTCGGAACAGGAGTAGGCGCGGCGAATGCGGCTCCGGCGGGGGGGATCGTCCGCCACAAGGGCGCGCCGGAAGCACCGATACTGGCGGGTGTGACCGTCCCGGCCGGATCGACCTATCTCTACCTCAGCGGCCAGGTTCCTGCCGCCGATCCGGCCAAGCCGACGGGCACGCCCGATGCCTATGGCGATACCCAGACGCAGGCGACGAGCGTCTTTCGCAAGATAGAGACTCTGCTCAAGGGGCAGGGCTATGCGCTGGGTGACGTCGTGAAGCTCACCGTATTCCTCGTGGGCGATCCCAAGCTGGGCGGCAAGCAGGACTTCAAGGGCTTTCAGACCGCCTATTCCCAGTTTTTCGGGACGGCTGCCCAGCCGAATATCGTCGCGCGCTCCACGGTGCAGGTCGCTGCCCTGGCCAATCCGGCCTATCTCGTGGAGATTGAGGCAACCGCCGCCAAGGCGCCCTGACGGCTTCACGCCTTACCGCTTTCTGCCACCTTCCCCACAGCCCATGCAGCATCCCAAGGTCGCTGCATGGGCTGTGGGGCGTGGCTTTGTCCTCCCCGAAACTATGAGTGAGTATCAATCGTCGGACCGAAGTAATCGTTTAGAAAGCGCGCAGTCGTCGCGGATAAGTGGGCCTTCCTTAAAGCGTAGGGTCCAATGGCGTTTGACGACGATCTGATCGGCGATATTCCTGAACATAAAGACCGGCGCGGTTTCCTCTATCTTCTGGGTGGAGGGGCTGCGGTGGCCGGTGTGGCGGGATGGGCGGTGTTGCGGGGGCACGGCGATGCGGCCTCCGGCGCGGCGCGGGACGCGGCCGGTCCCCCGCGCAAGGGCGGCGATCTGGTCTTCGTCTTTGACGGGGGCGCGCAGACCCGGATCGGGCTTGATCCCCATAATTCGGGCTTTGCACCGCTCAACCGGGTGATCCGGTCCATCTACGATAATCTCACCGTGTTGAACGCCGACGGCACCGTCGCTCCCTGGCTCGCGGAAAGCTGGGAGGTGTCGCCCGATGGCAAGACCTATCTCTTCACGTTGAAACAGGGGGTCACATTCCACGACGGAACGCCCTTCGATGCCGCGGCGGTCAAGGGCAATTTCGATCGGCTGGCTGATCCCAAGAGCGCACTTTACTCCCGCGCCGACATCGGCGCCTTTGCCGGCAGCCGGGTGGTCGATCCTCATACTATAGAGATCAGCCTGAAAGAGCCGTTCGCGCCACTGTTGCGTAACCTGTCCATGACCAAGCTGTCGATCGTGTCGCCAGCCGCCGTCGCCAAATATGGCGATGTCTATGCCCAAAATCCCGTGGGGACCGGCCCCTTTCGGTTTGTGGGCCTTGTTCCCGGAACGGAAATCCGGCTGGAGCGCAATCCTGATTATGACTGGGCGCCAGCCTCCGCCGGGCGACAGGGTGCGGCATGGCTGGACAAGCTGACCTTTCGCAACGTTCCCGAGGAGGCGACGCGCGTCGCGGTGATCCAGAGCGGGCAGGCGCATGGCGCGGACCTGGTGCCGCCGCAGAATATCCCTAAGTTCAAAAGCGATCCCGATTTTCACCTGCTCCAGAAAGAGCTTCTGGAAACCAACTACTCGCTGGCCCTCAATGTCGCCAAGGCGCCATGGGACGATGGGGAGATCCGCAAGGCCGTCCGGCAGAGCATCGACGTCGATGCCATCGTAAAGACCATCTACTTCGGCACTTTCCAGCGGGCATGGTCCTCGCTGTCGCCGTCGATGTTCGGATCGGCGGAAAAGGAACTGGCGGGAAGCTGGCGACCCGACCTCGACGGCGCGGCCAGGATATTCGACGCCAGGGGCTGGCGGCGGGGGGCGGACGGGGTCCGCGTCAAGGACGGCAAGCGCCTGACCATCAGCTTCATCGATTCGCAGGGCAATCGCGAGAAACGCCTTGATGTCGTGCAGCTCGTCCGGCGCCAGCTCGCCCGCAACGGCATCGAACTGACCGTGGACAGCACGCCCGCCGGCTCCCTGCTCACCAAAGTCCAGAACAACCAATATGACATGAGCGGCGGCGCCAGCTTCCATGCCGACCCGGACATGCTCCGCCATACCTATGACCCTGCCGCCCGCACGACCGCTGCGGGCAGCAAGGTGAATGATCCCGATCTCATCCGATGGCTGCGTGCGGCGGCGGCGGAAAGCGATCCCGACAAGCGGGTCGCCCTCTATCATCAGGTGCAGGCCCGGATCGTCGAGCAGGCCTATGCGATTCCCATCTACATCCTGCTCTACAATCTCGTCACCGCGCGGGGCGTGCATGGCGTGTCGCTGGACGCCCATGGCTTCCCGGAATTCTATAATGCGTGGCTGGACGCATGAGCGGGCGGAATAGCGCCTTCTTCGTGCGGCGGCTGATCGGCGCGGTAGGGGTGGCCTTTGGCGCGATGACGCTGGTGTTCACGATCCTCTACTGGCTGCCGGGCGACCCGGCCTTCCTGATCGCGGGCGATGACGCACCCGATGCCGTGGTCGAGCAGGTTCGCGCGCGGCTGGGCACGGACCGACCGTTCAGCGAGCAATATGTGCACTATGTCGGCAAGCTGCTGCATGGCGATTTCGGCACATCCTATGTGACCGGCGAGCCTGTGATAGGGCGCATCGTCGCGCAATTGCCCGCGACGCTGGAACTGACGCTGGTCGCGGCGCTCGTCGCACTGGTGCTCGGTGTGCTCGGGGGCGTGGTCGCGGCGGTGACCCGGGGGCGTTGGCTCGACCAGTTGTTGCAGTCCACCGCGCTGTTTGTCGGCTCCATGCCCAGCTTCTGGTTCGGCATCATCCTCATCCTCATATTCTCGGTACATCTGCGTTGGCTGCCCGCGATCGGCAACGGCACTCTGGCGCAGATGGTCCTGCCAGCCGCATGCCTTGGCCTCGGCGCGGCGGGAGATCTGGCGCGGATGACACGCGATTGCATCCTCGATGTGCTGGACGAACCCTTTGTCGTGACACTGCGTGCCAAGGGACTGACGGAACAGGCCGTCCTTTACCGCCATGTGCTGCGGAGCGCGCTCATCCCGGTCATCACCATGCTCGGCATGCGGATCGGCACGCTCCTGTCCGGTACGGTCGTGGTGGAGGCGTTGTTCGCGCGGCAGGGGCTGGGCCGGATCATCTCGGAAGCGGTCAATACGAAGGATATTCCCATGGTGCTGGCCGCAGTGCTGATCGCGTCGCTCTTCTACATCCTCATCAATCTTGTCGTCGATTTTTCCTATAGCCGGATCGACCGGCGCGTCCGTCTCGAAGGATGACCCCATGAACAGCCAGGTCCATGCTCCCTTTGTCCTGGGCAACAGCCTTGCCCAACCCATGGCACGGCCGCTGCCGTCCATTCCGCTGCGCGCCATGCTGCGCTCCCTGTCCGGCCTGCGCGCAGGGGTGGCGATCCCGCTGGCCTTGCTCGGGTTGATGCTGCTGTGCGCGCTCGTCCCCTCGTTGATCGCACCCTATGGGCCGATGGACATGGATGGCAATGCGCTGCTTCAGGCCCCCAGCGGCACCCACATCCTTGGCACGGATCACCTCGGCCGCGACGTGTTCAGCCTTGTCGTACATGGTGCGCGCCAGTCGATCATGGTCGCGGCGTCCGCCGTGGTCGTGGGACTGTCGCTGGGCGGACTGATCGGCCTGATCACCGGCTATGTGGGCGGCTGGGTCGATGGATTGTTCATGCGCGTGCTCGAAGTCTGGCTTGCGATACCCGACATATTGCTGGTGATCGCCCTCGCCACCGCGCTCCGCCCCAGCCTCACCAACATGATACTGACCATCGGCATCGTCTCCGTGCCCCGCTATGCGCGTGTGATGCGCGCCCAGGTGATGGCCATAAAACACCGCCCTTTCGTCGAAGCCTCCCGCGCTATCGGAGCGTCCGATTTCTCCATCCTGCGCGGCCATATCCTGCCGCACAGCCTCTCGCCCATGTTGGTGCTCGCCACGCTGGGCATCGCCAACGCGGCGCAGATGGGCGCGGCGCTCAGCTTCATCGGCCTCGGCGTCGTGGACGATATACCGGATTGGGGCTTTCTGCTCAGCCAGGCACAAAGCTATCTGACCGTCGCCTGGTGGTTCGGCGCCTTTCCGGGGCTTGCGATCACCACGCTGGCCATCGGCGTCAATGTGCTGGGCAACAGCTTGCGCCAAAAGCTCGATCCGCGTGCGAAGACGCGCTGAGCGGGCGATACACTCATGACGACCACATTGCTCACCATCGACGGCCTGTCGGTCGATCTGGCCACGCGCGCTGGCCCGCTGCGCGCCCTCGACGCCATCGGGCTGGAGGTCGCGAGCGGGGAGACGGTCTGCCTCGTCGGCGAGTCCGGCAGCGGCAAGACGCTCACCGCGCTCACGGTCATGCGCCTGATCGAGCAGATGGGGGGGGCCATTACGGGCGGCAGCATCCATCTTGGCAAGCATGACCTTGCGAGTCTCAGCCAGCGCCAGATGGGTGTGCTGCGCGGTCGCCGCATCGGCATGGTCTTCCAGGATCCGATGACCGCCTTCGATCCGCTGTTCTCCATCGGCGCGCAGATAGCGGAGGTGATCGAGAAACATCTTGGCCTCGGGCGAAAGGCGGCGCGGGCACGGGCCATCGACCTGCTCGACAAGGTACGGATTGCCGACCCGCACCTGCGCGTCGACCAATATCCGCATGAACTTTCGGGCGGCATGCGCCAGCGTGCGATGATCGCCATGGCGCTGGCCTGCGATCCGCTCCTGCTGATCGCGGACGAGCCGACGACGGCGCTCGACGTGACGATTCAGGCGCAGATTCTGCACCTGCTGAAGGATCTCCAGACGCAGAGCGGCATGGCCATCCTGCTCATCACCCATGATCTCGGCCTGGCGGCCAGCATCGCCGACAAGGTGGTTGTGATGTATGCCGGGCGCATTATCGAGCGGGGCAGGGTGGGGCAGGTCTTCGACCGGCCTGCGCATCCCTATACGCATGGCCTGCTGCGCTCGGTCGGCACGGAAACGGTGGAACGCGGTGCGCCGCTGCCGACCATCGGCGGTTCGATACCGGGGTTGGCGGACCTGCCGACCGGCTGCCGCTTCCATCCGCGCTGTGACAAGGCAACGGCACAGTGTCAGCTTGCCGCGCCAGCGCTGGAGGTGCGCGATGACGGCGCGGTGGCGTGCTGGCACCCGGAGACGGAGGGTGCGATTGCTAGAGCGGCTGCCAAGCCAATGGCGCCACCGATCACGCCCGTGGACGAGGTGGAAGCCGATCCGTTGGTCAGCGTCACAGGGCTGACGAAACATTATCCCGGTGGCGCGCGCGGCCTGCTGGGCCGTCGCCCGGCGGTGGTGCGCGCGGTCGATGGAGTCAGCCTGTCCATCGCGCCGGGCGAGACATTCGGACTGGTCGGCGAATCCGGCAGTGGCAAGTCGACGCTCGGGCGCCTGCTCCTCCATCTCGAAAAGCCGACGGCGGGGCATATTCGCTTTGCCGGGCGCGATCTGGGCGCATTGGACCGCAAGGCGATGCGCGGCGTACGGCGCGACATGCAGATGATATTCCAGGATCCCTATGGCTCCATCGACGGGCGCTGGACCATAGGCGAGATTGTGGCGGAACCGCTGACCGTTCATCAGGCGGGTGACGAGGGATCGCGGCGGGAGCGTGTCGCGGAATTACTCGATCTGGTTGGCCTCGACCCTGTGTTCGCGGGCCGCTATCCCCACCAGCTGTCGGGTGGCCAGCGCCAGCGCGTCGCCATCGCCCGCGCGGTGGCGTTGGAGCCGCGCTTCATCGTGGCGGACGAGGCGGTGTCGGCGCTGGACGTATCGGTGCGGGCACAGGTCATCAATCTGCTGCTGGACATCAAGGCGCGGCTGGGCCTCACCTATTTGTTCATCGGTCATGACCTGCACATCGTGCGCCATGTGTCGGACCGGATCGGCGTCATGTATCTGGGGCGTCTGGTCGAGGTCGCGCCTGCGGACGAGCTGTTCCGCAACCCCGTCCATCCCTATACGCGGGCGCTGATTGGCGCGATCCCCCGGCTCGACGTGGGCAGGCGCACCATCCCGACGCCGCTGGAGGGCGAAATCCCGTCACCGACTTCCCTGCCGAGGGGATGCCGTTTCCACACCCGCTGCCCGCTGGTGCATGACCGATGCCGGATCGACGAGCCGGAATTGCGGAGCGTGGGCGCACGGCATGGCGCGGCGTGCCATCTGATCGACTGAACGCTTCGGGTGCGCCATCATCCTGGGCGCGCCAGCGTGGCGGCTTCATCAGCGCCGGATAGGGCCTCGATGTAGCGACAATAATGTCAGAGTTGGCCGGGATGCCACGGGACCGGGGCGAGGAGGGGGAAGATGATCCTCCCCCTCGCTCTCCATCAATAATGAATGGCTTTGGCCGATCCGCCTCCTGCCGCGATGGCATCGCCATTGATCGCGACGCTGCGCGGGGATGCGAGGAAGGCGACCACGTCGGCAATCTCCTCCGCTTCCACGATGCGGCCGATCAGCGACCCGCCATAGAGGTGCTTTTCCGTCTCCGCCGCGCTGAGGCCCAGTTCGGTCGAGCGCGCGGCCACGGTGATGGCGGTGCGTTCCGTGCGGGTTGCGCCCGGGTGGACGACAGTGACGTTGATGCCCTTCGGCCCCAGCTCATCCGCCAGATTTTTGGTCAGCGCGGCCACGCCGACATTGCGGATCGATCCCACCAGGCTGCCCGCCTGCCGTGCGGCAAGGCCGCTGATGTTGATGATGCGGCCCCAGCCATTGGCTACCAGATGGGGCGCGACGGCCCGTGCGGTTCGCAGATAGCCGATCAACTTGATGTTCAACTCGTCCAGAGCATAGGCGGATTCGATACCCGCAATGCCGGGAATCGCAGGTGGCGCGCCCGGCTTCGCGGCGGCATTCACCAATATGTCGATCCCGCCCAGCCATTGCACTGCCCGCTCAACCGCGGCATCGACCGCCACGTCGTCACGTGTGTCAGCCGCGACGGCCAGCACCTTGCCGCCGGTCTCCTGCGCCAGGCTGGTCTGAGCCTCGGCCAGCGCCACCTCGTCACGCGCCACGATGACCACGGTCACGCCCTCTTCGAGCAAGGTGCGGGCGATGGCGCGGCCGATGCCCCGGCTGCCACCGGTCACGATGGCGCGTTTGCCGGACAGTTTCAAATCCATATACGGTCCTTCAGATGTGAGGGTTTGACGCTCACTATCCTGCGGATCGTGCGAATTGATATTTGGAAATGGCGTCGGGAGATGAGTATTGCAAATATATAATTCTTTGAATAACTTATATATATCTTCCAATCTTTCATTAAACGCACGGCTTTTGCTTTGTTAGGTTGCCCTCACTTGCCTGCCTTCATTTCGGTGGGCGTCGAGAAAGGGAAGCAGAATGTCCACCGCTGCACTGGAACGGGTCGTTTCCGAACCGTCCGAGATTCTTGATATTCGTCCGCTCCAGCCGACGATCGGCGCGGAGATCCATGGCATCGACATCGGTGCGCCCATTTCGCTGGAGGTGCGTGACGCCATCCGCGCGGCGGTGGTGAAATATAAGGTCGTCTTCTTCCGCGACCAGACATTGACGCCGGAGACGCACGCCGCCTTTGCCGCGCAATTCGGTCCGCTCTATACCCACCCCAGCAATCGTCATGATGACAAGATCGCGGCGCTGCACAAGATCGCCGCGACCGAGGCTGCCCGCTATGAATCGATCCCCGATCGCCACAAGGTCAAGGCGGGCGATGCCTATCACAGCGATACGAGCTGGCGTCTGGTGCCGACATGGGGCGCGGTGCTGCGTGCCGTCGATCTGCCGCCGGTCGGTGGCGACACCATCTGGGTCGATGCCCATCTGGCTTATCAGGGTCTGTCCGACGCGTTGAAGCAGAAGCTGGAAGGGCTGCATGTCACCCATGACTTCAGCCCCGCACTCAACGCGTCTGGCCATGATTATCCGATCGTCGCCCATCCGGTGGTGCGCACGCATCGCGAGACGGGCCAGAAGATCCTCTGGGTCAACCTTACCCAGAATCCCCAGATATTGGGCGTGGAATTGTCCGAGAGCCAGGAATTGCTGGACGAGATCCTGCGCCAGTACAAGCGACCGGAGTTTCAGGTGCGCTTCTCCTGGCGTCCTGGCTCCGTGGCGTTCTGGGATAACCGTGGCGCGGTCCATTATGCGGTTCGCAACTATGGTGACTATCCACGCGTCCTCGACCGTATCCTGATCGCGGACGAGCCACTCTACGCCGAACTGTAAGCGGCAGGGGGGCGATTTCTCAGGAAGTCGGCCCCCGACCAGCAGGATAGGGTATGTGCAGACGTTCCGGGCGGGAAACCGTCAATGTCTTAAACATCGATTATCCCTATGCGGCCCTTCCGGCGGCGGATGCAGCGAGCTGGTCCGTCAGGTAGCGGGCCAGTTCCCAGACCTGCCGGCGAATGTCCGGCACGGCGACGATCTCCCAGCATTCTCCGCGTGTCATCGGCCCGACCGCGAGCAGATTGTCCTGCGCCACACCGCCATTGTCGCGGACTCGCCCGTCGACATCGACATCGAGGCCGAGAGCCAGCGGATCGGCGCGGGTAAGTCCCTGGGCGCGCAATACATTCATCAGCGGGTCGGCGCATTTGTCCAGATCGAACAACGGCCCGGTGCAGTTGATGATGCGCCGGACGTCGAGCGATCGCCGCGTCTCGCCGCCGCGCACACGCCATGTCACCAGGGCGCTATCGCCATGATCTTCCACCGTCTCGATCTTGCCGGGGATGAAGCGCAGGCGGCCCTCCATTTGCAGTGTCGCGATTTTCTGGTCGATGGCCGGGGCGAGGCGGTGGCGGTGGACATCCCAGAAGGGGCGCAGGTGGCGCAATACCCGCTGACGCTCCGCCCGGTCCATGCGGCGCCACATATCCTGCGTATGCGGGCGCAATTCATCGATGGCCGTTCGCCAGCCGACCTCCGCCGCGCGGTCGCGGACATGGCGGACCAGCTTGGACCCGCGTGCCTCCGGGCAGGCCATCGGCGCGGCATGCGGACCGACCGGGGCATGGGCGCGCGGGCGCAGGCCCCGCCGTGACAGCGCATGGATCGTGCCGCGATAGCCCGCGCTTTCCAGCGACAGGACGATGTCGATGGCGGTGAGGCCGGAACCGATCAACAGTACCCGGTCCTCATCCTCCAGTCCCGTGGTGGCATCCGCCGACCAGGGATTGGAATGATAGACGGGTGTGCCCAGCCCACGCAGGGGCGGCAGGTCGCTCGGCGGCAGGTTGCCCTGGGCGAGGATGAGGGTGTCGCAGGCGATTGTGCCATGGCCAGTGATGTCCACGGACCAGCCCGCGTCGAGCGGGACCGCGCCGGTTGCCTCGCCCGCCACCAACGTGAGCCGGTCCGGGTGGGCGGCCAGTGCCTCGTTCAACAGATGCTGGATATAGCCGCCAAAGGTGCTGCGTTCGACAAAGCGATTGGCCCCGTCCGAGCCGGGATAGCCCAGCCAGTCGAGGAAATGGGTCGGAGCATCCGGAAAGGCGCTCATGTTCGACGCCCGGACATTCAGCAGGTGGCGCGAATTTTCGGTGGCATAGGCCAGGCCGCGCGCGACTCGGGATGCGTTGCGTTCGACCAGCAGGACATGCGGACCGGGGTGCCTCAACAGGTTGATGGCAAGGAGCGTCCCACTTAATCCGGCGCCGATAATCGCGATGACAGGATTTACAGGGGGCATGATGGCAGGTCCGGGCGGTAATGGGCGGGGTGGTCCCTTGAGATAGTCTACTATATCAGTTGACTATCCTGTCAACTGGCTGGACTTCTCCCTTGGTAATGTTGTCATGGGCGAAAGGCGCAGATCGATGTGACCGGAACTCAGGCTTCCGGGCGCGGTAACGGCCGTATTCCGATCACCGCCTGATCCGCCGAGCCGCGCCTCGTCCAGCGTGGCGACAGGGTGATGGGATCGAAGAGGTGCCGCCCCAACATTATCAGCGCCGTTCCTGCACTGGCACTGACAAAGGCAAGCATTCCCAGCAAAAGGGCGCCGATTGCCCTGTCCGCCGGATGGATATGCACCAGCGTGAACAGCGCCCGGCCTTCGACGACGACTGATGCGATCAGGCAAAGGCCTGCGCCGCGCAGCGCCAGCGATGCCCATCCAGTCGAGAGCCGGCTATGGTCCCGGCTCTGGCCTCCATATCTGTTCACTGCAAGCACCTCCGGCGAGAGGCACTCCAGATACGCGCTCTCCTATAGCTATTCGAGAAGGGAAAAGCCGGTGCGGCGTAGAGATTGCATAATGGCGGCGGCATTTTTTCCGGCGCGTGGCATCAATCATATGCCAATCCTATGGTGTGCTTCGCAAAGTCCCGTAGAGATCATATGGACGGGCATGGCATTGCGCGCGTCTGGACAGGGCGGGAACCACTGAGGGTCATGACGGACATAATCAATGATGCGCCGGACCATGGCACCGCCGTGCATGGCAAGCTGCCCGGACTGGCACTGGGCGCACTGGGCGTGGTATTCGGCGACATCGGCACCTCGCCGCTCTATGCGCTGAAGGAGAGTTTTGTCGGGCATCACCCGCTGACCGTCGACAATGTGCATATCTATGGCGTCCTGTCCCTGATCTTCTGGACGATGATGCTGATCGTCACGATCAAATATGTGTTCATCATCATGCGTGCGGACAATGATGGCGAGGGGGGCAGCATGGCGCTCCTCGCGCTGATCTCCCGCAGGCTGGGCGAGACGCGCTGGACCCCCGCGATTGCCATGCTGGGCGTGATCGCCACCGCGCTCTTTTACGGCGATGCGATCATCACGCCCGCCATTTCCGTGCTGTCGGCGGTTGAGGGCCTGACCATCGTGCAGGACGGGATGGAGCCGCTGGTCATCCCCATCGCCATCGTCATCCTGATCGGCCTGTTCGTGGTGCAGCGTTATGGCACGGAGCGGGTCGGCATATTCTTTGGGCCGATCATGGTGGCCTATTTCCTCGTCCTCGCCCTGCTGGGCGGGGTCAACATCGCGCGTCACCCCGAGATTGTGATGATCGTGAACCCGGCATGGATCGTGGAGTTTGCGCTCGTCGATCCTAAACTCGCCTTCCTCGCCCTTGGCTCGGTGGTCCTCGCGGTAACGGGGGCGGAGGCGCTTTATGCGGACATGGGGCATTTCGGGCGCAAGGCGATCAGTATCTCCTGGCTCTATGCCGCGCTGCCCTGCCTGATGCTCAACTATATGGGGCAGGGAGCCTTGCTGCTCGACAATCCGGGGGCGGCGCAAAACCCCTTCTTCCTGCTCGCGCCGGAGTGGGCGCGGCTGCCGCTGGTGCTACTTGCCACCATGGCGACGATCATCGCCAGTCAGGCGGTGATTTCCGGCGCCTTTTCGGTGACGCAACAGGCGGTGCAGCTTGGCTTCCTGCCCCGGCTCAAGATCACCCACACCAGCGCGTCGGCGGTCGGGCAAATCTATGTGCCGACGATCAACTGGGCGCTGCTGGTGCTGGTCATCCTGCTGGTGCTGGGCTTTCGCAGCAGCAGCAACCTCGCGGCGGCCTATGGCATCGCGGTGACGGGCACGATGTTCATCACTGCCTGCATGCTGGGCGTGCTGACCTTCTCGGTGTGGAAATGGCATCCTGCGGTGGCGGGCCTGGTGACACTGGGCTTCCTCCTGATCGACGGCGCCTATTTCGCCTCCAACGCCACCAAGATCCCCGATGGCGGCTGGTTTCCGCTTCTCGTTGCCGCGATCGCCTTCCTGTTGCTGACGACATGGGCGACGGGGCGCAAGCTGATGCGGCGCTCGCTGCAACTGGGTGCGATGGACCTCGATCTGTTCATCAAGTCGACCGCGCATTCGATACGCCGTGTGCAGGGCACCGCCATCTTCCTGTCCTCCACGGTCGACGGTGTGCCACCCGCGCTGCTGCACAACGTCAAGCATAACAAGATATTGCATGAGCGGATCATCATCCTGACCGTCCAGACCAAGGGCGTGCCCCATCTGGCCGGTGACGGCCGGGTGCTGGCGGTGGATCATGGCAATGGCTTCTACCGTCTTTCGCTCCGCCATGGCTTCATGGAGGATATGGATATCCCCGCAGTGCTGGCGAAGGTTGAGGCATGCGGCGGACCGTTCAAGAAGATGGAGACCAGCTATTTCCTCAGTCGCCAGACCCTGCTGCCGTCCGCCCGGCCGGGCATGGCACTGTGGCGGGAAAAGCTGTTCGCGTGGATGATCCGCAACGCGGAAAGCCCGATGGACTTCTTCAAGCTGCCCACCAACCGGATCGTGGAACTGGGGTCGCAGGTCGAAATCTGAGCCGGCTCTAGGGTGCTTACTCCGTCACGGCGAAGCGCAGGCGATAGCCGATCCCCAACTCATTGCCGATGATCTGGGGGCGCTGCGGATCGGCCTCCAGCTTCTGGCGCAGGGTGCGGACCAGTACGCGCAGATATTCGACATGATGCTCCACCTCATGCGGCCAGACATGGTGCATGATCTGGCCATGGGTGATGACCCGGCCGGGGAATTTCGCGAGTTGCGCCAGCACGGCATATTCCTTGGGCGTCAGATGGACTTCCTCGCCCGCACGGGTCACGCGCCGGGTGAGCAGGTCGATCTCCACATCCCCCGTCTTCACATGGGGCACGCCGCCGTCCTTGGTGGCGCGGTTGCGCAGCGCCACCCGGACGCGGGCGAGCAGTTCGTCGGTGTCGAACGGCTTGGTGACATAATCGTCCGCGCCAAGGTCCAGCGCCGCCACCTTCTCCTCCGTCGCGTCACGTGCGGAGATGATGATGAGGGTGGTGTCCGACTGCTGCTTGATCAGGGGAACCAGTTCCAGCCCGTCGCGGTCGGGCAGGCCGAGGTCGAGCAGCATGATGTCCGGCCGTTCCTCCCGCAGCCGGTCCAGCGCGTCGCGTGCGGTCGCTGCCTCCACCGTCGCATAGTCGGCGCGGGTCAACGCCGCCTGGATCAGGCGGCGGATGTGGATCTCGTCATCGACGATCAGAACCTTGTGCCGTGTGGTCATGCCAAATCCTCGTCGGGCAGGTCGGTGATGATAAGGGGCTGCGGTATGCGAATGGTAAAGCAGGCGCCGGGCGGATCGGTCCTGGTGGAGGCGGTGACGGAGAGGCCCATCGCCTCCGCGAACGCCTTGACGATGGCCAGGCCCAGACCCGTGCCGAATTTGGAACGATCCGATCCCTCCAGCCGGGTGAAAGTCTCGAACACCCGGTCCGCGCTGCCGGGCGGGATGCCGGGGCCCTGGTCGATCACCGACAGCAGGATCGCGTCGGGCACCCGCCGCCCCTCTATGGTCACGGGCGTCCCCGCATCGCCATAGCGCCCGGCATTGTCGAGCAGGTTGATGAGGCAGTGGTGGAGCAGCGTGGGGTCGACGCGGACCAGCGGGATATTGGGCAGGATGCTGACGCGCACCTCGCGGCCCAGCAACGACTGGCGGGTGTCATGGACCGCGCTGGCGACCGCATCGAACAGGTCGGTCGCTTCCACCTTGAGCGGCAGCGCGCCCGCCTCCACCCGCGCCATGTCGAGCAGGTTGGCGACGAAGCGGTTGAGCCGCTGCGCCTCGCTCTCCACGACATCGACCAGCGGCGAGGAACAGCTTTTCCGCAACTCATGCGCCGAGGAGATGATGGTGGTGAGCGGGGTGCGGAGGTCATGGCTGACCGAGGAAAGGAGGGCGGAGCGCAGCCGGTCGCGCTCGCGTATCTGCCGCGCGTCCAGCATCTCCTCCTCCAGCGCCACCTTGTCGAAGGCGATGCTGGCCTGGTCGAGCAGGCTCATCAGCAGCGGCACCTGGTCGGACCGCAGCGGCTCTCCCGCATCCTCGCGCGCCAGCCCGATGACGGCGATGACTCCGCGCCGGGAACGCATCGGGTGGAACAGCCAGTCGGATGCGGTCAAGGTGGTCGAACCGCGCCCGGCCGGCTGGTCATTGTCCATCGCCCAGCGCGCGGCGGCATGCTCGATATGCTCCAGCCGATCCTCTGGCGGATAGGCGGCGCGCAACTCCGGCCCGCCGGGCGACGGCATCAACAGGACGGTGCGGACATCGAAGAGCCGGGCGATTTCGGCGCAGACCGCATGCATCATCTCGTCTGCGCCCGCCGCCGCCGTCAACTGGCGGGAGAAACCCGCCAGCGCCGCATTCTGGCGCGCGCTCGACTGGGCCAGTTCGGCCTGCGCCCGCACCCGCGCGGCAAGCTGGCTGGTGACGACCGCCACGCCGATGAAGACGAGGATGCTGATGATATTCTCGGGATTGTTGACCGTCAGCGTCATCGTGGGCGGCAGGAAGAAGAAATTATAGGCGAGGCTGGCGATCAGCCCCGTGAACAGCCCGGCGCGCAGGCCAAAGCTTGCCGCCGCGAACATCACCGGCACCAGATAGAGCAGCGCGATATTGTTGAGGTCGATGATCGCTTCGAGCAGGCGGCCAAGGGCGGTGAAGCCCGCCACCATGATCGCGGACCAGATATAGTCGCGTGGCGGCCCCCAGGGCTTGGCGGTGCGGGCAGGGATCGGCCGGGGGGCATCCGGCGCTGTTTCATGGGGCAGGACATGGATGGCGATGCTGCCCGCGCTGCGGACAAGGCGATCCACGACCGATCCGTGGCGCAACTCGAACCAGCGCGAACGGACCGACTTGCCGATGACGATCTGCGTCGCCCGCGCTTCGGTCGCGAAGCTGGTGATGCCCTGTGCCACGCCGGGTGCAGGGATG
>DASVMZ010000008.1:0-2061 GCA_036384115.1 Sphingobium sp.
AAGCGAGCTACCGCAACCCGTCGCTACGGCGGCGGGCGCGCTGCCGCAACCGGGATCGGGCGCGGCGCCCGGATCGATATCCTATCCTCATGACGAAGGGATGCTGGTCGGCTATCGCCGATATGATGTCATGAAGGGCAAACCTTTGTTCGCTTTCGGACATGGCCTGTCCTATACGCGCTTCAGCTATTCCGCGCTGAAACTCGCGCCGCAGCCATCGGGCGATGTGGAGGTGCGCTTCACACTGGCGAATGTCGGCCGTCGCGCTGGCTCGGAAGTGGCGCAGGTCTATGCGGCCCTGCCTGCCGCCGCCGGAGAACCCAAACGGCTGGTCGCTTGGGAGAAGGTGACGCTGGCGCCAGGTGAACGGCGCCAGGTGTCGTTCGTAGTGCCAGCCGCCCGCTTCGGCATCTGGCAGAACAAGTGGCTCGTGCCCGCAGGCACAGCGCGGCTCACCGTCGCCTCCTCATCCGAAGCACCTGAGAATATCGGCGGTCTGTCCGGCAAGATTGACCTGGATGCTCGAGACTTGCCCGGAGGGGTATGATAGGTGTGTAGGTGAGACGAAACACAGCGCAAGCACGCCCCAGCGCGGGTTCAAGGTCATCGGCGCGACGTTGCTACCGTTCGAGGGCGTGTCCCATTATTCAACGGAGAAGCAGGCGGTATGGACTGCCGTCGACAACTGGATTCGCACGTCGGGGGAGTATGATGGGGTGCTGGACTTTGCGGCGGTGATGGCAAGCCTGACCGACCCGTTGACGATGAACCCAGCCTATGACTCGCAGGATAACCTGTATCCCGGCAATGCCGGATATAGGACGATGGGCGACGCGGTGGACCTCAGCCTGTTTCGCTGACCGGCCTGCTGGTCGATCAGTTGAAGTATTAAGGCCCTTCAATCTCGATAGCGTTGAGACGAAGGAGCACGTCATCCCGTCGTCTCTCCGCTTCGAATTTCGCCATCCCGGAATCTCGCCGCAGGATGGCATAGATGATGCCATGCCGCTCGCGCTTCCATCTGTTGGCGCCCTCTTCTCCGACGTAGAGCGGCGCATGCGACACCATGGAGTTCTGGTTGATGGTCACGCGCGCCAGCATCTCCATCAGCGGGCGATCGACCATCCGATAGATGATGTCCTGCATCTCCTGCTCGAAAGCGAGCCTTTGCTCAGCAGTGTCGCAAGTGTCGATCCGTTCCGCGAGCACCCGCAACATCGCGTGAAGCGCCTCGTCGAACGACTGTGCGGCGGCGGGCAGTAAGTCGCAGTCCAATAGCGTCGTGATCTGGATCGCTTCCCTCTGATGCGATTGGCGGACCTCAAGAAACCCCGCAATGGCCCTGCTCACCGCGGCGGCATCCGGGCGGGAACCATAATAGCCCCCGCGGTTTCCCCGGCGCACTTTCAGAAAGCCCTCATATTCGAGCACGCGTGCCGCTTGCTGGATCGTGACCACGCCCACACCGACTGCCTTGGCGATGTCCGGCAACGAGCCGATCTGAGCACCCGGACTCTTTGCCAAAATCAGCGCCTTCAACTCGGCCACCGCAACCGCGACAAGCCCTTCTCCGGGCAAACGCTCGACCATCGAAACCCACTCCACCTCGTTTACATCATCAAACATAGCAGTATTTGAGAGATAATATACTCTATATGGCGCATTTCACACGATTGACTCGCCCATAATATGCATATTATCTCCGCTGACCTGTCAGACGTCCATTCCACTCAACGAAGTGCAGGAGCCTCAAAGCGTGACGATAGATTCTGCGGCAAACGCCGCCGTTCAGACCGTGCTCGATGCCCTGGTGGCGGATGGAACCGAGATAGGCGTCCAGGTCGCTGCCTATCTGAACGGCGAGTTGATCGTGGACGCATGGGCCGGCAATGCCGATACAGAGGGAGCGAAGGCGGTGAACGGCGACACGCTGTTCAACGTCTTCTCCGTGACGAAGGGGATTGCCGCGACCGCCCTGCATGTGCAGGCGGAACGCGGACTGGTCGACTATGACAGCCCCGTCGCCCGCTATTGGCCCGAATATGGCGCCAACGGCAAGGC
>DASVMZ010000009.1:0-13148 GCA_036384115.1 Sphingobium sp.
GGCTATGCCAAGACGGAAAGCGGCGTCCACCGCCTCGTCCGCATCAGCCCCTATGACAGCGCGGCGCGGCGGCACACCAGCTTCTCGTCCGTGTGGGTCTATCCGGTGATCGACGACAGTTTCGAGATCGACATCAAGGAAAGCGACCTCAAGATCGACACCTATCGCGCGTCGGGCGCAGGTGGGCAGCACGTCAACACGACCGATTCCGCCGTCCGCATCACTCACGTCCCCTCCGGCATCATCGTGGCGTCGCAGAACGACCGCTCGCAGCACAAGAACCGCGCGACCGCGATGAACATGCTGAAGGCGCGCATGTATGAGGCCGAGATGCAGAAGCGCGAGGCGGAGGCCAGCACCGACTATGCCGCCAAGACGGAAATCGGCTGGGGCCACCAGATCCGCTCCTATGTCCTCCAGCCCTATCAGCTGGTGAAGGATCTGCGGACCGGCGTCACCTCCACCTCGCCCGACGACGTACTGGATGGCGCGCTTGACCCGTTCATGGCCGCTGCGCTCAGCCAGAAGGTCACGGGCGAGAAGGTCGAGGTCGAGGACGTCGACTGATGTACCGCGCGTGCCATCCGGCCCTTGATGGCACGTACAAGCTTTCGCGCCTGCTCGTCCTGCGCTGAATGGCGATAGTGTCTCCCCATTCGCGTCTCTTGCTGGCGATGGCGGCTCTCGCCACCACTGCGGGCGCGGCGTGCCTGGCGGGGTGCGACAGCATGACGAAAGACGACACCGGTGGCCGCTCGCACAGCGCCGCGGCCTTCCCCGCCGCCGACCGGCCGGTGGCGGCGATCATCTCGACCCGATGGTCGGACGAGGAAGCGCGCGACCGGGTGAACGAGTCCAACCAGATCATGACCGGCGCGGATGTGCGCCCCGGCATGACGGTGGCGGATATTGGCGCCGGCGAGGGCTATTACACCGTCCGCCTCGCCAAACGGGTGGGACCGGAGGGCCGGGTGCTGGCCGAGGACATAGTGCCGGAAATCATCGACGCGCTGGGACGCCGCATCAACCGCGAAAACTGGCAGAATGTCAGCGTCAAACTGGGCACGCCGGACGATCCCCGGCTGCCCGCCGCCAGCTTTGACCGGATTTTTCTCGTGCATATGTATCATGAGATTGCAGAGCCTTACGCCTTTCTCTGGCGGCTCTATCCGGCACTGAAACCCGATGGCGAAGTGATCGTGGTCGATGCCAACCGGCTGACCAGTCACCATGGCACGCCGCCGCCGTTGCTGAAGTGCGAGTTCGAGGCGGTGGGCTTCCGGCAGGCACATTTTCGCGACAGCCCTTTTGCAGGCGGCTATATGGCGCGGTTCAAGATCAGCGGAAAACGACCGGCGCCCGAGACGATCAACCCCTGCCATGTCCAGGTGTTCGGCCAGTAAAACCCTCCGTTTCGGCGCAAGTTGGGGCGAGATTTTACAAGGCTTTCGAGCGGGACTTAGCAGCTTCCTAATATTTGGGTGCTAGGTGCCAGGGGATGACGCTGGAGCCGGTACACCACGCAGAGCATGGCCATGGGCATAATGCGTCCGGCGCCCATGCGCCCGCCAATCGGCCATGCAGTCCCCCTCTGGCCGACGCAGCCTTGCCGCGCATCTATGGGGAAGCGAACAGCTTTTACGAACCGCCCCTGCTCGACGCCGCCATCGCGCAGTTCGACCCGGAAGGCGCCGTACGCCTGCTGGACGTGACGGACGAGGACGGGGTGACACTCGCCCTCCTGCCCGTCATCACCGGCCCGCGGCATGGCCGTTACCCGGCGCTCCATGTCGCCAACTGGGTGCATCCGCACTGCTATTATGGCGCGCCGCTGTTGCTGGCCGGACATGAGCAGGAGGGCTGGCGCGGACTGCTGGCCCAACTGGATGGCGCGGCATGGTCCGGCGATTTCCTCCACCTGCGCCTCGTCGATGCGGATGGTCCAGCAGTGCAGGCGCTGGCGGCGGTTTGCGCGACGCAGGCACGGGCGATGGTGGAGATCGAACGCTATGAACGCGCCCTCGTCCGAAGCCCGCTGTCGGCCGAGGAGTATTGGACGCAGAATGTCCGATCCAAGAAGCGCAAGGAATTGCGCCGCCAGCAGAACCGGCTCGCCGAATGCGGCACCATCGAACGACGCGCCCTGACGGATACGGATGAACTGTCCGTCTGGTGCGATGCGTTCTTGGCGCTGGAGGCGATGGGATGGAAGGGCGAGGAAGGCACGGCGCTGGCTTCCCGCCCCGCCGACGAAGCCTTCTTCCGGCAGGCCTGTGCGGCGGCCCATGCCACCGGCAGCCTCGACATGCTGCGGATCGACTGTGACGGGGCGGCCATTGCGATGCTGGTCAATTTCGTCGGACCGGGCGGCGGCTTCTCGTTCAAGATCGCCATCGACCCTGCGTTCTCGCGCTATTCGCCGGGCGTCCTGGTGGAGATGGACAATCTCGCGCGCGTGCTCGACGAGCGACGGACACCGTGGATGGATAGTTGCGCCATGCCCGGCCACCCGATGATCGACAGCCTGTGGGCGGAACGGCGCGCGATCGTCCAATATCGCATCGCGCTCCACAAGCCAGGCCTGCGCGGGTGGAAGGGCCGCGCCGTCCGCCATGTCATCGACGTGGTGGAAGCACTGGCCGCGCGGGCGAAGCAGCGGAGGAAAGCATGATCCACCCCGCCTTTTCGGACAAGGCCCTCGCTGCCTTTGCCGCGGCCTATCCTGACGCCTCCACCCCGCTGACGCATGGGCTGAGCGGGCATCCCCTGCTGACGGTCAGGGCGATTGCGGCGCTGGCCGAGCGCCTTCCCGGGGAACAGGTGGAATATAATCCGGGCAAACTGCCGCTGGGCATCACGGCCGAGAACACCCCCCGCCCCACCCTCTCCATCGCCGAGACGATCCGCACCATCGGCGACAATGGATCATGGATGGTGCTCAAGAATGTCGAGCGCGATGCCGCCTATGGCGCGTTGCTGGACGAGGCACTGGAACCGCTGCGCGCCGTGGTGGAAGCGCGGACCGGGCCGATGGCGCACCGCGAGGCGTTCATCTTCCTGACCTCTCCCGGCAGCGTGACGCCGTTCCACATGGACCCGGAGCATAACATCCTGCTGCAAATCGCAGGCGGCAAGGTGATGACCGTGTTCCCGGCGGGCGACCCCGCACTCGTCCCGCCGGAGAAAAGCGAGGCGTTCCACATCGGGGCGCACCGCAACCTGATCTGGGACGAGGCCTTTCTGGCCAAGGGCACCCAGGTTTCGATGCAGCCGGGCGACGCCATATTGGTGCCGGTGAAGGCCCCGCATTTCGTCCATAACGGCGACCGGGTGTCGATCAGCTTCTCGATCACCTGGCGGTCGGAGCGCAGTGTGGCGGAGAGCGAGTTGCATAGCCTCAACCGGCTGCTCCGCAAGCGCGGCCTGCCCCTGGTGCGGGTGTCGGCGCAGCCCGAGCGGCAGAAGCTCGCCCGGATGGGCTATCGGGTGATGCGGAAACTGGGGTGAGGCCGACAGGCCGATAGTATCTCAGCGTTTCAGGATGCGGCGCAGGTGATGCTCCGCCTCCAGCGCAATATCGAACCGCTCCAGCATCCACCATTCCAGCGTTTCCGCCCCGGTGGATAGCGACTGCTTGTAGCGGTCCTTGCCCGCCAGCAGCGAGTAGAGCGTGCATCCGGCATCCGCATAATGGGCGATGGCGGCGGCATGGGCCATCAGGCCGGGCTTCGCCTTGGGAGTCGCCGGCTCGGCAAAGGCCGACTGATAGTTCATCGTGCGTCCGCCGCTCAGGAAGGTGATGAGATAGCCCAGGAGGGTATCCCCCGCCTCGATCCGCAACAGATCGACCGATCCATCCGCGCGGCCGGTGCGGACGATCTCTGCGGCGAAGGCGCGAAAGGTCAGGGCGTCCCATGCATTCTCCGCATGACGACCGCTGTTGAGAGCCTGCATCTCCGCCAGCCACAGGGTCGCGGTCGCATCGTCAGGCGCGGACAGGACATGCGACGGGCCAGGATAATCCTTGGCCGAGCGTTTGATCTGGTTGCGCGTGTTGGCGGACAGGAGCGAGAGATAATCCCCCCCCGCCGCGCGTACCGCGTGCAGGTCCACACAATAGGCAGGCGCGCTGTCCAGCAGGGTCCGGCGGCGCGCAGGAATGGCCGCGATCAGCGGGTCGCCCGGCAGGACGCCCGAGAGGCGGATGGCGCGCCAGTCGCGGCGCTCCTCCAGCGCAGCGGCGATGGCCGTGGCCACTGCGCCCTCCTGCCCCCTCGCGGCCAGCGGCGCATTATATTCGATGAAGGCCCGGTCGGCGTCGGGCACCCCTGCCTCGTTGAGGCGCAGGGTCGCGACACGGCCGAGCAGGCGCTTGTCACGGGAGCGGCCGATCAGCGCGAGGCCGAGTTCGGCCCCCGCCCCGTCCCGTACGGAAAGCAGGATGGGCCGGGCGCTCGTCGCGCGCAGCCAGCTGCCCATCCAGGTCCATCCCGTGAAGAAATTGGGGGCCGCGACCGCCTCCAGCGCGCGCCAGCGCAATTCCAGCGCGGGGAGGCCCGGCAGCGGCTCGAAACGGACGGAAAGCGCAGACGACCCCATGGCCCTGCGTCATGTGGCGCGGGGGCCGGGGCGTCAAGCCCACTCGTCAGCCGGTGGGGCACAGACGCGCGCTTTGCCGCCGCTCGAACGCGACCGAGATACCCAGCAGGATGAGGCCGCCGACCGCAAGCCCGCTGCCCACCCAGCCGGTCGAGGTCCAGCCATAGCCCGCCGCGATCACCATCCCGCCCAGCCATGGTCCCAGCGCATTGGCGAAGTTGAAGGCGCTGTGATGCAGGGCGGCGGCCAGCGTCTGGGCATCGCCCGCAACATCCATGAGGCGGATCTGGAGAATGACGCCGAAGCCCCCGCCCAAGCCGATCATCAGGACGCTGAGCGCCAGCGTGCCGATATTGCCGGCCATGAAGGGATAGAGGGCGAGCGACACGGCGCTCCATGCCAGCATGCCCGCCGCGGTCGGCATCGGCGCCCGGTCGGCCGCCCATCCGGCAAACAGATTGCCGATGGTCAGGCCAAGCCCGAAGATGCCCAGCACCAGCGGCAGCAGCGCGGGCGAGACATGCGTGACCTCCAGCATGGTGGAGGCGACATAGGTGTAGACGGTGAACAGGCCGCCGAAGCCGATCGCTCCGGTCGCCAGCGTCAGCCAGACCTGGCTGCGGCGCAGCGCACCCAGTTCGCGCAGGGGACTTGCCCCTTCGTCAGGACCGTCGTGCGGTGCGAATTGCCAGACAAGCACCGCCGTGAGAACGGCCAGCACCGCGACGACGCCAAAGCCCCAGCGCCAGCCGATCGCCTGTCCCAGCGCATTGGCAAAGGGCACGCCGACGATCGTCGCGATGGTCAGTCCGGCCATGACGCGCGACACCGCCTGGGTGCGCCGGTTGGGTGGCACGAGTCCCGCCGTGACCAGCGCCGCCACGCCGAAATAGGCGCCATGCGGCACGCCGCTGAGAAATCGGAACAGCAACATCCAGTGGTAGGTGGGCGCCAGCGCGCTGAGGAGATTGCCCACCGCGAACATCGCCATGAGACCGATCAGCAGGGTGCGGCGTGCGACGCGCGCAGCCAGTACAGCGATGATCGGCGCGCCGACGACCACGCCCAGCGCATAGGCACTGATGACATGGCCCGCCGTCGGGGCATCTATACCGAGGCCCGCCGAGAAATAGGGCAGCAGGCTCATCGTCGCAAATTCGGTGGTGCCGATGGCAAAGCCGCCCATGGCAAGCGCCAGCATGACGAGGCCGGGATGTGCCGGGGCTTTGACGGGCATGGGAAGGCGGGTTTCGGACAAATGCGGCTCTACTTCCAGAGGGTCAGGGCTACCAGATAGATAGTGACACCCCGGACAAGCAATGCCTTTCATCGTCATACGATTACAAAAACTGCATGCGCGTTAGTTCAGGCGACCCATGCGGCGATCCAGCCGGACAAGGCCGCGGCCGACCAGCACGAAGCCCGCCGCCATGACCAGTGCATGGGCCGCGACATGGAGCCAGCCATGCGCCGGATAGTCGAGGAAGGGATAGGCGAATGTCCCCTCCCTTGTGCCACGTAGCAGGGCATAGGCCAGATAGGCCAGCGGATAGAGCGTCCAGATCCAAGGGTCCCGGCTGGTCAGCCGATGGGCGCGATGACCGGCGTGACCTTGTGCAGCAGGAAGTCCGCAAGCAGCGCGCCGCCGGTCAACCGATGCAGGCCGTCGAGGAGGAGCGCATAGACGATGCCGACCAGCAGGATGGCAATGGTCGTGCCGCCCAGGCGCGAAGGCGTGGCGACATCCGTCCGCCCCAGCGCCAGCGCACCGAACTGGATGGCGACGAGGATATTGGTGAGGATGGTGAAGAAGCGGACCAGCACCCACAGTGCCTGCGAAACGCTGCCCTGCGTGGAGAGTGTCGCGTCGAACTGGATCGCCAGCCCCGCGCAGGCGACGAGCGAGACCAGCGCGGCAAAGAGGCGGGATGGGGATGGCATGCGGGGCGGCTCCTTTCCGCGCGGGTTCGCCGCTGGTGCTGGCATCTATGCCGGCACGGAGCGGAAGTGCAACTGCGTGACATTGCTTTCCCGAGCCAACTGCCAATGGGATGGTCGAGGTGCATTCCATCAAATGAAACTGGCAAATATCGTCATGCTGAACATGTTTCAGCATCCATCGTGCAGCAGGCACCGTCTTGCTGGCCGAAGACGGAATGTTGAAACAAGTCGCATGACCGCACAGACAATGGCGAAAAATTGGGCTTTTTTCAGCATTCTTACGATGACGGAAAATGTGGTTCGGCAGAGCCGATCCTGGGCTTCGAGCGCACAGTGTCGCTATGCAGAGCTGCCACCACGCGGGATGGCGAGGCACGTCCACCCCCGGCCATAGGGACCGTCACCTCTTCACCCGCGCCCGGTAACGTCCCCCAATTTCCGCCTCAATGTCCCGGTGGCACCCGCAGGTCGAGCGTCACCGGAAACTCACCGGCCAGTTCCTGGGACGGCATGTCCACGGGACCGGGGGTGTGGCCATAGTCCTGGAAGCGCGCCTTGCGCCGCGCCTCCGCCTCATATTCATTGACCGGCACGATGTCATAGTTGCGGCCACCCGGATGGGCGACATGATAGACGCACCCACCCAGCGACCGGCCGCTCCAGCTATCCAGCACGTCGAAGGTCAAAGGCGCATTCGCCTTGAGATAGGGATGCAGGCAGTTGGCCGGTTCCCATGCCTTGTAGCGAACGCCCGCCACGCCTTCGCCGGGCGTGGAGGTAGTCTGCATCGGGATGCGGCGGCCGTTGCAGGCAAGGATGTGCCGCCCGGCGACGAGGCCGGTGGCGCGCACCTGCACCCGCTCCGTGCTGCTGTCCACATAACGCACGGTGCCGCCGATGGCTCCAGTCTCGCCCAGCACGTTCCAGGGTTCGAGCGCATGGCTGATCTCCAGCGTCACGCCGCCCGCCTCGATCGTGCCATGCACGGGGAAGCGGAACTGGCGCTGCGCCTCGAACCAGGCCGGGTCGAAGTCATAGCCCGCACCGCGCAGGTCCGCGAGAACGTCGAGGAAATCGTTCCAGACGAAATGCGGCAGCAGGAAGCGGTCATGGAGCGACGTGCCCCAGCGAACCAGACGCCCTTGCTGCGGCTCGCGCCAGAACCAGGCGACGAGCGCGCGGAGGAGCAGTTGCTGCGCGACGCTCATCTGGCCGTCTGGCGGCATCTCGAAAGCGCGAAATTCGACAAGGCCGAGGCGGCCGGTCGGGCCATCGGGCGAGAAGAGCTTGTCGATGCAGATTTCGGTACGGTGCGTATTGCCGGTAGTGTCCACCAGCAGGTTGCGCATCAGCCGGTCGAGCTTCCACGGCGGGAAGTCGTCAACTTCCGGCCCCGGAATCTGGGCAAGTGCGATCTCCAGTTCATAGATGCTGTCGTGCCGTGCCTCGTCGATGCGCGGCGCCTGGCTGGTCGGGCCGATGAACAGGCCGGAGAAGAGATAGCTGAGCGAGGGATGCCGCTGCCAGAACAGCACAAGGCTCTTCAGCAGGTCCGGGCGGCGAATGAAGGGCGAGTCGACCAGCGTCGGCCCGCCCAGCACGAGGTGATTGCCCCCGCCGGTGCCGATGGAACGGCCATCGACCATGAACTTATCGGCGGTCAGGCCGATCTGGCGCGCCTCCTCATAAAGGATCATGGTGATGTCCACCTGCTCGCGCCATGTCGTCGCGGGGTGGATATTCACCTCGATCACACCGGGATCCGGCGTGATCTTCAGGACGCGAAGCCGGGGGTCCGGCGGCGGCGGATAGCCCTCGATACGCACGGGGATGCGGGTGCGCTCAGCGGTCGCCTCGATCTCCGCGACCAGCTCCAGAAAGTCGTCCAGCGTTTCGACGGGCGGAATGAAAATGGAGAGATAGCCCTCCCGCGGTTCCACGGTGATGGCGGTGCGGACGGCCCCGTCGATGATGCGCTGCTCGACACGTTCCTGCGCGTCCTGACCGCCCTCTGCGGCGCTGACCTTTTCGGCGCGCTGTTCCTTCTCCTTGCGCGTCCGGTTTTCGAGGTCCAGCCCCAGTCCCGGATCGCCATTATCGCTCTGCGTCAGGCGCTGCTGGCGGAAATCGGCGAGTGGTTCGTGCGGCTCGCTGGTGTCGCGGGGGTGGATATAGGGGAAATCGGACGGCGGAACATAGGGCAGCGAGCCAAGCGGCAGGCGATAGCCCAGCGCACTGTCACCGGGAACAGCGAAGAGGACGCCGCGGCGCACCTTCCACTTTTCACTCTTCCAGCGCGGCACCGCCTCCACCTTGCTGTTCCACCGCTGGATGGGGAGCACATAGCCAACGGGGCTGGACAGGCCGCGTTCGAACGCCCGCACGATGCGGCTGCGCTCCTCCGGGTCGTCGATCTTGGGATCGGTGGGTGAGACATTGTCGGGCAGTTCGGCTTCCTTGACCGACCAGCTCAGCGCATCCTCATAGACCGCGTCGACATAGTCCGTCTCGACACCCAGTGCCTCGGCCGTGGCGACGAGGAAGGTCTGCGCCAGATCGACGGCGAGGGTGGTGGGCCTATTGTCCGGCTCCTCCGCCTTGGCGGGCAGGGTGCCGCCCGCCAGCAGGGTCGAGTCGCGCCAGACCGGCACGCCATCGGTGCGCCAGTAAAGCGAATAGCCCCAACGCGGCAGGCTCTCGCCCGGATACCATTTGCCCTGCCCATGGTGGAGCAGCGCGCCGGGCGCGAAGCGTTCGCGCAATCGCCGGATGAGCTGGTCGGCGTAGATCGCCTTGGTCGGGCCGACCGCGTCCCCGTTCCATTCCGGCGCCTCCGGGTCGTCGGCCGCGACGAAGGTCGGCTCGCCGCCCGTGGTCAGGCGCGCATCCTGGGCGATGAGATCGGCTTCAACCCGGTCCCCAAGGTCGAGCAGCGCATCCCAGCGGTTCTCGGTAAACGGCTTGGTGATCCGCACCGCCTCGGCGATGCGGGATACCGACATCTCGAAATCGAAATCGACCTCGGCATAATCAGCGGCGCCGGAAATCGGCGCGGCGGAGCGGTAATGCGGGGTCGCCGCGAGCGGAATATGCCCCTCGCCCGCAAACATCCCCGACGTGGCGTCGAGCGCGATCCAGCCGGCGCCGGGCACATAGGCTTCCGCCCAGGCGTGAAGATCGCAGACGTCCTGCGTGACGCCCTTGGGGCCTTCCACCGGCTCCACATCGGCGACGAGCTGGATGGAGTAGCCGGACACGAAGCGGGCGGCGAAACCGAGGCGGCGAAGCAGCTGGACCAGCAGCCATGCCGAATCGCGGCAGGAGCCGGTGCCGACCTCCAGCGTCTCCTCCGGGGTCTGCACGCCGGTTTCCATGCGGATGACATAGCCGACATATTGCTGGACCCGGCTGTTCACCGCCACCAGGAAATCGACGGTCCGCCCCCGGAAGCTCGCCATTTCCGCGACCATCGCCTCGAACCGGGCGCCTTGCGGCTCCAGTCCATGATAGGCGGCGAGATCGGACGCGATCTGCTCGTCATAGGCGAAGGGATATTCCTCCGCATAAGGCTCTACGAAGAAATCGAAGGGGTTGATGACCGCCATGTCGGCGAGCAGGTCCACCTCGATCGAGAAATGGGTGACGGGGTCGGGAAAGACCACGCGCGCCAGCCAGTTTCCGTGCGGATCCTGCTGCCAGTTCAGGAAATGCCCCGCAGGCTCGATCTTGAGCGCATAATTGGGAATCTTGGTGCGGCTATGCGGCGCGGGCCGCAAACGAATGACCTGCGGACCGAGCCGGATGGGCCGGTCATAGCTATAGGCCGTCTTGTGGTGCAGCGCGGCTGTTATCATGCGCGCATCAAGCCGCGATCCTTGCTGCAATGCAACAAGATTCTGCGGTCTATGCAAAGCGGCAAGGAATGACCGGGTTCCTGCAAAGGCACAGAGGGCGTCGAACAGGGTGCGGAGGAGCTAGCCACCCTAGCCCATGCGCCGCCCGGCCCAGATCACCCGGCCGACGATGACGACGCTGTCCGGGTCCACATCGTCCCAGTCGGGATAGGCGGGATTATCGCTGCGGACCGAGAATCGATCGCGGCGCAGGGTCATGGCGACACGCTTGACCATCAATGCATCGTCCAGGCGCAGCACATAGATGCCATCGCGCAGCCGGTCCGCCGCATCGCTGCGGTCCACCATGATGTCATCGCCATGGCCCAGCGTCGGCGCCATGGACTCGCCGTCCACGCGGATGATCGAGAGGCTGTCCGGTCGGCCGCCCAGATCGCGCAACCAGCGTTCGTTGAAGGCGATGGCATCGACGCCCCGTTCATCCTCGTCCAGAGTGCCCGCACCTGCCGATGCCCCCAGCGGCAGGCGCGGCACGACGACAAGGGAAGAGAGAGGATATTTCCTATTTCCTGTCACGGGCAGCGGGTCAACCGGAGTGTCAGGTCCGCCGAGCAGGCTGCCCTCTATCCCCAGGAATCGGGCGATCCTGAGTCTGTCCTCCTCATCCAGCTTTCGCGGCGTTCCCCTCTTAACATATTGCTGGATATAAGCAGAATTACGACCCAGCAGTGCCGACAGGGCACCATAGCTGGTCCCTCTCTCCCGGATCAGCCGGTCCAGTATCTCGCGTGGCGATGCTTCATCCATAATGAATATATAGGGTAGGATTTTTCCTAGACAAGTAGGATTTGGTATAGAACAAAAAAGGAACATTGATTGAGTCGAATAGCGGAGGCGCCCCCCAATGACCATGTTACGAACCGTCGAAATCTTTCTGCGCGAGACGGGCATGGCGCCGACGCGATTCGGCCGCGATGCGGTGCGCGACCCGCGAATCGTCTGTAGCGCGACAAAAACTCGCGACAAAAACTCGCGACAAAAACTACCCGGAAAACCACTGCCAATAGCCCCAAGCAGTGACTGCAAGCAGTGCGACAAACTCGGCCTTCAGTAGACACGATCTCAGCACGGCACACCCTCCCGCTGACCTCGAATAACAGCGACAGTCTGCCCGCCAAATTGACAATGAGAAAGAGCCTTTCAGTGCCCCTGCAAGGCCACTGCACGCTCGACTAAACTGGCCGTCGAAACTCCCTCCTGCTCGGCGAGTAGAATGGCCAGTGCCACCCGCAGATCGGCCTGCGCCTGCTCGGCCGGAACCTTCGCATCATGGAAGCTGAAACTAAGGCCGACCTGCGCGTCGCAGTCGTCCGCGAACATCGCGTCTACGGCCTCGACGGTCGGCATCTCGCCTCCGAAGCCACCGTCCGCGAACATGGCCAGAGCCTGCCCGTGCGAGTCGGTCCTGGGCGTGATCTGCGCGATCTGCTCACGCTGCCGCCGCGCCACGTCCGGATGACGGGCAAGCCCCCGCAGGACCGCCGTCAGAACCTTCGTTCGCGGGTCGAGCGACCGGCTAACGAGTTGGATAGCCACCCGCCGCCCTCGCCGTGGAAATAGTGCATCGACCCGGCGCCGAAACTCCGCCAGATATTCGGAAGAGAGGCCCCGATGCGTTATCGCGCGAGCATGATCTTCCAGCCGCTGGCGCAAGGCGGCGCGCGCTTCTGGGGTGGCCAGTTTCTGGCCGTCGCACTCATGCTGCCACAGCAGATCGACCAGCGGAACAGCACGGCCAACGAGGGCCTCTATGGCCTGCCGACCGCCGCCCTGAACTACATCGTCGGGGTCAGCGCCTTCGGGCAGCAAAGCGAAAGAGAAGGTTTTGTCTGGGCGGATATGGGGCAGCGCACGGATGGCGGCTTTGACGCTCGCGCGCTGCCCCGCCAAGTCGCCATCGAAGCAGAGGACGGGCGACGGGCACAGCCGCCATGCCAGCTCCATCTGCGCCTCGGTCAGCGCAGTGCCACATGACGCCACGACCTCGGGCAGGCCCGCCTGAGCCAGCGCGATCACATCAAGGTAGCCCTCGACCACGATCAGCCTCCCCGACTGCCGCACGGCGGGGGCGGCGCGGTGAAGATTGAACAGGGTCCGTCCTTTGTCGAACAGCAGCGTGTCGGGCGAGTTGAGATATTTGGGTTGGACGTCCGCGATGGTCCGGCCACCGAAGCCGATCACCCGTCCTCTAGGATCATGGATCGGTATCATGAGGCGGCCTCTAAACCGCTCATAGAGCGCCCGGCCGTCAGGCGCGGCCAAAAGCCCCACCTCGACCAGCCGGGCTTCCGAATAGTTGCTCAGCGCCCGCCGCAGCGGCCCCACCGCGCCGGGTGCCCAGCCGAGGCCGAACGCGGCGCTTGTCTCCGGCTCAATCCGCCGTCGGGTGCAATAGCGGGTGGCGTGGTCATTTAGAAGGAGCTGGTCCGCAAACCACGCCTGCGCCTCCGACATGATCCGGTAGGACAGGCCCGCCTCGTCGACCGCGCGGGCGGCGCGCGGATCAGGCACTGGCATAGACAGCCCGGCCGCGCCCGCCAGTTCGCCGACCGCATCCATGAAGGTCAGGCCGCGCTGTTCCGTCATCCAGCGGATGGCGTCGCCATGCTCGCCGCAGCCGAAGCAGTGGTAAAAGCCCTTTTCATCGTTGATCGTGAAGCTGGGCGTCTTCTCATTATGGAAGGGGCAGCAAGC
>DASVMZ010000010.1:0-6953 GCA_036384115.1 Sphingobium sp.
GGGGTAATCGACGCGAATCGCATCGAGCGTGCGGGGGGGGGCAAAAGCCTCTCCTAGCGTGCGCCGTTCTAAGTTCGTCCGTCAACAATTGGGCCGCCGGACGCAAGGTAATGATGCGCTCTCGCATGACGCGGGAACATAGGCAGTCTTCAAAATCGTGCGAGCGATGCCAGCCACTATCAATTCCCGGCATAGGGCTAATAGGGGAGGCATGCCGTCACGACCATTTGCCGTCCTGCGTTGTTCCGGCAAATACAGGAAGGAATGAAGCAGGACGACGTGGACGCCGCTGGCGACAGGCGTAGCGGGCTGACGAGGAGCGCGTTCGGGGCCGCAATTCTCCGCTTGCCGTACACATGAATATCGCAATGATGAACATGCATTGCCGCCCCCACGATGAATGGCGGCGGCGGCTTGCCCCTGTACGCAGCGGCGAGCAAGGGCGAGGCATCTGACCCGGCCTGTCCGAAGGAGAGTGTGACATGTATCCCGGCACCCACGCACAGACCCACGCGGACAGGATCGCGATCGCTCGTCCGGCCACAGGCGAAAGCCTCACCTATCGTCAGTTGGACGATCGGTCCAACCGGCTGGCACAATTGCTTTATGCCCGTGGATTGCGTCGCGGCGACCATCTTGCGCTGTTGTGCGACAATCGGCTGGAATTTGCTGAGGTAGTATGGGCGTGCATGCGTTCGGGACTGTACCTGACGCCGATCAACTGGCACCTGTCCGCGCCGGAGGCCGCCTATATCGTGGACGATTGCGATGCGAAGGCACTGATCGCCGCATCGACCACGGGACAGGCTGCCGAGATCGGTCGCCTCTCGCCGCGCTGTGACCTGAAACTGGTCATCGGCGATCCAGTCGACGGCTTTGAATCCTACGAGGATGCGGTTGCGGCTCAGCCTGCGCGCAGGCTGGATCAGGAATGGCTTGGCTCGACCATGGCCTATTCCTCGGGCACCACGGGAAAGCCCAAGGGCATATTGCGTGACCTTTGGGACCATTCGCCTGACAAGGGCAATCCATCCATCCAGTTCACCATCGACGTGTTCGGGCTGAACGGCAACAGCGTCTATCTCTCGCCCGCGCCGCTCTATCATGGCGCGCCACTTGCCTATCTCATGGCGGTGATCCAGGCTGGCGGCAGCTTCGTCATGATGGACAGGTTTGATCCTGAGGAGGCCTTACGCCTGATCGAACAATATCGCGTCACGCACAGCCAGTGGGTGCCGACCATGTTCATCCGTCTGCTCAAGCTGCCAGAGGAGATACGCGTCCGCCACGACCTGTCCAGCCACCGCGTCGCCATCCACGCCGCCGCGCCCTGCCCGGTGGAGGTGAAGCGGCAGATGATCGACTGGTGGGGACCGATCATCAACGAATATTATACCTCGACGGAGGCGATTGCCTTTACCGCCATCACCAGTGAGGAATGGCTGGCCCATCCTGGCTCGGTCGGGCGCGGGCGGGGAAAGCCTGTCCATATCTGCGATGACGCGGGGGAGGAACTGCCCGCCGGTCAACCCGGCCTGATCTATGGCGAACCGACCGGCGATGGCAAGACGTTCGTCTATCACAAGTCGGCGGACAAGACGGGTAGCTCCGCCAATCCGCGGCATCCCTCCTGGGTCACGGTCGGCGATGTCGGCTATGTAGACGATGACGGCTATCTCTACCTCACCGACCGCAAGGCGTTCATGATCATCTCCGGCGGAGTGAACATCTATCCGCAGCAGATCGAGGACGCGCTGGCCCTGCACCCAAAGGTCGCGGATGTCGCGGTGATCGGCGTCCCTAATGCGGAACTGGGCGAAGAGGTTAAGGCCGTTGTCCAGCCCGCTCCGGGCATCGATCCATCCGATGCGCTGGCGGAGGAGATAAAGGCGTTCGTGGCGGAAAAGCTGGGGCGGCAACTCACCCCGCGCAGCGTCGATTTCATGGCCGAACTGCCGCGCCTGCCGACCGGCAAGCTGTACAAGAAGAAGCTGCGTGACGCCTATTGGGGCGATGCGGGCGCCACGGCGACGTTGGCGGCGCGGATCTGATCGCCATGGGCGCGCTGGACGGGCTTCGCATCGTCGAGTTCCTCGGTATCGGTCCTGGACCCTTTGCGGGCATGATGCTGGCGGACCATGGCGCGGAGGTGATCCGCGTGGTGCGCCCCGGTCCGTCGCGCGACCTCAGCCTGTTCGAGCAGCACGACGTACTTGGCCGGTCGCGGACGGTGGTGCATGTTGACTTGAAGATTGCGGAGGGCAGGGCGGTGGTGCGTGACCTGTGCCGTACAGCCGATGGCGTGATCGAGGGCTTTCGACCGGGCGTGATGGAGCGGCTGGGACTGGGGCCGGAGGTGCTGCTGACCGACACGCCGCGCCTTGTCTATGGCCGGGTCACAGGTTGGGGGCAGGAGGGGCCGCTGGCGCAGGCGGCGGGCCATGACATCAACTATATCGCGCTCAACGGCGTGCTGCACAGCATCGGGCGCGACGGGTGCAAGCCTGTCCCGCCGCTCAATTATGTCGCGGATTTCGGCGGCGGGGGGATGTTGCTTGCCTTCGGCATGGTGACGGCACTGCTGCATGTTGCGCGGGGCGGTGGGGGGCAGGTGATCGACGCCGCCATGGTGGACGGCGCCTCGCTGCTTGCGGGAATGGCCTGGCAGATGAAGGCGGCGGACATGTGGTCCGAGGAGACGGGTCGCACCACTTTGTCGGGCGCAGCCCCTTTCTACGATAGTTATGCCTGCGCCGACGGCAAGCATATCGCTATCGGCTCCATCGAACCGGCCTTCTACGCCTTGCTGCGGCAGGCGCTTGGTGTCGCGGACGATCCATTGTTCGACGCGCAGATGGACCGGACGACATGGGTCGAAGCAAGCGGGCGCATCGCCGCACTTTTTGCGACGAAAACACGGTCCGAATGGTGCGCGATCATGGAGGGTACGGACATCTGTTTCGCGCCGGTCCTGTCGTTCGACGAGGCAGTCGACCATCCGCATATCCGCGCGCGAGGTACGTTAATGGAAATCGATGGATGCATCCAGCCGACACCTGCGCCGCGCTTTTCCGCCACGCCCCATGCCGCCCCGCGCGGGGTTGAGGCCGGCCATGGCAATGCCAGGGCGCTGCTTGCCACGCTCGGCTATGAGCCGGAGCAAGTGGCCGCATTAGAAAAGGCGGGGGTCATTGCCTAGGCCGCGTGTGCCCGTCCCAAGCCACAGCGATACAGTTCCAAAAGTCCAAGGAGTAACCTGCTATGTCTGAAGCCTACATCATCGATGCCGTTCGCACCCCGCGGTCGATCGGCAAAGTCGGCAAGGGCGCGTTGGCGCATATGCACCCCCAACATCTGGGCGCGACAGTGCTCAAGGCACTGAAGGATCGCAACAACCTCGACACCGCAGAGGTGGACGATGTGATCTGGGGTACGTCGGCGCAATTCGGTTTGCAGGGCGGCGACCTGGGCCGCATGTCCGCGCTCGACGCGGGCTTCGACGTTCGGGCCAGCGGTGTGACGCTCGACCGCTTCTGCGGCAGCGGCATCACCGCGACCGCGCTCGGTGCCGCGCAGATCAAGGCGGGCATGGAAAGCCTCGTCATCGCGGGCGGCACGGAGATGATGAGCCATGTAAACGATTATATGGGGCGGCTGCACAGCGTAGGCATGGGCGGAGCGGTAGGCTCCAACGAGCGCCTTCAAGCCGTCCATCCCCAGACCAATCAGGGTGTAGCCGCTGACGCCATAGCTGCCCTTGAAGGCATTTCTCGCGCCGATCTGGAGGCATTTGGGGTCGAGAGCCAGCGCCGCGCTGCCATCGCCATCCAGGAAGGGCGTTTTGCAAAATCCACCGTTCCCGTCCTTGACGATGCGGGCAATGTCGTGCTCGACAGAGAGGAATATCCCCGTCCCGGCACCACGGCCGACGTGCTCGCCACGATGAAGCCCGCGTTCGAGGCCATCGGCGACATGCCGTCCAAGCCGGGCGGGCCGACCTTCAAGGAGCTGGTCCTCCAGAAATATCCTGACGTCGATATCAAGCCGATCCATCATGCGGGTATTTCATCCGGCGTGGTCGACGGGGCGGCGGCAATCCTGCTCGCATCCAAGGACTATGCCGACAAGCATGGTCTCAAGCCGCGCGCCCGCATCGTCGCGACCGCGAATATCGGCGATGATCCGACGCTGATGCTCAACGCGCCGGTTCCTGCTGCGAAGAAGGTACTGGAGAAGGCCGGACTGACGAAGGACGATATCGACGTCTGGGAAGTAAACGAGGCGTTCGCGGTGGTGGTTGAGAAGTTCATCCGCGACCTCGATATCGACCGGGCCAAGATAAATATCAACGGTGGATCCATCGCGCTGGGTCATCCAATCGGTGCGACGGGCGCGATCCTGATTGGCACGGCGTTGGACGAATTGGAGCGTAGCGGCGGTCGCTATGCGCTCATCACCATGTGCGCCGCGGCGGGCATGGCGCCCGCCATCATCATAGAGCGCGTGTAAACGGTGGGGGGGCGGGATGTGCCTCGCCCCCCGCTGCCTCTCATCCCTTCGGGATCGAGATGACCTTTGGGTTTGTATAGGCGATCAGGCCGTCTACTCCGTTTTCGACGCCCAGCCCCGATTGCTTGTGCCCGCCGAAGGGCGCGTGGGGATTGGGCGATGCGGGACCGTTGATCTGTACCGTGCCGACCTCCAGCCGCTCGGCCACGGCGGTAGCGGCACCCACGTCCGACGACCAGACCGATCCCCCCAGGCCGACCGTCGTCGCATTGGCGCGTGCAATTACATCGTCGAGATCGCGGTATTTGAGAAGCGGTAGAACGGGACCAAAGGCTTCCTCCGTCACGACGCGCGCTTCATTGGGTGGATTGTCGATGATCGTGACCGGCACGAAATAGCCGGCGCGCGTCTCGTCGATGTCGCCGCCCGTCAGGAAATGCAGGCCGGTGGCTTTCGCATCGGCGATCAGTTCCTTGACCCGTTCATATTGCAGGCGGTTCTGGACCGGGCCGAGGCGGGTGCGTTGGTCCAGGCCGTCGCCGACCACCACGCCGCGCGCATAATCGGCGAGTGCGGCGGATAGCCGGTCGTAGATATCCTCGTGGATATAAACGCGCTTTGTTGCGACACAAATCTGCCCCGAATTGCGGAAGGCCGCCCAGAATAGCGGCTCCGTGATCTTCTCCACATCGGCGTCGGGCAAGACGATTGCCGCGTCGTTGCCCCCCAGTTCCAGCGTCACCCGTTTCAGGGTCTCAGCGGCACTTGCCATCACGCGCTTGCCAGTAGCAGTGGAGCCGGTGAAGCTGATCTTGGCGATATCGGGGTGCGCGGTCAGCATCGGGCCGAGTGCGTCACCGCCGCTGACATGGTTCAGCACACCGTCTGGCAGGACGCCGCGCAACAACTCGCCCAGTTTCAGGGAGGTCAGGGGTGTGAACGGCGACGGCTTGACGACCAGAGTATTGCCGGTGAGCAACGCCGGGCCGATCTTGAACATGGACAGCAGGATCGGATAGTTCCACGGCACGATGGCGCCGACTACCCCCAGCGGGACATAGCGCGTGATGACGCGGCCCTGCGGTCCATCCTTCTCCTCCCCCGGCAACGGCAGGTCTGCCGTGGTCGTCGCCCAATAGGCGGTCGCCCCGATCTCGCCCAGCGCGTCGGCCAGCGGTCTGCCCTGCTCCTGCACGAGCAGGCGGGCGAGCGGCTGGATATTCTCCGTGATGGCAGCAGCGATACGGCGCAGGGCTGTGCGCCGTTCCTCTACCGGCGTCGCGGCCCAGGCAGGAAAGGCGCGAGCAGCGGCGGCCACGGCGAGATCCAGTTCCCCCTGCCCCGCATCGGGGGCATGAGCGAAGACTTCATCCGTCGCGGGATTGCGGACGGGCAGGGTGGTCGCTGCGGTCGCTGCTCTGCCGTCGATAGTCATGGTGAAATCGCTGGTGAAGTCCGTCATGGCTTTGCGTCTCGCAACGATGGGTTCAGTTCGGGGTGGGTGCTTCGGCTTGGATTTTCGGGCGGCCCAGTGTCAGGATGAGCAGCGCAGCGATCAGGCTGAGCGGAATGACGATGATGAGTTGGAGGCGATAGGAGCCGGTGTTGTCGTAAACCATGCTGGCCAGCATCGGGCCGAAACCGGTGGCGATGGCGGTCGCGCTGATCATCGTGCCGAACAACAGGCCATAATGTTTCAGGCCGAAATAACGGCCCGTCAGATAGGCGATGGCATCGACCTCTGCTCCGAGGGACAAGCCCATGACCAGCGCGGCGATCAGTGCGGCATGCGCTTCGCCGGGCCAGCCGAGCAGCAATCCCGCCGCCGCGACCGGCAGCGCCATCGCGACGGTGGTGACGAGACGGGCGTCGAACCTGTCAAGCAACCAGCCGGTCGCCAATCGCCCGATGATGGAAGTAATGCCGACGGCGGAGGCGATCCCCGCCGCCTCATTCCGGCCGATGCCCTCCGACGACAGGATGGGGATAAGATTGGCCACGGTCGATATGGCGAGCAACGAAAAGAGGAGAGCGGCGAGTGTCAGCGACAGGAACTGGCGCGACAGAAGTGATTCCCGCATCGCCATGCCATGGCGCGCAGGGATGGGCACGACTTGTCCCGCCTGCTGCTTGTATCGCGCATCGTGGAAGAAAAAGAAGATCAGCGGGAAGCCGATGCCGCCGAAGACGAGCGACAGACCGATAAAGGCCATACGCCAGCCATAGGCTTCAATCAGCCAAGTGGTCAGGAGGGGCGTGAAGAAGGAGCCAAGACCCGTCCCGCTGAGCGTTACCGCCAGCGCGAGGCCGCGGCTGCGGGAGAAGAGGCTGGCGACGGCGGTGGTCCACAGCGCGGGTTTGATGCCCAGCCCGCAAAAGCCGACTAGTCCCCAAAGTAGCCACCAGCTCCAGATCGACGGCGAGGTCAGCGAGAGCGTCGCGAA
>DASVMZ010000011.1:0-23187 GCA_036384115.1 Sphingobium sp.
GTCGCGTGGGTCCGATGTCAGGGATGCGCCGCCAAGGCACCGAAGGCGGCAAGTCGCGCCGAATTGCTGTGCGCCGACATTAGTACATAGGGCATAGCCGGAACCGGCACCGGTTATCGCGATCGCCTTGCGCTGATAGCCCAGCAAATCCACATCCTTTCCCCTACCCTTCGGTTGAGGCTAGCCACTTGTCTAGCGACCTCGTGATGGATCGCTATCACGATTTCTACAGGACAGGCTCTTCACCGGTGAAATCAGGGGCAGACAGCGCACTCGCCAGCCACCGCATGGCTTCCTGATGACACAGCGCCAAGCCGTCGCCCTTTTCCAACGCGGATTTCTGCAGGACACTGGTCATTAGTACGGTCGCGACGAGCGCTGGAATCGTATCGTCCCACCCCAGCCTCCGTTTCCGCGTCTCGACATGGCGAGGCAGCGCCGCGACCTGTTCCTGGCGAATTGTGTCGATCGCCGACCGGATCGCGTCTTCGACCATGGCCCGGCTCGCTGTGTGGATCAACAGTTCCGTGCTCATAACGACGATGTTCAGTGTCGCCCGCCCATCGACCGCTCGCCTCCTTCTTGCCGACCACCATCCCAGCACTCCTAGGCCGGATCGACGATCACCGCCAGAATGCGAGGGGCCAGCCGCGGCTGCCAGACGATCAGGGCCGCAGGACCAGCCGGTGGTTCAGTCCACCCGCCGCGACCCGCCGGTGCGCGTCTGCCGCTTGATCGAGCGACAACAGTTCCGCCTCCGGGGGCACCACCGCACCGCTCGCCATAAGGTCCAGCAATGCCACAGCATCGGCGCGATAGTCCTCCGGGTGGCTTTTCCGTCGGATTCGGATGTCGTAGAACCGGGTCGAACGGGCGGTGCCGTCGTCCCTGCCCTGTGCGGGCCAGCTCTGATTGAGCTTCTCCATCGCCGCGGTGGCAAGGCTGGAGTCGCCGCCGGTTTCCAGAAAATCCTGAAAGCCATAGGCGACGAGCAATCCGCCTGGCGCCAGCACGCTCCAGCTAATATCCCAGCTCGATCCGCCAATCGCGTCGAAAGCAGCAGCCACGCCAGCGCCGCCGCTCGCCGCGCGAATGGCCTCCGCCAGGTCGGGTCGGCGATAGTCGATGGCCGTCGCGCCAAGACTCTCAACCAGAGCGATATTGCCCTCCGAACATGTCCCGATCACCCTATGACCCAGATGCCGCGCCAGCGCGACGAGCGCACGCCCGACCGCACCGCTTGCCCCGACTGCCAGGATCAGCGCGCCGGACGGCAAGGAGGCGACGCGGGTCAGCATCTGCCACGCCGTCACCCACATCAGCGGCACCTCGACCGCAGCGGCGGCCGTCACGCTGGCCGGAACCGGGATGACGTCGCTGGCGGGCAGCAGCATATATTGGGCATAGGCGCCGGACACGCTCATATCCGCGACCCGCTCGCCGGGCCGAATGTGCGTGACGCCCTCACCCAGCGCATCGACCAGGCCGACCACATCATAGCCAGGGACAAGAGGCAGTCCGCCCATATAGCCGATGTAGCGGCCACGGCGCAGGATCGTGTCGGTATAGCCGACCCCGGCCGCCTCGACACGGATCCGCACCTGCCCTTCGCCCGGTATTGGCAAGACGGGAATATGGTCAATCTCCAGCACATCTGGGCCGCCAAATTGCTTTGCAATGATTCTGTCATATCCAGACATGGGAGATGAGCCCCTTAAATGTGATGGCGTCATGGGAAAATTGGAAGTGTCATGGCCATGCACGGCGCGGCGATCAGGCGTTGGCAGCGCGATCAATGACGATGGACGTTCCCGAAATATGGCTGGCCCGGTCCGAGACGAGGAAGAGAATGAGGTCCGCCACCTCATCCGGCCTGCCGGCCCGACCCGTCGTAATGGCGGCACGAATTGCGTCTGGCGAACCGATCCGGTCATATATGCGAAACAAGTCGTCAGCCATCGAAGTGTCGATCAGACCGGGCAGGACCGCATTGATCCTGATGTCATTACCCGCTCGCACCGTTTCCACCGCAGCACTGCGCGTAAAATGCGTGATCGCCGCCTTGCTCGCGCCATAGGATGCCATGAGCGTATTTCCCCTCAGCGACGCCGCCGAGGAGAGATTAACGATCGCACCCTTGCCTTGGCGGCGCATGAAACCCAGCGCGGTTCGCATACCCAGGAGCGACCCCTCGACATTGATGGCGAAGGTCTGACGATAAATGTCGAGCGCAGCGTCGCCAACGCTGTCCTTGAGCGAGACGCCCGCACTGTTGACGAGTATGTCGAGGCGACCGAAACCGGTTTCTATCGCCTCCTCCGCGGCATGCCAGTCACTTTCGCTGGTGACGTCCAATGCATGGGCGACGGCTGTCCCACCGGCCTCCCCGATCGCAGCGATCGTATCCTGTGCACCGTCCAGATCGCGGTCCAGCGCCACCACCTTCGCGCCCGCCGCCGCCAGCGCATAAGCAGTGGCACGCCCGATACCGGCTGCGGCCCCCGTGACGGCGGCTACGCGATCGGTCAAATCAATCCACGGTTTCACGCTGTCAAGGCCTCTCTATAATGCATAGATATTATTGCATTTGGAAAATAATGAAGGCAAATTTTTCATGCACCCGATGGCTGAGGGCCACTTCAAGGCGGGCATGCGCAATCCATGACGGACATCGCGCCGACGATGTGCAATTATTGCATCGTAATTATTGCATTCTGCAATTGCAAACAAATACCCGGCGCGGCAGAAGGCCGGTGCCTTTCAGGCATCCTCTCCTAAATACTCCGGGGTCGATCTTCAGATCGGCCCCTTTTTTTGGTGCAAGCACCCTTGATCCTCTGGCAATTGCAAAGGATTGGCACCCAAAGAAAAGGCCCTTCCCCCCAAGGGAAAGGGCCCAGCAGAGCGACGCGCAGCCACGATCGATCAGGCGACGGCGGCATTGTCCTCAAGGATGAAATCCGCCGCGAGGAGGCCCGCCATCATCGCGGGGCCATTGGTGTTGCCGGACACCAGTGTTGGAAAGATGGATGTATCGCAGACCCGAAGCCCTTCCACGCCACGCACACGAAGACGCGGATCGACCACTGCCGCCTCGTCCACGCCCATGCGCGCAGTGCCCGCCGTATGGAAGCATGTACCGCCAATGGACATGGCATTGGCGAGAATCTCGTCATCAGTTTCGACCGAAGGGCCGGGTTTGGTTTCCTCCACCACCCATTTGGCCAGCGCCGGTTGCGCCGCAAGGCGACGGTTCCAGCGCACTGCGGCGACAAACTTCCTGCGATCGATCTCCGCCGACAGATGGTTGACATTGACATAGAGCGCGGCGTCCGGGTCCGCCGACTGGATACGTACCTCACCCTGACTTTCCGGCCGGGTGAAATAAGTGACGAAGGTGATGCCAGGAAAAGGATCGAGCGCGACATTCCCATTTTTATCCGTCGTACCGGCCGAAAGCGACATGAGGCCGAATTGCAGATCGGCATGATCTTGATCGTCGGTAGACTTGGCAAAGCCGCCCACTTCATGCGCGGCATGGCTCATCGGCCCTGTCTTGAACAGGAAATAGCGCAGCGCCGTGAACGCCGCGCGGATGCCGCTCAGGGCCTTGTTCTGACTGTTGCCGCGCACCTTCAATACCAGATCGGCATGGCGATGTTCGCGCAGGTTCTTGCCCACGGAGGGCGCATCTACCTGCACTTCTATGCCGAGCGATTGCAGCAGTGCTGCCGGGCCGATCCCTGAAAGTTGCAACAGCTTCGGCGTCTGGAACGCGCCCGCCGACAGGATAATCTCCCGGTTCGCCTGCACAGACCGCACGCTCGCCGCATCGCGCAACTGCACCGCGACGGCGCGCTTCCCCTCGAATTCGATCTTCAAAGCGTCGGTGTCAGTGACGATATCGAGGTTTGGCCGATCCTTCGCTTCATCCAGAAAGGCTTTGGCCGAACTGAAGCGGGCGTTGCGCCAGCGGGTCGTGGGCTGGTAGCCCAAGCCGCCCTCACGCACAGCCTTGGGGTCGTTTACGTCAGTGACGCGCGCAATACCCATTTCCTCACCTGCGCTGATGATGGCGTCGAACAGCGCATCTCCCCTGGGATGGGTGGTCAGATTGAGCGGTCCACCGACACCGCGAAATTCGCCAGCCCCCTGATCGTGGTTCTCCAACTCCTTGAACTTGGCGACGACATCCTTCCACGCCCAACCGGTGCAGCCGTTCGCCGCCCAGCCATCATAGTCCAGCGGAGCGCCACGCATATAGATCATGCCATTGATCGAACTGGAACCACCCAGCGTCTTTCCGCGATACCAGCGTTCGGTAGGTTGGTTGCTACCGGTATGGACATCATATTCCCAGATGACCTTGCTGCCCGGATTGACGATCACGCCAATGCCACGCGGCATGTGGATGAACGGACTCTTGTCCGCCGGGCCACTTTCGACCAGCAATACGCTATTCCTCGGATCGACAGACAGGCGGTTGGCCAGCGCGCAGCCAGAGGAGCCCGCCCCGATGACGATATAGTCGTACCGATCCTTCACCTGTCACATCTCCTTGTAAAACTGCGCCATATTAGCCGCCAACATGCGCCCAGACACCGGAACCACGGGAATATCGTACCGCCGATAACTCGCACGGCACCCACGATTGCGGGATTTACGTGGGACGACCCGCCCTGCCGGAAAAGGTGATCGTCGGAACCGCTTCGCGCTGCTGGCGCAAGCGGCTAACGGTGTATTCGATAATTTTCGCTTCAGCGCAGGCTAGCCTGCCGATGAAAAGAGTGCGCTCGCTCTTGTCGTGCAGACTGGTCATGGCCGCGAAATCGGGGTTAATGACCACGGTCGCCATGCGCTCCAGACCCGTGACAAGTGCTGTTGCACAATCGCGCGAACCGTTGTCTCCCTCCTCGCCCAACGCATCCATTTGCGCCAGCAGCAACGTGATGAGCGGCGCGGAAATCCGGTTGCGATAATCGATCAAGCGCATGTCGCGCGCGTCCGCCAGATTGTTTCGCATCTGGAGCAGACGGGCATGGCTCTGCCAGAAATGGAAATAGGCATGCACGAAAATCTCGCAGCAGCGGCTGAGTTCGCCATCTGGCCAACGATCGCGCAGACACCGCATATAAGGGAGATCCTGCTCGTCCACGGCACGACGAAGCGCCGCAAGCAACAATTCGCCCAGGTCAGGGAAATAGAGATAGAGATTCGACATCCGTACTGACGCCTTGCGCGCCACTGCACTTAACGTGATCGGCGTCTCATCGTCTGATTCCACAAGGTCCAGCATGGCCTTTACGATGCGTTCGCGTGTGCCCAATCCCTTTGGCCCCAGCCGCTGGCCGGACATATTGTGCGTCGCTTCCGTACAGACGCTCTCAACGGTCTGGCGCCCCTGTGCCGCGTTCATTCCATTCTACCAATCCAGGGTTTGAAAGGGGGCCGACCAGGCCGGCCCCATCCGTTTCATGCAACCGTTTCAGCCACCTACCGCAATAGCCTTGGTCTCGAGATATTCGTCGAAACCCTCCAGGCCCCATTCCTTGCCGATGCCGCTCTGCTTATAACCGCCAAAGGGCAAGTCGACCGCAATGGACACGCCGCCGTTGACGCCGACCGTGCCGCTGCGGATGCGGCGCGCGATACGCATGGCGCGATCCTTGTCGCCGGACGTCACGCCTCCCGACAGGCCATAGTCGCTGTCATTGGCGATGCGGATTGCGTCCTCGTCATCCTCGAAGGGAATAACGACCAGAACGGGACCAAAGATTTCCTCGCGCGCGATTGTCATGTCGTTTGTCACGTCAACGAAGCAGGTCGGCTCCACGAACCAGCCATTGCCCTTGTCGGTCGCGGCCTTGCCACCGGCGATAAGGCGGGCACCTTCCTTCTTTCCGGTCTCGATATAGTCGAGCACACGGTCGCGCTGCCGTTCAGAGATCAGCGGACCCATGACGTTTTGCGGATCGTCGAAGCCGCCCCAGACCTGCGAATAGCCCTGATAGGCCGCCTCCAATACGGCAACAGCTTCGTCATAGCGGCTGCGCGGCACCAGCAGGCGGGTGATGGTCGCGCATCCCTGCCCTGCATGGAAACACACGATGGACTGCGCAACCGACGTCGCGAAATTGGGAGCGTCCTCCAGCACGATGCCCGCCGACTTGCCACCCAGTTCAAGGAAGACGCGTTTGAGGGTGTCCGCACCCTTTTCCATGATGCGCTTGCCGACGCCGGTCGAACCGGTGAAGCTGATCAGATCGACACGCTTGTCGATCGTCAGCATTTCACCCAGCACCGCCGGTTCCTTACCGGTCACGACGTTGAGAACACCCGCCGGGAAACCGACCTCGTCCGCCAGCTCGCCCAATATCGCACTGAGGAGCGGCGTGTCCGGTGCCGGCTTCACGATCACCGTGCAGCCCGCGAGCAGGGCCGGTATCACCTTGCCCACCGTGATATAGAAGGGAACGTTCCACGGCGTAATCACACCCACGACGCCCGACGCTTCCTTCACGAGCAGTCGTTCGCTGTTGACGCCCCAGACGACACGGTCGCCCATCGGCTTTTCCCATTCGATCGTGTCGAAGATCTCGAAAAGCGTGTCGATGAAACTGAGCGGGCCGTCTACCTGCGCAACGGCCACGGCAGCCAGCGCAGATCCCGCCTCATGCCGGGCAAGTTCCGCGAGCCGGTCGCGATTGGCTTTCAGCTTCTCGCCCAGTTTCCAAACCAGTTCGCGGCGCTGCGCATGGTTGGTGGACCAGTCCGTCGTATCGAAGGACCGGCGGGCGGCGGCGATCGCCTCCTCCATGTCCGCGGGCGCAGCGTCGGCGGCACGACCGACCACTTCGCCGGTCCAGGGGCTGATGTCCTCATATGTGGCACCGTTCGCCGCCTCGCGCAGCTTGCCATCGATATAGAGTTTGCCGTCAGGGAAAATCGTCATGGGAAATCCTCTTGTAAAACTGGATCAGTTGACCGGACGCGCTCGAAAGGCGACGAGGCCCAATTGCACATCAGCGGGCGCATCGATGACGGTGCGGAAGATGTGGACCGTCGACTGATATTGCGACACGCCGCGCGTCATCGGGTTGATTCCGCGCTTGAGCGCCGCCTCGAAGAAGCGGGCGCCCGCGACAGGGTCCATTTCGGCGGAACTGCCCGGCCCCATCATCTGGCCTGCGCGCACTGTCGTAACGCGAATGCCCTGCTCCTCCAGTTCGCGGTTGAGGTCGCGGGTAAACTGCTCCACGCCCGCCTTGGTCGCCTGGTAGACGGTGAGGTGCGGGAACTGTACCTCGACCGATTCAGACGTGACGTTGATAATATGACCGCCCTTCCCCAGCAGGGGAATCGCCGAACGGGCGCACAGCATCGGACCGGCAAGATTGGCAAGTACGCCGTTGATGATCTGCGCGTCGGTCGCCTCTTCCAGCACCAGCATGTCGAAGATGGCGGCGTTGTTGACGAGAACGTCGATCTTCTCATGCGTCTTGACGATTTCCGCAAAGGCAGCGCGAACCGAGTCAGGCGAGGTAACGTCGCATTGCACCGCAAGTGCATTGGCACCGATGCCGGCCGCGACCTCTTCGACCTTTGCCAGCGTGCGGCCGAGCAGCACGACCTTGTCGCCATCCGCCGCGAACTGTTGCGACAACGCGCGGCCCAGACCACCGTTCGCACCCGTAATCACTATCACCTTACCCGTCATAGACATGCATTCCTTAAAGCTTGATATCGAAACGGCCCGTTCGGATCGGATCGGGGCGGGCCACCTGCCCCACGATCCGGGTCAGCCCCGGCCTGGATAAGGCGACCAGTCACCCGCATAGGCTATGCCGCCTGGCCAATAATCGGGACCGCTGATCTTCTTGAAATAATGCACGGTGCGCGCCAGAGAGCCCGCGCTCGACCGCGGCTCCATGGCGATGCCGCTGGGACTCTTGCCCAATGCCCGCATCCCGAAATCCATGACAGTGAAGGCAAGGTCGTCCGTCTGCTGTCCGGTCATCACGAGCTGATCCCCGATGCAATGGCGCCGCGGCTCGATCTGGAACGGCGACAGGGCACCGATCTTCATGCCCACATTGCCCGGACAGTTGGACACTTCGACGCTGTGCACATCGGTATACCATGTCAGCCACTCGTCGAACCGCCCCGGCGTATAATTGGCCAGAATGATGTTGACGCCGGAAAGTGGCTTGTCTTTCTGCCAGTTGGGGCTCGCCTTCCAGTCGAAATACAGTTCGTAGCTATAGAGGCGCTCCGTATCGTCATCCTCGATCAGGCCGGCGTCGCGCGCAGAGGCAATCAGCGGGCCAAGCGCGGGCAGGTCGATCAGCGGATCGGGCAGGTCGAAATCATAGACGCTCAGATAGCGCCAGGGCTGGGGCACGTCCGGCATGATCTGCTCAGCCGTCACCTCGAACCGGTCCGCCGCGACTAGGCCGCGCAATCCCTTCAACGCGTCGCGATGCGCATCGTCGAACCAGCTGGCATAATCATCGGTACGCGCTTCCGGCACATTATGCAGATGAATGGTCGTATAAAGCGCCACTTTGCTTCTTCCTCTTAATCCGGATCGTCAGATATCATCCGGCGACGAGAAATCAGAAAGCCCGCTCCGGCATCGCAATAAACCATGCGCAATATCGCTTGGCGGGCAGCGGCTGGCCAGAGACAGGCCGCAACTATCGTGGGGGCGGAAAATGGCATGCCATGAGAGGCAGCCAAAGGGTAGCAAAGCACATCCCCTGACGGCGGATGCTGCGCGGCCATGGCGATAGTGACCGGGCCATCCATAGCGACTACAAAAGGAATGCCTTTCGCGCGGATACCCCGCGCGCGTTGCCCTTGTATAGACTATAAGCGGACCGCCATCGCGCAACCCGCAATACCGCAAGATGGCCTGTTAGCGCCGAGACGATGGATACGCCGCCACGCCATCCATAATGCGACACAAGCATTGCATTATGTGTCACAGCGGCTAATGCTCCGATGAAGACTCTGCGGAAAGATTCCGCATCCTATATCCGGTCCCAGCGACCGACATGGAACCATTTGAAAGAACGGACCAGAGAATGACGGGATCGGGTGAGGTTGGCACGCTGAAGGCACTGGTCGCCGGGGATGCAAAGGTTCTCGACGCCCATCTGTCGCAACTGGACCCCGTGCCGCTGCTGCTGGTCTACACCCATTTGTCCGGGGATGAGTCCCTGCTCGAAGAATTCCGCCCCCATATCAAGGGCGCCTGGAGCTTCGAGGTGGAGGCGCCAGAGGCATTGCAGGCGGAGCTGCGCCGTCGCCTGATCGCGACGCTGAAGGACTATGCGGATCATGACCGTCCGCTGCCGCCCGCGCCCCCCGTCGACCGGCTGCAGCGCATGTGCGATGTCGCGGTCGGCCAGCCCGTGCCACCCGAGTATATGCCGATGGTGCTGGAGGAACTGAACTTCGACCGGACCGATGCCAAGTCCGTGCGCTGGCGCAAGCCCGTCTCGGCGGATAGCCTCGCCCGCTATCCGGTCCTCGTCATCGGCCTCGGCTATTCCGGCCTCGCCATGGCGATCAAGCTGAAGGAAGCCGGCATCCCCTTCACCGTCATCGAGAAGAATGACGATGTCGGCGGAACCTGGTACGAGAACAGCTATCCGGGCGTTGCGGTCGACACGCCCAATCATTTCTACTCCTATTCCTTCCGCACGTCGTCCGACTGGGACCATTATTTCGCGCAGGGGCCGGAGATCATCAAATATATCCGCGCCGTCTATGCGGAGTCCGGCGTGAAGGAGCATATCCGCTTCGAGCAGGAAGTGCTGCGCGCGGAGTGGGACGATCGCGCCCAGCACTGGGCCGTCACCATCCGGCGCAAGGACGGTAGCGAATATACCGAAACCGCCAAGGCCGTGGTCAGCGGCACCGGCCTCCTCAACCGCCCGTCCATCCCCGACATCGCGGGCATGGACAGCTTCAAGGGTCCGCTATTCCATTCGGCGCGTTGGGATCATGGTGTCGATCTGACCGGCAAGCGCGTGGTGCAGATTGGCACCGGCGCATCCGGAATGCAGATCGGCCCGGCCATCGCGCCTCAGGTCGGCCATCTCACCATCTTCCAGCGTTCGCCGCATTGGGCGCGCAAGAACCCGCTGCTTTTCGCCGAAGTGACCGACGGCAAGAAATGGGGGCTGGAGCACATTCCCTTCTACACAAAATGGTATCGCTTCCAGCTTCTCTACGCGACTTCCGACGGCATGCTGCCGACTCTGAGGAAGGATCCGAACTGGCCGGAGCCTGCAACCTCGCTCAACGCCGCCAACAAGGAAATCCGCGAGCAGCTCATCGCCCATATGCGCAGCGAACTGGGCGGCGACGAGGAACTACTGGCTAAGGTCACGCCCAGCTTCCCGCCCTATGGCAAGCGTATGCTGCGCGACGGTAACTGGTTCCGCACCCTGACGCGCGACAATGTGGAACTGGTGACGAGCGGTGTGAAGGAAATCACCCCGGAGGGCGTCGTCGACAAAGACGGAGTATTGCACCCGGCCGACGTCATCATCCTTGCCACAGGCTTCAAGGCGCAGGCGCCGCTCTATCCCATGGAGATCGTCGGCACTCATGGCTCGATCCGCGACCAGTGGGGCGACGACAATCCGCGTGCGCATCTCGGCATCACGGCGCCTGACTTTCCGAACCTGTTCATCCTCTATGGTCCGGGCACGAACGGTGGCCATGGGGGCAGCGCGGTGTTCAACTCCGAATGCCAGGTCCGCTATACCATGCTGGCGCTGCGCGAGCTGATCGAACGCGGAGCGGACAGTCTGGACGTCCGGCGCGAGCCGTTCGACGCCTATCAGCAGCTCTTTGACGCCGAACATGCGCAGCTTGTCTGGACGCATCCCGGCGTCAACAACTGGTATCGCAATAAGGATGGCCGCGTCGTCACCAACTCGCCGTGGCGGTTGAGCCATTATCGCAACCTGACGGCCGACTTCAAACCCGAGGACTATGTCATCCGGACGGCGAAGGTCGAAGCATGAGGATTTCCCAATGAGCCTGGCCCCCCTCCTGTCCCCTCGCTCCATCGCGGTTATCGGTGCGTCCGATACCAAGTCGCGTATCGGCGGCGTGCCCGTGGACCTGTTGAAGCGCGCGGGCTTCGAAAAGCTCTACCCGATCAATCCGAAGAGCGAGACGGTGCAGGGCCTCACGGCCTACAAGTCCATTGAGGATGTGCCGGAGGTCGTTGATCTCGTCATCGTGGCGGTTTCGGCGGAAGGAACACTCGACCAGCTGGAGCGTGCGCATGCGCTGGGTGTGCCCGCGGCGCTGGTCTATGCGTCCGGCTATGCCGAAACCAACGAGGTGGAGGGGCTCGCCCGGCAGGAGGCGCTGGTCGCCTTTGCCGAGCGAACGGGCATGCGTGTGGCAGGCCCCAATGCGATGGGCAACGCGAATTTCACCGGCCAGATCTTCACGACCTTCGGCCAGGCCTTCCAGCCCGGCGAGCCATCCGGCAATACCGCGCTGCTGACCCAGTCGGGCAATATGTGCGCCACCGTATTCCGCATGGCGCGTCGCGCGGGCGTGACCTTCAGCCATGTGATCAACACGGGCAACGAAGCGAACGTCGATTTCTCCGACTATCTCGACCATCTCGCCGATGACCCGGACACCAATTGCGCCGTCTGCTATATTGAAGAGTTGCGCGACGGGCCGAAGTTCCTGGCCGCTGCCGCCAAGTTCCGCGCGGCGGGCAAGCTGTTGGCCGTGTACAAGGTCGGCGCGTCCGAAAAGGGCGCGGAGGCAACCCGATCACACACCGCCGCACTCGCGGGTGACAGCGCGGCCTATGACGCCGCCTTCGCCAAGGCCGGAGTGGCGCGTGCGGGCGAGTTGAGCGCGCTGGCGGACCTCGCGTATCTCCATACGCTGGGCGAGCATATCGGCGGGAGCAACTGTGCGATCCTCTCGATCTCCGGTGCGGCGGGCGCGATCCTTTCCGATGCGCTCAGCCTGGCGGGAGCAGAGGTGCCGAACTTCCCGGACGAGGTGCAAAAGGCTCTCGATGCTCAGATTCCCGGTCATTCGATGGTGTCTAACCCCGTTGACTTGACCGGCAATATTGTCAATTCTAACGATTTCCTGTCGGAATGCATCCGGTTGGCTCTCCAGCCCGACGATATCGATGTCGTGCTTCTCTACCTGCCCGGCTATTTCCTCACCCAGTCGTTCGAGCAGATAGAAAAGGCTGCGGCCACGACGAACAAGGCGCTGATCGTGATCGACAGCTATGCGCAGGCTGATCAGGCACGACTGGCGGCCGCAGGCATCGGCTATTTCGATGATTTCGACCGCGCCGCGCGCGCCATCGCCGCCTATGGCAAGTGGAAGGCGCTGGGCGACACGGATGTCAGTGCGACCGTCACGACGGCGAGCTGGCCCGCCTTCCCCGCAAATCGCACTGCGCTGTCGGAGACAGAGGGCAAAGAGGCGCTCGCCGCCTTCGGTGTGCCCGTAGTGCATGATGCGCTGGTCCAAACCGCCGCAGATGCGCGCAAGGCCGCAGGGCAAGTCGGTTTCCCGCTGGTCGCCAAGCTCGTCAGCCCCGATGTTGCGCACAAGACCGAACATGGCCTCATCCGCCTGTCTATCAAGGATGCCGATGCTGCGGTGGAAGCGTTCGAGCAGATGATGGCCAAAGCGCAATCGATGAACGTGCAGATCGACGGCGTGACACTGGAACCGATGTTGCAGGGTGGCGTCGAGATCCTGACCGGCGTGACGCGCGACCCCGTTTTCGGCTGGATGCTGACCGTGGGTCTGGGTGGCATCTTCACCGAACTGATGAAGGATGTGCAGCACCGCCTCCTGCCTGTCGATGCGACGGGAGCAGAGCAAATGCTGCGGGGCCTCAAGGGCTTCAAGCTGCTCGATGGCTATCGCGGTGCGCCAAAGGCTGATGTGGCGGCGGCGGCGAGAGCCATAGCCGCTCTTGGCAATGCAGTGCTTGCAGGCGGTGATCGGCTGCGCGAAGTTGAGGTCAATCCGCTTCTCGTCCTGCCTGAAGGAAAGGGCGCCGTGGCGGTCGATGCGCTGGTGCTGCTCACTGAAGCCGTGCCCGGCAAGGTGGAGGAAGCCGTATGAAGACCGACGATCTGGTCGAACCACAGAAGGTCGATATCGTCTATGAGACCGAGGAACCGATCCGTTACGAGGTGATCGATAATGTCGCCTGGCTGACGATGAGCCGGACGGGGTTCAACAATGCCCAGAACGGGCAAATGACCTATGCTCTGGACGACGCCTTCGATCGCGCAGTGAAAGACGATGCGGTCAAGGTGATCGTGCTGGGCGGCGAGGGCAAGCATTTCTCGGCCGGCCATGACATCGGCACCCCTGGACGCGACCTGCATCATGAGTTCGACAAGCGGCTGATGCTGCCCGGTCACACCAACAAGCCGGGAGCGGAGCTGCTCTACACCCGCGAGCAGGAGCAATATCTCGGCATGTGTCGCCGCTGGCGGGATGTGCCTAAGCCGACCATCGCCATGGTGCAGGGCGCCTGCATTGCGGGCGGGTTGATGCTGGCATGGGTGTGCGACCTGATCGTGGCGTCCGAGGACGCCTTTTTCCAGGACCCGGTAAATCCTCTGATGGGCATACCCGGCGTCGAATATTTCGCCCATGCCTATGAACTGCCGCCGCGCGTTGCCAAGGAGTTCCTGCTCCTGGGCGAGCGCATGTCGGCGCAGCGCGCCGAGCAGTTCGGCATGGTCAATCGCGTGGTTCCGCGCGACAAGCTGCGCGAGACGGCGGCGGCTATCGCCGCCAAGCTGGCGGGCCAGGGCCGCCTCGGCAACTGGCTGACCAAACAGGCTGTAAACCATGTCGAGGAACTGCGCGGCAAACGGGCGGCGATGGATGCCGTCTTCCACATGCACCATTTCGCCCATGCCCAGAACGACCTCGTCACCGGTAACAGCATCGCTGGAGTCAGTGGCAAGTCGGCAGCAAGCGAAAACAAGAAGCAGGCAGGCGACGCGTGAACCTTAACTATACTGACGAACAGCGCGCCTTCCGCGCGGAGGTGCGCGCGTGGATGGAGGCGAATGTCCCTAAAGGCCCCCTGCCCTCCTTCGATCTGACCAAGGAAGGTTTCGAGGCGCATCGCGACTGGGAACGCAAGCTCAACGAGGGCCGCTGGGGCATGGTGACATGGCCCGAGGAACTGGGCGGGCGCGGCCTCGACCTCATCCGCTGGCTGATCTTCGAGGAGGAATATTACCGCGCAAACGCGCCGGTGCGCGTCAACCAGAACGGCATCTTCCTGCTCGGTCCCACCATGATGGAATTCGGGACGGACGAGCAGAAGGCGCACTTCCTGCCGCGCATGGCGGCGGGCGACGACATCTGGGCGCAGGCGTGGTCGGAGCCGGGCGCGGGCAGCGATCTGGCGGGCGTCCGCTCCACCTGCACGCTGGACGGAAACGATTATGTACTGAACGGTCAGAAAATCTGGTCGACCCGCGCCGTCTTCGCCGACTGGGCCTTCGGCCTGTTCCGTGCGCCGGGCAGCGAGCGGCACAAAGGCATGTCCCTCATCCTCTTCCCCCTCGACGCGCCGGGCGTGACGCGCCGTCCCATCGAGCGGCTGGACGGGGAGATGGTGTTCGCGGAAATCTTCCTCGACAATGTGCGCGTGCCGGTCGGCAATCGCCTGGGCGAGGAGGGACAGGGCTGGCATGTCTGCATGGCCACCGCCGGGTTCGAGCGGGGCCTGCTGCTCCGCTCGCCCGCCCGCTATCAGGAGGCGGTGCGCAAGCTCATCGCCCTCTATGAAAGCCGCAAGGACGACCTGCCCGCCTCCGTGGGTGAGAAAGTGGCGCAGAGCTGGATGGATGCGGAGGCCTATGCCCTCGCCATCTACGCCATGTGTTCGCGCCTCGCGGCGGGCGGCACCATTGGCCCGGAATCCTCGACCAACAAGATTTTCTGGTCGGAGCTGGACATCGCGCTCGCGCAGACCGCGCTGGAGATATTGGGCGACGAGGCGGAACTGATGCCGACAGCGCCCGATTTCGCCGGGCCGTTCGACTGGCTGGGCTATTATATCTTCGCCCTCGCCGGACCCATTTACGCTGGCTCCAACGAGATCCAGCGCAACATCATCGCCGAGCGCATGCTTGGCCTGCCGAGGGCCTGACGCTCATGCTGTTCGCCTTTACCGAAGACCAGATCGCAATCACCGAAGCTGCGCGGGAGATGCTGGTCGACACGTGCGCGCCCACGGACCTGCGCCGCCTGCTGGAAGCGGGGAGCGCCCGTGATGAGGCGCGCTGGGACGCGATCCGCGATATGGGCCTGATCGGCATGCTGGCGCCCGAAAGCGCGGGTGGCCTCGGCATGACCCTCACCGACCTGATCGGCGTGGCGGAGGCGGCGGGCTATGTCGGCCTGCCCGAGCCGCTGGTGGAACAGGCGGGCGTCGTTGTGCCGCTGCTAGCGGAGATCGGGCAGGCCGTCACCCTCGCCAAGGTGCTGGAGGGCCGCACCGTCGCGGTCGGCGCGCCGGGGCGCCGCTTCGTGACCGACGCCGACCGGGCCGAGCGGCTGCTGCTGGCGGATGGCGATGCGGTGCACCTGGTGGACAGGGACGCCGTGACCCTGACGCGTGAGGAGGGCTTCGACCCCTTCCGCCGCCTGTTCCGCGTTGACTGGACGCCGACGGCCGCGACGAAGGTCGCGGAGAGCTGGGGGCTGGCGGCGGATCGTGGCGCGCTGCTCGCCGCCGCGCAAATGATCGGCCTTGCCCAGCGATGCATCGACATGGCAGTCGCTTATGCCAAGGACCGCACCCAGTTCGGCAAACCCATCGGCAGCTATCAAGCGGTAAAGCACCTCATCGCCACGGCGCAGGTGAAAGTGGAGTTCGCCCGCCCCGTGGTCCACGCCGCCGCCGCCGAACTGGCGCTCGGCACGCTGCCCGCGCAGGCGCGCGTCAGTCACGCCAAGATCACCGCCGGAGAGACCGCTGACCTTGCCGCGCGCACCGCCGTGCAAGTTCATGGCGCGATGGGCATCACCTGGGAGGTGGACCTCCATTTCTTCCTGAAGCGCGCCATGGGCCTGAAGGCCGACTGGGGCAATGCCGCGCAGCACCGCGCGCGCGTGATGGAGCGGATCACGTCGTTGCCCACAGGTCCAGCACTTACTTTTGCCAGCGAAGCCGCTTCCCTCTAGGGAGGGCACCTGTCCATAGATTCGACATTATCCGACCCTGCATCAAAATGCGGCGGCGCAATTTCCCGATCCATTCGGGGCGGAGGAGAGACAAGATGTCGGGACGACTGGATCGAGATGCGCGCACCGAGTGGCGGCGTCACTGGCCTGTAGTTCTGGCCGCCACTGGTGGAGTCGCGTTGTCTACCGTCAACGCCTATTCCATCGGCCTGTTCATCGATCCGTTGGAAAAGGCATTTGGATGGAGCCGCGCAACCATTTCACTCGGTCCCGCGCTCACGGCTCCACTGGCAATCATTATGGGGCCTGTCATCGGCGGGGCCGTCGATCGCTTCGGGCCCCGCCGTCTCGGACTGTTCGGGGCGTTCGGCCTGATCACCGCCAATCTCCTGCTCAGTCTCGTCGGTCCGGCGCTGTGGTCATGGTGGGCGGCCTGGGTCGTCATGGCAATCGTCAACCTGTTCATCCAGCCGACGATATGGACTTCCGCCGTGGCAGGCTATTTCCGGGATGGGCGCGGGCTGGCTTTGGCGCTGACTCTATGCGGCAGTGGCCTGGGGTCCATCATCACGCCGTTTCTAGCCTATGAACTGATCGAACGCCTGGGCTGGCGCCTGGCTCTGGTCGGAATGGCAATATTCTGGAGCCTGATGGTCCTCCCTCTCATCGTCTTTTGCTTCACAAGCGTTCGCGATGAGGAGCGAAAACGGGTTCCCTCCGGCGCGCCAAAACCCGACTATGTCCGCCCCCCGATCCGCCATCTGATACTTTCGCGCCATTTCTTTCAACTTGCCATAGCGGGATGGCTGGTCGCATCGGTCGTGCTGTCGCTGGTTCCCAATCTCGTGCCCCTGATGACCTGGAGCGGGATTGATCGTGGCGAAGCAGCCGGCATCGCCGCCCTGCTCGGCATATCCTCCATCGGAGGAAGATTGACCATCGGGTTCCTGCTGGATCGTCTGCATGGCCCGTTGCTGGCAGCCGTCGCTGTCTGCCTGCCGATCTTGGCGAGCCTTTTGTTTCTCGGCTTTCCCGGATCAGTCGGCGCGGCCAGCGCGGCCGTGTTGATCCTCGGCGTCGCATTGGGCGCGGAACTGGATTTGATCGCCTATCTCACTGCCCGCTATTTCGGAGTTCGCAGTTTCGGCCTGATCTTCGGCAGTATCGGCGGTCTTATCACGCTGGGCGGCGCGCTCGGCCCGCTGTTCGTCAACATGGTCTATGACGCGGCCCATTCCTACGCGCCTGCGCTATGGACCTATGTGCCACTGTGCCTCATTTCGGCTGTGCTTTTTCTCTCGCTGGGGCGCTATCCCGCAGAGGATCCCGATGGTGCGGCCGATCAGCCCGACCCGCTGGAAACTGCCTGCCAGCCCGCCTGACTCCTATCGCCGGTCGAGAAAGACGGTCTGGTGTGCGGTGCCGATCATGCCGTCGCGATCCCCCAGCCGACTGAGCGCCGTGCCGATGCCATTGCCTGCGGTGCCGCTCTCCGCATCGACCAGCAGCCAATCGCTAAGCGGCATGCGGCTAAGGTGGACAGATATGTCGAGGTTGGCGAGCGTCCACTCCTTGGTTGGATAAAGCGCCGAAATGCCGGCACCGAAATCGGATAGCATCGCGACCGATTCCAGTGGAGAACGCCGTGTTCCCAATACGACTGGATGAAGAAAGCGCAGCCACCAGGCATCCTGGCCCGCCCTGCGTGGATCGTTCAGCAATATGGCATCGACGAGCGGCCCTGGCCGAACAGCCAGCGCCTCGCCCGGAAAATCGCGTGTCAACGGCGCTTCGATGGCGGGCGTTTCCTCTGTGCGGACACGCAGAGCAGTAGCCCGCACCCACGTCCGTCCCCCAGATGTCAGCTCGACCGACAACAGCTGAACGCGTCTGCCATCACGCAAGACTTCCACTTTTGCGGCCAGCGGCTCCATCGGCACCGTCCCGAAAATGTCGATGGTCAGGCGTGCGACGTGCATCGGCACCGGCGGCGGGATTGTTCCGATCAGATGAGCTGTCAGCCCAGCCAGCGGCACTCCGCCAATGCTCCTGCCGTTCCAGGGACTGACGCCAAGACCGGTCGGCACATACAGGCCATCGTCCACCGTGAAATAGGCATGTTCTTCCGTCATGCCTCAGGCGCATCCAGGTGCCGATCGTCCCATGCCATAGCTCATTTGCCCCGCGCCATCTGGCGACCGTCCGGCCGCAATCGAGGACGACTCTATCAGGATCGAAAGGGGAGATGCGCCCGCCCACGAAAATCCGTCCCCACGATAAGGATCACGCGAATACTATGGCAATCGAAACCCGCAGACACCGCCCGCAACGTCTCGCACGGTCGCTTCATACTCTAATGATCGTCCACACGATGACGAGGTCTTCTCCCTTGCCGTAGGCCTTTGCGCATGTCTCAACGACAGTAACAGTTTCAATTCATCGGAGACATTATGAAGATCGATTCCTCCCTAGCGGCTGTCGTGACGGGCGGCGCGTCCGGCCTTGGACTTGCGACCGTAAAGGCCTTTCGCGCCGCGGGCGCCAAAGTCGCCATCTTCGATCTGAATGAGGAAGTCGGCCGAAAGGCAGCAGCGGAGACCGGTGCCATCTTTGTAAAATGCGACGTATTGTCCGACGAGAGCGTGGATGCCGCCTTCGCCGAGGCGCGGACTCAACAGGGTCAGGAACGCGCGCTGGTGTGCTGCGCAGGTGGTGGCAACGCCATTTCGACCATTAGGAAGGACAAGGAAACCGGCACTATTTCGGTATTTCCCACCGACAAGTTCGAGTTTGTCGTGAAACTCAACGTGGTCGGCACCTTCCGCTGCATCACCCGCTCGGCGGCAGGCATGGCCACGCTGGAGGAAATTGATGGCGAACGCGGCGCGATCGTCAATACGGCTTCGGCCGCCGCGACGGACGGCCAGATGGGCCAGGCGGCCTATTCGGCGGGCAAGGCAGGCATCGTCGGCATCACTCTGCCGGTGGCGCGCGACCTTTCGCGCTTCGGCATCCGCGTCAACACGATCCAGCCCGGTATTTTCGCGACGCCGTTGATGTTGTCCGCTCCCCAGGCCATGCTCGACAAGCTGGGCGCGGCTGTTCCCTTTCCGCAGCGGCTGGGCGAACCGTCCGAATTTGCCAGCCTGGCACTGGAACTGGTTCGTAATGGCTATATGAATGGCGAAACGATCCGACTGGATGGCGCAATCCGTATGGCACCGCGCTAATTGGCGTCAGCATGGATGAAGGTGCTTTCACTGCCATCCATGCGTCCCAACTTGGCGTTTGCGACGATTGCGTCTAGGATAATCGTTCGCCCAGCGATGGAGTAATGGAGTGCCAGGCAAGTCGGCGAATGTTCCGCGCCCCCCACGCCCGAAGGCGCGGCGAACGACCTCTGCTATTCCGCGCAATCAGGCGGGTCGTCCGACACTCGCCGAATTGGAACGACGCAAGAGCATCGTGATGGAGGTGGCCACGCAATTGTTCGTGGCACAGGGCTATTCCGAAACATCGCTGGTCGACATTGCCAAGCGGTCCGGTGTCGCGACGCGCACTCTCTACCAGCATTTCGGTGACAAGGAGGCGATCTTTCGCGACGTTGTATTTGCCAGGCGCGAGTCTGGTCTCATGCCGCTGTCCAGTCCTTCCCCTGATGCCACCCTGTATGAAGTGCTGGAGCACGAGGCTCGGGCGCTGTTCGCCTATGTACTGGCGAGCCGGTCAATTGAACTCATGCGCCTGATGGTAGCGGAAAGTCGTCGCTTTCCTGAACTGATGAAAAAGGTGGCGAATGCGACTTTTGCCCGTGTGCTGACCAACATTACGCAGACATTTGTCGAATTGGCCGACCGCGGTCAAATTCCCAACGATGATCACGCGCTTAGTGCTCGCATGTTCGTGGATCTGGTGCTCGGCAACACGCCGATCATGGTCTACACCAATTGGCAGACACTGCGCCCGTCTTCGGCAGAGATCGAGCGCAAGATCGACCTTTTCATCAATGGCTGTTTCGGACCCACGATCGCTCAGGTCGCGCGCACCCAACGCCCCGGCGTACCCGCTACACTGGCAGGCGACCGAAGTACCGACGGCAACGGTACGGCAGCACGCCCTTAGCCTCGATCCTTGGGTACGGAACGGACGACATGACCACCAACCTCAACAAGGATGGGCAAACCATCGGGCGCAAAGGTGCGGAAAGCCGGGCCAGGTTGCTGGCGGCGGGCCTTAATTTGCTCGGCACCGTGCCGGTCCACCGGCTGAGCGCCAGCGCCATCGCGCGGGCTGCGGGTTTCGCATCGCAGAGCTTCTATCTCTATTTCCAGGATGTGGACGAGCTTTTTCTGCTGCTCTGCGCGGAGGCAGCGGAAGATATGGACGAACTGCACGCTGAAATCGACAGCGAATGGCAATCCGACGCGCTCGACGCCCATGCCCAGCGTTTCATCGCGGCATTTTATCGCTATTGGGACAGGCACCGACCCGTGCTGAACCTGCGCAACTTTCTAGCTGACAATGGGAACACCCGCTTCGACGAGCAGCGCAATACCACCTCCCTTCCCCTCGTTTCAGGGATCGCACGGCATATCAGCGCCGCGCATGGCAAGACACTTACGCCTGGGCAACCCCCACTGCCGGCAACGGATGCCTTTGCCCGCGCGGTCATCATCTTCGCTGCTATTGAGCGCATGGCGTCCCGCTATTCGGATCTTGAATCGACGAACAGGAGCATCGGTCTGGCCGACCTGAAACGTGCCGAGGCGCATATTCTGTCGCTACTGCTCACGCGACCTTGATCGGCGGACCGGGGCCAGTCACTGGCGAGGGCAGGGAGTAGCGCCGATATTCCATGACGGAACGTTCGCCGGATGCCTTTAATGGCGCCCGGCGAACCGTACGATCAGTTAGTCCGATGGCATGAAACCGGATCAGGCCGTCTCCTCGACCACTCCGTCTTCCTTCGCTACGTCCATGAACATCCGCACGATATCGCCGGAAGTCACGCGGCGATGCACCTCTCCTTCCGCGAGCGGCGCAGGGCCACCGAAGGAAACAGGGGCAGTATCGACATGCTGCGCCTGCTCGCGCAACGCGGCAACCGTGCAATTCTTGCGTCCGCCCATCGGACCGAAGACATCGAAGTTCAACCGCTTGAGCGCATTCTCGTGCGTCACTTTATTGATGACCGTGTCGGACAAATGCTTGACACTTTCCCACAAATGCTCCGGCACATGGGGCCACAGCGTGTCGGAGTGCGGATAATCACATTCATAGGCAACATTATCCTCGCCTATGGCCTCAATGTTGGCGAGGCCGAATTTGTCATCCACAAAACAGGTCAGGAAATGCTCGCGGAAGGCATCGCTGGGCCTGCGGCCAGGACCGAAGTCCGCATGCGTCCAGGCGTTATGCTGCTGGAATGAGAAGTCCGCACGCTCCAGGAAATAGGGAATCCAGCCGATACCGCCCTCGGACAGGGCAATTTTGAGCGGATAGTCACCCAAGGCTTTGAGGTGCAACCAGTCGGCAGCCGAGTTGACGATAGAGATCGGCATCGTCGTGATCCAGGCGTCGATCGGCGATTCCATCGAGGCATGAGGCGCCTGCGCACCCGAGCCGATATGGATGTTGATGCAGATGTCGTTGTCGGCGCATGCCTTCCACATCGGGTTCCACGCCTCGTTATGGATGCTGGCATAGCCTTTGATCGCCGGATTGTCGCAGAACGAGATGGCGTGGCACCCCTTCTGGGCAATACGCTTGATCTCATCGACCACCAGCTCCGGATCCCAATAGGGGACCAAGGCATTGGGAATGTTGCGACCCGGATAGGCACCGCACCACTCGTCGATGTGCCAGTCGTTATAGGCCTGCAGCAGTGTCAGCGCATTCTTCCTGTTTTCCATCCCGTGAAACAGGAAGCCGTCGAACTGTACAACGCTGGGAAAATTCAGCGAGGCCAGGATACCATTGGCGTTCATATCTTCGATACGGGCGTGAATGTCCCACGAACCCTTACGCATCTGTTCGAGGGAAACAGGCTCGCAGCCATATTCCTCCTTCACACGGCCTACCACTGCATTCAGACCGATCGCGCCGGTGCGCTTACCCTCATAGAGCCAGTAGTCGGCACCATTTTTGTCCTTGCGCAATTCGGGCGCAAACGCCTTCTGCGCCTGGGTCAGATGATTGTCGTACATCGTTGGCGGCTCAACAATATGGTCATCCACGCTGACAATGATCATATCTTCAAGCTGCATCGCTCATCTCCCGATAACTGACATATTGAAATTTTTCTATCGTGATCCTCGCTGCGGGTAAAGAGGCATTCGATGTTTTCGGGCGATGCATTTACAGAAAAACGCAAGACAAATACTACATAATACGTTGAATAATAGCGAGTTTTTATCTAAATTCAACCACAATATATAATATTGGCATCATGCCATTGCATTTGTCGCTGAACACCGCGCCATGCCGGACGGCCGAAACGGGACCGGGATTCGGCATCCCACATAAACAATCGGAAGGATCAAGATGTAAAGTTCGACCAAGGCGCAGGAGTAGCACATCCGTCTGGATGACAGCGGTGGCCTGACAGCAGGCCAGCCCGGCGGATAAACCTCAAATGCGCGGCGCCCGGCTTGCCTCGATATCACGGAGCAAGCGCCAGATGCGCTGGTTCATGGCCTGTGCCGCAGAGCCACTGCTTTCCTCCAGGTGTATTTGCAGAGCGATCAGCAACCGGCGCAGTCGATCTGTCTCGCCGTCCAGTTCACTTATCCGGAGCCCCGGATCGACCGACACCGCTGCTTCGGCCAAGCGCGCGGCAAGGTCCGCATCCCGTATCAGAGCCGCGCCGTCGCGCAGCAATGCGCGGATCGCGCCATTCTCCTCGGTGCGCAGCAGCACCGCGTCGTCCGCTGCATTGGCCAT
>DASVMZ010000012.1:0-49759 GCA_036384115.1 Sphingobium sp.
CGTGCCCAGGATCGTCGACTGGTATATGAACGGCAAGATCGAGATCGACCCGATGATCACCCATGTCCTGACGCTGGAGGAGATCAACAAGGGGTTCGACCTGATGCATGCAGGCGAAAGCATCCGGTCCGTGGTGGTATATTAAGTTCCTCTCGACACCGGCGCAAGTCGTTCGTGAAGATGGGAATGTATAAGCGCCTCACATGTCGTCATCAGCGATTGTACAGGACCCTGGCTGCCAAAGATATGGTGGGTTGCAAACCCTCCTTCGATCAACATGATCAATCCATCCGTCAATTGTTCGGGATTTGAGGCAGAAAGATTCCGCGCTAACTGCAAGATCTGCTCGCGCAGCTCGGTTTTATAAACCTCCACAGCCTTTCGGCCGGGATTATTTTCGTCGCGGAGTTCCACCAGAATGTTGGTCATCTGACAACCACGAAAATCCGGGCTCTGAATCTTGCCTTCGTGATATTGAATGAGTGCCCTTAGTTGACCAATGGTGCTGCTGTCTGCCGCCCCAATTGCGGCCATGATTGCAGCCCGTTCTTCCCGGGCGCTTTCGCGTACACAAGCCGCCACGAGATCGTCCTTCGACTTGAAGGCACGGTAGAGGCTCGGTTTCGTGACACCAGCTTCACAGACGATCTCGTCAACCCCGACCGCACGGATCCCGCGACGGTAGAAGAGATATCGCGCAGTTTCGAAGACCTTCAGGGCTGCAGTTCTTGTGCCGCCTTTTCCCAATCTGTCATAAATTTCGGCCATGCCCGATGCATCCTGTCCTCTCTTCCCCCAAAATGTAACAGAGCAGATGTTGTACCGAAAATGGGGTACGCTCTAAGCTCTGCCCCTTTGAGTTGAAGGCATGTTCAAACTAATTCCCGTATTCACTCCCTCAGCCGACCGCTGATTCGACGCTATCGCTCCAAGCTTCGAAGGTTACCCGCCATGCTACCAGCTGACGAAAATTGGACGATGTGGATTCGAACTTTCCGTCAGCTCATAAACGTGGCTCGCTGCGGGCGGCGGATGGTAGTGGCGCTGCACGAGCCCTTCGTCTTCCAGCGTACGCATGCGGACCGTCAAGCCGTTCGCGCTGGCGCCAGGAAAGGCCATACGCAGATCCGACAAGCGCCGCTCACACTCATTGAGAAGCAACAGAATTTGCAACGTCCACCAACTTTTGAGAATCTCTACAGGATCGCGGCTGTCCGTTGGCCGGCGCCGCGTGCCGATCCGAAGCCGATCACTCTTTAATTGGTGAACCATTATCATGCCAGTTCCAGAACAAAGGACGGACTGGCTGTCGATACCGTATGGGCTTCATCTGCCCGGTCGATTGAACCCGTCAGGTTGACTATTGAACCCCACCATCACTAAGGTACTTCAATGATTGAAGTCAACGGTTGCAAGATTTGATGAAGCAAAAATCCTTTGCTGGAATGCGGTGCCCGATCGCACGGGCTCTCGATGTTGTGGGAGATCGGTGGATATTGTTGCTCGTTCGCGATCTCTCATTGGGTGTCAGCCGTTACGACGATCTTCGTTCAAGTACGGGTATTCCCGACGCGACCCTTTCTTCACGCCTTAAGCATCTGATATTGCATGGTATTGTGAAGAGGGTCCGGTATCAGGCCAGTCCGCCTCGCGATGAATATAGACTGACAAGCAAGGGCAATGATCTCTGGAAGGTCAGCGTGGCATTACGCGAATGGGGTGAGCGATGGGGAGCGAGCGGGTTCAGCGCTTCGACGCTAGAAACCGTTGACGCGCAAACGGGTCATCCGCTCCGTCTTGCGCTCGTCGATCCCCATACCGGTATGAAAGTACCGAAAGAATGCGTGCGGCTGCAAGCGGGGTACGGCGCGGATGACACCCTGCGCGACCGTATTGACCAGGTTAACAGGAGGCTGGCCAAATGATTCGATGCTCAATCCCGCCAAGCCTTCGAAACGGAAATGTCGCATGAGCGGCACTGCCGGCAGGGCGCTGGCACTCGTCACCGGCGTTGAGCCGGGTGCCGGGGCCGCGGTGTCACGGCATTTTGCGGCGGGGGGATATGTGTGGCATGCTCGCCCGTGACGAAGCCCGGCTACGCTTGCTTGAGAGCGCAATTGCCGTGCCTTGCGATGTCGCCGATCCAGTGGCACTTGAGCCCGCCTTCGCCAGTGCTGGCACACCCGATATCGCCATTCACAATGCGGTTGGGGGAGATTTCGGCACCTTCCTCGGAGTCGAACCCCGCTACGCTCCAGTGCAATTCCGGGGTCAACACGATGGCGCCGTTGCATCTGGCGAGGCTGACCATGCCGGCAATGGTGGAGGTTGGAGAGGGTGTGCTGATCGTTATCGGCGATACGTCGGCGCTGCGCGGCAGGCGGAATCTCGCAGGCTTCGCCCGGACAAAGGCCCAGGATTTGGGTCCGAAAGGCGGTCATGTCGCCACTCTGGTTATTGACGCTGTGATTGATGTCCCGCGCCAACGTGATCGCTTGCCCTACGCACCCGATGCCTTCTTCATCTCGCCTGCTTTCATCGCGGATGAAATCTTCCCTCTTGCGCATCAGTCCCGGGAGGCATGGTCATTCCTTGCGGAACTGCGCCCCTTTTACGAGGCCTGGTGACGATATGGCAGCAGAGCATATGCCGTTGCAGGACGGGCTGGAGCAATTGCGTACCATGCTGCGGGAGGGGAGCCAGCCACCGATTGGTGAAAAGCTCGCTTTCTCACTTGTTGAAGTCGACCGTGGTCACGCGGTTTTCGAGGGAGCGCCGGATGGCAGCGTTTATAATCCGCTGGGATCGGTACACGGCGGCTATGCTGCCACGCTGCTCGACAGCGCCTGTGGCGTGGCCGTCCATTCACAGATCACCGCAGATCAAGGTTATACGACACTTGAATTGAAGATTTCCTATCTTCGCGGGCTGAGCGCAGCCAGCGGGACTGTGAGGGCCGTCGGGCGTGTTTTGTCCATGGGCAGACGGGTCGCATTCGCCGAAGCAAGCCTGCACGATGGAGCGGGGCGCCTCTGTGCGACTGCGACTTCCACGCTGTTGCTGTTTGACCGGCCCTGATGAAGTCGCTGCCGACACCTCCGCTCTGCCTGTTGTCGGCCCTTTTTGCATCTGTTGCAGTTCTATGTGCCTCCCTTAGTCGTCATGCAGGTGTGGAAGAGCGACATCGGGCGCTGTTTTTGCGTCTGGAAGATAGTCTTGCCGCATCGGCTTGACCTTGGCTTTGATGTTCTCGGGGTTGCCTGCAGAACGGCAGATCGCGCGGGCAGCGGCCTCCACGGCTTTGTTAATGCCGGACATCCTGTTCCTCCCACACACTAAAATTCTATCAGTCGCCGGACTTGCAGGGCGGATGAGCGACAGGCAGACAGCGACATGAGAACGGAACGACGGCGTGCGCCACCTTGCTCCTGTAAACGTGCCGAAATCGGGTGCCAGATGGCATTGCGCTCGTTCGCGATGTCGCGGCACTCCATCTGCTCACGACTGACTGGCATGCAAGATTTCCCCGCCGTGCTGTCGACAGTTTGATGATGGATATCGTTAGTCAATCATCAATCATCGGACTTCTATGGCGAAGAGCAATGCAGCGGCTTGCCTGCTGGTGCAGCAATTAGCACAAGATGCTTTAGTGATCGACATTCAGCGAAGGCAATAGCGATCAAATACTGCCCTTCGGCAGGACTCGCCTTCGTGTTTCAGGGGTGGCGCTTGACACCGGTGGTTTCCCGGTTGGCGCACGAAACCATGGCGAAGCGGACATAGGTCGACGGCAACGATTGTTTGTGTGCGGAGAGGGTGCGTTGAAAGATGATCGGCGCTTGACGAATATCATCTCCGATATATGTCTAGATGCAGAGAATATGAGAGGATAGGTTTCCGCCGAGAGACCGATCAGATGGTGATCATTGCGAAGCACGACTGGCTTGCGGACTTTGGAGCCGTGCGGGAAAAGCGTTTGCCGTTCCTGGGCGATGTCCTGTGTCTGTCATAGCTGGCGCACCCGATGAGCTCGACCGTGGCTCGCAGAGCCTATTTGGTATTGCACCGATCGCGCGCGAAGTGGAGAGCCAGGGCGTGGACTTGGCCGAACTCTTCAGAGGTTGCGGTTTAGATCCGGCGCACATCGTCGATCCGTCCGCCAAAATGAGCCGTCGCCAGCGGCTGATTATTTACCGCAATGCGCAGCGGCTGTCGTCCACCAGCGAGATTGGACTTTTAGCTGGTCGGCACCAGCGGCTCAGCGATTTTGGGGTATATGGCTATGCCTTCGCCAGTTGTGAAACATTGGGCGATGCTATGCTGTTCTCAATTCGTAATATGTCCGCAGCTTGCCCGGTCATGCAGGTCCGGTATCGCACTGAGGGACACGGAATCGTTCTAAGCAGCCATGGCAGTGACGATCTATCCGATATCCTGCCCTTCATCGCTGAATATTGGCGAAGTTCGATGCAAACGCTCATCAATCGCGCGACAGGCGGCACGAGCACCAGTTGCCGCATGCTGTTTCCTTATGCTGCGCCCAGGCACTGGCGCCTATACGAGGAGATTTTCGAATGCCCGGTCGATTTCGATACCGGGGTAATGGAGTGGCATTTCGACGAATCCACACTGGCGCGACCGTTGCCCGACGCGAACCCGGTCAATGCCAGCCTGTTGGAGGCGTTATGTGTCCGTCTGATCGAAAACACGCGGGGTGCCTCCGGTCTTGAACGTCGTATCCGCCTGATCTGTACGGAAAGCCCCGCTATTCCGGCCGCCACCGAAATGGCGACACGGCTTGGGCTGTCGAGCCGGTCGATGTTTCGGCGGCTGACCGCAGAGGCGACCACTTATCAACTCATCGTCGATGATGTGCGCCGTACGCTGGCGATGGACTTGCTACGCGATCCGACGCTCTCGCTCGAAGTCATAGGGCAACGGCTCGGTTTTACCGAGGCGACCAATTTCAGTAAGGCATTCCGCCGCTGGACGGGGATGGCGCCGAGTGAGTATCGCCAGCGCTGTGCGGGCGGCACGCTCGGCTGATGTCTCTTTGTTGGGTGGCCTGATATTTTACCGTCAGTTGAACACCATGGCTGCCCGACAAACGCCGCGCTAACATCGAAGAATTTGGCACATTGGTCCAGTGATAGCGGTTAGTGACGTTCCGGCCGAAGATTTTGGTTTTCCAGGCTCGCGTAGTGGACTTGATACCGGCGCGCAGGCCATAGCTGTCGATCTTGAGCAATGGCTCGGTTTGGTTGAGGAACGATACGCATGATCCGCCACGACCATCATGGAGAGGCGATCAGAAACGGGCCGGATAGTCCGCCGCCGACGCGGGGATGGTTATCATCACGTCGAGCGGCGTGTCGCCCTCGATCCGGTTCGGTCGAAGGAATTCTTACTGCGGGTTCAACCCCAAGCGCAGCCGCTCGATTGTCACGGCAGCGGCAGGATGGTAATCCGAGCCGGGACCGTGCCAACCGCGCGCAGGCCCCTTAGAAGTAAAAGCGGGCGCTTGTGCTGATGGTGCGACCATAGAGTGCCTGTCCGACGACCACTCCGGATGCCGGCAACGACGCCGAAGAGACCGAGGTTAATGCTCTGACGTCGAACAGGTTGCTGACGTTCAGCGCCAGAACGAAGCGCTGGGCTGGCGTGATTTGGAGGAACGGGTTGATCGTCACATAACCAGGCATCTTCAGCTGGTTTTCGTCTTGGGCATAGCTGCTGGTCGTGCCAATGGCATTCACTCCAACCGTGACAAGGCTGCTTTCATACTGCGGGGTCAGCTGGAAGATCAACTTGGCCTGGTGGCGTGGCGTGTGGCCGACAAGAGAGGGATCCTCGGCCTTGGTGATTTCCGCGTGCGTGTAGGTGGCGTTCGCGGTCAGGCTGAACGGGCCTCGGCGCAGACCACCCTCGAACTCTGCCCCATACGCACGGTAGCTGCGGTTGACGAGCGCCAGTTCGATCACACCAGTGACAGGGTTCGGTCTTACCTGCGTATTCGTTTCGCTGACCTCGGCCCAGAATCCGGTCAGGTTCAAGGCGAGGCCTGAAGCCCGATACTTCACGCCCAGTTCGGCCTGCTTCACCGGATCCTTTGCTGCATTCCGGTCGATCAGACTGCCGTTAGTGGGGCTGATGGCCGGGGAAAAAATAAGCCGCTCCGCTCCCGCACGGGCACCGCGACTGTATCGGGCGAAAGTCGAGAAGCTGTCCGTTGGCCGATAGTTCACACTGCCCGAATAGGACACATAGCTGTAATTATAGTTGATCGGCTGGGTATTGGCATAAGGCGCGATCGGGAAAGTCCGTTCGGCATCCGAGATCACGCCATTATTGTCGATATCAATCGTCTGCAGATTCTGCGGAGCGTTCGTTCGGGCAGTTCCCTCGACCTTGCCGGTATCCACACGGATCGAAGCGCCGACCGCGAACTTGCCCTTATGAAAGTTGAACGAGCCATAGGGGGCCAACACCGAATATGTAGTGTCGACCACTCGCAACTGGCCGGGACTCACCCCGTAGAACGACAGTACGCCGCCCTGGGTCAGTCTGCTGCCGTCCGCCTTGGCGATGTCGACGAGTGAAGAACTGCCGTTGCCAGCTACATCCTGCAACAGGGCGATGAATGTCTGATCATAGACGATGTTCTGGCGAGATCGATAAACGCCCGCGGTCGTGGTCAGGTCGCCGCCGACCACATCCCATATCCGACCGATGCGCAGGTCGTTGGTGAAGTTGTTTAGGTCGTGTGGTTTCGAGCCGATCATGATGGACAAATTGAGCAGGCCGTTACCGTTGAGAGTCGACGGGCTGGATATTGTCTGGCCCGCAAGTGGACCACTTGCATAGACCAGGCTTCCGCCGGGCGCACCAAAGGCCGGAGCCGCGATGGCCGCTGGAAGGAGCGAGATCGGGTATAGGATAGCGATCGAGCCTGACTGCGCGGAATAGCGCATACGCTCAGTGATGGACCAGTCTCCGACGTCGAACTTCGCGTCGAAGCCGATCGACTTCGCTATGACATGATAGCCGTTTCTTGGATTGTAGACCGTCGGGGCGTTCTGCCCGTCAATGCCCGGAACCGCCGAGATGAAGCGGGACTGCACGCTGTCACTCAGCGAGGTGCCCGGTACATCGCTATATTTGGGATTATCGTTCGTCCCACTCACCAGCATCGGCATCCCGCCATAAGAGGCGTTGTGATCGTCGAGGTACTTTCCATAAAAACGGATGTAACCTCCGGTAAACTCCTTCGTTACGTTGATCTTCACTTGGCCGCCATGATCTGCGGAATAGCCAACATGGCGTGGACCGTTGCCATCACGATAGAAGCCGCCGACGTGGAAGCGCAGCGTATCGTTCAGATGGCCACCATAGTCGAAGTCTGTCCGATAGCCCTCGAAATTCAGCCCGGCACTGGCTTGGACCGAGCCACCCTCGACTTCTCCCGTCTTGGAAATCAGGTTGATGACTCCACCCGGCGCGTTCGACGCAAAGGTCGACGCAGATCCGCCGCGGATCGATTCAATCTGGGCGACGTTGAAGTCTGCTCTGATGTACGTATCCGGCGTGAGACCCAGAATGTCACCGAATTCCAGGACCGGTAATCCGTCTTCCTGGAATTGGAGGTATTTGGCACCGTTCGATACCATCGGCAGACCGCGGATCGTATAGCTGGCGTTGGTTTCACCAGTACCCGCTTCGGCCCGGACACCCGGGATGTTGCGGAAGAGGTCGCCCAGTGAACGTGCAGCCAGCTTGGATATCTCGGTTTCGGTAATCGAACTCGTAGAAGTCGCGCTGTCCAGCCGGTCGCGTGCCCGGGCGACGCCGGTTGCGATCTTGTCATCATCCGCGTGGGTTTGACTCGCTTCCCAAGCAGTTTTTGGCTTCTTCGGCGAATCGTCTGCTGCGTGTAGAGGTGCTATCGGCGCCATGGCGGCAATGCCAGTCAGCAGCGCAGGAGCAATCGACAATTTCATGTATTTCCCTTTCGGCCAATCCAATCCAATCGGCCTATATATTGTCGAGAAATGGTAAAAATTGTCGTAACCAGGATTTTGGCGGTTTGCCGTCGTTTCGGATCATGTTGGCCTGTTATGGCCGTACTTCTCACCCTGTTTCCGATCGGTGGGAAAGAGGGGGCGTGGCAGGCGAGATCGGGGCCTCGTCCATATAGACGCTCACCGTGGGACGAGAGCCCAGCGATGTGCTGAAGAAACCGATGCCCCGCAGCGAACAGACCGGCAAGCCGTTGCCTGCTTCTGCATAGATGAGACCCGGCGTCACACGACCTAGATCCTGCACGGTCGAGATGCCGCGGCGTTCGCCCCGATCGCGGTGAACGACATGAGTACGCTGTTCAGCGATGCAGACCGCTTCTGTGCGGTGACGATGATACCGAAGGACAAATCCTCTCTCAGCTGCCCAGTATCGATTTGCGGTGTTGTGCCGAGCGGCGCATTGTGCGCCTGAGCGTAGGCTTTGCCCGATGCGATCACAGCCGCCAGTCCGACAACGCAGATTCTGGTTCGCTTCATAATGTCCCCTCCCAAGGCAATGGCGGCTGGCAGCCGTTCCAGTGTTCCGGTCCATTTAGATCATCGGCACACCGGATTAAATGTCACGATCACATAGAAAAGCATAAGGTAATATCGCGCCATATTGTGATTAAATCATGCCATATTCGCTTAATATTATGGTTCAATCTGTTGACGAGTATCGTTCTATCAATAGATTGCAACGCATAGGACGGCAAAGTGTCTGAAAATAACATGATAATGGAGAGAATATGTCAGAGTTGGATGGTCCTTTGCTTATCGAGAGAGATGGCAAGGTCGTTGTGATTACCATGCAGTCGAAGCCGTATAATCTCCTCGGGCATAAGCTGATCGAGGCCTTGGGGGCGGCGCTGCAGGGAATCGACCTCGAAAAGACCGGCGCGGTATTGCTACGCAGTTCCCTGCGGCATTTCTCGGCCGGAGCCGAACTTGAGATGTTCGAAGAGGCGGTGGAGAAGGGTAATAATGACGCGGTCGTCGATGTCATTCCGTTCATTCGCGCCTGGGAAAGCTTCCCCCGTCCGATCGTCGCGGCCGTTCACGGCACCTGCATCGGCGGCGGATTCGAGTTGGCGCTGATGTGTGACTATATCGTCGCGGCGTCATCAGCGAAGATCGGATCGGTTGAGGCGACGCTGGGGCTTCACCCTTTAATGGGCGGGGTCCAGCGCCAGGTCCAGCGCGCCGGGGCACTGCGCGCCAAGGAGATGTCAATCTTGGCACGGCGATACGACCCTGTGACGCTCGAGCGGTGGAACCTCGTAAACCTGGTGGTCGCCGACGATCGGCTCGACGCTACCGCACTTGCGATCGCCGCCGAGATGGCGAATGGCCCCGCGCTTGCGCATGCCGCGACAAAGGAGCTGGCATTGATCGCGGTCGATCAGGGTGTCGCTGCTGCCGATGCCGCAATGGCTAAGGTGCAGGAAAAGATCTGGAGATCCGCCGATCTCAATACGGGCCTCAAGGCGTTCCGCGAATTCGGCCCTGGTGCCGCTGTATTCGAGGGGCGCTGAGCGATGGCCGGTCCTCTTGACGGCATCAAGGTCGTCGATTTCTCGCGCGTGCTGGCCGGTCCTCTGTGTGCCCGGACTTTACTTGATCTGGGTGCGGAGGTGATCAAGATCGAGCCGCCGCGCCCCGATCTGTCGCGCTTCGCCTATCCGCAAGCGGGTGGCATGTCAGGCTATTATGCCCAGCAGAATGCAGGCAAGGCGAATATCAGCATCGACCTCAACGTCCCGGGTGCGCGCGACATCGTTTTGAAGATGTGCGACGAAGCGGATATCATCGTGGAAAATTTCCGTCCCGGCACGCTTGGCTTCTTCGGGCTAGATTATGCGACGCTCAAGGCGCGCAATCCACGCCTCGTCTACGCATCGATCACTGGCTATGGTCAAGGGGGGCCATGGCGAGGGCGGATGGCATACGCCCCCGCTGTCCATGCCGAAGCTGGACTAACGTATCACAGCCACCGTCACTATGGCGACGCGCTGGTCGCGCAGAAGAGCGATAGTTTGTCGCATGCGGACGTCTATGCCGGCGTGCAGGCGGTCATCGGGATTCTGGCCGCGTTGCACCGGCGAGACCAGACCGGCGTGGGTCAATCGATCGACATATCGATGGCGGCGACGATTATGGCGATGAACGAACGCGCGCATGTCGACCTCAACGGATTTGATCTGGGCGCTGAACCGGCCATTCTCGGCGCTACGGATACGCCCTTCTTCGAGGGGCCGGGCGGAGAGACGTTCACGGTTGCGGCGAGCCTTGTTGGCACGGCGTCCTTTCCCTTGTGGACCCATGCTATGCGGCGCGCGGATCTTGAGGCGGACCCGCGGTTCCGTACCGCGGCATTGCGGTTGCAGAACCTCGCCGCGCTGCGTGCCATCGTTCAGACATGGATCTATAGTTTCCCCGACATCGCAGCGCTCGATGCGCAGCTTGACGAGGGAAAGATCGCACTGGGCGAAGTACGGTCTATCGAGGAAATCGCCGATACCGACTGGGCCGAATATTGGGGGGCGGTGCAGGAGGTTTCGGACAGGCATGGAGGCGTCTATCGCCTGCCGGGACGGCCGTGGCGCTTTTCGGACGATGCACTGTCTCCCCTGTCGTCGCCTTCGTTTCGCGGTGAGGATAATCGGTCGGTGATGTCCGGCCTTGGTTATTCGGCGGCCGATATAGAAGCTTTCGAGGCAACGGGCGCGCTCGTCTGTGATCCTGCCACCCATTCCGCCGGTTGAAGATCCTTCCGCGCTATCATCACCAAAGGACTATCTATGGCAAAGCTCAGCGACAAGGTGATCATCACCTGCGCAGTGACCGGTTCTGTCCATACACCAACCATGTCGGACGCGCTGCCTATAACCCCGGACCAGATCGCCGAGCAGGCGATTGATGCAGCGGAGGCGGGCGCAGCAATCCTGCACCTCCATGCGCGCGACCCTGAAACTGGTCGCCCGTCGCCCGATCCGGCGCTGTACATGCGGTTCCTGCCGCGCATCAAGCAATCGACAGATGCGGTAGTTAACATCACCACGGGCGGTAGCATGACGATGTCGCTGGACGACCGGCTGGCCGCTGCGGTCGTTGCGAAGCCCGAAATGTGTTCGCTGAACATGGGGACGATGAATTTCGCGCTGCACCCGATGGCCGACCGGTACAATAATTGGAAACATGACTGGGAAGAGCCATATCTTCGCAATTCCGATGACGGCATTTTTCGCAATACGTTTCGCGATATCGAGAAGATCTACCGCACGCTCGGGGAAGAATATGGTACGCGGTTCGAGCATGAATGCTATGATGTCGGCCACCTCTACAATCTGGCGCATTGTATTGATCGTGGCTTGTTCAAGCCTCCGGTCTTCCTTCAGATGATTTTCGGTATCCTGGGCGGGATCGGGCCGGACCTCGACAATTTGATGTTCATGAAACGCACCGCCGACCGGTTGTTCGGTAGCGACTATCGCTGGTCGGTATTGGGCGCAGGCAAATTCCAGATGCCGTTTGCGACCCAGGCCGCGTTGATGGGCGGCAACGTCCGCGTCGGGCTGGAGGATAGCCTAATGCTGGGGCGCGGACGGATGGCGGCCAACAATGCTGAGCAGGTCACCAAAGTTCGCCGGATTCTTGAGGAAATGGGCCGTGAGATTGCAACGCCCGACGAAGCACGCGAAATACTCGGACTGAAGGGAGGGGACCATGTCGACTTTTGACACGGTCGTCTCGATTGGCTCTCGAAAATCGCGGGCGATCATCGCCGACCCGCGCTTTCGTGCCCTGGTCCGGGAACGATTGATTCTCCGCGTCGGTTTGTCGGTTATTCTGTTGATGGGCTTCTTCGGGCTGATACTGACTGCATCGTTCGAGCCATGGGTGTTTGACAGGCCGCTGCCGGGAGGTATTCCGTTGGCCATCGCGATCACGGTGACACTGGTCTTGCTGACGGTCATGCTTACCGGCTGGTATGTTTACCGTTCCAACCGGCAATTTGATCGCCAGGCGCGCGCCATATCAGAGATCGTCGCTTGAGTGGGATCACTGGAACGGCAGCGACGATTTCCACGCAATGGCCTGCGATTGCGATGTTCGTTGCGATCGTCGGGTTGACGATTGCTTTGACCATCGTGGCTGCCGTACGCACCCGGACCCGCGCTGATTATTACGTCGCGGGGGCCGGTATCAGCCCGCTAAAAAACGGTATCGCAATTGCTGGTGACTTTCTGTCTGCTGCGGCCTTTCTGGGCATTTCGGCGCTCATCTATTCGGGCGGTTTCGCCGGATTAATCTATGCGCTGGGTTTTCTCACCGGTTGGCCGGTCGTGTTGTTCCTGATGGCCGAGCGGCTGCGCAATCTGGGGCAATATACATTCGCCGACGCTGCGGCCTTCCATCTCGATCCCGTCCCGGTGCGCCTGATCGCGGCGGCGGGCAGCCTGACCGTGATCATCTTCTATCTCGCCGCGCAGATGATCGGCGGGGGCAAGGTGATCCAATTGCTGTTTGGGATCGACTATGGCTATGCGGTCGCAGGCGTCACTGCGTTAATGCTGCTTTATGTCGTCTTTGGCGGAATGAAGGCTACGACGTGGATTCAAATCACAAAAGCGAGCCTTTTGCTGTTTGCGGGTACGCTGATGAGCATCATGGTGCTCTGGCGGTTCGACTTTAGTTTCGGTCGCCTGCTTGCAAATGCGGTAGCGGTGCATCCACATCATGCCGCGATTCTACGCCCGGGCAGTCAGTTTTCGGATCCACTTGCAGCGCTATCGCTCGGTGTGTCGCTCGTATTTGGCACGGCAGGATTGCCGCACATATTGATGCGTTTCTTTACGGTACGCGACGGCAGTGCAGCGCGACAGTCAGTCTTCTACGCGACGACCTTCATCGCTTATTTCTGCCTCGTCATCCCGCTTCTGGGCTTTGCCGCAATCGCGATACTGATGCCGGATGCCCGCTATTTCACGGGTGGGGACACTGGCGGTCGCGATCTGATCGGGGGGCTGATCGGCGGCGCGAACATGGCGACGATCCACTTGGCCGATGCGATTGGCGGTTCGCTGTTGCTCGGCTTCGTTTCGGCCGTCGCTTTCGCGACGATTTTGGCGGTAGTCGCAGGGTTGGCGCTTGCGGGTGCCTCGGCAGTCAGTCACGATATCTATCGTAACGTTATTGCACGCGGCAATGTCAGTGAGGCAACCGAACTGCGCGTATCACGGCTGGCGGCGATGGCGTTAGGCGTGATTGCCGCAATGCTTGCCTATGGCTTTCAACATCAGAATGTCGCGTTCATGGTCAGCCTCGCCTTGAGTGTAGCGGCCAGCTGCAATTTCCCGATCCTGATAATGACACTCTTCTGGCGCGGCACAACAACGCGCGGTGTGGTCGCCGGCGGCCTGCTGGGGCTCGTCTCTGCGACGGTGCTGATCCTATTGAGCGACACGGTCTGGACGGCGCTTTTGGGTTTGGCCGACCCACCAATGCCAATAGCCAATCCCGCGCTGTTTTCCATGACCCTGGCATTTGCAGGAATCTGGCTGTTCTCCGTTACCGACCGAAGCATGCGAGCCGATGCCGAACGGAACGGTTTCGACGCGCAACTGCTTCGCTCCGAACTGGGTGATCGCGCGGTTCGGTGATCGTTGGGCTACCGCCCGATCGCGACAAAAGAGAGGAAGAATATGGCGCAGATCGACATTGATACCTTGCGTGCGATGACCGGGCAGGAGATCGGTGTGTCGCGCTGGTTTGAGGTCGATCAGGCGCGGATCAGCGAATTTGCGCGCGTGACCGAAGACGAGCAGTTCATTCACGTCGATCCGGGTCGCGCCGCTTCTACTTCGTTCGGAGGCACTGTCGCACATGGCTTTCTAAGCGTTTCGCTGCTCGCGCCGATGTCATTTGATGCACAGCCTACTATAAAGGGTCAGAAGATGGCGGTGAACTATGGTTTTGACCGACTGCGCCTTATCAATCCGGTGCTCTCGGGAAGCCGTGTACGAGGCAGGTTCCGTCTCGAAGACCTGACGGCGCGCGGAGCTGCGGAATATATGATGCGTATTGACGCTACCGTGGAGATCGAGGGAATCGCCAAGCCCGCGCTCAAAGCAGCTTGGCTGACCATTATCTATATCTGATTTGTACCTATCGCCAAGCGCATTGCGCAAGGCATTCGAGTCGATGCTCTTTTGACGCCTGCAATTGCGCGATATGATAAACATCATGAATGTGGAGTTGTTTCGACATGAAGCTTGTGCGCCGCTGGTAGTAGGTGTTCCGCACGAAGATCAGCCGGGTTCGAGAACCAAGGTTCCTGTCCGGCGCAAAGGGTCGGATTTTGCGATTGAGATCACTCTGCGGTGCCGAGTATTGGTTGTCCACCATGGGAGCGCTGCGGGCCGACAAGGAGGCGGGGTTTGATAACGAGTGAGCTGAATAATGGCGTTGCGACGATCAATTTGGCAAGAGCCCCGTCGCGTAATGCGTTTCGACTGGGCGATTGGGCAGCATTGCAAGTCGCTCTCGAAGCGATCGAATCGACGTCCGCGCGAGTAATCGTCTTGGAGTCGGCGCTTGAAGCGACTTTCTGTGCCGGGTCGGATCTCTTGGCAATGGAATGTCTGGTCGGGCAGCCGACGTTGGTAGCGGAATTTCGGACAGAAATGCGCTCCGCGCTGGACGCTTTGTCCTCGATCGCCATACCGACGATAGCCAATATCCAGGGAGACTGTTTCGGCGCGGGCGTCGCCATTGCCCTGGCCTGCGACTTTCGCATAGCAGGTGAACGTGCGCGCTTTGCGGTGACACCGGCGAAACTCGGCATTTCCTATCCAGTGGAAGACATAGCAAGACTTACCAAGGCAGTCGGCGCGGCGCAGGCCGGTCGTCTTTTGATGGTTGCTGACACGATTTCCGCCAGCGATGCCCATCGCGTCGGTCTCGTGCAAGTCCTTGGCGAGGCTCATGAAGCGCACCGGTGCGCGACAGCAATCGCGAAGAATGCTCCTCAAAGCGTCGCCACTTTGAAACGGCTCATCCACGCTGTCGTTGAGAACGAAACGCTTGCATTCGACGATATTTTTGACAGCTTCTTTGAAGCTGAGGAGTTGGTCGAAGGGATCAGGGCTTTCAAGGAAAAACGTCAGCCTATTTATGCCGATGCGCCCCAGAAGACACTATCTGCGGATCTGCTGCGGCGTCGTTAGCCGTAGTATGAAGAGATTCGTCGCTGACAGTATGAAAACTGCTGAACGGCGCCGCGAAAACGGAGGCCGAGTTTCTAGTATTTCGAGGCGGCAGACGCAAAATGCCCTGAGACGATGCCGCTGGCGTCAAACTCACCATGGCCGTGGGTCGCCGGTGCACCGGGGTCCGGCGATCAATAACCCGGTCGGACGGTGAATGCTATGCTTGGGCCGCACGTTGTGAACTGGCCTTCAGGGCCTGGGCAGTGGCGTGAAGTTCGCGTCGAAGGCGTTAAGATCGGGTAGCGGCAGCGATGCGAGGTTTTCCACATTTCCGATGTATGTCCCCAGATCGCTCAGGATTTTGGAGCGGGTGTCCTGATCCAAATACGGGGCGTGAAAGGCGATGAAGGGTTCGATGACGTCAAACCCCACATAACCGAGCGAGCCTTGGAAAAAATGCTTAAGCATTCCGCTCTCTAGTTCACCGTGCAACGAACCTGGGCCAAACATATGTGCCCGGCCCCCCAAGCTTAATACCGCCAATGCACGTTTGCCGCGCAACCCGCCTTGGCCATATATTCGCCGACCGCCGTAGAACGGACCCGAAATGAATACCCGGTCGATCCAGCCCTTCAGTATTGCTGGGACGCTGAACCAGAAGACGGGAAATGTGAATATGATGAGGTCGGCGTCAAGGACTTTATGGATTTCCAGCATGATATCATCGGGAAGAGTTTCTGTCTCATAACCATGGCGTTGTTCAAGAGCATAAACGAGATGCTCGGGATTTTTGCGCTCGGGGAAGTCGGATGGGGACAAAACTGGGTTGAAACCCATGGCGTAGAGATCCGATTCCAAGACATCATATCCTGCGCGGACCAGCTCGTTATGTACGGTGTCGCGCATGGCGCTAACAAAGCTATCTTTCTCTGAATGTGCGTGAACGATCAAAGCCCGGCGGCTGGACGTGGGATTTGTAAGGCGGCCATCCTCTTTCATCGTTAACCCTTATTGTTCGAGGGAAGGGAGGGTTCCAATACGATCCTTACTGGCGGCCATATTGGCATACTCCTGGCTTTGACTCTTAATAGTCGGCGATAACCGCGAGGCATGTGGGTTCCGGGGGCGGCGGTTAGTGTGAGATGTGACGTAGGCCGTTGAAGCGACAGGGCAGATACTCCGGGCGCCTTTATTCCCGTTGGTATTGATGCGCATGGCTCAAGCAAAGATCGCAACATTTTGCCGACCAATCATGACCGCTTCGCCGGCTGGAGACCATAATGCCATCGCTTGCGTGGAATAGCCCGCTGCAATCGTTTCTGCGCGACTTTCCATTAGCAGCCAGCCAGAGGCAGGAAATTGGACGGGCTGAATGGGAAAATCGAGGCTCCAGGTAATGGTGCTTACGGGCGCAGGCTCCTTAAAAAGGGCGGTTGCGGGCGGTGGTAACGCATCGCCCAGCGCGATAAGCGCAGCAAGGGACGATCCGGCATCGCGATCGGCATGTCGTACCCATACCAAGAAGTCCGCCGAGACTGCCCCGGAAACCATCGCCGCGCCGCCAGCTTGTCGCGCTTCGAAATGACGAGCGAAAGCTGGCGTTCCAGGCCCTTCAAAAAATGGTTCGCAGCTGTCGGTTGGAGCTTTCAGCGCCGACGCGAGGGCCGAAGGCGGGGATAGCGACGCATATTCAAAAGCGGAAGGACGCCCGGCCCCGAAAACCAACATCCCACGGACGGCCAAGGCCCCGTTGGCATGGAGGTCCACGGCCACGATCGTCGTCGTCTTCCCACAACGAAGAATGGTAGGATGGATATGAACCGCGCCAAAAGTCGGCCCGATAAAGCAGAACTGCGCCGAGCGAAGAGGCATCTTTCCCCCTATGGCCTGCTCAACAGCAGCGACGCACAGAGCGGCAGATAAGCCGCCATATGTTGTTCGACCCTGTAGCCAATCATCCGGTACAACGACGCCATAGCCATCAGCATCTTGCTTCAAAGAGGCAAGCATCTCGGAGAATCGTGTCACTGACATATGGTCGCTCCGCTTTAAAAACCCCGTTTCAAGCAAGGGAGGGTTGGACGTCTCATGCAAATCGCTGCGCCGATCTTATGGCGCGATCATCGGCAGTGGCGCGATCATGCGGATACAAGTTAAACGCGCCACCGCTTGGTTGGATCTTGTTTCTTTCCAAACGAGGTGGACGTCATATCCTGGATCGAACGATTTCGAGAAGACGCTTGATAAACAGCCTCCCCAACACTGGTTCGTGCGATCTTTTCTGGGATTAAATCCCCCTTGCTATCGATATTATCTGGGCCGTGTCCTTGCCGCATAATATCTCAGGGCCAAGGCTAGCACCGATGCGCCGGGAATGTACATGCAGCGTGGCGCCTCGGAGCTGGTAGCCGTTAGATGGTGTTTCACAGAAGATCGGTCTCAAGCGCAACGACATCGGCTGCTCCCGCGCGGATTGCCAGGTCGAGCGCGACGGTCTGGGGCAGCAGCCTAGAGACGAAGAAACGGGCCAGGGCTGTCTTGCGCCGGGTTAGTGCAGGTGTCGCATTCGCTGTAGCCGTTACCTTGGCCGCCATTTTTACCCAGACCCACCCGTAGGTCACAAGCGCGAGTGAACGCAGATAATCGGTGGCGGCAGTGCCGGCTTCTTCGCTGCTTATGCCGATCTCAAGCACATATTCTGTCAAATCTTCCAGACGTGCGAGGGCATCGCTAACGGCACTGACCGTGTCGTTCAGTTCGACCGTGCCGGCCGCAGCCTGAAGATCGCGGCCAATCAGCCCGAAGAACCGACGGATCAGAGCACCATTCTCCATCGGGAGCTTCCGGGCCACGAGATCCATAGCCTGCACGCCGTTGGTCCCCTCGTAAATTTGCGTGATGCGGGCATCGCGGACATATTGCTCCATTCCCCATTCCCGGATGTAACCATGGCCGCCGAACACCTGTTGCGACGTGACGGCGATCTCGAATCCAAGGTCTGTGAAAGCCGCCTTGATGACTGGTGTCATCAAGGCGACGAAACCATCCGCTTCCCGCCGTCGATCAGCGTCGGGATGATTTTCGGCGGTGTCCATCTGCAACGCGGTCCAGACCGCCAACGCACGACCGGCCTCGGTCAGGGCTCGCCCGGTCATCAGCATCTTGCGGACGTCTGCATGTTCGATGATGGGAACTGGCGCGCGCGCGCCATCAGCGGACCGGCCCTGCAGTCTTTCGCGCGCATAGGCGACAGCCTTCTGATTGGAAGCCTCGCCGATAGCGAGACCCTGGATGCCAACAAACAGGCGTTCCGCGTTCATCATAGTGAACATCGCGTTCAACCCCCTGCCTGGCTCGCCGACCAGCCAACCGGTCGCCGCATCATAATTCATGAGGCAGGTCGGTTGGGCATGGATGCCCATTTTATGTTCAAGCGAGCCAACCGTAACGCCGTTGCGTGCGCCGAGCGAGCCGTCTTCGTTGACCAGGAATTTGGGCGACAGAAACAGGCTGATCCCCTTCACGCCTTTGGGCGCGCCGGGCAGCCGGGCGAGTACGAGGTGAATGATGTTGCCGCCGAAGTCATGGTCGCCGGACGAGATGAATATCTTCGTGCCGGTAAGGGTATAGGATCCGTCTCCTACGGGCTCGGCGCGCGTCGAGAGCAGACCGAGATCGGTGCCCGCCGACGCTTCGGTCAGCGCCATGGCACCTGTCCATTCGCCTGAGATCATCTTTGGCAGATAGATGGCCTTGAGCTCGTCGCTGGCGTGATGACCAATAGCTTCGACCGCGCCTCTGGTAAGCCCTGGGAACAGGCCGAATGAGAGATTGGCCGAGGAAACCATCTCGTCCAGTAAGATTTGCAGCACGCGCGGCAGACCCTGTCCGCCATATTCAGCGTCTCCGGAAAGCCCGGCCCAACCGGCATCGACGAAGGCCTTATATGCTTCGGCGATGCCGGTGGGCGTGCTGACCCGCCCGTCTTCCAACTGGCAACCTTCCTCGTCGGCAGGACGGTTGAGAGGTTCCAGCACTTCGGCGCAGAATTTTCCGCCCTCTTCGAGGATGCTTGTCGCGAGCGTCGTGTCGATGTCTTTCCAACGCGGTATGTCCATCATGGCCGCGTCAAAATCGAATACTTCGCCGAGGAGGAATGTGACGTCGTCGATCGGGGGAATATAGCGAGCCATAGGGACTTCCTAGTTTCAAAGTTCAATTGCGGAGCGGCCTGCCGGCCTTCAGCATGTGCCGGATGCGATCGAGCGATGCAGGTGTGCCGAGAAGATCGACGAATGCCTCGCGCTCGAGTTCGATGAAGGTGTCTTCGCTCAGCGGTGACACAGGATCGGCTCTAGGCCCGCCGGTCAGAACATTTGCGAGCGCCAAGCCGATTACCCGGTCGTGCGCCGTGATCCGGCCAGCCAGCAATTCGCTATCCAGTACATTCGTAATTGCGCTGAATCCGGAGGGACCAGCCGGCGCGATCGTTGCGGGTTCTGGCGCAGAATAGCCTTCGACTAGTGAGAGCGCCTTCGCCTTGGCATCTGCGATCAGACGGTCACGGTTCATAGTTATGGCATCCGATGGCCGTAGGAAGCCAAGTGCGCGGGCATCAAAGGCGCTTGCCGAAATTTTCGCCGATGAGATCAGATTGAAGGCAGAAATGACCGGAGCGACTGGTCCGCGCGGGAGGCCAGCCATAGACGATAATCGGAATATCATCTCCTTGCATCCACCCCAGCCCGGGACCAGACCCACATTGGTCTCGACGAGGCCCATTGAAAGCTCAGCATGGGCCTGGATCGCATCGCAATGCAGCAGCAGTTCGCATCCTCCGCCCAGGGCTACGCCCGATGCGGCCGCGACGACGGGAAAAGGCGCATATTTGATTGCCTGAAACGTGCGATGGCCATGGTCGATGAAAGCTCCGATCGCTTCTCGTCCGCCCTTCTCGAACGTATCGAGGAAGATACGCAAATCTGCCCCGGCGCTAAAATAGGGCGCATCACTGCCGATCACCATGGCTTTGAAATCGGTGCGGCACAGCTCCACCGCCTGATTAATTGCATCGAGCAAACCGGGAGAAAAGGTGCTCATCTTCGACCGGATTTCAAGACACGCAACGCCGTCGCCCAGATCCCATAATTTTGCTGAGTCCCAGACAGCTACAGGCTCGCTGCGGAGGGCAAGGTCTGCGACGAGTATCACGTCTTTATTGTGGGGAAGCGCCGTGATGGCGCCATTTGGCAGGAGTGCTCCCAGCTGCCCATCCTGGACCGAATAGAAGCTGCCATGTTCAGCCGCGATGATCAAATAGGCCGGGGCTATCATGCCACGAGCGTCGAGCCGCGTCTTGAGCCATGCGGGCCCCAGTCGATCGATCAGTTCGAATGGCCCCTGCTTCCAGCCATAGCCAGTGCGCATCGCTTCATCCACGGAGTTTGGCGTATCAGCAATCTCCGGTATCAGCGAAGCCGCATAGGCCAAAGTTCGCTCCATTACCGCGGCGGCATAGCGGCCACCAAGCCCGGCATGCGCCATCAAGGCGCGTGGATCGCCGCTCGCCGCGGCAAGGCTTTCAGAAGCGAGCTGTTCTTGTGGGCGGTAGTCACCGGTCGCAAGGTCGATGACCTCGCGTACCTTGCGATCTGGCGACAGGCGCATGAAGCCTGCCCCGCTCTTGCGGCCCAGGCGGTTCGCAGCAATCATCCTGGTGATCAACGGCGGCTCGGCCGGATAGTCGTGGATTGCGTCGGCGGGGCCAGTCGCGTTTTGCAAACTCCGCAACACCATCGGCAGCAGATCGATGCCCACCAGGTCAAGCAACCCGAATATGCCGGTCACAGGGATGCCGAAGGGCTTTCCGATGACGGCATCGGCTTCCTCGACCGTAATGCCTGATGTGATGGCTTCGTTCAGCGCGACCGACAGCCAATAATTGCCTATCCGGTTGGCGATGAATCCGGGGGTATCCTTGCACATGACGACGCTTTTACCCAGCGTCTGGTCAGCGAACCCGCTGATGTTGACCATTGCCTCAGGCTTGGTTGCCTCGCCTGCGACCAACTCCAGCAAACGCATGATGCGCGGCGGATTGAAAAAATGGGTGATGAGAAAGTCGCTCGTGAAGCGCTCGGGCAGCCCTTTGACGAGATTCGCGAGCGGTATGGTCGATGTATTGGAAGAGACGATCGACCCGGTTTTTCGTACTTTTTCAACCGCACGGTAGAGCGCCTGCTTGATCTCCAGATTCTCAGCGACGGCCTCAATGATCCAGTCCGCCTCGACAAGCCGGGCTAGATCGTCTGCGATCGAGCCGGTGCTGATGCGTCCGGCAAAGGTGGCATCCATGAAACCACCAGCTTTCACCTGCCGGGTAACGCCGGCGTCAGCGAGTTTCTTGTCCACGTCGAGCAGGATTACCTCCAAGCCGGCGTTGGCGAGATGGGCAGCGATGCCCGAGCCCATGACGCCTGCGCCGATGACGGCTGCGGTGCGAATTTCAGCGATGCTCATGCCGCCTCCAGGACCATCGCGATGCCTTGTCCCCCGCCGATGCATTGCGTGGCCAGCGCATGGCGCCCGCCATCACGCTTCAGAAGCAGGGATGCTTTCCCGACCAGCCTCGCGCCGGTCGCGCCGAGCGGGTGGCCAAGTGCTATCGCCCCGCCATCGCGGTTGAGGCGCGCAGGATCAATGTCGAGGTCGGTGCAGCATGCGAGCACTTGCGCGGCAAATGCCTCGTTCATTTCGATCACCTCAAGCTGTGCTGCCGTGACACCGGCGCGCTTCATGGCTTTGCGGGTGGCCTCGACGGGACCGATACCCATGATTTCGGGGGCACAGCCCGAGATCGCATAACCAGCGATTCGGGCGAGCGGCGTAAGCCTATGCGCCTTGATATAAGCTTCCGAACAGACGAGGACTGCCGACGCACCGTCGGTCAAAGGTGAACTATTGCCTGCGGTGACGGAACCATCCGACTTGAATGCGGTCTTGAGGCTGGCGAGCTTGCCGCCGTCCGTCTCGCGCGGACATCCGTCCGCGACGACATCTCCCACGGGCGTGAGCTCCACTGCCAGCCTGCCGTCGGCTCGGGCGGCAAGCGCCTTCTTCTGGCTCTCGAGGGAGTAGGCGTCTTGAGTTTCGCGCGAGATGGCGTAGCGATCGGCAAGGTTTTCTGCCGTCAGTCCCATGTTCATGAAGGCGGTACGCTGCGCGTCGCTCCATCGCGGATTTGGCATTGGGTTAAAGCCCATCATGGGAACCCGGCTCATCGATTCCACCCCACCTGCGACGAACACGTCGCCCGCGCCCATGGCGATGGCGCCGGCCGCCATTTGCACGGCCTGCATCGACGATCCGCACCAGCGGTTGATGGTGCTCCCCCCTACCGACTGGGGCAAACCCGCGATCAGCGCTGCGCAGCGTGCGATGTTGAGACCCTGCTCGCCCTCGGGGAAGGCGCAGCCCAAATTAACATCTTCGATCACAGCAGGGTCCACGCCCGAACGCGCGACCAATGCCTTGATAACGCTTGCGATGAGATCATCGGGACGGGTGGCAGCAAGAGAGCCACGATAAGCCGGCGTGAAAGGACTGCGGAGATAATCAACGATATAGGCTGCTGTCATATCACTCTCCTGTGCGCTTTTTAGCCGAGAAGGTTGAAGCGCGTACGTAACCAAGGTCGGGACATCCCCGCAGCGACTTTCGAGGTCGCAATGTTTGTGAGGCGCCGCGCTGCACTTGGTGCGAACAACCGTGCGTGTTGGGAACTCGCTCCCATCGTATGCCTGCAAGGACCGATGGCCAGTCCGCAGCCGATCATATCACCGAACCAGAGTGGCAATGTCGATTTGCTTTACCTAACTCACAAATAGGACTGTACCAAACGATCGATACATTTAGCAAGCAAAAATTTTCTGCTATTGTGAGTGGGGATGACGCGGGTGTTCGCAAAATGCGCGTTTTGGCGTTATCGGATTTGGCAATTCGCGTAGGGAGGCAGCCAAGCTAACGATGACCGGCAAGGATAGAGACGAAGGGCCTCCGAGCCGATTAGGCGGCGTTTTGCAGGAGGAAGGACTGAGTACCCGCCACAGGGATATATTGGAGGCGGCGGCGGCTTTATTTGCTGAGCGTGGGTATGCCGCGACGTCAGTGCGCGATATCGGCGAGCGGGTAGGTCTTCTGGGTGGTTCGCTCTACCATCATATCAAATCCAAAGAGGCACTGTTCGCCCGGGTCCACGACATCGCGTTGAAGATGGGGGCGGATCGCATAAACTTCACTGTCTCCCAGCTGACGGATCCTTGGGAACGGTTGGAAGCGGGATGCGTGACGATGCTGGAGATTCAGCTTGATCCGGCTTCGTTGACCATGCCGCTGATGAATGATTTTACGGCTGTGCCACCGGACGTTCGCGAGCGTCTTGTTGCGACCCGCGACGCATTTGAAGACATTTTTCGGGAGTTGGTTGACGATCTGCCATTGGACCCGTCCATCGACCGCGGCGTTTATCGATTGCTGCTGCTCACGCTTCTGAACAATGTGAGCGGCTGGTATCGTGAGGGCCGGTTGGCGCCGAAGGACATCGCGCGGCAGATTGTTCTCATTTTCCGTAGGCCAAGAGTATGATGACTGACCGCATCAGATACGGTTGGTGCCGCTGAAAAGAAAATCAGAAGGCTCTTGGGCAGGTTCAAATGCATTATTGAGGGTATGGGGTCAGGAAGGGCGTAGTCCGACCGGAGCGGGAGGGTAACGTCATTCTGAGACATCTATGCAGGCAGGCCAACTGCGGGTTTTGAACCGCCGGGTACAGTGATGCCTCGCTGGGCGCGAGGTCAGGGCGGTAATGGACAGTGAGTTTCGAAGAGAGATTCTGACGTACCCCCTATCTTCCGCCAGCTGGGATTAGAATTGGGCAGCTTTGTTGCGCGTGAGCGCGATGGAAACAATGGCCTGTAGAGCGTAGCGGAACAGGCCGTTGTTTATTCAGTTCGGCGGCGAACGCCGCCGGTGTCCGGTATCGTTTTCGTATCGGCTGTGTCATTTTGTCTGCGTTTCACATAAGGTTCTACATGTCGGGGCGGTATAAGTCGGACCAGTAAAACTTGACCATGTCGTTTCGACGGAGCTTTCCCCGGAGCACTGACTCTTCAGTCGCGTTAACACCATGCAACTGAAACACGTGCTTTGGCGTGTCGATGCTAATCCTGATAACCTTGTCCACGGACGGTTTCCTCAAATGAGATCTACAACGACCTCATTCTGGCACATTGATGCCGTCTGGAGGCTGTCCGCCCCGACAATCCCATCGCCGACTTCGCAAGCAATCTTGGGCCTAAATCACGCCGTGATCGGCGCAGCGAAGAGTGCGCTTATCTCTTGTGGACACCTGACTGTGCTTGTGGGTTAGCGGTTCCGGTTCCTGCCTTGCGGTGCAGGCATCGGCGACGCGCGACCGGGTTCGGCATCGAGAGTGCTGCCCGTCCTGGAGTCCGGTGAGAAGATGGCCGGCTTTGCTCGCTCATCGAGCGCGACTTGCCATATCCGCAGAAAATTCTCGCCCCAGAGTTTTGCGATCGCCTCCTCCTCATAGCCTCGGGTCAACAGTTCCGCTGTTACATTCATGCTTTCGCTTACATCCATCCAGTCGGAAAGTCCGCCCGCGTGGTTGAAGTCGGATGCTATACCAACGTGATCGATGCCGATCAGACCAACGGCGTGATCAATCGCGTCGACCAGATGGCTGGTGGAGGCGATCGGCCGTTCGAGATCAAGGACGACGTGAAATTCGTGGAGGAAATCCCAAAATCTATCTTCCGGCCATTCCACCGTGGCGGGGTCGTTAACGGACAGCATGTCCGATGGATTGTCCGGAGCGTTCAAACCGAAGCGGCGCCATGTGGAACGCAGATCGGCGATCATCCGATCATCCAGATATTTGAGATAAGGTGCGAATCCGACGATCTGTATTAATCCGCCATTTCGCTGGAGATTTTTAAGTTCTGTGTCGCTGAAGTTTCGGTCGACATCGACTTGCGTCCTAACTCCACTATGACTGGCAAGTACGGGGACGCGGCTTTGGGCGATGACGTCATTGAAAGCGGCTGAAGACAGTTGCGAAACATCGATCAGGACACCCAGGTCGTTAAGGCGGGAGACTGCTTGTTTGCCCAGGGGGCTAAGCCCGTTCCAGTGCAGGCCCCCGTTGACATACGGATAGGGCCTGGCTGAATCAGCCCAAGCATTATTACCGATGAAGGTAAAGGCGAAGATGCTGATGCCTCGCGCGGCCCAAGCGTCCAGGTCGCCTAATCCATTATCGAGTGGAGCTGCATTCTGGAAGGCGAGTACAATCGCGAACTTTTTTTGCGCAACAAGCTCGCGGAATTGCTGTGGGCTTGCCGCGATTCCCACATCTTGCGGGAAATCTCGCGCCATTTGCGTTAGCGCTGCAAAGCGCCTTTCATGTTCTGCCCTGCCGGCGGCGTGCCCCTTGGCAGTGGGGCGGAGGACTGCTGCATGGATTGTCGCGGCGGCGCCGGACAGCTTTCCCCGGCGGATTTTGGGAATATCGAACTTCCCCGCCCCGTCCATGTCCGCCTCGAAGCCGGGTGTTCCAAATTCAAGCGGAATGTCCAGATGGCCATCGAACGAGATTAATCGTTCGTGCAGCCTCGCGGCCTTTTCCAGATAGGGTGATGGGGTAGTCGTTCGGCTCGTCATGGATAGTCCTTTATGGAAGCAATCCGGCGCGTTCCGATCAGACTGTTCGACGAACTTTGTCTATTTCGATCTGGATGGCAGGAGAACCGGATTTTACAGTGGGTGGTAGAGTAGGAAGGGCCATATCCGAAGCGGCTGGCCCTCGAAAAACCTCGATGGATCGACCGCTCACCTCTTCGCCGCAATCGGGGCATACAAGCCGAGCATCTATTGCCGTATGGCAGTGTTGATGCACGACCAGGGTCGGCCGTCCCTCCGGGCCCCTCATATAGCTGTCGCCCCATTGGGCCATGATCAGAATGATCGGGAAAAGCGCCTCGCCTTTGCCGGTCAGCTGATATTCGTAGCGTATCGGCGATTGCCGATAGGCGATTTTGGTCAGGATGAAATTGTCGATCAGCTTGCTCAGGCGGTCCGTCAGTATGGCCCGGCTTAGGCCCAGCCCATGCTGGAAATCCTCGAACCGTTTCGCGCCCGCAAACGCATCGCGCAGGATAAGCATCGTCCAACGATCGCCGATAATAGCAATGGTTCGTGCAATCGAACAGTTCTCCTGAGCCAGTCCACTCCACTGCATGACCGTACCACTCCTCCTTACCTCGCGCGCCATTCTGGATCGCGCGTGCAGGTGTGTCATGATGCAGGGCACCATGCGCGCGCGATCCGGTATTGGCTTTGAAGGTAGGGGGTGCTTGGATGCGATGCAACGGCATCGGTCTAGAAGCCGACCGAGGCACCGACCTGCGCGCGGAAACGTGGTAGCGAAGTGACATATTCGCGCCCCAACAGGGTGAAGCCAAATTCGTCAAACCGGCTACCAGGATACAAAATGCCGCTGGTCCAGACTTTAAGATCGTGGAAGCTCGGAATATCGTAGCTCAATTTCGAGGAGATGCGGCTCGAACTTTTGGTCCGAACCTCCTCGGGATTGTCGAGCGATTGCGGTCCGGTCCATTGTTGACCGATGTCGAAGCGGATCAGATTGCCAGCAGCTCCCGTCAGCCAGTCGACATGGGCGCCATAGCTCGCAACCCAGCGGGCGACATTTGGTACGAAATTGCCGCCCCGGTCCTTGGCGTCGACATGGCTGTAATTGGCATATAGGCGCGCTGTGACGTCGTTGCTCTTGTACGCGATCGCTGACGTCTCCAGATCCCAGCCCTTGCGCTTGGTACGGCCCTGGTTGACCGGGAACTGGCCAACGAATATCACTTCGTTGCTGAAAGTGGTCGTGTAATAGTTGCCCTTTATACTGACCCGGCCGTCCAGAAGATTGAGCGCGGCACCAACCTCCTTGGTCTCAAGCTCTGCGCTCTCGAGGCCAGGGTTGCCTACAAGGTCTCGTCCGGCATCGGGCGGCGCCAGACTTTGGCCGAAGTTGGCAAACAATGTAAGTTCAGGCAAAGGCTGCGCCGAAACGCCGCCCTTGAAGCTGAAACGGCCAGTGCTCGTCTTGACCCGACTGTCTACGAAAACATTGGTCGCAGGTGCATAGGCCTGGTCTTTGATGTCGAAATCGAACCAGTCATAGCGTAGCCCGGCAGTTGCTTTAAACCAATCCGTGGGCTTGACCCCCAATGACGCGTAGCCAGCAAGCTGCGTAAAGCCGATCTCCGAACGTTGATAGCCATAGGCGTCGAGGGGGTCCGGGGTCACGATCGTGACCCCGTCGATGCTAGGAAGCCGACCGAGTTCGATATCGTCATGCCGCGCGCTTGCTCCTGCCTGCACCTGCGTCTCGACGCCCATGATATTTGTTGTCCAGTGCGATCCGACACTCGCGCCAAAATCCGTACGCTTGTTGCGGGTATAGGACTGAGGAAAAGGCGTGAACGTCCCAAAACGCGTGCGATATTCATGAATCGCAAACGCGGTCGCCTCTACACCCTGACGGTCGTCACCGGCCTGATATTTCAGGATGCCGGTATATTCGTTTTTCTTGCCGCCGTCGGTATCGCTGACGTTACTGCGCGGGCTGATTATACCGGCCTTGATGTCCCCAAGGTCGATATAGCCGGGACTGCCGAACTTGATGTTGAACGTCTGCACGCTGAACGACAGTTTGCCAGCACCAAGTGGTGTCGTGATCTTGCTGAAGCTGCTGATCTGTTTCTGATCGCTGTTACGCTGATAGCCGTCGTCACGCAGGCCTTGAATGGCGGTGTAATAGCTGGTTCCACCTGACGAGCCGCCAAGGGTCAACACGCTGCGGACCTGACCATAGGATCCCAGGCTTAACGACACGCGATTGTCGATCGTATCGCGCGTCGTCAAAATCGCGGATCCAGCCAGTGCGAACGGGCCACCATACCGGGTGTCGAACGGTCCCTTCACCACCGTCAATTGATCGATGACTTCGGGGATCAGCGGATTAATGTCCAGATAACCGTTGGCACCGGTGCTGGAGCCTTCGTTGCGCTGAACACCGTCCTGGTAGAAAGCAACCGCGCCGCTGTCATTGGCGCCTGCCCAGCCGCGCAAAGAGACGCCCTGGGCGATGCCGACCTGCCCGAAATCACCGACCTGAACGCCCGGAATCGATCGGAAAATATCAATGTTAGTGCCCAGCGTCTGGCGGCTGATATCTTCACCGGAGAGCGCCGTCACGGATGCCGTGTCGCTGCGGGGGTCTATCGACAGTCTAAGGGGAGTAGTGACCCCGCGGAACTGGTGACCGTTGACGATAATATCCCCTTCGGACGTGCGCACGCTATCCGCGTCTGCTTCACTTTGCGCCTGTGGGGACTGGGCCGGTTCGGCAGCGAAAAGCGCGCCATTCGACATGAGCGCAAGTGCGGACGCAAGCACGCGGATGACTGTGGTGTCGGGCACTTTGGTAGGCATGAAATTTCCTGCTCATGGGGTTGCATCGAACGTTAGTTACATTTCCTACTAGAACGGTAGAGATTATTTGTATAGAATGTTTCTGAACTCAAATCGATCTTTTCCATCGTAACGGGCGAGCCGCTTGATGGGAAAATCCTCTCCAAGGCCTTGAATTTTTATATTTTATATTATGATTTCAATTGAATATCGATTCCTGGCAAGGTTTGCGGCTGGACATCTGCGAGCAAAATTCCAGACATCCACCGTACAGAATCTGAACCTTGCTATTTGACAAAGGGCGTTTGAATGAAAATTTTTCTGACTGGCGGTACTGGCTACACGGGTGGCGAAACGATCGGTCATTTGCTGGACGCGGGTCATGAGGTGGTTGCCATCGCGCGGAAGGTGCCGACACAGGCGCCTGGCCGCGACGGGCTGCGTTGGGTCGAAGGCGACTTTGCCAATGGAGCGTTGATCGAGAGCCTGGCGCGGGAAGCCGATGGCGTTCTGCACATCGGCGCATCCCATGACGCGGATATGGAGCGACTGGATGGCATCTTCATTCGCGCGGTGGGGGACGCCCTCGCCGGGACCGGAAAAGTCTTCGTATCGACCAGCGCGACGCCGGTTTATGGCGACACCGGGCCTGATCCACGCGACGAGCATGAACCGATCGAAAATCCGCTTCCCTTCCGAGAATGGCGGATGCGTCATGACATCGAGGTCGTTGGTTTTGCCGACCGTGGCATCCGCAGTGTCATTGTCCGCCCGGGATTGATCTACGGAAGGGCTGGCGGGCCGCTGTCGTGGAATATCACCCGCGCGAGGGCGACCGGAAAGGCGCTCTACGTCGCCGATGGCCGTGCCGCATCGTCCGCAGTGCATGTCGATGCTCTTGCAAAGCTTTATATCCTGGCGCTGGAGAATGAAGCTGCCCGCGGCATCTATAATGCTGCGTCCGATGAAATTACCCTGAGCGTCGATATCGCCGAAACCATCGCCGCATTTTACGGGCCGGGGATCGTTGCGGAATCCTGGCCGCTGGACGACGCCCGCAAGGCGATCGGCGGATTTGCCGACCTTTCCAACACCCGCTGCATCGTGTCATCGGCGCGCGCGCGCCGCGAACTGGGATGGCTGCCCGTCGGACCGACCGTGTTGAGCGAATTGATCGGCGGTTCCTACCGTAATGGCCCCCTTGCGCCTTATGGCCTGGAACAGGCGAAACCAGCGCAGTGACGCCTCCGCAAATCGAATTGCGCGGCGTCGGCAAGAGTTACTCCGGCACAACGGTGCTGGAGAATCTCTCGCTTTCGCTCGCGCGAGGCTCGCGTCTGGCGCTGCTTGGGCCAAGCGGCTCAGGGAAAAGCACAATTCTCAACCTGATCGCGGGCTTCAGTCAACCTGACACCGGGGACATATTGATTGCCGGACAACCGGTGGCGCGCATTCCGGCGCACAAGCGGCAGGTAGGAGTCGTGTTCCAGAATTATGCCCTCTTTCCCCATCTGACCGTGGCGGAAAATATCGCCTACCCGCTGCGCCGGAGATCTGTTGCAAAAGCCGAGATCGGCCAACGGGTGAACGAAGTGCTGGGTACGATGCGACTCTCTGCCTTTGGCGCGCGGCCTATCGCGGCCTTGTCCGGCGGGCAGCAGCAACGGGTGGCGATCGCGCGCGCGATCGCCACCCGACCGGATGTCGTTTTGATGGACGAACCAATGAGCGCCCTCGATCGCGCCTTGCGGGACGAATTACAAGTCGAACTCAAATCCTTGCTGACCCAAATGGATGCCACGGTCATCTATGTGACTCACGACCAGCGTGAAGCCATGGCGCTGGCAGACAACATAGCTGTCATCAACCATGGCTGCCTGGAGCAATTGGGACCAACCGAAACGCTGTACAGAACGCCCGCAAGCGCATTCGTCGCGCGTTTTCTGACCGGTGCATCAAGCCTTGAAGCTCGCGTCTCCGGCCAGCAGCCTGACGGCGCGCTACGGTTGGCGTTCGCCGACGGCTCGACCCTCTTCGGCAACTGGCGCGCGCCTGGTCCTGTTCCGAACATTGGTGAGGTGGTGGAATTGGTCGTTCGTCCCGAAGACATCCTCGTCGATACGTCGGGCGTTATGAACGAGGGGACAATGGCGGCGACGATCGACCTCGTCATTTTCGAGGGTAGCCACCGCATGGTCCGTTTGCGCCTCGTCAATGGCGACACCCTGGTTTCACGCCGACCCGCAGAAGATGCCCTTGTTACAGGGACGTCGGTGCGGGTCGGCTGGGCGCCGCAAGCGGGCCGCGCCTATCCCGTCATACCGAAGGCAGCTGTTTCATGAACGAGATATCCATGACGATGAACCGTAGGACTTTGGTGAAAAGTAGTGTCGCGCTTGCCGCGACGACGTTGGCGGGTTGCGGTACGCGATCCGGCGGTAAGGCCGGGGAAGTGATTGTGTCTGATGGTGGCGGATCGTGGGGGCGGGCACAAAGGCTTGCGTTCCACGAGCCGTTCACGCGCGAAACAGGCGTGCGGGTGCGCACTGTTCCGTTCGTCATGCCAGGCAAGCTGCGCACCAGCATAGAACAGAAAAAACCAGTGATCGATGTTGCCGACATGGGGGCTGTCGACATGCCGCGCTTCATCCGTGACGGTTTGCTGACGCCCCTTGACCGATCCGCCTTTGATCCGGCCGTGCTGGATGGGTTATCGCCGGTCAAGGCGAGCGAGTTTGCCGTACCGGCGCTCTATTCGGCGATCGTGCTGGCCTATCGCAACGAAGCGCTGGGTGGGCGGGAACCTGTTGGTTGGCAAGATTTCTGGAACGTCGCGGCGCGGGGCGGGGGATGCAGTCTCGCCACGGGCACGCTGGGCGTGATGGGCGCAACATTTCCGATTGCGTTGCTGGGTGATGGCGTTGCGCCCAAGGATCTCTACCCGCTCGATTGGGACCGATTGTTCAGGTCGCTCGATCAGATCAAACCCCATATCCGTAAATTCTGGGCATCGGGCGGTGAACCGGTGCAGATGTTGGCCGACCGCAATGTCGTGATGAGCAGCGCATGGAACGGCCGCATCGACACAGCGCAGACGGACATTCGCTTTACCTGGAACCAGGCGCTGACCGGCGCGGGTTATTGGGCTGTGCCCAAAGGCGCACAGAATCGTGAAAATGCATTCCGCTTCATGGCCTTCGCGCTTCGTCCCGACCGGCAGGCGCATTTTTCCGAGTTGAATGGTTATGGCCCGGCAAATGCCGCCGCATTGAAACTGCTCACGCCGGAACGTGCGGCCTTGATGCCCAATTCGCCCAACGCGCTGGCCCGGAGCATTGATGCGAATGAGGCCTGGTGGGCGAAGGAGGACCGGCCCGGCGAGACTAACGCCGACCTGGCCGTGCGCCTGTGGGAAGCATGGATCGCGCGGAACGCATGACGATGGGTGGTAGGCTATCCTCTCGCATGGGTCCTTGGCTGGCAATCGTCCCCATGCTCGGCCTGCTGGCGTTTGTCTTCGCCTGGCCGATCGTGCTGGCGTTTCAGCAAAGCCTTGCTGGTTCGGACTCGCTGCAAAGCTATCGTGCCTTGCTAGACAGTTCATTCCTGATCGTTCTTCGCAGGACGGTCTTCTACGCCCTGATCGTGACGCTGGGGTGCGTCATACTCGGGACGCCGATCGCCTATGCACTGGTGCGCCTGCGCGGTTGGATGCGGGGCGTTCTCATGCTCTCCATCCTGCTGCCATTTTTCGCCGGGTCGCTGGTTCGCAGCTATGCTTGGCTTGCCGTGCTGGGGCAGCATGGACTGGTCAATTCCGTGCTTCTGCATTTGGGTGTGGTGAACGCGCCGCTGGAGCTTGCCTATACCTTCCCTGGCCTGATCGCTGCCAGCATACAGGTCGAATTGCCGATCTTCGTGTTGCCGACCTATTCGGTCATGCGGCAGTTCGATCGAAAACTGCTGATGGCGGCTCGCAGCCTCGGCGCGGATCCGGTGACCGCGTGGTTCACAATTTTCCTGCCGGCACAAAGTCTGGGGCTCGCGACCAGCGTTGCGCTGGTCTTTCTCAGCTCGCTCGGCTTTTATGTAACGCCTGTCCTGCTCGGGCCTCCCAGCGCCTATCTCTTGAGTCAGGAACTGGAAGTGCGAATCAATACGCTTGGCGATCCTTCAGGGGCATCGGCCCGGATCATCGTCATGCTGGTCATAATCGCGCTGGTGCTTCTGGTACTGGCGCGCATGAAGGCGCTGGCCAGTTCTCAGCGCCGGACTGAGCGTGGTGCCTTTCCCGCTGCTCTGGGCCGGATGCTGGAGCATCTAGCCCGTACGGTCGCGCCGGCGCGCTGGTGGTTCTTGGCGATACCAATCGGCCTTCTCACGCTGCTGTCGCTCGTTTCTCAGTTCATTATCGTGCCGCTGGCACTGAGCGGTGGGGAATATCTGAGCTTCCCCCCCCCTTCGTTATCGGGACGGTGGATCCGGCAATATCTGATCGACCCCGACCTTGGCGATGCGACGCGCTATAGTCTCGGTATTACCGTGATCGCCGCCCTTGGCGCTACGGTCATCGGTGGGGCAGCGGCGCTGGCCAGTCTGGCGCTGCCACGCCGGGCATCCAGTCTCGTCACGCTTCTGAGCGGCATTCCCCTTGTCGTTCCATCTATCCTCATCGCTGCTGGACTTTTTCTGGCGACGCTCCATCTGCCGGTTAACCCCACTATAGCGTTCTTGCTGATCTTCACCGCGCTGGGCTTGCCGCTGTGTTTTCTCGTGATCCGGGCAAGCGCCGCCCGGATTGACCCGCAACTGTCGCGCGCGGCGGCATCCCTTGGTGCCGGCCCGGCGACGACGGCATGGACGGTGCTCGTGCCCCTGCTGGTTCCGGCGCTTGCCACCGGCTTTCTCTTCGCGTTCCTTTCCGGGTTCGACGACATCAGCGTCGGCCTGTTTTTCAGCACTTCGGACAATATGCCGCTAGCGATGAAGCTTTGGGACAGGCTGCGGGATTCAGTCTCTCCTCTGCCCGCTGCCGTCGCTCTCGTCCTTAGCCTGGGCGCGACGAGTGTCATACTCTTCACGAGCGTGGCGTTTCATTTCTGGCGAACCCGGCGCAGCCAATATCTGCGGCCGGGCACCATTCTCACCAAAAGGATATCATCATGACGGATGAAGTGACCCTGCTGAAAAGCGCTCTGCACAGGATTGAGGCGGAGCGTGCGATCGAACGGCTGATCCACAGCTATGGCCATGTGCTCGATTTCGATACCGCCGACGCCTATGCCGATCTCTTCGCTTCCGATGGCGCGATTGAAATTCAAAGCGATTTCGCCAATAATTTTGGCCAGGATTTGCCTGCCGCTTATGTAGAGCAAGGACTGGCCAATGGCGGGCAGCGGACAGAAAGAGGTATCGTGTTCCGCGGACGGGACGCTCTGAAGACATTCGTGGCCAAGAATGAGACGCTCCGCCGTTTTTCGCATGTCGTGAGCCAGCCGCTGGTGACCATCACCGGTCCTGATACGGCGGAAGCGCTGAGCTATATGCGTGTTTACTTCCAGGACGTCGCCGGTCAGGCGCAGCTTCAGGGCTTTGGCCGCTACACCGACAGGTTTGTCAGGATCGGCGAAGCCTGGCGTATCCAACACCGCATTTGCGAGATTTGAGGCGCATCAGTCGCGCGACTGACCTGCACTTTCGACCACCCTGTGCGGTTCATCGACGGGCTGCCGAAGGCGCTCGACCTATTGGAGAAAAATAATGGGCGTATTCGATCGTTCGCGCCGTAAATTCCTTTACGGCTCCTGCGTCATGGCGGTGATGCCGCTGGCGCATGGCTGGACTGTTGCATCCGCGCGGCCCATGAGCGCGACGGACGGCGAACATGACTTGCACCTCGTAAACGGCATCATCGTCGATGGTGACGGACGCCCAGGCTATCGGGGAGAAGTCGCGATCAGCAAGGGACGGATCGTCGATATCGGGCAACGCGTATCGGGAACCGCCCGGCAGGTGTTTGACGTCCAGGGGCAGGTTATCGCTCCCGGCTTCATCAACATGCTCAGTTGGGCGAATGAAACCCTGATTGCAGACGGCCGGGCCCAAAGCGACTTGCGGCAGGGCGTGACGTTGGAGGTCATGGGCGAGGGCTGGTCGATGGGGCCTTATAGCAAGCAGACCCGCCAGACCGCGATCGACGCCCAGACGGATATTCATTATCCCGTCACCTGGAACAGCCTCGATGAATATCTTTCGATGCTTGAGCGCAAGGGCATCAGCGTCAATGTGGCGTCCTTCATCGGCGCCACCACGGTAAGGGAGGTGGTCCTGGGCTACGGCGATGTCCAGCCGACACAGGAACAGCTTGGCCAGATGGTTGCGTTGGTCGGTGACGCGATGCGGGATGGGGCGTTGGGCGTAGCATCGGCTATTCCTTATGCCCCCGGCAGCTACGCCCACGCGCCGGAGCTCGTCGCGCTGGCGCGCGAAGCCGGGCGGCATGGCGGTATCTATGCCACGCACATCCGCAGCGAGAGCGAGACGTTGCTGGAAGCGATCGACGAAGCCATCGATGTGAGCAGGAAAACGCGGACGCCTGTCCATATTTACCATCTCAAGGCAGCGGGGGTGCAGTATAAGGCGAAATTTCCGGCTGCGGTTGCCCGGATCGAGGCGGCACGATCTGCCGGTCTGCGCATTTCTGCGGACATCTATAGCTACACGTCGGCCTGGGCAATTCTGACCATCGGTATCCCGCCCTGGGCGCAGGCCGGGGGGCTGGATGCCTTTATCGAGCGGATGAACGACAAGGCGCAGCGCGCACGGGTTGTGGCCGAGATCAGTTCGCCAAAAGCTGGTTGGGAGAATTTTTACCAACTCGCGGGACCAGGCGGCACCCTGCTTGTGGCATTCAAGTCTCCAGCGTTGCAGCATCTGGCGGGCAAGACCCTCGCACAAGTTGCCGAGATGCGCGGGACGTCGCCGGTGGACACATTGATCGATCTGGTCGTCGAGGACCGCTCTCCTGTATCGTCGATCTTTTTTCTGACCGACGAAGCACAGGTTCGCGAAAAGATACAGATCCCGTGGCTTGCCTTCGGATCGGATGCCGGGGCGCCTTCGGCAGAGGGCATGTTCCTCAATACCCTGACGCACCCGCGTTCCTATGGAAATTTTTCCCGGGTATTGGGACATTATGTTCGGACTGAAAAACTGCTGTCTCTGGAGCAGGCGATCCACCGGATGACCGCGCTGCCGGCGTCGATCCTCAGACTTGCCGACAGGGGGCGCCTACAAGCTGGCTATCATGCCGATGTCGTTGTGTTTGATCCGGCCAGGATCGAAACGCATGCGACCTATGAACATCCCCATATCTATTCGACGGGCGTTAGCCATGTTTGGGTCAACGGCACTCATGTTCTCAAGGATGGCGAGCCGACGGGCGCTCATGGGGGTCAGGTCGTTCGGGGACGCGGCTGGGCCAAAGACGACGGTCATAACGGGGCTTCCAACCCATCATGACCAAGTTCTTTTCTGCAACATGGACGGATTGAGGTCACGCGGTGTTGCTGCACCGAGCAAAGCCATCGTCCGTTCATATTCTTCGCGCATGATTGCAATCGCGCGCGATACGCCCTGTGCCCCGCCGCTGGCAAGCCCATAAAGATAGGGGCGACCGATGGAGCAGGCATCGGCGCCGAGTGCGAGAGCCTTCACGATATGCGCACCCCGTCGGATCCCCCCGTCGCAGATGATCTTGGCCCCGCCGCCGAGCGCATCGGCGACGGGCGCGATCTGGTTGATTGGCGCGACGGCCGTTTCAAGCTGGCGGCCACCATGATTAGATATAATTACTGTGTCGGCACCGCATTTGCTTGCTTTTAGAGCATCTTCCGGCGTCAATATGCCTTTTACCGCCAGCGACCCCTTCCACCGTGCGGCGAGCCATTCAACATCTTTCCAGGTGACGGAATTGTCGAATTGCCCGGCAACATAGACATGCAGCGGCACCTGTTTGTCCGACATTGTCGCGACACGATGCGCCACGTTGACGAAATCGAACTTGCGTCCAAACAACGCGGGCAGCGACCATCGCGGCTTTGCAGCGAATTGCAAGAAAGTGCGCGCGTTGAGGCGCGGCGGCAGGCTGAGGCCGTTCACCAGATCGCGCTCCCGCTTGCCTGCGACCAGTGTATCGACGGTTAGAACCAGCCCATCATATTTGCCGTCCTGGGCACGGGCGATGAATTCCTCGGTTAATCCTCGATCCTTGAAGATATAGATTTGGAACAGGCGCGGAGCGGTCGTCACGCGCGCGAACTCCTCCATCGTTGTAGTACCCAACGTGGACAGGCAATAGGGCAATCCGGCCATGTTTGCGGCCTCAGCCACCGCGATCTCGGCATCCTTGTGAAACAGGCGGGTGAGACCCGTGGGCGCTAGCATCAACGGGAAAGGGATCGTGCGCCCGAAAATCTGTGTCTGGTGGCTCGATGCCGACAGGTCGACCAGTGTCTGCGGCAAAAATTCGATCTCGTCATAAGCGCTGGTAGCCCGGCGGAGCACGATTTCATCCTCTGCCCCACCGTCGAGATAATCGAAGATCGGACGGGGTATCGCACGCATGGCCGCGCGACGCAGATCCTTGATATTATGTTGGCTTTGCATGGGTGACTACTCTCCTCGGCCAAAGCTTAGCGTGGACCACCCCGCGAGGCTGTCGCTTTCGCGACACCAGCGGTCCTTTGAGCCAACGATCTTTTATGGAAGGGTGTCGCCTGCTTGACAGCGAGCGGGCGAATCCGGCGCTAACCTGCCATTCCATTAGGAGAATGGTGTGCTTGGATCAGCGATTGCGCCGTTACGGACGGTGTCTCTGGACGATAAATGGGTTTTGCGCCGCGGGCGTGTCGTCATGAACGGCACGCAGGCAATCGCTCGAGTGCTGTTGGCGCAAAAAGAGAGGGACCGTGGGCAAGGGCTAAATACTGCGGGTTACATCACGGGCTATCGCGGATCGCCGCTTGGTAATGTGGACACTACCCTGTGGTCAATCGGCAAGCGGCTGACCGCGGCCGACATTCGATTCCAGCCGGGCGTCAACGAGGATATGGCGGCCACCGCCGTTCGCGGCACGCAGCAGCTCGATGCCGTCCCGGGTGCGAAGTTCGATGGAGTCTTCGCCGCCTGGTATGGCAAGGGGCCGGGTGTTGATCGGTCGGGCGATGCCTTCAAGCATGGTAATTACGCTGGTGCCCATCGCAACGGTGGCGTCCTGGTTTTCTATGGCGATGATCATGCCGGCAAATCCTCAACCGTCGCGCATCAGAGTGAGCAGGCGATGGCTGCCAGCCTGATCCCGTCGCTCTACCCAGCCAATGTCGAAGAGATCATACGCTTTGGCTTGCTGGGTATCGCGATGTCGCGGTTCAGCGGATCGTGGGTCGGCATCAAGTGCGTGAACGAAATCGCAGAACAGACCGCGACGATCGATCTCGACCTTGATAGCTTCGATATCACGCTACCGGAGCGGCCCTCTGACCTGCCGACCGGGATCAATATCGAGCAGGCGGCCTATAACCCGCTGCGCGAGGAACAGATCGTCGTCGAGCATCGCTTGCCGCTGGTCCATGCATTCGTACGGGCCAATGGCATCGACCGTGTCGTTACGGACGCGCCGAAACGCGCGCTGGGCATCGTCTCAGCGGGTAAATCTTATGGTGATACTCGCGCGGCACTCGCTTTGCTTGGTCTGGACGAGGCTGGCGCCGCGGCGCTGGGCCTGTCGCTGTACAAGGTCGGATGCATCTGGCCGTTGGAGCCGGTGGGATTGACTGACTTCGCATGCGGGCAGGAGGTGCTGTTCGTCATCGAGGAAAAGCGCAGTTTCCTGGAGCAGCAGATCGCCGCCACGCTGGTCAATTTGCCCGATCATCCGCGCGTCATCGGCAAATTGGACGAGGATGGCGCGCCCTTGCTGTCGTCGATCGTGCAGCTCGACCCGTCCGGCCTGGCGATTGCGATTGCCGGGCGTCTCGACCGGCTGGGCCTGTCGAACGATGCCGTGCGGAATGCCTGCAGCCGCCTGACAGGTCCCGGCAAGGCTGCGGTCGCGCCGCTGCGTCGCAGCCCCTATTTCTGTTCCGGCTGCCCGCACAACCGATCGACCCGTGTGCCTGATGGCAGCATCAGCATGACCGGCATCGGCTGTCACACGATGGTCAATTTCGTCCGTCCCGACGTCGCTTTGCTGCCGACGCAAATGGGTGGGGAGGGAGGCAACTGGATCGGCTTGGCGCCGTTCACCGACACGCCGCATATTTTCCAGAATATGGGCGATGGTACTTATTATCATTCGGGCCTGCTGGCGATCCGCGCTGCAGTCGCGTCGGGCGTCAACATCACGTACAAGATATTGTACAATGATGCGGTGGCGATGACCGGCGGCCAACCGGTCGATGGTCCCATCTCCGTTGCCGAAATCGCGCGACAGGTGCGCGACGAGGGTGTCGCGACGATCATCCTGCTGAGTGACGATCCGTCACGGCACGAAGGCAATCGCGAACTGCCCGCCGGCGTCGAGATCGGTCACCGCGATACGCTGGACGATGTGCAGAAACGGCTGCGTGAGGTCGGCGGTTGCTCGGTGCTGATCTACGAGCAGACCTGTGCCGCCGAAAAGCGCCGTCGCCGCAAGACCGGAGCCTTCCCCAACCCGCCCAAGCGTCTGTTCATTGCACCATCGGTTTGCGAAGGTTGCGGCGACTGCTCGGTTCAATCGACATGCGTTAGTCTGGTCCCGGTGGAGACGGAGTTCGGACGCAAGCGCGCCATCGACCAGTCGAGCTGCAACAAGGATTATAGTTGTCTCAACGGCTTCTGCCCGTCTTTCGTGACTGTTTATGATGCTGAACCACGCAAGCCCAAGGCGCTGACGATCGACGAGACGCTGTTTGCCGATCTTCCATTAGCGCCGCGCGCCGCGATCGGTGACGCTGGTTACAATGTGATGATTACCGGCATCGGCGGCACTGGCGTGGTTACCGTGGGCGCGTTGCTGGGCATGGCCGCACATATCGAGGGCCTGTCGATGTCGTTGTTCGATATGACTGGCCTCAGCCAGAAGAACGGTGCGGTATATAGTCATGTACGGATTGCCGCCAGCCAGGGGGCGGTCCATGCCCAGCGGCTGGGTCGGGGTGAGGCGGACCTGTTGCTGGCGTTCGATCTGGTCGCCGCGCTGGCTGCTGAATCGGCAATGACGCTTAGTTCCGTGCGCACGCGCGCCGTGGTCAATGGCGATGTGGCGCCAACGCTCACGTTCCAGTTCAACCGCGACTTCGATCCCGATACGAAACTGCTGACCGCACAATTGCGGCGCGCGGTGGACAAAGACAGCTTCACCGGGGCGAACGCCTCCGCGATGGCGCTTGCCATCATGGGGGACACGATCGGGGCCAATCTGTTCCTGATGGGCGTGGCGGCCCAAGGTGGGTGGCTACCCGTTGGTGTCGAGGCGATCGAGAAGGCTGTGACGCTGAACGGTGTGGCGGTGCCGTTCAATATCCGCGCCTTCCGGCTGGGCCGGCTCTACTTTGCTGATCCGCAGGCCGTGCTGGACATGGCGCGGAACGCCGCGCCGCCGCAGGAGGTGCAGCGCTTGGAAACCGTCGATGAGATCATCGAGCATCGCGCCGCACACCTGACCGCCTATCAGAATGCGAAGCTGGCTCGACACTATCGTGACACCATGGCCGAAGTCGGGACGGCGGAAGCACGTGTGATGCCGGGACGCTGCGATTTGTCGCGCACCGTCGCCCGGACCTACGCGAAATTGTTGGCCTATAAGGATGAATATGAGGTCGCACGGATGCTGACCAATGCACGCCTGCGGGCGGATATAGCAAAGCAATTTGATGACAACGCCCGCATCGCTTTCAACCTCGCGCCCCCGATACTGGGAGGGGGGCTGGTGAATGGCAGGCCCCGCAAACGCGAGTTTGGATCGTGGATCCTTGTCCCGCTCAAGCTACTTGCAAGGCTTCGCAGCGTGCGCGGCACCCGCTTTGATCCCTTCGGCTACACGGCCGAACGCCGGATGGAGCGCGGATTGATCGAGGATTATGCGCGGCTCCTGTCGGACACCCTCGCGGGTCTCACACCGGCTAATTACGACCGGGCGGTCGCGCTGCTGGCGGCGGCGGATGAGGTACGCGGTTATGGCCCGGTCAAGGAGCAGGCGATTGCGGCCTATCGAACCAAGATAGTCGAACTGGCCGCGGCATTTTGGGCGCCACCGATTTCTGCGCACGCCGGGCCAACCCTCGTCAAGGCGGGTTGACGACTATTATCATTACATATGAATAATGAGAGGAACTACCAATGACGAATGTTAATTATGGATTGTCGGGCAAGAAGGTCGTTTTTGTCGGCGCAAGCAGCGGAATAGGACTGGCCGTCGCAACTGAATTCGCCCGGCAAGGTGCTGACCTTACGATTACCTCACATCTCGATGACGTCTACGACGCGCGTGACGCTATCCAAAAAGAAACCGGTGCCCAGGTCACCGCGCTGAAATTCGATATCTCCCGCCGGGAAGAAGTGACCGCTGCCTTTGCTGATATTGGCCATATCGATGTGTTGGTGAATAACGCAGGTATCGGCATTCCGACGCCCCCGGACGATCGCAGCGACACGAATGCCGGAAATTTCGTCCGCCATTTTGAGGTGAACGTATTTGGCCTCTATTGGTGCGCGCAGGAAGCCATTGCACGCATGAAGCCGGGCGGGAAGATCATCTTCACCGCCTCGATCTGGGCGCGTCTCGCGATGAAGGGCAATTTCCTCGCATATACTTCGTCCAAGCATGCGGTCCTGGGTATGGTACGTTCGCTGGCCTGCGATCTTGGGCAAAAGGGGATTACGGTCAACGCCGTGTGTCCAGGATCAATGGCGACCGAAATGAACATGAACGGACTGACGGCGGAAGACCAGGCCGCACTGATGTCGCAGATGGTCATCCGGCCCGGGTTGATCGATCCCAAGCATCTGGCGGGAGCCTATATGTTCCTGGCGTCCGATGGCGCATCGGAAATTACCGGCCAGGAGATCAGCGTTGATCGCGGACAGTCCATAGGTGGAAACCAGGGATAATACTGGGTCTTTGGGAGAAACCGCATGTGCAAGAACCATAGCCAGCAAGGTATTGGCGCGCCGTCGACACCCGGCATGTCCGGGCAATATCGTCCCGTGCCAAGGGCTGGTGACGGTTCCCACATATTGGATAAGGGCCAGCGATCTACACCGTCGGAAATGCCGATCGCGTCCGGGGAGGTTGGTCGACGGCTCCTCATTCGCGGCGGCAGCGTCCTGTCAATGGATCCGCAAGTGGGCGATTTCGCCTGCGCCGACATATTGATATCGGGCAAGCACATAGAGGCCATCGGTCCGAATATCGACGCAGGGGATGCCGCTGTCATTGACGCGCAGGGCAAGATCGTGATGCCCGGTTTCGTCGATACGCATCACCACCAGTTCGAGACGGCGCTGCGCGGTTTTCTGGCCGATGGCATATTGGTCAACGACGGGCTGCCGCATAGCGCGATCAACTATTACGAGGATGTGCTCCAGAAGTTCGCGCTGCACTATCGCCCTCAGGACGTCTATATCAACGAACTATTCGGCTCTCTCTCGCAGATCGATGCCGGGGTCACGACCGTCATGGACGTGTCCCAGATTCATCACTCTCCAGACCATTCGGATGCTGCCGTTCAGGCATTACAAGATGCAGGCCGGCGCGCGGTATTCGGCTATTTCGAGGGCTGGGGCGAAGGCGCAAAATATCCACAAGATGCTCAGCGATTGAAGTCTACCTATTTTTCCTCTGATGACCAGCTTTTGACCATGGCCATGGGTGGGGAGATTTATTTGCCCGGCTATGCGGACGCATGGCGGATCGGACGCGAACTGGGCATTCCGATTGCATTGCATGTGGTCGGCACCTTTGGTTTGCGGGCGACCTTCGACGATCTTGCCCGATCTGGACAGTTCGGTACGGACAATATCTTCATCCATATGACCGGCATGTCCGATTTCGCTTGGCAGGCGGCGGCGGATGCGGGCGCCCATATCTCCTTGTCGGTGCCGATCGAGATGACGATGCGCCATGGCATGCCGCCGATCAAGAAGGCGCTCGATTTGGGGATACAGCCGTCGCTATCGAGCGACGTCGAATGCACGATGACCGCTGATCCATTCACACAGATGCGGAGCGCGTTTACGCTCCAGCGCGCCTTCCTCAACGAACGGGCGCTGGCTGGTGAAACAGATTTGCCGCAGATGATTACATCGCGCGACGCGGTCCGTTTCGCGACGATAGAGGGCGCAAAAGGCCTGAAACTGGATCGCAAGATCGGGAGTCTGTCGCCCGGCAAAGAAGCCGACATCGTTCTGCTCGACGCCTCAGCGATCAATGTCGCTCCCCTCAACCATGTGACCGGCGCGGTGGTGACGCTAATGGAACGTTCCAATGTCGATACGGTGCTTGTTGCAGGCGTGATCCGCAAATGGCGGGGAGAACTGGTCGGTTTCGATGTCACGAAGCTTCGTGGTGAGCTTGAAGCTAGTCGCGACCATCTGTTCGAAATATCCGGTGTCCGACGTGACCTTTTCAGAGGCTAGCTCAGCACGTTTCAAGAAAATAGATGTAGTTGGCCAGGTTATTTAAGCCACGCTCTGGAATCTCTCGCCTTTCCAATACTCGCGTGGATTATGGTGCCATTGTCCCGCACTGATAGATGGAGCGTACAATTTCTCCGTTCGGTTTACGGACGAAGGCGGCGGATGGCTGACCGGAATGCCACTGGGGCAGACGAACCGGAGAATCGATCTGGGTTCGCTCGTCCGGCTTGACGCTGGACCGCGTTACGAAAGCGCCATACTCTACGATCCGATTTCGTAATATTCAGTCGGAAGGAAAGTGGAGCCATGCCCAGGCGGGAAAAGACAAGCTATGCAAAAGCAAAGGCATTGGCTGGATTGTTCTCGCTGGGGGTGATGGCATTCGCTGTGGCCGCAGGAGCCCAGGCCCCTACGACCGAGGTCTCCGTCACGATCGAAGCCGGACGAAATGGGCCAACCATCAGCCGGGATATTTTCGGCCAGTTCGCTGAGCAACTCGGCAACGGAATCTATGGCGGGGTCTGGGTCGGCAAGGATTCCCCCATTCCCAATGTTCGTGGCATTCGCAGCGATGTGGTCCAGGCACTTCGGGCGCTCAAAGTGCCCAATGTGCGATGGCCGGGCGGCTGTTTCGCCGATCAATACCACTGGCGGAACGGTATTGGCCCGCTGGACCAACGGCCAGCGCGGGCCAATATCAACTGGGGCAATCCAGTCGAGCCGAATATGTTCGGCACGCACGAGTTTATGGACTTCATCGACCAGATCGGAAGCGAGGCATATCTCACCGTCAATGTCGGCTCGGGAACGGTTCAGGAAGCTGCCGACTGGCTGGAATATATGACTGCGCCACTACCGATGGCCCTTGCGAAAGAGCGGGAGGCCAACGGCCACCCAACCCCTTTTCGCGTAAAATACCTGGGCATCGGCAATGAGGCGTGGGGGTGTGGCGGAGACATGTCGGCCCAAACCTATGTGGATCGGATGAAAACCTTCAGCCTGTTCGTTCGCAATCTGGATCCTGCCCAGAGTGGAGTGAACCGCTTCGTCCCGTCCGCAAAGGGTATGAAGAGAATTGCGGTTGGACCTGCCGACACGGATATCGGTTCAAGCGACACTGATTACACCGAAGCCGTGATGAAAGCGTGGCAACAAAGCTCGCCGCGAAGCCGAAATATCGAGGGGCTGTCTCTCCACCACTATACGGGCGGAGACCTTGGCACGATGCGCGATCCTGCCGTTGGCTTCGGGGAAAAGGAGTATGCGACGTTCGTCAGGAACACCTACGTCATGGATAATCTGATCGCCCGGCACTCGGCGATCATGGACAAATATGATCCGGAGAAAAAGGTAGCGCTGGCCGTGGATGAATGGGGTGTCTGGTTGAAGCCGATGCCCGGCACTCCGATTTTTTACATCCAGCAGCAGAATTCCTTGCGAGACGCCATTCTAGCATCCTTGAACCTCAACATTTTTGCACGCCATGCAGAACGGGTGCGAATGGCAAATATCGCCCAAATGGTGAACGTACTTCAGTCGATGATCCTGACAGACAATCAGAAGATACTGCTTACGCCGACGTACCACGTCTTTCGGATGTATGTTCCATTCCAGGATGCGACACTTCTTCCGATCACCGCCTCGGCAGGACAGTATAAATTCAGTGAATCGACTTTGCCTCGGATCGATACTGTCGCCGCGAAGGCCAAGGACGGAACTATTTGGTTGGCAATTACGAATATCGATCCGAAACAGTCGGCCAACGTCGCCGCGAATTTGGTGGGGACACCGATAAAGTCGGCGGTTGGCGAAATTCTCACAGCAGCGAACGTCAGCGCTGTAAACAGCTTCGAAGCCCCCTCCGCCGTTGTCCCACGGGGTTTCAGGGCAAAGGCAAGCGGTGGCAAGCTGGTCCTCGACCTGCCGCCTGCATCGGTGATCGTCGTGCGTTTGGAAATGTAGGCCACGGGCGTACCCAGCTTCATCATGGGCACCTGTGGCCGTGTCACTATCCGATATCAGCGGCAGTCTTGAAGATTGGAGCTATGAAGCCGGATGATCCGGACGAAAAGATAGGCGAGTGGCACGCCCGTTGCGTAGGGGGCGGCGCCCCTTCGCTAGTAGCCTGCAACGTTACGGAGGCGATCGAGGTGCGTGATGATCACCTTGCCGTGATCAATCTCTATCAGGCCCTCGTCCCGGAACCGTTGAAGTGTTTTGTTGATCGACTGGCGAGAACTGCCGACCATGAATGCCAGTTCGGATTGTGAGAGATCGATGGACAGGACTATACCCCCGGGCGCGTTCACCCCGAAGGACCGGGCGGTGGAGAGCAGGCGGCTCGCCACTCGCTCGCGCAGCGATTTCAGCGATGTTTCGGCGAAGAACTGGCTAAGCATACGCATATGCCGCGCCAGAAGCCTCATGATGGCGTCGTCGAACGGCCGGTGGAGCGTGCGCAGGCGATCGACGGCGGCTTTGCTTAGCACCTGCAACTCAAGGTCACTGTTCGCCCGGGCGGTGTGCGGCCGCGGTTCATCGTCGATACAACTGCTGATACCAAAACAGTCTCCCGGCTCAAACAAAAGATACAACAGTTCACGGCCATCCGCATCCGCTACAGACAGTCGCACATTCCCGGATATCAGGCGGTACATCGCATCGCCCGGATCACCCTCGATGTAGACATGATCTCCCTTGTGAAAATGATGTTCGCGCGCCTCGCTTTCGAACGCCGCGCGGGCGTCGAGTGGCAGCCACTGGAAAATATCAAAAGGCGAGGGTTCCGTTATCGTCCACATATCCCGTTGAACCTCCATGGCGTTGCGGAGGCTATTTCCTTTGAGTCATGCACACATACCAAGCTGGTTGGCGACAACATAATATTTTGCATCACGGGGAAATGACCTTGTTCACAACGCCCGAACGGCGGGGCGGCATTGCCGCGAGCATTGTGACCAGCAGGTCTGCCAATAGCGCCGCCGCCGCTGCCAGCCCAAACGCGGCCGCATAGTTGCCGGTCCGATCGCGGCTTTTGCGCGCATGGCTTGCTTTCGCCAAGGCTAGAAGTGACGAGATAGGGCCATGCCAAAGGTACGCGGCGGACCCACGACATTGCAGCGCAGCGCCGACTGTCCGCCCGCTATGGCACCGAGAAGCGCCCCGAATGGTTGGTAGGCGACCGAGGTGCAATAGCCCTTGTCGGTGAGATTCTGTCCGAAAACCGAGCCAGACCATTTTCCGTCGGAGCTGGAAACGGTGATGCGTCCGCCGAGTAGTGCATAGGATGGCCACACCGTATTGGGATCGGCGTTATTGACGCCCCCGATATTGGCGCGGGTGGTGAAGGAGAGGTCGGATCGCGCTAGCCAGGTCCAGCCTGTTGTCCCGAGACCACCTGCATATTCGGCACCGATCGAGCCGCTCCATTTGGGTGTGAAGGTAGGCCGCTTTCCGGACAGGTTCTGCGTGCCGGGGAGGCCTGGAAGGTTCGAACCGCCAGGGTAGCTGGTGAAAACCGAGTCGAGATAAGCGATATTGGCGTTGAAACGAAGTCCCTTGGCGGGCCGCAGAACCGCATCGATCTCCACGCCCTTGTTTCGAATATCACCAGCATTCTGGAGGACGAAGGCGAGGCCGTTGAAGCTGCGATCCTGGAAATTCGCAATGTCCATCCGGTAGGCCACGACATCTAGCTGCAGCAGCCGATCGAACCAGCTGGTCTTTAACCCAAATTCGTAGCTCTTTACCGTTTCGGGATCCAGTTTTCGGGTCTGCCCCAAGCGGACATTGGATGTCGCCGAGTTGAATCCCCCCGATTTGAAGCCCGTCGTGTAGCTCGCGAACAGTAATGCCTTATCCGATGGTTTCCAGCTAAGACTAGCCCTGTAGGTAGGCCGATCCTCCTTCAGCGTGAGCGGAACCGTCTCACTGGCAACCAGCAGCGCGCCGGCGGCGATGATGGCCTGCTGATCGAGCAGTGCCGTCTTCTTGTCCTGTGACCAGCGTGCACCAAGCGTCAGATCGACCGCTGGGACGAGGTGGATCGTCGCCTGCCCATAAGCGGCGATGCTGTCGGTTTTCTGATGGAACTGCGCGTTTGTGGCGAGGCCATTGGTTCCGGCCAGACAGGATGTATAGAGGGGATTGGCGCGCAGGACCAGATTGCAGAGATCTGACTTGAACTGAAACGCCTCGCCAATTCGAAGCTTTTCGTGCGAATAATAGAGTCCACCAACGAAGCTCAAATGCCCCGCCAGCAAATCTTTCGGCGAAATCAACTGGAGCTCCTCTGAATGGGATTCGCTGTCCGCTTGGCCAAACTGGATCATGGACTGGGTTTGCGTGGAAAGAATATAGTTGCCTGTCTGCCGGTTGCGCCAGTCTTGATAGGCACTGATGAGATTCACCGTAAAACCCGACGCGCTTTCCCAGGAAAGCTTGTTGGTTGCACTGAAGCGCGTGTCATCGAGCCGATCGTTAATAAATTCATTCACCTTACGGTCGAACGGGTTTAAGTCGATGTCGCGGCTACCGATCGTTGCGAAACGGGCAAGATAGGTCGCGAGACCGCCGGCCGGGAAACTGTCGGGCAGGAGCGCATACATATTGTTGATGTCGTTGCCCTGCTTGCTCGAATAGGCGATCCGCAAGACATCAGTGAGACGGTCTGTGAGCGCGAGTTTCGCACTGGTGCGAACGGACAGCGTGTTGACCCCGCCCACGCGATTCCCATCGGCCCTGTTGATGTACAGGCCGTTGAAGATTTCGCCCATCGCCGCGAACCGCAGCGAGAGTTTGTCGTTCACGGGAAGATTGATGAAGCTGTCGAGCTTGTATCGCTCTCCGGTGCCATATTCCGCGGTCAACCGGCCATCCATGCTGTTACCCGGCTCAGCAGATCGCAGATTGATGGCGCCGACCGAGGCGTTCCGGCCGAACAAGGTTCCTTGCGGGCCGCGCAGAACTTCAATCGCTTCGATATCGAGATACGCCGAGGTGGTCGCACCTTCGCGCGGGATGTAGACGCCGTCGAGGAAGGTCGCAACGCTTGGTTCGATCGCCGTTCCACCGGATGAACCGACCCCGCGTATGACGATGCGTAGTTTATCCGCGCGCGCGCCCAGATCGACGCGCAGGCTGGGCGCCAGACGTTGCAGATCATAGAGCTGGACGACATTGCTTTTGGCCAGTGTTTCCCCTCCGAAAGCCGAGATTGCGAGCGGTACGTCCCGAACATTCTCGGATCGTTTTTGGGCTGTGACGACGATGTCATCCTCATTAGAAGTTGTGCCTGCGGATGCAGCAGACTGCTTTGGCTCCGCTGCGTCGGCGCAGGCGGGCCAACAAGCGAGCAAGGCCGCGCAAGCGCCCGAGCGCACAGCAAATCTTGCCGAAAATCCTATCATGTCCCCTCCCTTTCTTCCCTTGATCGCAACGCCAAGGGTTCGAATGCATGTGTCGATCGGTTACCTGGCCATCGCCCTTTGGTGGGTGGGCATGGATGGCGGGTGAGGCTGTGCTACGACATGCGCCACCACGCAAAGATTCCCCTTATAATTTATAGGTCCGTACGGCGTTGTCGTGCAGGATCGCCCGCTGGCTGCTCTCGCTCAAATGGTCCAGCGAGGTGCGATAGGTGGAGATCAACATGTCATAGTCGCTCCAGATTTTCTCGATCGGAAAGTTGCTGCCATAGATGCAGCGCTCCACGCCGAATGCGTCCAGGCATTCGGTGATGATGGTATCGACCAGCGGCGGGTCGATCCGGTGGACGAACATGCCCAGGCCCGAGAGCTTGACCGACACATTGGGGAGGGCGGCCAGACCGTGGATCATCGCCTTCCATTCGGCGAGGCCTTCCGGGCTCAGGTCTTCAAGCATTCCGCCGTGCGACAGTACGAAGCGCACGTCCGGGAACTTGGCCACGAAATCGATGCTGTCATGCATCTGGCTGCTGAACACCTGCAACTCGAAAAGCAGGTCATGATCCTGTATATGTGAAAAGCCCTGCACGAATTGCGGGTCGGCCATTATGTCCGGTCGTTTCGCATAGGTCAGCAGTGGATTCTTGTGCCAGTTCAGCTGTTGGCGGATCCCCTTCACATGGGGGATTTTCATAAGCCGGGAGAGGGTGGCTGCGACATCGGGTGCGGTAAAATCCGCATAGGCGACGATTCCACGCGGCCAGCCCGTTCGGTCGAACTCCGCCTGCACCCATTCCGCTTCCTCGACGGCCTGCTCGAATGG
>DASVMZ010000013.1:0-1739 GCA_036384115.1 Sphingobium sp.
CGGAATCACGGCATAAGGATCACTCGATAGGGGAAGAGAATGTCCGCACCTGATCTGTCGCTGCTGGGAAAACGCCGTTTCGCGCCGCTGTTCGTGGTGCAGTTTCTAGGCGCGTTCAACGATAATTTGCTGAAGTTCGCGCTGCTGTTCCTCGCCAATTTCGGCATCTATCATGCGCAGCCCGACAAGGCGGAGATGCTGGCGACGATCGCCACGGGCCTGTTCATCCTGCCCTATTTCCTCTTTTCCGCGCTGGCCGGACAGTTGGCCGACGCATGGGACAAGGCGAAGATCGTCCGCGGGGTGAAGGCGGCGGAGGTCGTCATCATGACCCTGGCCGTCACCGGATTCTGGCTGGAGTCCGTCCCGCTGCTCCTGTCCTGCCTGTTCCTGATGGGGCTGCATTCGACGATCTTCGGTCCGGTCAAATTCTCGATCCTGCCGCAGCATCTGCGTTGCCATGAGATCATGGGCGGCACCGGCCTGATCGAGGCGGGCACGTTCCTCGCCATCCTGAGCGGGCAATTGCTGGCCGGGATCATCCCGCCCTGGGAAGCGGGCCTCGTGGCGGTCGGCATCGCGACCGTCGGTTTCCTCGTCAGCCTGGCGGTGCCGTCAGCGCCCACCGTGGTTCCTGGCCTGAAGATCGAGCCCAATATATTCAGGAGCACATGGGCGATCCTGCGCGCGGCGCGGCATGGGCGCGGCGTGTGGCTGTCGATCCTGGGGATCAGCTGGTTCTTCGCCGTCGGCGCGGTGCTGCTCGCCGAATTCGCGCCGCTGGTGAGCGGCGTGCTGAAGGCCCGACAGGAGGTTGCGACCTTCTTCCTGCTGATCTTCTCGGTCAGCGTGGCGCTGGGTTCTATGCTGGTCAATCGGCTGCTGGGCGGCGCGGTGTCGGCGCGCTTCGTGCCGGTGTCGGCGCTGGTGCTGGCGGGCTGCATGGTCGACCTGTGGCTGTCGACCAGCGCCTATGCGCCCGTCCATAGTGGCGCGGGCATCGCCGAGTTCGTGGGGTCGGCGGGCAGCTGGCGGATCATGGCGGACCTTGTGGGGATAGCCTTCGCCGGGGGCATGTTCATCGTGCCGCTCTACGCCATCCTGCAAACGCACAGCCCGCGCGAGGAGCGGTCGCGGACGATCGCGGCGAACAACATCGTCAACGCCGCGACGACCGTGCTGGTGGTGGCGGTGGTGACGGCGATGCTCGCGCGCGGGACGAGCGTGCCGGGCGTGATCGGCATCATGGGCTTTGCGACGCTGGCCGTGGTGGTCATGTCCTGCTGGCTGCTGCCCGAGACGGCCGCTGTATCTTCGCAGGCGCCAAGCGGGTGAAGCCGCCTCTCCTTCAGAAGGCCGCGAAGATCATTGTCCGATTTTCCGCCCCCGACCGACCGGCTTGAGCGCCTGTTGCGGATTGACCGGCACGTCGAACGCCATGCCGATCTTGCCCTCCCTCGCCCAGGCTATCGTGCCGGACACGGAACCAATTCCGCGAAGATCGACCGTCAGCCGGGCCTGCGGTTCCAGCGCCATCTCCGTGTCGCCCATCAGCCCGCTTGCTGACAGATTCCGGACGCGCATGCGCCCGATCACCGAACCGTCCTCACCAATCACATTAGCCAGCAGAAAGAAGCTGTGTCGGGCCGCTCCACGTCGTGTGGCGGCCTCCTCCTCCTCCATATCATGGTCCATGCCCGCAACCCTTATTTGCTTATCTTTGAAGGACTACTCCATGC
>DASVMZ010000014.1:0-51572 GCA_036384115.1 Sphingobium sp.
GTCGTGCCGCCCTTGCCCGGCGTCACGCCGCCAACCATCTGCGTGCCATAGGCCAGCGCCGTCTCGGTATGAAAAGTGCCGGTCGCCCCGGTCATACCCTGCGTGATGACCTTCGTATTCTTGTCGATGAGAATGGACATATATCCCCCTTTTCGGGTACGGTGATGCCTACGCGCAAAAGGCACGCCCAGCCCCCATGGACCGGACACGCTCTATTCGTCAGGCCAGACTGGGGTCGATGCCCTTGCAGGCAACAAGCAGTTCCTTGACGGCGTCGATCGATACCTGGAGACCCGCCTTGGCAGTTTCGTTCAGTTCGACCTCGATCACCTCCTCGACGCCGCCAGCACCAATCACCACCGGCACGCCGACATAAAGATTATCCACGCCATACTGGCCGGTCAGGTGAACGGCACAGGGCAGAATGCGCTTATAGTCGTAGAGGTAGGATTCAGCCATTGCGATCGCCGAGGTGGCGGGCGCGTAGAAGGCGGAGCCGGTCTTGAGCAGGGCGACGATCTCTCCGCCACCATTGGCCGTGCGCTTGACGATCGCGTCGATGCGCTCCTGCGTGGACTTGCCCAGCTTGACGAGGTCAGGAACCGGGATGCCCTTGACGGTCGAATATTCGACGACGGGGACCATGGTATCGCCATGACCGCCCAGCACGAAGCTGGTCACGTCCTTCACCGACACGCCGAACTCTTCTGCGAGGAAGGTGGAGAAGCGCGCCGAGTCGAGCACGCCAGCCATGCCGACAACCTTGTTGTGGGGCAGGCCGGAAAATTCGCGCAGCGCCCAGACCATGGCATCCAGCGGGTTGGTGATGCAGATGACGAAAGCGTCGGGTGCGTTGGCCTTGATGCCCTCGCCAACCGACTTCATCACCTTGAGGTTGATGCCAAGGAGGTCGTCACGGCTCATGCCGGGCTTGCGTGCGACACCGGCGGTAACGATGATGACATCCGCGCCTGCGATGTCGGCATAATCGTTGGTGCCGGTCAGCTTGGCGTCGAAGCCTTCGACGGGCCCGCACTGTGACAGGTCGAGAGCCTTGCCTTGGGGAACGCCTTCGACGACGTCGAAGAGGACGATGTCGCCCAGTTCCTTCTGTGCCGCGAGATGCGCGAGCGTACCGCCGATATTGCCAGCGCCGATCAGCGCAATCTTCTTACGGGCCATCTGGTCCTCCTTAAAGCTTTTGGGCCGCTTGGTCGGAGGACCGCTTAGGCCGAATGGGTTAAGGATTCAATGCTGATTCGCCGCGCTGCACCATCTATTTGTGATACCAGTTCGCAATATCAAAAGACTTCATTATTCGCCGCCATGACCCAGGGCGAGATAGTCGATCGACCGCATTTCCATCAGCCGCGATACGGTACGCTGAAACTCGAAAGCGCCGTCGCCGCTGGGGTACAGCACCTCCGGCTCCGCCTCCGCACTGGCCAGCAGCTTGACCTTATATTCGTAGAGTGCGTCGATTAATGTGACAAACCGGGCGGCCTCGTTGCGATTTTCCGGGCCAAGGATCGGAATGCCGACAATGACGACGGTGTGAAAATGCCGGGCAATAGCCAGATAGTCGCTCGCGCCGCGCGCATCCGCGCACAGCCGCTTGAAGGAGAAGACACCGACCCCTTTCAGGCTCTTGGGCACATGGATGGAGCGGCCGCCATGAACGGGCACTTCCTCGCTCGGCACGTTCTGGCCGTCGCTGGGTGGATAATCGGTGAGGCGGAAAAACGTCTCGCTCAATTCCCGAGTCGCAGCATCGCCATTCGGCACCAGCCATGTACGCGCGCCCGCAAGGCGATCCAGCCGATAATCGGTCGGGCCATCAAGGGTGATGACATCGAGCTTTGCCTTGAGCAAATCGATGAAGGGCAGGAACAGATGGCGGTTCAACCCGTCCTTGTAGAGATCGTCGGGCACGCGGTTGGACGTGGTGATGATCGTCACACCGGCATCGAGCAACCCCGCGAACAGCCGCGAGAGAATCGCCGCATCCGCCATATTGTTGACCACCATCTCGTCGAAACACAGCACGCGCGCGCCGGCCGCGATACTCTCCACCACGGGCGGGATGGGATCACCCTTTTCCGACTGGCGCGCGATCCGCAGCCGGTCATGGACGTCGAGCATGAATTCGTGGAAATGCGCGCGTCGCTTATGCTCTATGGCCAGCATGTCATAGAAAAGGTCCATCAGCATGGACTTGCCGCGCCCAACACCCCCCCACATGTACAGGCCGCGCACCGGCTCCTGTTTCCTGCGAAGAATTCGGGAGAAGAGGCCCCCGCCGCCCATGCCGCCCGCCTCCAGAGACCGGGCGATGGCGTCCAGTCGTTCGGCGGCCGCCCGCTGGTCTGGATCGGGCCGGATTTCCCCGGCCGCAACGAGCACCTGATAGCGGGCCAGAACGCCGGTCACTTTTTTTCGCTGGCCTTGCGAAAGGTCGCCGTAGCGGCAGCGACCAGCGCGTCCTCCTGACGAAAGGTCATCCGAACGAAGAAGAGGCGGCCGGTTTCCTTGAGGATTTCCACATCGGCGACCAGCAGCGGCCCGACCCGGCCGGAACCGAGGAACTGGACCTGAAGGTCGATCGTGACGCCGCCAAGTTGCTCGGGACGTCCCAGCGCCTTCAGCGCCGCGAAACCGACATGGTCAGAGATGGCAGCGATAAAGCCGCCGTGCAGCGCACCCATCCGATTGCGATGCACCGCCCGCGTTTCCACCGCGACGGTCGCGCGGTTCGAACCCTCGGGACGGCTGAAACTGGGACCGATGAGACTGAGATAGGTGTCCGGTTCCTCGTCCTCATGACGAATCCACCCGGCCCAAGGCCCGTCAACCACTACCTCAGTCATGAAATCCGGCCCGGTCAGCTCTCGTTCAATCAGACTGCGCGCTCGACCATCATCTTCTTGATCTCACCGATGGCGCGCGCCGGGGACAGACCCTTGGGGCACACGTTCGAGCAGTTCATGATGGTGTGGCAACGGTAGAGGCGGAAAGGATCCTCCAGCTCGTCCAGACGCTCGCCGGTATATTCGTCGCGGCTGTCAGCCAGCCAGCGATAGGCCTGAAGCAGGATCGCCGGACCGAGGAACTTGTCGCTGTTCCACCAATAGCTGGGGCAGCTCGTCGAGCAGCAGGCACACAGGATGCACTCGTAAAGGCCGTCGAGCTTCTCGCGATCCTCGGGCGACTGGAGACGCTCCTTGCCTGCGGGCGGCGGGGTCACGGTCTTCAGCCAGGGCTGGATCGTCTGATACTGGGCATAGAAATGCGAGAAGTCGGGGACGAGATCCTTGATGACGTCCATGTGCGGCAGCGGGGTGATCCGCACGTCGCCCTTGCAATCCTCGATCGCAGTGGTGCAGGCGAGGCCATTCTTGCCGTTCATGTTCATCGAACAGGAACCGCAGATACCCTCTCGGCAGGAGCGACGGAAGGTAAGCGTCGAGTCCTGCTCGTTCTTCATCTTGATCAGCGCATCAAGAACCATCGGGCCACAATTATCGAGGTCGATCTCGAAAGTATCGTAGCGCGGGTTCTCGCCCGAATCGGGGTCGTAGCGATAGACCTTGAACTTCTTGACCTTGGTCGCGCTGGCGGACGCCTTGTGCGTCACGCCATTTGCCCTGATCTTGCTGTTGGCGGGCAAAGTGAATTCGGCCATGTCGCAGCTTCCCCCGTGTGGAACCGGTATCTCGAAAGCCCCCTCCTATGCGGCGCGCGCGAAAAATCAAGGATTGATGCCTGTTGCGAGCGGGTCTCATCTGGACATCGCCTATTGGCCCCTTTTGCACCATGGGTGCGTTGGTCTCGGATGACTGATAGTCCTTTATCCCCATATCATCCTGTGCCGACGCAGTCCGGCGGTGCGCCATGGTGCTAATCCTCCATGCCAGCGACCTGCATTTCGGGGCAGAGGACAAGAGCGCGCTCGACTGGTTTCGCAAGGAGGCGGAGGCGCGACGACCCGATGCGATATTGATCACGGGCGACCTGACCATGCGTGCGCGGCGCCATGAATTTGCCGCCGCACGCGACTGGCTGGCCGCTCTCCCGGCCCCCGTCTCGGTCGAGGTAGGCAATCATGACTTGCCCTATTTCGACGTGGCGGCGAGGTTCATGGCCCCCTATCGGCGCTATCAGGCGGTGGAGCGGTTCATCGAGCGGCCGATCAGCCTGACCGATGTCGCGGTGATATCGTTGCGGACCACGGCGCGGGCGCAGTGGCGGCTCAACTGGTCGAAGGGCCATGTGACGCAGGGGCGGGTGGACAAGGCGGTGGCCTTGCTGGGCGCGACCCAGGCCCGGCACCGGCTTGTGACGTGCCACCATCCGCTGATCGACGGCGGGACGACAGGAACGGCGCGCACCCGTGGCGGGGCAAAGGCACTCGCCGCCCTCATCCGGGCCGGGGCCAGCGCGATATTGTCCGGCCATGTCCATGACCCGTTCGACCGGACGGTGGAGATGGAGGGACGCTCCATCCGCCTGATCGGCGCGGGCACCCTGTCAGAACGGGTACGGGCAAGCTGGCCGAGCTATAATATCCTCGCCATCGATGGCGCGGTGATGGACGTGTCGGTCGTGACCGCCATCTGAGGGCCGGGCGCCGATGGGGAGCGGATGCAGGTCGAGGCCTTGGCTCCGGTTCCCCGGTTCAGGGCGTGGCGGGTGCTTCGGCAGGCACCGCCTTGACGGCGGCGGCGGGAGGAGTGGCTGGCACCGGGACGTCGTCCACGGGGACGGCCGGCGCGGTGGGCAATGTGCCCGGCGTGGAGCGCGGCTCCAGTATCGCCGCGGCCTCGATCACGTCCAGCGCGCGGTGCGCCTCGTTATAACGGCGGGCCAGTTCCAGCCAGCGAACCGCACTGGGGCGCGGCAGCAGCGGAGTTATCTCCGCGATCGCAGCGTCGATCTGGCCCACTTCCACGTCATGGCGTGCGCGGGCGAGGCGCTGCTCCGGTTCCGGCGAGGGAGTATCTGCCTTGCGGATGATGGCGATGCTGCCCACCTCCCGCCAGAAGCCCTGCCACCAGCTGCCCCGCTGGCCGGTATCGCCCGTCACCGGATCGACATCCTGGAGGCCCAACCGCAAGTCGGCCAGCGTCACTGGTTCGGCGGCGGCATTGACGATGGTCGCTACCGCCTTGGGCTGGGCATCGCCGAAGCGCAGGCGCAGCGTCCCCTCGATATAGCCGAGCGGTCGCCCGGCATCGAGCGCTCGGCGCGCGGCAAAGGCGGTCAGCAGCGCCTCCGCTCGATTGGCGTTATAGGAGGCCGCCTGCGCCGACAGCGAGATGCGCGACAGCCGCTGTTCCATATCCGCGATGCGGGCCGCCTGTGCATCTACCAGCGCGGGTGCGGCCAGGAGGGTGCGCGGTCCGGGCGGGGCATCCGCGCCGCCCGACGCATTCTGCACAGGGTCGGCGCTGTTCGACAGGGCGCTGGCCAGTGGCAGCTTGCCGCTCATCGAGCGCCAGTTCTGCGACAGCCACGCCATCAATATCGCCCCACCAATGAAAGCGAGGATCAACAGCCCCAATATCATGCGTGTGCCGATGCCGCGCTTTGGCGGCGATGTCAGGTCCGGTTCGGCTGTCATGGCGCCCTAATCATTGCAATGGCGCTGAGATTAGACGATTTGTCTCGTCATACAAGCATTTGCAGTCCAGCCAGCAGCGCCTCGTCTGTCGCGGCGCCCGCGATCACACGGTCATGCCACCCGCTGCCACAGGCCTCCGAAGCCGCACCGCTGATCGCGACGATGGTGATATGGCGGCGATCCTCGACCGTCACCAGCTCATCCAGCCGCTCCCCGGCGCGGGGCGAATGAATGAGGGCGAACACGCCGCGCGCGCGCGGGATCGCCCTCCTCAATCCCTCCGCATCGCCAGCGGGCACGGTGCCGTAAACGGGAATACGCAGGATGGAGAGGCCGAGATCGTCATGATCGCGCACCTCCATCCCGCATAGATGCAGCACGCGGCGATGGCCCGCCGCCATGATCAAGGGCAGGGTGAAGACCGCATTGCCGCCACCGGCGACGACCGAATGGAAACCAGCCTTTGTGGCAGCCTTCGCGCTGGTTTCCCCCACCGCGAACAGAGGCAGGCGGCAATAGCGCGACAGGCCCGGACCACCGAGCCGCATCGCATTGGCGCTGGTGACGAGCACCGCGTCGAAATCCGCCGGGTCGGGCGGCGTCCAGTCGACCGGCTCCACCGCGAACAGCGGATAGAGGACCGGCCGGAACCCCAGCTTGTCGAGCGCCTCGCCGGTGCGTGCGGCACCGGGATCGGGGCGGAGGACAAGGACGGGATCAGCCATGGAAGAGGAATCGCACGGCAGGACTGGCGCGGTCCAGCAAATCATGCCCCAGCGCGGTCGCCGGCACGCCGTCACCGGGCATCAGACGGACGGAACCTGTGACATGCTCCGCGCCGTCGGCCGACAAAATCTCCGCATCGAGATGGATCATACCATCGGCCATGCGGGCGAGTGCAGCGACCGGCGAGTGGCAGCCTCCGCCCAGACCGATGAGCAAGGCTCGCTCCGCCATGACGCAGGCAAAGGTTTCCGCATGGCTGATCGGGGCGAGCAGCGCGCGGGCGACCGCATCGTCTGCGCGGCATTCGATGCCGACGGCCCCCTGTGCGGGCGCAGGCAGCATCTCCGCCAGCGCGATGGTGGCGCCGGTATCCGCCAGCCCCAGCCGGTCCAGCCCGGCGGCGGCGAGCAGGGTCGCGTCCGCCTCCCCCTGCGCCAGCTTGGCGATGCGGGTGGCGACATTGCCGCGAAACAGGATGGGGACGAGATCCGGGCGGATACGGCGAAGCTGCGCGGCGCGGCGCGGCGAGCTGGTGCCAACGATGGCGCCCTGCTTCAACGCGGCGATGGACGGCGCGCCGAGCAGCCTGTCCTCCACCGCCGCACGGGGCAGCATGGCGGCGATGGCGATGGCGGCGGGCCGGATCGTCTCGACATCCTTCATCGAATGGACGCAGCAATCCACCTCGTCTTCAAGCAGCGCCCTGTCCAGCTCCTTGGTCCACAGTGCCTTGCCGCCAATCTCCGCCAGTGCCCGATCCTGCACCCGGTCGCCGGTGGTGGTGATCGTGTGAATCGCCACCGCATGCCCGAGCGATGCCAGCCCATCCGCGACCATATGGGCTTGGGCGAGCGCCAGCGGAGAGCCGCGTGTGCCGATACGAAAGGGTTTTGGGAAAGAAGTGTCGGGCATATGCGGCCTTGCTCTAATCGCAACGCGCGATAGAGGGAAGGCCGATGACCGTCTCCGCCACTGCCGTGATCCTCGGGCTGGAATCCAGTTGCGATGAAACCGCCGCCGCTCTGGTGGGCGCGGACCGTCGCATCCTGTCGCATCGGCTGGCGACGCAGGAGGCGATCCATCGCCCCTATGGCGGTGTAGTACCGGAGATTGCGGCGCGCGCCCATGTCGATGCGCTGATCCCATTGATCGAGGGCGCGCTGGACGATGCGGGTATGACGCTTGATCAGGTCGATGCCATTGCGGCGACAGCCGGGCCGGGCCTGATCGGCGGGGTCATGGTCGGCCTGGTCACGGCCAAGGCGCTGGCGATGGCGGCGGGCAAACCGCTGATCGCGGTCAATCATTTGGAAGGGCATGCGCTGTCCCCACGCCTTGCCGATCCCAGCCTCGAATTTCCCTATCTGCTGCTGCTTGTCTCGGGCGGCCATTGCCAGATCATGGAGGTGTTGGGCGTTGGCCGGTATCGCCGCCTTGCCACCACCATCGACGATGCGGCGGGCGAAGCCTATGACAAGACCGCCAAGCTGCTCGGCCTGGGCATACCCGGCGGCCCGGCTGTGGAGCGGGCGGCATTACAGGGCGATCCCCGTGCGGTGCCCCTGCCCCGGCCGCTGGTCGGCACGGCCGATCCCCATTTCTCCTTTGCGGGCCTCAAGAGCGCGGTGTTGCGCGCATCGCAGACCGGCCAGTGGAGCGTGCCGGACCTCTGCGCGAGTTTTCAGCAAGCGGTGATCGACTGTCTGGTCGACCGCACGCGGCGCGCGCTGGCCGCCGTGAGCATTCGCCCGACCGCGCTGGTCGTGGCAGGCGGGGTGGCGGCCAATCAAGCGATACGCGGCGCGCTGGCCGGACTGGCGGCACAGGCGGACCTGCCGTTCGTCGCGCCGCCGCTCTGGCTGTGTACGGATAATGGCGCAATGATCGGCTGGGCCGGGGCGGAGCGGTTTGCGGCAGGCCTGACGGACGATCTGTCTGTCCCCGCGCGGCCGCGTTGGCCGCTCGATCCCGATGCGGAGATAGCACGTGGCGCAGGAGTGAAAGCATGACCATCGGCGTGATCGGAGCAGGTGCATGGGGCACCGCGCTGGCACAGGTCGCCTCACTCGGCGGGACCGAGCCGGTCCTGTTGTGGGCGCGGGAAGCCGAGGTGATCGAGGCGGTCAACGGCCGCCATGTCAACAGCCTGTTCCTGCCCGACGTGCCGCTGTCGTCCAGCGTCCGCGCGACGGGCGATGTGGCGGAACTGGCCACCTGCTCGGCTCTCCTGGTCGTGACGCCCGCGCAGCATCTGCGCGGCGTGCTGGCGCGGACGCCGGTTGGATCGACGCCCATCATCCTGTGCGCCAAGGGCATCGAGGCAGGCACGACCATGCTGATGAGCGAGGTCGCCCGCGAGATATGCCCCGATGCGCCCATCGCCGTCCTGTCCGGCCCGACCTTCGCGCATGAGGTCGCCAAGGGACTGCCCACGGCCATCACGCTGGCGTGCGAGGATATGGCCATTGCGGACCGGCTGTGCTCGTACATCGCCCAGCCAGCTTTCCGCCCCTATCTTTCCACCGATGTCATCGGCGCGGAAATCGGAGGAGCGGTCAAGAATGTGCTCGCCATCGCGTGCGGCGTCGTGGAAGGCGCAGGGCTGGGGCAGAATGCGCGCGCCGCGCTCATCGCGCGCGGCTTTGCGGAGATGACGCGATTCGGCTTGGCGCGCGGTGCGCGGATCGAGACGCTGACCGGCCTGTCCGGCCTCGGTGACCTGGTCCTCACCTGTTCCTCGACCAGCTCGCGCAACTTCTCGCTCGGCAAGGGGTTAGGCGAGGGCAAGGCAGCGGCCAGCCTGATCGCCGACCGCCGCACCGTGGCGGAGGGCGCCTTTACCGCCCCCGTCCTGCGCGAAGCGGCCAGAACGGTGGGCGTGGACATGCCGGTGGTAGGAGCCGTATGTGCATTGCTGAACGACGAGGCAGGGGTATCGGATGTGGTCGCGGCGTTGCTCGCGCGACCGATCCGGTCCGAATGAGCCTTTGTCTCACAGTTGATGGTTATGTGTGCTCGACCGGGTCGATTGCCCGACACTTCCATGCCTGACGGCGCGGAAACGATATATTGGGGCGGGAACGTTTGAGCAGGGCCGACATGACAGCCAGCCCGGATGCACCAGGTCCGGGGGCGCAGGACAGACAGGGACAGGACGACCTGGCGACGCTCGCCAAGGGCGGCCGGACCAATGTGTTCGGCTTCATGCTGCGCCTTGGCGCGCGCATTCCCTTCCTGCTGGTCGCCGGCCGCCTCTATGGCGCGGACACGCTCGGCCGGTTCGCGCTGGCCGTACTGGTGGTGGAGTTCGCCGCGCAGATCGCGACGCTGGGCCTCAAGCGCGGCCTTGCGGAGCAATTGTCCGCCCGGACCCGGCCGGACAATCATGTCGTCTATGACGCCCTCCTCCTCACCGTCATCGCCTCCACCATCGCCAGCGCGGGCCTGATTGCCTTTCCGGGTGCGATGTTCCCCAACAGCCAGATCAACGGCCTCGACCGGCTGCTCCCGCTCATCATCTTCGGCGTGGCGATCGCCGATGTGGCGCTGGCCGCCTGCGCCTATCGCTATGACATCGGTGCGACGGTGCGCGCGCGGTCCATCGTCGAGCCATGGGCGATCAGCATTGCGGCAAGCGCGCTCTACTTCTACTCAGCGCGCGACGGCCTGATCCTCGCCTATGTCGTGTCGATGACGGCCGCGTTCCTGACCGCCATCTGGGCCATGTTCTGCCATTATGGCCTGCCCAGCGGGTGGCGACCGCAGCCGTTGCTGCTCTGGCGAATGACCCGGCGTAACCTGCCGCTCGCCGCTGCCGATGCCATTGAATGGGGTACGCGGCGGCTGGACCTGTGGATATTGGGCTTCTTCGTCTCGCCCACCGCCGCGGGCATCTATTATGTGGCGCAGCAATTCTCATCGCTGCCGCAAAAGCTCAAGACCAGCTTCGAGCCGATCCTAGGCCCGATCATCTCTCGCAATGTCGCGGAGCGAAAATATGGCGCGGTGGCGGAGCATGTGAGCCAGGTCGGTTTCTGGATCATCGCAGCCCAGGTCGGCATCGCGCTGGCCATCGGTATTCCGGGCGAAGCGGTGATGGGCGTGCTGGGGCCGCAGTTCGTGGCGGGCACGGGCGCGCTGATCTTCCTGCTGGCGGCGGAGGCGACGTCGGCCCCGTCGGTGGTGTCGGAAGCGGCGCTGGTCTATCTGGCGCGCGGGCGCAACCTGCTGCTCTCCCTTACGACCATCGCCTTGCAGGCTGGACTGAGCCTGGCGCTGGTGATCGGCGCGCGCCACCTCGCTTTGCCGGAAATGTGGATCGCGGCCTGCCCGGCGCTGGGACTGGCCATCGCACTGGCGGCGGGATCATGGATGAAATCCCATGCGCTCAGCAGCATCGTCAAGGCGCCGGTGACGAGCTGGCGGCCCTCATTGTTCCTGGCGGGCGGGTTGGCCGGCGCGGCGGGCGCGGCCTTCACTGCCCTGCCCGACAGTCTGGAATGGGCGGAACTGGCCTTTGGCATTCCGGCCATCCTCCTGACCTACAGCCTCGTGATCTGGCGAGTCGGTTTCGGCCCGGCCGACCGGGAGCTGTTCCGGCGCGGGGCCAATCCACCCGCCGCGCCCGCCTGCTATCTGGGACCGGACAAGGTTGAATAGCGTTTCCCAAAGGTGCGGCGAACGGAGTACGCTCTTAACCACTCCCTAGCACCCTGACACTATGACGGGACAAAAGGTCGCGTCAGAAAAGCCATGTCCATATTACGCCGAGTACCCGGCCAGTATCTCTGGCCCCTGCTTGCCCTCGTCGGGCTGTGCTTCAGCAGCATCCTGGCATTGCTTTATTTCACCACCTCGTCGCAGGACAGGATGGAAACCGTGCGCGAAACGCGGACGCTGTCCTCAGCGCTCCAGACCAGCGCGACGATGGTGCGGCACGACATTCAGGATTATGCGATGTGGGACGATGCCGTCCGCCACATCGCCCTGACGTTCGACCCCGACTGGGTGGACGATAATATCACCGCCTATCTGGGCAAGACCCAGGGTTATGACCATGTCTTCGTCGTCGCGCCGGACAACAGCACGCCCTATGCATTCAGCCATGGCGCAATGGGGCATGACGACGCCCTCGCGACGCTTGGCCCGTCCTTTACCGCGAGCCTGGCTGCCGTTCGCCGCATGGACCCGCGCCGCTCGCCCGCTATCGGCGGCTTCACCCGGCAGAATGGCCGTCTCTATCTCTATGCCGTCGCGGCGGTCGTACCGCTGACCGGCAAGATCGGCATGCCCCCCGGTGGCAAATATGTCCTTGCGATAGCGGGAGAGGTCAATGGCTCCTTTCTGGCAAAAGTCCGCCGCGCCCATCAACTATCCCATCTGACCATCCGGTTCGACCGGGGCATGGTGCCGATCAGGGATTTCGAGGGTCACAAGCTGGCCTGGCTGGACATGGCCATGCGAAATCCCGGCACCCAGTTGCGTGACCAGATATTGCCGGGGTTGATCATCATCATCCTTCTGTCCTCCCTCGTCGCCGCGTCGGTCGTGCGGCAGGGTGGCCTGGCCATGGACGCCTTGCGGACCAGCCAGTCCCATGCCCTCCACCATGCCAACCATGACCCGCTGACCGGCCTGCCCAACCGCCGTGTCCTGCTGGAGCGTATCCGGGCGCGGCTGGAGGCGGGGCTGGCAGTCAGCCTGATCTATATGGATCTCGACGGGTTCAAGGAGGTGAACGACCTTTATGGCCATCGCGCGGGCGACGACCTGCTGCGCGCGGCGACGGCACGGATCACGGCGAGGACCGGGCCGGACGCACTGATCGCACGCATGGGTGGGGATGAATTCGCCGTTCTGGCCGCGGACGACCGGGCGCAGGACGCGCCAGTTCTGGCGCAGCGGATCATCAACGACTTCCAGACCACCTTCCCGATTGCCGGGGCCAATGTGCTGGTCGGCATCAGCATGGGCGTGGTGACGACCACGATGTGCTGCGCGCTGACCGTCGACGAATTGATGCGCCGTGCCGATGTGGCCATGTACAGTGCCAAGGCAAGGGACAAGAACCGCTGGAGCCTCTATGCGGCCGGGATGGACACAGGCCATGATGTCCGCAAGCGGCTGGAGCATGACCTGCGCACCGCCATCGAGGCGGACGGAATCGACGTGGTATATCAGCCCATCGTATCTGCCCGGACCGGCGAGATCGTGTGCGTCGAGGCGCTGGCCCGCTGGACCCACCCGCGCGAGGGCATGATCCCGCCGGACATCTTCATCCCGCTGGCCGAGATGACCGGTCTGATCGGCGCGCTGGGCGAGCAGGTGCTGGCCAAGGCATGCCGTGCGGTCGCGCCGCTCGACCTCGACCTGTCGGTCAACCTGTCCCCGGCCCAATTCTGGGATGCGCATCTGGTCGCCAGCATCGCGCGAGTGCTGGAGCGGGAGGGCTTTCCTGCCAGCCAGCTAGAGCTGGAAATCACTGAAAATTATCTGATGCGGCGCCCGGATGCGGCGGCGGGGGTAATGGAGGAATTGCGGAGCCTGGGCATCCGGCTGGCGCTGGACGACTTCGGTTCGGGTTTCGCCAGCATCGGCTATCTGCGGCAGTTGAAGTTCGACCGGCTCAAGATCGACAAGCAGTTCGTCTCCGATGCCGCAACAGCCGACGGCGCGAACAATGGATCGGCGGAGTTGTTGATCGCGATCGTTGCGCTGGGCCGGGCCTTGCGGCTGGAGATCACGGCGGAGGGCGTGGAGACGGAGGACCAGTCGGTGCTGGTCAAGGCGTGCGGCTGTCACCGGATGCAGGGGTGGCTCTATGGCAGGCCGGTTCCGCAGGCGGTGCTGGCGGAAACCGTCGCGCGGCTGCGCCCGGACCGACAGGCCGATGAACGGCATGGCTGAACGCAGCAGGCTGACGCTTTAGTGATGCTAGGTCGGCGCGGTTCCTGTCATCAGACTGTATCTGACCGGCCGCCGCGCCTGACGACATCCTATCCTTGAAACTCTTAAAAGCTAAGCCCCGTCACCAGTGGCGGCGGGGATCCCCCCGGAGGACCGATTTCCGTTTCCGGATTTCCTGTCTCCTGCTTCCATTTTCAAGATTTCATGCCAAATCTCTCTTCGATGGAAATGCAGGGACGTGCAGGGCGAGGATATGGCTCCATGCCTGCATATTTTTTGAGAATATCTTCAGGCGTGCAGGAAACCGCCCAGCATTTCCTTGAGGTCGGCCTCGGGACGCGCGCCATAGTGGCTGATGATTTCCGCTGCGGCGATGGCGCCCATGGCCAGGCTGTCGACCGGCGAACGGCCAGTGACATGGCCGCTGAGGAAACCTGCGGCGAACAGATCACCCGCACCCGTGGTATCCACGATCGCCGCGATGGGCATCGCGCCGCATTCATAACGCTCGCCCTTGTGGACGGCGATGGCGCCAGCTTCGCCGCGCGTGACGACGAGAGTAGGGACTTTCGGCGCGATGGCTGCGACGGCCTTGTCGAAGTCATTCACCTGCGTCAGCGAGGTGATTTCCACTTCATTGGCGAAGAGAATGTCGATCAGCCCCTCGTCGATCAGCGCGTTGAAATCGTCGCGATACCGCTCGATCACGAAAGCGTCGGAGAGGGTGAAGGCGACCTCCCGCCCTGCCTCGCGCGCGGTGGCGATGGCGGCACGCATGGCGGAACGTGGCTCTTCGGGATCCCACAGATAGCCCTCCAGATAGAGGATGCGGGCGGAACGGATCAGGTCATGGTCGATGGCGGCGGGCGGCAGATGCTGCGCCGCGCCCAAAAAGGTGTTCATCGTGCGCTGCGCGTCTGGCGTCACCATGATGAGGCAGCGGGCCGTCGGCGGCTCCTCGGTCCGTGCGGGCGTATCGAAATGAATGCCGAGCGCGCGAATATCATGGCTGAACACCTTGCCCAGCGTATCGTCGCACACCTGCCCGATGAACGCGCAGCTGCGGCCGAGCGCGGCCATGCCGGCCAGCGTGTTGGCGGCCGATCCGCCCGATACTTCCAGCCCCGGCCCCATGTTGGAGTAGAGCAGTTCCGCCGTCGCCGTATCGACGAGTTGCATGGCGCCCTTCACCAGGCTGTGGCTGGCGAGGAAGGCATCGTCGGAACGGGCGATCACGTCGACTATAGCGTTGCCGATGGCGACAATATCGAGCGTGGGCTGGGTCAAGGCTGGTCCTTTGATCTGGGAATTGGTGAGGGCGGTCTATCGCCGGGGCTGGCCGGGTGCAAGGCTCGCGGTAGGGCTGGCGGACGGGCCATGCTCGCCCTGTTCCGACCAGCCGCCGCCAAGCGCCTTGAACAGCGCCACGCCCGCCTGCCCCTTGGCCCGGCGGGCGTTGAGGGCGGCGCGATCCATTGCCATATACGCTTTGCGGGCGCGCAGGAGGGCTAGACGGTCATCCTCCCCCCGCTCAGCGCGTTGGATGGCGAGGCGGAGAGCGGAATCCTGTGCTGCAAGCGCCGCCTCCGCATCCGTTTGGGCGGCACTGGCGTTGAGGAAGCGGTTGATCGCTGCCTCGCTGTCGGACAGCGCGCCGAACACCGCCTTCTCATAACGGGCGGCGGCGGCATCGGCGCGGGCGTTCGAGGCGCGAATCTGGGCGCGGATAGTCCCCGCCGCAAAGATCGGCCAGGAAAAGCTCGGCCCTATCTGGAAGCGGGTGCTGCCTGCATCGGTCAAATCGCCTGCGTTGCGGGCCTGCTGCCCGATGCTGCCGAACAGGGAGAAGCGGGGGAACAGGTCCGCCTTTGCCACGCCGATGTCGGCGGTGGCGGCGGCGAGATCATACTCAGCCCGGCGGACGTCGGGGCGGCGGGTGAGGAGGTCGGAGCGGATGCCGACAAGGATATTGTCCGGGCTGCGCGGCTGGGGCTGGCGGTTGGCGAGAAGGCGGGCAGCAACCTCCTCCGGCGGGGCGCCGACGAGGGCGGCGATACGATAGGCGGCGGCGGCGGCATTGGCACGGGCGTCAGGAACGGCGGCGGCGCTGGACCGGGCGGCACTGGACGCGGTGTCGGCATCGAGACGGGATGCCTCCCCCGCGTCGAAGCGCAGGCGGGTCAGGCGCGTCAGTTCGGCGTCGGTATTCGCCATGTCCTGGAGGTTTTCGATGTCCTGCTGCGCGGCGCGCAGGTCGAGATAGTTGCGCGCTATCTCCGCCGACAGCATGACCATGGCGTCGCGGCGAGAGGCCTCCGCCGCCTCCACCCGGGCAGAGGCGCCCTCCACCTTGCGGCGGTTGCGGCCCCACAGGTCGATCTCCCAGCTTGCGTCAAAACCCAGGTCGAAGAGGGACAGGTCGCGGGAGAAGCCCGGAATGGCGCCAATGGGGATCTGGCCATTCTCGCTGAGGCGGTTTTCGGTCGCGGAGCCTGTTGCGGTGAGGGTCGGAAAGGCGCCGCCTGCCGCCGCGTCCCGGTTGGCGCGGGCTTCGCGCAGACGGGCCTCCGCCTCGGCACTGTCGGGGCTGCCTGCCAGCGCGCGGTCGATGAGGTCGGTGAGGATCGGGTCGTTGAACTGCTGCCACCAGCGCGGGTCGATGGCGCCTGTGTCGGCCGGCTCCACCCAGCCCGCCGTGGCGGCAGGTGAGGCGGGGCGCCGATAATCCGGGCCGACCGTGCAGGCCGCAAGGGCAATCAGCGGCAAGAGCGCGAAGAAGGACGAGCGGGGCATCGGGATCACTCCATGCGGGCGCGGAAGAGCCAGGCGGACGCGCCGAGCGTCGCACAGGCGATAAGGATGAGGGGCCAGAGCTGCTGAAACACCGCCGCCGCTGGCATGGCTTTCAGGAACACGCCCTGCACGATGACCAGGAAATAGCGGACGGGATCGCCATAGCTGAGGATTTGCATCCAGCCGGGCATATTCTCGATGGGGCTGGCGTAGCCGGACAACATGATGAGCGGCGTGGTGACGAGGAAGGAGCCGAGGAACGCCTGCTGCTGCGTGCCGCACAGCACCGACACGAACAGGCCGATGCCGACCAGCGCGAGGGTGTAGAAGGACAGGCCGAGGTAGAAGAGCAGCAGCGATCCGGTGAAGGGTACGCCGAACACCAAGGGCGCGAGGATGAGGAACAGCGTCGCGTTGAACAGGCCGATGAGAAACGGCGGCACGGCCTTGCCGATCACGATCTCGTGAATACGCAGCGGCGACACCAGCAACTGGTCGAAGGTGCCCAGTTCCCGTTCGCGCGCGATGCTCTGCGATGTGACGGCGACCGCACCGACCATGGTGATGATCGCGATCAGCGATGGCAGCGTGAACCAGATGAAATTGAGCGAGGGATTATACCAGTGGGTGACTATCGTGGCGTCTCCCATGCCCCTGTCCCCGCGCAGGTCCGCCCCCATGCCGCCCGCGATCCGGCTGATATAGGCCGACACGATCTGCGCGGCGTTGGAGCGGCGACCGTCGAAGACGATGCCGATGGTCGCGGGCCTGCCTGCCTCCACGCTCCGGTCGAAATCCGGCTCGATGATGATCGCGGCGATCACCCGCTGATCGTCGATGGCCTGGCGCAGCGCTTCCGGCGAGGTGAGGCGCGTGACCGAGCGGAAGGTGGGACTGCCCGCGATACGGCTCATCAACTCGGTCGCCTGAACGCCGCCGGAGCGGTCCAGCACGGCGATATCGACATTGGTGACGTCGAGCGTGGTCGAGTAGCTGAAGATGAAAAGCTGCATCAGCGCAGGCATGATGAGGGTCAGCCGCGCCTTGGGATCACGCAGCGCCGCCCACATCTCCTTGACGATCATGGCGTGGAGGCGGCGCATCAATCAAGGCTCCGTTTCGTCACGCGGAAGGCGAGGTAGAAGAAGCCCACGCCGAAACCGAGCATGATCGCGATATTGGGCAGGATAAGGCCCCACATGTCGCCCGCCAGGAACACCGTCTGGAGCGGCGGGATCAGGTAGCGCGCCGGGACCGCATAGGTGATGAGCTGGATCGCCCAGGGCATGGAGGGGATTTCATAGAGAAATCCCGAAAGCAGGAAGGTAGGCAGGAAGGCAGACAGCAGCGCGATCTGGCTGGCGACGAACTGGTTCTTGGTCGCCGCCGAGATGAACAGGCCAAGGCCGAGCGCGGGGAGGAGGAAGGCGGAGGATATGGCAAGCAGCGCCAGCACGCTCCCCCGGAAGGGCACATGGAAGACAGTGATGGCCAGAATGGTGCAGACCGCCATGGAAGCAAGGCCGAGGAGGAAATAAGGCAGCACCTTGCTGGCCACGAACTCCGCCATACTGATGGGGGTCGCCATGATCGCCTCCATCGTGCCGCGCTCCCACTCGCGCGCGACGACGAGGGCGGTGAGGAGGGTGCCGATCATGGTCATCACGATGGCGATGGAACCGGGGACGAGGAAGTTGCGGCTCTCCAACCCAGGATTGAACCAGTAGCGGGCGCTGACGGTGATAGGCGGGGCAGCCGACGGGGCACCCGTCTCGGTCGCCAGCCAGTCGGCGCGGACGCCATCGGCATAGGCACCGAGGAAATTGGCGGTGTTGGGCTGCGACCCGTCGGTGATGACCTGGATCGGCGGCGGGTTGTCGGATTTCATCCCTTCCCCAAATCCCTGCGGAATGACGATGATGCCGCGCTCCCGGTCGCCCACCAGTGCCTGCCGCACGGACTGCACGTCGCGGGCCGGGGTGACGGTGAAATAGGGGGAGCGAGCGAAGGCCGTGGCAAGGCCCAGTGCCTGCGCGCTGGAGTCCTGCACGACCAGCGCGACACGAACCCTTGATGCGTCGAGCGACACCGAATAGCCGAAGAGGAAAAGCAGGAAGGGCGGCAGAACGAAGGCGATGATGAAGGTGGAGGGATCGCGAGCGACCTGGATGAACTCCTTGATCACCAGCGCGTGCAGGCGGCGCAGGGAGAAGCGGGTGCGCGCCGTCATGCAGCTTCGCTCGCTTCGCGGTCGGCGTCGGACTGCTCGATCAGGGCGATGAAGGCATCCTCCATCGTCGGATCGTCGGTGCTGGCGAGTTTAGCCGCTTGCTGCTTGAGCGCATCCGGCGTGCCGCTGGCGATCTGGCGGGCGCGGTAGATCAAAGTGACCTCGTCGCAATATTCCGCCTCATCCATGAAATGGGTGGTGACGAGAACGGTGACGCCCTTCTCCACCAGCCCATTGATGTGCATCCAGAATTCACGGCGGGTGACGGGATCGACGCCGCTGGTCGGTTCATCGAGAAAGAGGACGGGCGGTTCGTGCATCACCGCGCAGGCAAGGGCGAGGCGCTGCTTGAAACCAAGGGGCAGCAGGCCCGCATTGCTCTTAAGGTGCGGGCCAAGCTCGAAGATGTCGGTCATGCGCTCGATCGCCTGCGCCGTCGCCGCCCGGTCGAGATCGTAGGCACCCGCGAAGAAATCGAGATTCTGGCGCACCGACAGATCGCCATAAAGGGAGAATTTCTGCGCCATATAGCCCAGCGAGGCGCGGGCGTCGGCGGCGGAGTGGCCCAGATCCTTGCCCGCCACGGCACCGCTGCCGCTGGTGGGAGTCAGGAGGCCGCAGAGCATCTTGAAGGTGGTGGACTTACCCGCGCCATTGGGGCCGAGCAGGCCGAAGATACGGCCGCGCGGGATGGCGAAATTCATATCCTGCGCCGCCGTGAAGGCGCCGAAGCGTTTGGTGAGACCCTTTGCCTCGATCGCCAGCGTATCGGTGGCGGGGATGGTACGATAGGCGGCGGCAAGGCGGCTGGTGCCCTGCGGACCGCCGCCGAGACGGTCGATGAAGCCATCCTCGAAACGGGGCGGGGCCAGTTCCACCCGTGTCTCGGGACCGGCGTCGAGCATAGCGGCGGTGGGTACGGCATGGCCCTGACGGACCAGCAGGCGGACGGCACGCCCCTGTATGGTGCCATCGGCGATATCGTCACGGTCAAGGACATGGGAGAGGAAATGGCGGCGGCGTTCGCTGAAACCCGTGACGCGGATCACCCGGTCCTCCACCGCGCCGGTGAGGTCGCCGGGCACACCCTCGAACACCAGTCGCCCTTCGTTGAGGAGATAGACGCGGTCGCACTTCTCCGCCTCGTCCAGATAGGCGGTGGACCAGAGGACGCCGATGCCATCTGCTTTCAACGCATCGACCATCGACCAGAGTTCGCGGCGGGAGATGGGGTCGACGCCGACGCCTGGCTCATCCAGTAGCAGGAGTTTGGGCGTGCGGACCAGCGCGCAGGCGAGGCCCAGTTTCTGCTTCATGCCGCCCGACAGCTTGCCGGCCTGCCGGTCCTGAAAGCGTTTCAGGTCGGTGAAATCCAGCAGACGGTCGAAAGTGGCGTCCTTGTCCTCACGGGGGAGGTCGCGCACTTCGGCATAGAGGGTGAGGTTCTCCCGCACCGTCAATTCCTCGTAGAGACCGAAGCGTTGCGGCATATAGCCTATGCCATCCAGCGCGTCCGCGGGACTGCCGCCCAGGACGCTGACCTTGCCCGATGTCGGGGTCATGAGGCCCGCAAGGATGCGGATCAGCGTCGTCTTGCCCGCGCCGTCCGGTCCCACCAGCCCGGTGATCTCGCCCGGCCGGATTTCGAGGCCCACCCCATCGAGCGCCGGAGCCGGTGCCGCCGCTCCGGCGCCGAAGCGTTTGACGATAGCCTCTGCGGTCGCGACGGGCGCGAGGGTCATGACCCTAGTCCGCCGCCGGGCGGGCGGCGGGGACGGCGACCGTCACCGGCTGCCCTTGCCGCAGGGCATCGTCGGGATCGGTGACGATGATGCGGAGGCGATAAACCAGGTCGGTGCGGAGATCCTGCGTCTCCACGGTCTTGGGCGTGAACTCCGCTTTGGGCGAGATGGAGCCGATGGCGCCATGATAGCTTTTGGCATTGCCGTCGGCAGTGACAGTGACGGCCATGCCGGGCGATATGCGGCTGAGTTGCGGTTCCGCGATATAGGCACGCACCCGCATCGGCCGGTCGATGGAGAGGGTGAGGACCGTCTCGCCGCCCTGCACGATCGCGCCCGGTTCGCGCGCGCGGGTAACGACAGTCCCAGCCACGGCGGCGAGCAGGCGGGCATCGCCGCGATCGGTCGAGACGCTCTTGCGCATGGCCTCTGCCGCAATGAGGGCTGCCTGCGCGGCGGCGACATCTTCCTTGCGCGCCCCGGCCTGCGTCAGGGACAGCCCTTGCCGCGCCTCGGCAAGTCCAGCGGCGGTGCGGTCGCGCTCAGACACGGTCTGCGCCCAGACGTCACGGCTGATCGCACCGGGAGCGACGAGTGGCTGGCGGCGGTCATAGGCCTGGCTGGCGGCGGCATATTGCGCCTGCGCGGCCGCGACGCGGGCGCTGGCCTGCCCCACATCCTGAATACGGCTGCCGTTCATCAGCTTGGCCAGTTCGGCGCGAGCCTGTGCCACCCGTGCCTCTGCCTCTTTGTCGCGCGCATCGAGAGTGGCGGTATCAAGAGTGGCGAGAGGCTGGCCCTCGCGGACCTTCTGCCCCTCCTCCACCGCAATGTCCGCGATGCGGCCGGGCACGCGGAAGGCCATGTCGACCTCCCGCACGTCCACATTGCCGTAGAGTTTCAGGCCATCATCGCCCCCGCCGCCGAAAAGGCCGAAGCCGCGCGTGAAGAGGGCCGCGACGATAAGCGCGGCGACAACGAGGAGGATCAGGATACGGCGGTTCATCCGGGCTTCTCCGAAAGGACGCTCAATGTGTTGATGCGAAGGCGGGCAAGCAGTGCGGACTGCATTCCCGCTGTTAGGCTTTCGGTGCCCAGCGTCCGGCAGACCGATGCATGACCGACGCGCAGGATCAAAGCCTGTCCATAGAGGAAGATGCCGGTCATCCGGGCATTGGCATCGTCGAGGTCGGGGCGAGCGATGGCAATCAGTGCGACGAACATCTCCACCATGTCACGCATGGCACCCTCATAGAGACGCTCGAAAGCCGCAGTCGGCTCCTGCTGCTCGCGGACGATGAAACTCGACCATGCCGCCGACTCGGGTGTCAGCATCGTGCGGGCAAACGCTTCCAGCATCCCCAGCAGTGCCTCCGTCGCTTGCGTACGCGTGGCGGTGGCACTTTCCCATACGGTGTCGAGCGAGGGAGCCTGACGCTCCGCGATCTGCGCCGCAATATGATCCGCCACGGCGAGGTACAACCCCTCCTTGCCGCCGAAATGATAGGTGATGGACGACATGGCAGTACCGGATGCCGCTGCAATCTCCCGCGTGCTGGCACCCTCATAACCCTTGCGCCCAAAATGTTCGGTCGCGGTTTCGACGAGGCGGCTATAGCTCATCTGCCTCTCTTGTTCGATCGAACGAATTGCGTCAAGATCGTTTACGCCGCGAAAGATGTTCGGCTCCCCGCATGGTCTCGCCCGGCCCCTTGCGCCGCCGGGAGGTCAGTCTATGCCGCCTGCGCGACGATGATGTGACGGAGACTTTCGATGCGTGCCTTGCCGCCCCTGTTGCTGACGACCGTTTTGCTGGGCGCCTGTACGGGTGCGGGGACGGTCGTACCGCCGGCAACCGGCTTTACCCCTGCGACGCGGCCCGGCACGACCGACCTGATCGGGGTGGATGCACGCGCGCTGCAACGGCAGTTCGGCAAGCCCCGGCTCGACATTCGCGATCCGGCAGCACGCAAACTGCAATTCTCCAACCAGCGTTGCGTGCTCGACGCCTATCTCTATCCGCCCGGCGAGAATCGCGAACCGCTGGTGACATATGTGGAGGCGCGGTCGCCAGCGGGCGCGGCGGTGGATAGCAATGCCTGTGCGGGGGCGTTGCGGGAGAAGTAGGGCGCGGGTGGATAGGAAGCGGCCTGTCGGCAGGCTGCATTCCGGGCGCGATCCTTGGGGCCTCCTTGCCTTCGTAGATCAGAGCATAATGCCATCAGGCGACCAACTCCGTCATTCAAGTTCAAATCATACTCCCATGTGCTTCAGGTCTGGGCAGATATGGAATGACGATATCTTCGATGTTCGCTCTAAATTACGGATGGATGGGATTGATCGGAGAGCGGCTCCAGCAACCATTGCCGTGCGTCGCCGAGGGTCTGAAACACGCGCAGCCTCGGGTGAAGTAATGTTCGCTCCGCCTGCGCTTTGTTGAGCAGGCTGCCGACGACCACGGCGGCCCGTCCGCTGGTCAGGGTCATGCCACCACGCATGATTTCGGCGAGCCGATCCGCAACGTCATTTGCCTGCACCGGAAATTCCAGCGATTCGACGATGACATTGAAATCATCCCGGATCGCTTTCGCTTCAAGGGCTTTTGCTCCAACCTCCCTGGCGAGCAAAGGCACGTCCTGGGGCTTCCAAAATCCTTTAACCTGGATGCACAGGCAATTGTCATCACGATCATATTCTACCTGAAACATATGTCCCTGCGTCCATGGCAAAACATGGCCTCCAGAGCCACAATATGCGGCTCCATGGTCTTTTCGCGGATGAATCACCATCGCTTTATTGACCGGCTGTCCCGTCATCCCTGGCTAAACCCGGAAGCCTCTGAGCCAACTGCCCCAGTGCCCATCCCGCCGCATCCGCGACTACCGGATCCTCGTCCGCCCGCAGCGGCTCCAGCGCAGCCATTAACTTTCCATCGCCACTGTTGCCAGCCGCGATGGCGGCATTGCGGACCATGCGGTTGCGGCCGATGCGCTTGATCGGCGACCCAGCGAACATTTCGCGGAACCCCGCGTCGTCGAGGTCGAGGATGTCGGCGAGGCGGGGCGCCACCAGTTCGGCGCGGGGCAGGAAGGCACGGTGGGCGTGCGCCTGCTCCGCGAACTTGTTCCACGGACAGACGGCGAGGCAATCGTCGCAGCCATAGATGCGGTTGCCGATGCCGGGGCGCAGATACTCCGGGATCGGCCCCTTATGCTCGATGGTGAGATAGGAGACACAGCGTCGGGCGTCGAGACGATAGGGCGCGGGAAAGGCGTCGGTTGGGCAGGCACGCTGGCAGGCGTCGCAGGAACCGCAATGGTCCCGGCCCGGCGCATCCAGCGGAAGGTCGAGCGTAGTGTAGATGGAGCCGAGGAACAGCCAGCTCCCCTCCCCCTGGCTGACCATATTGCTATGCTTGCCCTGCCAGCCGAGACCCGCCGCCGCCGCGAGGGGCTTTTCCATGACGGGGGCCGTGTCCACGAAGACCTTTAGCGCGGCCGGTGCGGCATCGACCATCCAGCGGGCGAGCGCCTTGAGCGCCCTTTTCACGATGTCGTGATAATCCTGCCCCTGCGCGTAGACGGAGATGCGACCCCGGTCCCGCACATCGGCCAGCGCCAGCGGATCATGGCCCGGCGTATAGGCCATGCCGAGCATGATGACGCTGCGGACATCCGGCCACAACCCCCTGGGCGAGGCGCGCTCGTCCGCCCGCGCCTCCATCCAGCCCATCTCGCCATGGTTGCCGCCCGCCAGCCAGTCGCGCAACCGCTCGCCAGCCTGCGGGATCGCGTCCGGGGACGTGATGCGGCAATCGGCAAAGCCCAGCCGGATTGCTTGCGCCTTCACGGCCGTGGCAAAGGCGGCAGCCCGTGGCGCATCGAGGATCGGAATTTCCGGCACAATTCCTCCCCTAGGACGTGACGACGCCGAGCGCCACTGGCGGAACAAAGTGGTCGCGCCTAGATTGGGGGCAGAGGATCAGGAGGATCAGACCATGCACCTTAGCCGTCGCCATTTCCTGGGAGGATCGCTGCTCGTCGGGGCGGCGCTGTATTTTGGGGCTGGCTGGACCGGCGAACCGGCGGAGGCCGCAGCCTTTCCGGTGACGTTGCCCGATGCGGAGTGGCGCAAGAAGCTGACCTCTGGCCAATATAATGTCCTGCGACGGCAGGGGACGGAGGCGCCCTATTCCTCCCCGCTGAACAAGGAGCATCGCGCGGGCACTTTTTCCTGCGCGGGCTGCGACCTCGCGCTATTCTCGTCAAAGACCAAGTTCGACAGTGGCACGGGCTGGCCGAGTTTCTGGAAGCCGCTGCCGCGCGCGGTCGGCACCAGCACCGACCGGGAACTGGGCTATGCCCGCACAGAGGTGCATTGCGCGCGGTGTGGCGGGCATCTGGGCCATGTGTTCGACGACGGGCCGCCGCCCACCGGCCAGCGTTACTGCATGAACGGCGTGGCGCTGCGCTTTGGGGCAAGCGGCTGAATGGCGGGCATAGGGGATCGCAGGATATGATAGACCCGGACGCTCTCGCCGGGCGGCAGGGGGACACGCTGGAGCCAGGCAGGCGTCCGCCCTTTTAAAAGGGCAGCGGTGATCGAGGCCGGGTAGAGCTTCGCATAGGTCTGTATATCATTTTCTCCGGCGCAGAATACCAGATGGGTCGCGCGTGTACCCATCATGATGCGTCGCGCTTGCTCTGGCGGGGCAGTCATGCCGGTGATGACCGTTTTCATGCCCTGGCGCGCGCGATGGTGACCCGTGGCGATGACGGAATGCCGACTATGGGCGAGCAGCATCGGAGCGATGTCCAGTTCCGCGAACAATGTGGTCGTGGGCAAGGCTCGCAACCCGGCCAGGGTCTCCCGCCCCGCGCAGACCGTCCGCGAATAGGCCTGTCCGGCAGGCAAATGCTTCTCCTGCGGTGTCAGGGACAGCAATATCGACTGAATGCTGAATGGCATGATCGCGATCCACGCGACTCCCGTCACGATGCGCGCCCAGGATGTGGAGAAGCTGCGCGTCCAGGCGAAAATGGTGAACAACAGCCACGCGCTGGCCGGGATCGCCAGCACATGCGCCATGCCCATCGCCCGCATCACCAAAAGTGAGAGGAGGAAGGTGACGGATTGCAGGATCAGCAGGGCGATCCACTGTTCACGCCGTTCGAGGCGATCCGTGCGAATGGCCCAAAGGACGGCGAAGAGGCCAAAGAGGGAGGGCACCGGCACCAGTATCAGCACTTCCGCGTCCTGGCGCCAGATCGGCAATCCCTCCGATATATGGCTGTACCAGTCCCTGTAGACTATCGGGTCGAGGGTGGAGAAGGGTCCGGCCGCGCATTGCGGCGTGGCCAGGCGAAAGACGACCGCAGCGGCCAACCCCGCCAGCATAAGCACCGCAAGGCGGTTGGCCGTCCGCTCCTGCGGCAACAGACGCAGGCCGATCGCCAGGACCGACGTGGCGGCCGCGATCGGCAGAAGATAGGCCGGCGACAAAGCGTCACACCACGGCACCATGACGGCGGGCCAGCCGAGCATCGCCAATGGCAGCAGGGCGGCGCCGCCGGTCAGCGCGGCGAGATAGCCCAGCAACAAATGCGCGCTCCTGCCGTCACGCAGATGACGAAAGGCCAACACCCCCGCCATGGCGACGGCCAGCGGCAAACCCTCGATCGCAATCTCCAGTGCCAGCGCGGAGGCCAAGCCGGCCAGCACCGCAGCGCGACGACTGCCCTCCAGCGCGCGCAGCAGCAGGATCACGCTCACCGCGCCGAGCACCATCTGCCAGCCATGATGGTCGATCCGCAAAGGACAGAATTGCGCCAGCACCCCCATCGACAGCATCAATAGCAAGGCCGCCATGACTCCGGTTATCCGGTGGCCGGTCGTCAGCAGAGTGAGCTTGTAGACGAGGACGAAGAGCGCGAGCAGAAGAAGTATCGGCACGGCCAGCAACGCAACCTGCTGTGCCATGGCCGGGGGCAGCACCAGCCCGGCCAGCGCGATCATCCCGGCAATGGGCAGGTCGACAAGGCGGCTCCAGTGCATGGATGCGCCCATCGGTGGCTGGCTGCGATATTGGGTGACGTCGAACCAGCTCTGGCCGGCCATCCAGTCCCGGACTTGCACCAGCCGCATGGCATCGTCGGGATCGCTGAAATCCACCGTCAGGAGATTTTCACGCAGCCAGAGGCTCAGCCAGATGACGCACACCAGCCACAGCGCCAGCACGCCAAACCATGCCCAGCGGGCGCTGATGTCCCTGTTCCGGATCATGGGCGGAATATGGCCGTCCGCCGGGCCAGATAGGTCGCCTGAAAGCTGATCGCGACGGCGAGTATCTTGGCGAGGCGCGGGTCGATGCCCAATGTGTCACCTGCCCCGACGATAAGGGCGGTGATGCACAGGCCAATCAGCCCCGTGGCGATGAATAGCCCCTTCTGCCGGGTTCGCTGCGTGCCGCTGGACGCCATGCCATCGCCGAAGACGAAACGGGTGGACAACAGCCAGTGGGCCGCAAGCCCGGCGGCATAGCCCAGCGCGGAGGTCGCCATCGCGGGGAGGCCCAGATGCAGCAGCGAGAGGAACAGCACAATGTCGAGGCCGAGCGACGCGATGCTGGCCATTACATAGCGGCTATAGGTCAGGGCCGTGATCCGGGCCAGCAGCGGCATCAGCATGGCCTCAGGCCGCTTTTCCGATGGCATTGCCAAGGCGGGCGGGCACGAGCCGCTCGCTGGCCAGCGCGGCGCGCTCGCCCTCGTCGCCGGACTCATGATATTCGGCGTCCTCGTTCACACCCCAGATGTCGTAGACGCGGGCGCCCGCCTCGATATTGCGGACGGTCAGCATCGCGGTCATCATCGCATGGTCCTGATTATTATAGCGGTGCATGCCGTTGCGGCCGACGAGGTGAAGGGTCGGATATTTCGCCTCCAGCTCCTCGCGCATCACGCGGACATTCTCGGCATAGGCGTCATCATAGACGGGATAGGCTTTCTCCTGCCGCACGACCGCGCCGCTGACCACCTGCTCCGCCTTGCACAGGCCCAGGATGGTCATCTCCTTCTTTGCAAGTTCGATCAGGTCGGCATCGGTCGCGGACCAGAGGCCGTCGCCCTCGAAACAGAAATATTCCAGGCCGACACAGGCGATGTCCTGATCCGGCACCATCTCGGGCGACCAGCTGCGGAAATTCTGGATGCGGCCGACCTTCACCTTGCTGTCGTGGATGTAGATCCAGTTGTCGGGGAACAGATCCTCCGACCTGATCATCAGCGCCACGGTCAGGAAGTCGCGATATTTGAGGTCCAGCGCCTCGCCCAGCGTGGATGGCAGCGGATGGATGCGGCCCGCCAGTTCGCGCATCGGGGCGGACGAGATGACATGGGCGGCGTTGATGATGATCTCCGCACCGTCCTTCGCCGTCGCGGTCATGCGCCAGCGGCCCGTCACCTGATCCTGCGCCAGTTGCTTGAGGCTCTGGCCCATCAGGATGCTGTTGCCGCCCGCGATGACCTTGTCCCGCGCGGCCTCCCACATCATGCCGGGGCCGAGGCGCGGATAGCGGAACGTTTCCAGCAGCGTCTTGGTCGCCATGCCGTCATTGGGGTGCCTGTTGAGGCCAAGGCTGCGCTTCAGCCCGTCGAGCACCGCCGCGCCAAGCGACAGGCCCTTGATGCGCTGCGCCGCCCAGTCGGCGGACATTTCGTCACAGGGCATGCCCCAGACCTTCTCCGTATAGGTTTTGAAGAAGATGGAGAAAAGCTTGTGCCCGAACTGGTTGACGGTCCAGTCCTGAAAGGAGCGGACGTTCTGTTTGGGAAAGAGCTGCGCTTTGGCGAAGCTGGCCATGCACAATGTCGAGCGGACGATGCCGAGATTCCACAGCGCCTCGAACGCGCGGAGCGGATAGCTGTAGAATTTGCCCTCATAATAGATGCGGCTCATGCGCGGGCGCTGGATGAAATCGTCGGGGAGTATCTCATTCCACAGGTCCACGACTTCCTTCGCCTTGGAGAAGAAGCGGTGGCCGCCGATGTCGAAGCGAAAACCCTCATGCTCCACGGTCCGGCTGATCCCGCCGACATAGTGGGGATCCTTCTCGATCACGGTGACGCTGTAGCCCTTCCTGGTCAGAAGATAGGCGGCCGTCAGGCCCGCAGGACCAGCGCCGATGATGGCGACGTCGGTGCTGTGATCGGTGGCAAGCATGTGTTCGTGTCCCTCGAACGGATATGTCCCGTCTGGAAGTGACCCAAATCTTCTAACATGTGGTTAATGAAAGGTGGATCGAGGGGCGCTCGTCCCTGCGAAGTTTGCCGTCTTCTCACATCTCGCGCGTGAGAGCTTTCCAAAGCCGTTTGCGGCGACGATCAAAAAGAGCCGGACGATCCCCCTGGAATGCCCGGCCCGATTTTCAAGAATAGAGGATGCCGTAGAACAGCCCGATCAATGCCGGAAGTGGCGCATTCCCGTAAACACCATCGCCAGCCCGGCATCGTCGGCGGCGGCGATCACATCCGCGTCGCGGATCGAGCCGCCCGGCTGGATGATCGCGGTCGCGCCTGCCTCGGCAGCGGCCAGCAGACCGTCGGCGAAGGGGAAGAAGGCGTCGGAGGCGACCGCGCTGCCCACCGTGCGGGCCTGTGCCCAGCCATAGGTCTCGGCGGCTTCCCTGGCCTTGAGCGCAGCGATGCGGCTGGAATCGCGGCGGTTCATCTGGCCCGCGCCGATGCCGGCGGTAATGCCGTCCCTGGCGTAGACGATGGCGTTGGACTTCACATGCTTGGCGATGGTCCAGGCGAAGAGCGCGTCGGTCAGTTCCTGATCCGTGGGCGCGCGCCTGGTGACGACCGTGAGTTGGTCGCGCGTCACATGGCCATTGTCGCGATCCTGCACGAGGATGCCGCCCGCGATGAGCGCGAGGGTCTGGCCGCCGCGCGCCGGATCGGGCAGGTCGCCGGTCAGGAGGAGGCGCAGGTTCTTCTTCTTCGCGAACACCGCCCTGGCCGCGTCATCGGCGTCGGGAGCGGCGACGACTTCGGTAAAGATGGCGCTGATCGCCTCGGCCGTCGCGCCGTCGAGCGGACGGTTGCAGGCGATGATGCCGCCGAAGGCCGACACGCTGTTGCACTCCAGCGCATTCTTGAACGCCTCGGCCAGCGTCGCGCCGGTCGCGACGCCGCAGGGATTGGCATGCTTGACGATCACCACGGTCGGCGGACCATCGCGAAATTCCGCGACCAGTTCCAGCGCGGCATTGGCGTCGTTGAGATTATTGTAGGACAATTCCTTGCCCTGGATTTGGGTCGCCTGCCCGATGCCCTTCACCGCCGGGATGGACGGCACATAGAGCGCCGCCTCCTGATGCGGATTCTCGCCATAGCGCAGCGTCGTGACCAGCTTGCGCGTCATATGCTGGGTCGCCGGGAATTTCTGGTTCTGGTCGACGGTCGCGAACCAGTTGGCGATCATGCCGTCATAGCTGGCGGTCGCGGCATAGGCCTTGGCGGCACACAGCCGGCGGAAGGACAGCGTGGTGGTGTTGCCGTTGGCGTCCATTTCCTCGACCACGCGGGCATAATCCACCGGGTCGGTCAGGATGACGACGCTGTCGTGGTTCTTGGCCGCAGAACGCACCATGGAGGGACCGCCGATATCGATATTCTCGATGATCTCATTGCGGTCCGCGCCCTTGGCCACGGTCGCGGCAAAGGGGTAGAGGTTGACGGCGACAAGGTCGATCGCGCCGATGCCATGTTCGACCATGGAGGCGACATGCGCGTCATTGTCGCGCACCGCCAGCAGGCCGCCATGGACCACGGGATGCAGTGTCTTGACACGGCCGTCCATCATCTCCGGAAAGCCGGTGATCTCCGATATGTCCTTCACCGGCAGGCCCGCATCGCGCAGCGCCCTGGCCGTGCCGCCGGTCGAGACCAGTTCCACGCCGCGCTGTGCCAGCGCCGAGGCCAATTCCACAATACCCGTTTTGTCGGACACCGAGAGCAGTGCCCGACGAATGACCACATCCGCCATATTCTTCCCTTAAGTTTCTTTGGGCGACGATCCGATCCTCTCGGATCCGCCTCCTCCTTTGATTTTTAGCCCGAGCGTTTGAAGAGCCAGCCCACGCTGGCGCCGCCCGACGTCGCGGTGCCGGTCACGACCAGCTGCTGGCTGCTGTGCGGACGACCTTCGCCATCGACCCAGCAGCTTTCCTCGATCTCCAGCGCGCCTTCGCTGACCCGGAATTGCCAGAGGCTGCTATCGCTCAACAGGCGCAGCACTGCGCCCTGACGGTCCGCCGTCAGCGTCGGCTCCACATCGAGGCCGAGGTGGAAGCGGATCGCGAAGTCGGCGGCGGGCGGCTTGCGGCGGCGCTGCGCGGGCAGGAGCATATCCTCGCCGCGCAATTCCCGGCCATCCTGGCTGAGCAGCAGCAGACGACGATGGGTGAAGCCCAAACGCCGGACATAGCCGTCATGCGCGATTTCGAGGCGGCTGCCCTGCGGTACTTCCTGCCGGTCAAGCTCGACCTCCTGCACACCCTTGCCCAGTGCGCCGTCGGGCATGATCGCGGTCGAATTGGCATCGCCGAGGACCAGCGTGCTGTGCGCGGCGCTGGTACGCAGGCCGCGCGCCAGATCCTGCGGGATCATCGCGCCGGAGAGAGCCGCGCCGCCGCAATTGACGATGATGCGGTTGCGACCGTCGGACAGCTCAAGCGCGCAGGTCGAGGCGCAGCCACCGGCGGAAAGCCGTGCGACGGGCGGCGGCGCGGCATCGACGATCAAGGTCGTCTGCCCGGCGACCAGTCGCTGATACCCCCAGTCGCGCGCCTGCCGCAGCGGGCGGGTGCGGACACGGGACATGGTGACGATGGCGCGCAGATATTCAGGGTCGATGGGCGCGCTGCCCTGCCAGCTGCCGATGGAACCGTCACCCATGACGAGGCCGAGCAGTGCCGCGACCATCCGTTCCAGCGACTGCGCGATGAAGGAGGGCATTTCCTCCCGCCGCGAATCATAGGTGGAGCGCAGCATGCCGAGCAGCATGATGGTGTCGAGCTGCTCCAGCGGGGAGCGGGAGATGATGCCGCCATCGGCATAAATGCCGCTTTCCAGCGCGCGCTTGAGGCCTGCCTCGCCAAAGATGCGGCGCGGTTCACCGCCCGGCAGCAGGATGGAGGCAGCGACGATGCCGCTCCATGCGGTGATGCGGCCCAGACCGGCGGGCGCCTTGTCAGCGCTGCGATCCAGATGGCGGGCGCCGCGCGCGATGCTGTTGAGGACGAGGCTGCGATAGACGAGATCGCCGCTGGACAGGATGAAGGGCGCATAGGCGGCCCAGAAGAGAATGCGCCACGCCGCATTGTCCGCGCGCCATGCCGGCTCGCTGGGGGTCTCGCTATGGGCGGTCAGCCAGCCACGCATGATATATTCGGCCAGCGGGGCGAGCTGATCGCGGTTCCCGGCGGCGGCAAGATCGCGCAGCCATTTGAAGCTGTGGATATAATCGACGAACTCGGGCGGCTGATCTATCCGCGCATAGTCCAGATCCTCGATCGGCTGTTTCAGCCCACGAAAGAGGAAATGGCCCGCGCGCATCGCCTTGCCCGCACGGGGATCGCCCACAATCTCGTCATCGGGAACGGCGAGCAGCTTGAGCGGATATTTGCCCTTGAGGCGCATGGCGTGGAGCGGCGTGCTCCAGGTCATGCGGTAGAAGGAGTTGGCAAGCCGGTCGGCAAGCGACAGTCCGCGATCGTCGGACAGGCGGATAAGCCGCTTGCCCAGTTCGATGCCGTCAGTGGACGGATCGTCCACGGCAATCGGTTTCTGGCGCCGGACGGGTTTGTTCATCCCTCTCGGAGCCTCCTGATATTGTCGGCATAGGCGGACGGCCCGCCCTTGAACGTCGCGGTCCCCGCGACCAGCACATCCGCGCCTGCCGCAATCGCGCGCGGCGCGGTGACAAGGTCGATGCCGCCGTCGACCTGGAGGCGGATGTCCTTGCCCGTCTTGTGGATCATCTTGGCGATCGCCTCGATCTTACGAAGCTGGCTTTCGATGAAGCTCTGCCCGCCGAAGCCGGGGTTGACGCTCATCACCAGGATAAGGTCGACTTCCTCGATGAGATAGTCCAGCATCTTGGCAGGGGTGCCGGGGTTGAGGACGACGCCTGCCTGCTTGCCGAGCTGCCTGATGCGCTGGACGGTGCGGTGGGTGTGCGGCCCGGCCTCCGGGTGGACGGTGAGGATATCGGCGCCAGCCTCAGCGAACGCCTCCAGATAGCTGTCCACCGGCGAGATCATGAGATGGACGTCGAACGGCTTTGCACTGTGCGGACGCAGCGCCTTCACCACCATTGGGCCGATGGTGATATTGGGCACAAAATGGCCGTCCATCACATCGACATGGATCCAGTCCGCCCCCGCTTCGTCGATGGCGCGAACCTCCTCACCCAGGCGGGCGAAGTCGGCGGAAAGGATCGATGGAGCGATGCGGATTGCGGACATGATGCCATTCGCCTTAGCCACCGCCCCTCCCCCACGCAACCGCGATGGGGACAAAGTTGTGGATGAATTGTGCCAGATGCGGGCTATTTTCCGCATTCCGCTGCACAATTCAGCCCACCCGGCCTGATCGGCCCTACACCCTCTCAAGCAGCGCCACGAAGAAGCCATCGACGCCGCCTGCCTCTGCCAAAGCGACGGGCGTCGTGCGGACCCAGCCTTTCGGCGTAGGGGCGATGCCTTCGGGCAGGATGCCGGGCATGGGCGCGACACAGTGAAAATCAGGCCGGGCGGCGAGAAACGCTTCGATCTGGTCCTCGCCCTCGGCTCGTTCCAGCGAGCAGGTGGCATAGACCAGCCGCCCGCCGGGCGCGATCCAGTCGGCGGCGCGGGCGAGCAACGCGGCCTGTATCTCCGCCATCTCGGCAACCTGCCGCGCACCGATGCGGTGCAATACGTCCGGGTGGCGGCGAAAGATGCCGGTCGCCGAGCAGGGCGCATCGAGCAGGACGGCGTCGGCGAGGCTTTCAGGCTGCCATTTCAACGCATCCCCCGCCTCCACGGCGGCGGTCAGGCCGGTGCGTTCGAGATTGCTCTCCATCCGGCCAAGGCGCGCCTTCGATTTGTCGAGCGCGGTGACGCGCCAACCGGCGGCGGCGAGCTGCATCGTCTTGCCGCCGGGCGCGGCGCACAGGTCGAGCACATGGCGGCCCTGCCCCTCTCCCAGCAGGCGCGCAGGGATGGATGCCGCGAGATCCTGCACCCACCATGCGCCCTCGTCGAACCCGGCCAGCGCGGTGACATCCTGATCGGCGGGCAGGCGGACATGGCCGGGAGCGAGCGAGACGCCGCCCAGCTTCTCCACATAGGCGTCAGTCTCGGCGACATCGCGCAACGACAGGTCGAGCGGCGGGCGGTTTGCCATGGCGGCGCTGGCGGCGATGGACATGTCCACGCCCCATTGCGCGTTCCAACGCTCCTCCACATCGGCGGGCAAGGTGATAGCGTCGGGCAATTGCACATTGGCGCGGCCGAGATTGCCCAGCACGCCATGCACCAGCTTGCGCGGCCCGCCATCGACCAGCGGCAGAGCGGTGGCGACGGCGGCATGGTGCGGCGTGCCCAGCACCAGCATCTGCGTCAACGCCATGCGGATCACCATACGCGCCTTGGCATCCTCCGGCAGGGGACGCGGCGTCGCGCTGTCGATCAGCGCGTCGAGATCGGGCACGCGGCGCAGCGTCTCCGCCGCGATGGCATGAACCAGCACGCGGTCGGAGGACGCCAGACCCTGCGTCGCGCCATGCAGGGCCGTCTCCAGCGGCTGGCCGCGCCGGATCACCGCATCGAGCAGGCGGAGCGCCGCGCGGCGGGTGGCGAGACCGGGCTGCTCCGTGCTGCGCGCGGGGTAGCGAGCTTCCGGAGCGGCGGGCGGCGGGGGTGCGGAGGAATCGGCCGGGGTCATCGGGTGGAGCCTGTCATAAGATACTGGGATTTGCGGTTAGGCAATTGACGCGGGGCGCTTTCCGCACCACATCCTGCCCATGGGCAAGCGACCAGATCATGTAAAGGCTCCAGCCTATCTCTCCAAGAGCCCGCCCGTGCCGCAGGCGGACCCTCTGGACGTGGCGCGCGATACGGAGCGCGACCCGGACGGTGCCCTCAATCCCACCCGCTTTGGCGACTGGGAACGCAAGGGTGTAGCCGTAGACTTCTGATTTTGCGGCAGAATGGTCCGGCATCACGACCGGCCTTGGTGCATTTTTAACGATGAGAGAGCATGATCGCTCTCCCCATTGGCGTCGCCCGTAATCGCCGCGAGCGGGGCAAAAGATCATAACCCAGAAGGACGGGCCATGGCTTACGCCGCACCAAGAATCGAACAGCCCGAGGGCGCAGGCGAATCGCCTGTTCCAGCGCAGGTACTTCATACACCACTGCCTGCCCCGGATGGCGGGTTGCCGGATGAAGGGCTGGACAGCGTTCTGGAACCGGGACTTGGCGATGCCATTGGTATCGACGGCACGTCCGATACAGCTTCAGTCCCCGACAGGACGGAATCCTACGACCATGTCGTGCGGGCGGTCGGATCGCTGGTGTGCAGTTGGGGCAGCCTGGAACGGACCACCATGGACAAGCTGAGCGCCATGCGGCTGGCGGCGGGCGATGTGCGGCTGGTCGGCGGCCGAATGCGGCCGGGCATGGCGCGGTTGCTGGCGGAATTGCGCGCCCTCGTCTCCATGCGCGACCGGCATGACAAGCAGGGGCTGGTGGTCATCGCCGACCTGGAAAACCATATCCAGCGCATCGCCCAGTTCCACCTGCTGATCATCTCCGGCTTTCAGGCGTCGGAAGCAGATGTGCTGCTGTGCCGTGATTCCAAAAATTCGGAACGCCGCATCTCACTGGCCGATGTGGAGCGGGAGATTGCCATGATCGAGACGATCAAGGAGCGTCTGAGCGCGATTTGACCATGGACTTGCCTCCCCGGGGGGCAAGGTTCCAGGAGCTAATCTTCAGGATTTTTCAACCCCTTCAACAGCGCATGGGTAGCCATGGCATGGCCATGACCCAAGGCCGAAATCTTCCTTGAGCCATACGACGACCTGCCCGGCCTCGACGTCGGTTTTCAGCATGCCGTTGTCGGCGAGGCCAGGTCATTGGCCAGCACCCTGAAATCGTCGGGGCCTTTGCCGGTCCTGGCGGCGACGGTGTCGAGATAAGCCTGGAAGGACATCATGCCTCTCCCATGCTGCGGAGTATCTGCTCCCGGCGCCGGTCGGACAGACTGGTGGCGACGAGCAGCACGCCGGACAGGATCAGGCAGGTCGCCTGCCTAACCCCTTCTTTGGTTGCGGTCGCTGGTGCAAGGTTATTTCCACACTGTCTGCCAGGCTTTCAGGAGCCTGCGGCCAGCCCTCTTCAGTGCGCTTTCTTGCCGGTGACGAGCGGCAGCACGCTGTGCAGCAGCCACACGATCACGAAGCCGACAACGAGACCGACTATACCGGACAGGGTGGCGGTGACGAGCCAGTGGATCAGGCCGTGCAGCGCGGGCAGCGCACTGGCGGCGGCGTCCGCCGCGCCATGGACGAGGTGGGGGATCGTCTCCAGGTGGAAAACCTCCAGCCCGTGCACGATGATGCCGCCGCCGACCCACAGCATCGCCGCCATGCCCACGGTGGACAGGGTGGACATGATCTTTGGCATCGCCTTGACCAGCCCGCGCCCGAAAGATGCGATGATCCCGGTCCGCTCGCGGGCGAGGTGCAGGCCGACATCGTCCATCTTCACGATGACCCCGACCGCGCCATAGACGCCCGCAGTGACCGCGACACTGACGAGGATAAGAGCAATCGCCTGATTGAGCAGCGTGGTATCGGCCAGTTCACCCAGCGCGATCGCCATGATCTCGGCCGACAGGATCAGGTCGGTGCGGATCGCGCCGTTGATCCGCTCCTTCTCGATATGGGCGGGATCGCCGGTGAGTTCTTCTTCCTCCGCCGCGCCATGGCCGCCGGTGAAAGCCTCGACTAGCTTTTCCACGCCCTCGAAGCAGAGGAAGGCGCCGCCCAGCATCAGCAAGGGCGTGATCGCGACGGGCAGGAAGGCGCTGAGCAACAGCGCGGCGGGGAGCAGGATGAAAATCTTGTTCTTCAGCGATCCGACCGCGATCCGCCAGATGATCGGCAACTCCCGTTCCGGCGCAAGGCCAGCCACATAGCCGGGCGTGACGGCGGTATCGTCGATGACCACGCCCGCCGCCTTGGTCCCGGCCTTGCCGGCGGCCGCACCCACATCGTCAAGGGAGGCGGCGGCGAGCTTGGCGATGGCGGCGACGTCGTCGAGCAATGCGGCAAGGCCTGAGGCCATGGGGCGCTATATCCTATTGATGGGGCGAAGGAGCGTTGGAAGGTGGGAGCGCCCAGTCGATGGGGTCCAGCCCCCGATCCCGCAAGAACTTATTGGCCTTTGAAAAAGGTCCGCTGCCGAAAAAACCATTATAGGCGGACAGGGGCGAAGGATGGGCGGAAGACAGGATGAGGTGGCGGCCGCCCTTCGACAGATCGTCGATCATCGCCGCCTTCGCCTTGGCATGGCTGCCCCACAGGATGAAGACGGTGGGGGTGGGTGAGGCGTTGACCGCCGCGATGACGGCATCGGTGAACTTCTCCCACCCCTTGCCGCGATGCGAGGCCGCCTGCCCCATCTCCACCGTCAGCACCGTGTTGAGGAGCAGCACACCCTGCCGCGCCCAATGCTCCAGAAAGCCATGGCGTGGCGGGTCGATGCCCAGATCGGTCTTCATTTCCTTGTAGATATTCTTGAGGCTGGGCGGCGGCGGCACGTCCGGCTGCACGCTGAAGCACAGGCCATGCGCCTGTCCGGGGCCATGATAGGGATCCTGCCCCAGGATCACCACGCGCACCTTGTCCGGCGGAGTCAGATCGAGGGCGCGGAACCATTCGCTGCCCTTGGGGAATATCCGCGCACCATCCGCCTTGCGGGCAAGCAGATAGGCCTTGAGATCGGCCATATAGGGCTTCTGAAACTCTGCCCCCACGGCGGCGAGCCAGCCGGGCGCGAGCCGGGGTTGCGGGAGAGGTTCGGGAGCGATGCTGGCCATGACGCGACGATAGCGGGGATGGCGGCGGGTGCAAGGGCTGGGGAGACTTGCACCCGGATGGAGATGGGTCGGGGATATGGACGGCCTGTCAGGTGGCGGCCAGCTCCCGTGGCCATCCCGCTGTTTACCTCACCCGCTCGTACTGAAGAGGAAGAGAAGCCTGTCAAAGGCCCCGCAGCTACTCAGGGCGAACGGGCAAAGCAAATCCGCCATGTTCGATGATTTCCGCAGCGGCAGCCCTTCAGCCGATCTGGCCCCAGGCGCTGGCGATGTCGCCGATGACGGCATGAGCGCTCATCATACGGGTCGCGTCATTCTCCGGCACGGCGGCCAGCACGCGCTGGCGAACCTCACGGTATATGACGCCAAGGCTGAGCGCGACCTCCCCGCCCTTCTCGAAATCCAGGCTGCTGTCGAGGGCGTGCAGCAGGGTGAGCGCGCGGATCTGCTTGTCGCGCGCCTTCACCGAATCGCCCGCGACCATCGACAGGGCAGAGGATTCCATGGCGAGCATCAACTCGTCGAACAGGATCTTCACCAGCTGGTGCGGCGTCGCGCACTCGATCTTGCTGCCGGCGTCGATCGCGGCATAACGGCGGCTGGCGGCGGCATATCCCTGCGTTCCGAACATAATCCTATCGTCCCCGTCTGTCTCAATGTCTCTGGTTGAAGGTATCGCGCTACGATCAGCTGCTTGATTTGGTCCAGACCGCAATCTGCTGCGTCAGATAAGTCTGCGTCGCCTTGATCGTGGCGAGCTGGGTCTGCATCGCGGTGTAGGTCTTGGTGAGCTGATCCTGATAGTTGGTCATGTTGGTGTCGAGCGTGGTCATCTGCTCGGCCAGCGATGCCTGCAACTTGGTGTAGGTGTTGGTCGAGCCGGCGAGCGGCCCATTATCGCCGTTCAGAAAGTCCGTGACCGTCTTGAGCGCACCGCCAAGACCGATCTTGGTCGTGGACGGAACCGTGGGGTTCAGCATCTGCGTGATCGCCTGCGGATCGTCCTTCAGCACCTTTGCCAGCCGGACGCTATCCAGCTTCAATGTGCCATCCTTATTAGTCGAGATGCCGAGGTCGGACAGTGTGCGATAGTCGCCGGTATCGGTCAGCGGCGTGTTGGTCAGCGTGGCGAGGCGGCGCGACATTTCGCGCACACCCGTGTCGCTGGACAACAAGCCGACCTTGTCCGTGGTGGAATTGGTGGAGCTGTTCAGAGCCGTCTTGAGCGTGTTGTAGGAGTCCACGAACTCGCCCACCAGATCGCTCATCGTCGCGGTCGGCTGGTCCGTCGCCAGCGTCACCGTGGTGCCCGGCGCCGCCTTGTTCAGGTCGATGCGGACGAAGGGAATGGCGGTCGTGATCTCGTTGGTGGCGAATTCCATGGAGACATTATCAATGTTCACCTTGGCATTCTGTGCGGGCTGCTTCTGCGTCAGGGGGGTCGTTCCACCCGTCGTCACGAAACGCTGAAGATCCGCGTCCGCATCGGCGGAGGTGACGGTGAACGCCTTTGCCTCGCCGGTGTCGCCCTTGAGGACGAGGCGCGAGCCATTGCTGTCGGTCACGATGTTGGCGGTGACGCCCGCATTCTTGTCGTTGATTGCCTTGGCAAGATCGGTCAGCGTGTTGGCGGGCGCCGTCATGGTGACATCGAAGCTGGTCGCGGTTGCACTGCTGCCGCCGATTGCGAAGGTCAGCTTGCCCGTACCGGCAGCGCCGGTCGCGCCGCCCGTGATGGTCGTGGACTCCAGCACCTGCGCCTTGGCGAGCTGGGTCACTTCAAGCTGGGCAGGCAGGCCGGAGGGAACCCCGCCCGCGATCAGGGCGACGGATGCAATGCTGGTATCGTTGGATACGGGCTGGCCGGAATAGCTGGTGGACTTCAGCAGCTCGGTCAGCGCGGTCGAGAAGCTGGTCAGCGAGCTTTTGGCCGAGGCCAGCGCGGAAATGCGGGCGTTATTGGTCGAAATGCGCGTGTTGAGCGCCGTTTCCTTCGGTTCGCGCGAGGCCGCGACCAGTTCGGTGACCAACTGGGTGGTGTTGATCCCGGAGCCGATGCCGAGGGCACTGGCAATGTCGATCGAAGTGGCCATGTCGCTTGTTCCTTGGTTTCAAGAACCAGAACGACCAGGTGGAGCGCCGCTTAAGGGCTTTCCCCGGATATTTCGGTAAAATCATGGCCCTTCCGGTTTCGCCGCCGGATCAGGCGGCGGCTGTGGCAGCTTCCACGGTCGCGGCACTGACGTTCGACATTGCAGCCCGAGTGCGCGCATCCTGCGTCAGGATGGACTGGCGGACCTGGTGGATGAAGGCGACCATGGCATCGCTGGCAGGCGGCAGGGGCAGCACGATGGACGGCTGCGGCATCAGCGACGCCAGCGCATTCTCCGCCTGCCCCAGCGCCTCGCCATTGTCCCGCGCGGGAGAGGCGTCGAGGCCGGAGAGGATCGTCGCAATCTCCTCTTGCACCCTGGCATAGTCCGCATGGCTGCGGGCCTGCTCGTCGGAGTGGTGGACGACATCGCCGACCGCTTCCGGCGCGATGCGGGGAAGCTGGCTGCGATCCTGGCTGGCACCGGCCTGCGCCGTCATCGGCTCCACGGGCGCTATGCGCGCTATCGCGGACACTCGATCCGTCGCACTTGAAACCGGAGCCACCGGACTGTTCCGATGAGAATATTCGTTCATGACGCACCTTTCTAGGGCGTCCCCATCACCAAAGGACGGACGGAACGGGATAATCTTTAATTCATCATGCGGGGATTGAGTTAGGCCGGGCCAGCCCGCTTACACCCTATGCCGTCGTTGCCCGTCCGTTGGAATCGAACCGGACGTCTTCCGGCAGATCGATATGCGGGCGGTCCATCTGGGTGGCCATGCGATTCTCGACGCGGAAGACGAAGGCCAGGATCGTGGCGACCGCAAGGAAAAGCCGTTCGTCGATGACATGGTTGACTCGGCTGGTGAAATAGATGGCGCGTGTCAGCTCGGGATATTGCAACACCGGCACGCCATGATCGCCCGCGCTCTCGCGGATCACCCGCGCAATCTCGTCCGCGCCCTTGGCCAGCACGACCGGCGCCTGGTCGAAACCGGGACGATAGCGCAATGCGACCGCGAAATGAGTCGGGTTCGTCAGGATGACAGACGCCTCGCTCACCGCCTTGCGGACGGAACCGGAAGCGGCTTCCTGCGCGCGGCGGCGCATCGCGCCCTTGGCCTCGGCATTGCCTTCCTGCTCCTTATGCTCCTCGCGCACCTCCTGCTTGCTCATGTTCAGGCGCTTGGCGCGCTGCATGATCTGTGCGGGCACGTCGATCCCCGCGACAACGAAGAGCGCGCCGGAAAGGCCCAGCAGCACCATGATGAAGATGCTGCCGATCTCGTCGAAGGCGGGCACGATGCCTGACTTGCCCATCTGGCGAATCTCGACCAGCCGGTCCCACATCAGCCACCAGCCGATGGCGCCGAGCAGCACGACCTTGGCCAGCGACTTGATGAGTTCCATCAGCCCCTGCGCCCCGAAGATGCGTTTGAGGCCCGCGCCGGGGTTCAGCTTGCTCGCCTTGAAGGCAAAGGCACCCGGACGGAAACCGAACGAGCCGAGCAGGATGGGCGCGGCAACCGCGGCCAGGAAAGTGGTGCCCATGATCATGGCGACCGGCATCACGACCAGTTCGGCCAGGTGGAGCGCGCGCTTTTCCGGGGCGAAGGTGGTGATCTCGCCGGGTGCGATCTGTAATCCCTGGCGCAGCATCTCGCGCACCGCGCCGACGAAATCCGGCCCCATCATCGCCAGCGTCGCGATCCCGGCCATCACCACCATGGCGGTCGCCAGTTCCTTGGACTGGAGAATATCACCATTTTTGGCGGCTTCCGAGAGCCGCTTGGCTGTCGGTTTTTCCGACTTTTCGCCGGCGGATTCAGACATGTCAGCCCCCCGCCAATGTCTGCGTCATGTCGAGCGCGCTGGAGATGGCGTCGGCGATGCTGTCCGCCATGACGGGGGCACCGATCGCCATGAGGACGATACCTGCGCTCAATGTCGCGGGCAGACCCACGGCGAAAAGGTTGAGCGTTGGCGCCGACCGGGCGAGCATCGCCATGACAAGCTGCACCATGATGAGCGAAAAGGCGACCGGCAGCGCGATGGTGAGGCCCGCGCCGAACATCGAGCCGCCGAACCAGACGAGATCGTGGATGGCGCTGTTGGGCATCAGGCCCGTGCCGGGCGGCAGCGCCTTGTAGCTGTCCACCACGAACTGGATCAGCATCAGATGGCCGTCGAGCGACAGCATCATGAAAGTGGCCATGATGGAAAGAAACTGGCCGACGACCGGCGTCGATGCGCCGCTCTGCGGGTCGACCATATTGGCGAAGCCCAGGCCCATGGCGGCCGCGATCGTCTCCCCGCCCAGATAGGCGGCGGCATAGGCAATCTGGAGCGAGAAACCGAGGGCGAGGCCGCAGACCACTTCCCCGATGACCAGCCCGATGCCAGCGAAGGAGACGACTCCGCTGATCGGCAGGGTGAAGGTCACGCTGTTGAGCGCGGCCATGCCGACCGCGAGCGACAGGATCAGGCGGATCTGGATGGGCACGGCGGGCGCGCCGAAGATGGGCGCCGCGATGAAGGCCGCACCGGGGCGGATCATGGCGACGAGCCACAGCCAGAGCTGTGCCTCCACCCCCGCAAATCCCGGTGCGATCAGGTCCATGCCCTCGTCCGGCCTAGTTCAGCAGGTCGGGGATGCGTTCGAACATCTCCCGCGTGAAATCGGCGATCAGCATCAGGATGGAGCCGCCGAACAGGACCAGCGTCGCGCCGACCACCATCAGTTTCGGCACGAAGGCCACGGTCGGCTCGTTGATCGAGGTCGCGGCCTGGATCATGCCGATGATGATGCCGGAGATGAGCGCAGGCAGCAGGATGGGCGCGGTGGCGAGCGCCGCGATCCACAAGGCCTGCTGGGCGATACCGATGAAAAAGTCCCCGTTTTCCATGGCTCAATGTCCTCGCTGCAATGAACGCGGGCGCATCATGTCGCGAACGATCCTGCCAGCGACCCCATGGTCAGCGCCCAGCCGTCGACAAGGACGAACAACAGGAGCTTGAACGGCATGGAGATGATCGTCGGCGACAGCATCATCATGCCCAGCGCCATCAGGGTGGAGGCGACCACAAGGTCGATGATGAGGAACGGCAGGAAGATCATGAAACCGATCTGGAACGCCGTCTTCAACTCCGATGTCACGAAGGCGGGCAGCAGGATGGTGAAGGGGATGTCCGCCGCGGTGCGGAAGGGCGGCGCCTTGGCCAGTCCCTGGAACAGCTTGAGGTCGGTCTGGCGGGTCTGCTTGGCCATGAAGCCGTGCAGCACCTTGGCGGAGCGGCCCACCGCCTCCTCGATGCTGATCTGGCCCGCGCCATAGGGGGTGTAGGCGGTCGCGGTGATCTGGTCGAGCGCCGGGCGCATGATGAACATGGAGAGGAACAGGGCAAGGCCGACCAGCACCTGGTTCGGCGGCGTCTGGGACAGGCCCATCGCCTGCCGCAGGATCGACAGCACGATGATGATGCGGGTGAAACTGGTCATCATGAGCACGAGCGACGGCAGCACCGTCAACAGGCTCATCAACAGCAGGATTTGCAGCGACAGCGACAGGGGGCGGCCGTCGCCCGACACCTGGTTCAACGCCTGGCTGAGCGCGCCGCTGCTGTTCACGGCGCCCGGCGGGGTCGCGGCGGCCGCCTGCGCGAACGCCGGTTCGGCGAGCAGCACCGCGCCCAAAGCGAGGGCCGTTATCGCAGCAATTCTGAGAAACCGTTCAGAGGACACGCTGGTCGCTCTCCGCAATGCGCTCGATCCGGCCGCGCGTGACGGAGAGGAGCAGGGTCTTGCCCCCGAACTCCACCACCGCCAGCTTGCCAAAGCTGCCCAGCGGCACCGCGTCCACCACCTTGACCAGGCGGTTGGCCTGCCCGGCCATCAGTCCCGGCTGATATTTGCGCCACAGCCAGAGCGCACCAAAAGCCATGCCGCCGATCATCGGCAGCAGGATCAGGAGCTTGACGAAATACCAGACCATCGGAAACCCTTTAGTTGCGCCGCTCGATCCCGGCCATGCGCGCGTCGGTGGACGCGATCTCGACGACGCGGATGCCGTAGCGGCCATTAACGGTCACCACTTCGCCGCGAGCGACAAGCGTTCCGTTAACCATGATGTCAAGCAGTTCATCGGCCTGCCGGTCAAGTTCGACAACACTTCCTTCGGCCAGGTTCATGATTTCCGCTAGGCGGAGCTGCGTCGAACCCACCTCGACGGACATGCGGACGGGGATGTCCGCGAGCAGGCGGAAATTGCGCCCACCGGGCGCCTCGACCATGCCGTCCTCGATACGGGGAGCTTCGCTCATATCGCTCATTGTCTTGATATTCCTCAGGCCAGTTTTTCGATCATGAAGGCAGCGCGCCCGTCCTGCTCGCCGATGGTGCCGTGCGCGAAGACACGATCACCGACGATCAGCGGCAGATGACGGGCGATATGGATGTTGATGACGTCGCCGGGCTTGAGCGCCATCAGTTCGGTCATCTTGAGATTGGGACGGGCCAGCACGGTGCGGGCGGGCAGGCGGACATTGTCCATGCAGTCCGCCAGGTCGCGCTGCCAGCGCGCATCGACGGGGCGGTTGTCCTCCATGCTGCTGCGGGGGAGGTTGACGCCCTCGACACCGTTCAGTCCTTCGAGAGGATAGAGGATTTCGATGGTCCAGCTTTCGCGGTCGCCCAGATTGACCTCGAAGGCCTGCACGACGACATCCGCGTCGGCCGAGGCGATCTCCGCCTGGACGACGCCGGTCTCTCGGCCGATCAGCGTGGCCTCCATGGGCAGGACTTCCGCCCAGCAGCCCGTGACGGCAGCCATGATCTGACCGGACAGCCGGTCGATCAGGCGGTTTTCGGTCGGGCGAAATTCGCGCGCCTCCGTGTCCGGCGAATTGCCACGGCCACCATAAAAGCGATCGACGAGGGAGGAGATGAGCGGCGCATCGATACGAAGCGCCACCACGCCCTTTACCGGATGCAGCCGATAGAGGCTGAGCGAGGTGAAGGAGGGAACGCACGCATCCCACATCATGAACATGGTGTTGTCGACAGGCTTTGCCGTCACCAGCGGCCGGGAACCGCACAGCGGCTCCAGGATCAAACGCAATTGCCGCGCCAGGCGGTCGCCCAGGCGGTCGATGGCATTCAGGAGCGCGGGCGACTGCGCCGCCGTGCGTCCGAACTGATAGGGCTTAACTTCACTCATGCACTGTCCCCGTCCGACCCCCGTCGGACACAGTGCTATTGAATAACGAAATTGGTAAAATAAACGTTATCAACACCGCCGTAGCCGGTCCGGTCCTTGAGAACATTGTTTATTATTTTCACCAATTTACCCTGCAAACGCTCCTTTCCCTGCGGAGTCGCGAGGTCCAGCTCCTGCTCCTGGGCGAGCATCATTAAAATTGCAGAGCGGATCGCCAGTTCATGAGTCTGGATCGCCGTGACCACCCGTTGGTCATAATAGGTCGACGCCGCGATGGAGATTTGGGCGAAGGCGTCCGAGTCGGCCATGTTGCTCGTGAAGGGCGCGGGAATCTGGTAATAGGTCGCCTGATAGGCGGACGGGTTGCGCGGCGCGGGCAAGTCCATCGCCTTGTGCGGATGTGTGTCCTCGACCGCCTCGGCGTCCGAGTCGGCATGCTCCCCCTCACCGGCGGGCGGCGCGTATTTTGCGGCCACCTCCTCCGGTTTCTCGCCCTTCTTCACAAGGCGCGGGATGTTGGGATCCTCCACCGGACCCGCCTCCTTGTGCATGGAGCCGGCGACATAGAATCCCCCTGCTGCGCCGCCACCGCCCAGCAGGGCGACAGCGGCACCAATGATGATCAGCTTCTTCGCGCCACCCTTTTTCTTCACAGGCGGCGCAGCCGCGTCCTTACTCATTGCCGGTCTCCGTCAGGCGTCAGGCATAGCGCACGAGACGGTCCCCTTCCCGACCCGTGCTACCCCCCTGCTGATTCACTGTATCCGCTTGATGGTTAAGAACGTCCCGACGCTGGGAACTTTTACCCTGTCCGTTTGAATTTCCGCCCTGAAGGCCTGCCTGGAGACCTGCCTGGGCATTTTGCTGCCCGTTCTGCTGGCTACCGCCCTGTGACCCCGTCTGACTGCTCTGGGTGCCTGTCTGGCTGCCCTGATCGCTGCCTGGCTGGTGCTGGCGCATGGTCTGCTGCGGATTACTCTGGTCGCGCGGCGTGTCGAAGCTGCCCGACGAACGGTCGATGGTGATGCTGTTGAGCTGGAGCGCGGCGAGTCGCGCATCCGCCTGCAGGCTGGACTGACCATCGCGCAACTGGCGCGCAGCCTCATCCGTCTCGGTCAGTAACTGGACCTTGCCGCCGCCCTCGCCCTGCCAGACATCGATCTGGATACGGCCAAGGTTGGGCGGACTGAGCTGGAAGCGGCTGTGCCCGGTTCCTGAAGCCAACGCGGTGATTTCCTTGGCCATGCGGTCGATCCACTGACCGCCGACCGCCATGTCGATCACCTGCCCCTGAAGGGTCGCGCCGACATCCGCCGGTCCCGCGACGAGGGGCGCATCGCCGACCAGCCCGATCCGGCTCTGGGCGATGGGCGGCAGGCTCTGGACGATGTCCGCGAACTGGAGGCCACCGGGCAGGGCGTCCACCGATACGGAGGCTGCGGACGTGCCGCTGTCGCTGGCAAGCGTGCCGCCAGACGATTCGCCGCCGGATGCGCCACCCGACGCACCGCCGCCGTTCCTGCGCGCCCCATCGCCGGTCGCGATGCTCATGGGAGCAGGATCGCCCGCCTTGGCCTCACCCGTCCTGGCCTCGCCAGTATTGACCTGGCCAGTGTTGACCTGGCCAGTGTTGACTTGGCCAGTGACCTTTCCTGCCTTGACCTCAATCCCCGCGCTGGCGCGATGAAGAGCGGACATGATGGGCTGGGCAGCGGCATAGGCAGCCTGTGCCTGTCCAGGAGCCGGGGCAGGCGTTGCTTCAGCCTGCACCGCCACGGCCGGAATTTGCGCCGCAGGGACGCCCGAAGCGGCCCCGCGGGTCGATGTTGTGCCTGCGTTAAATGGTCCGGCCGTGATGGCTGGCTGGAGTTGCGCCAGCCCCTGCTCCGGGAGCGGGGACGATGCGCCGACCGGACGTTGCCGACCATCGCCCGTTACAACGGGGGAAATGGCGGCCTGCGTAGCAGTGTCGACCGATAGCGGCATAGCCTGCTGCGACGCGACGGTATCGTCGGGCGCCAGCGGGCTGGCCTGCGGCGCGAATGGCCGAGACACGGCAGGGCGAAGGGCATCTGTCGTCCCCACATCTGTGGGGACACCGGTATCGGAGGCCTTACCAGCCGACCGGGCAGCGGCAATCGCGGCCGGGATAGCGGTGGGAATTGCGGCCACACCGATCTGCGCCTGCTTGCCGGGCACGGGCAAGGGAACAGTATCCTGATCCGGGGTCGACGAGGCCGCCTCCGCCAACGGCAGGGTCACGGCAGCATCGGTGCGGACGCTTTTGCGCCCGGCGATGGGCGACACCCTGTCGGCAACGGCGGCGAAACGCGACGCGAGCGTGGCCGACGCCGCCTGCCCGGTGGAGGTGGTGCCTGTGGTCGGAGCATCTCCCGGCGCGGCGGCGTCCAGGGGTGTCTGCCCGTCCGCCACGGCCGGAGCGATACCGGCATCGGCACGCAGGGTGCGGGTGCGAGTGAGTCCCGTCCGGGTGGCGGACCCCAGCGCGCCGAGCAGGGCATCGCCGTCGCTCCCGGCGGGGACAGGCGAGCTGGCCTGACCGACGAGCTGTATCGGCGGCGGCACGACCATGTCGGCCATCGCGCTCTGCGCCGCAGCACCCAGCGCGAGGTCGAGGATCACAGGCGCGCCTGTCTTGCTCTGATCGCCATCGCCGTCCGTCCCCGTACCGCTGTTGGCAGCGGGATCCTCAGCGAGGGCGAAACCGTCAGGCTCGACCATGGCGCTATCATCCCCGGAGGCACCCAGCCCGGCGACTAGGGCCGCAAAGTCGCCCGCCGCGCCCGGCTTCGTGCCATGGCTCTTGCCTGCACCCCCCGCACTTATTGCCTTGCCGCCCATGGTGGCGGCCGTCGTGGCGATCTGTGTCATATGCCGCCCTGTCCCTTCATCTGGATACGTTTGTAGAGTGGTATCGCGGCGATCCGCGCTTCGATCCGGTCGTCCGCAGCGCGCCGTGCCTTGTCCTTGAGCCGTTCCGCGATCTCGCGTTCGCGGTCGGCGGCGACGGCATCGGCCTGCCTCTGCTCGATGCGGCGGTTCGCATCATAAAGCGCGCCGTCGAGCTGGCGCCCGGCCTGTTCCAGACGGGCCGCCAGTTCGCGCTGGGCCGACAGCGTCGCGCCATCGGTCCGGCCCACTTCGCCGAACAATTCGCCGCGCATTTGCGCCAGCCGTTCAGCATTATTCTCGATATGCACGGCTTCGTCCCGTGCCTTGCTGGTCTCCGCCACGGCCAACATATGCTGCACATGGCGAACCCGCAGCAGGCGGGCACGCTTTTTGACCAGGCGGCTCATTGCATCAGCTCCGGTGCGAAGTGGATCATAAGCTGCGCGACGCTATCATTGATAGAAAGGGTGGATCTCACGTCCTGCCGGAGGAATTCGAGCACCTCCTGCCGCCGCTCAACCGCCTCGTCGATGATCGGGTCGTTGCCGGGGCGATAGGCGCCCATCAGGATGAGGTCGCGATTCTCCTCATAGGCGGCCCACAGCCGCCTGTAGATTGTCGCGGCTTTCAGATGGTCGGCATCGACCACGTCTGACATGACGCGGGAAAGCGACTTGCCGATGTCGATGGCGGGGAAAATGCCCTGCTCCGACAATTGGCGCGACAGGACGAAATGGCCGTCCACGATGGCGCGGGCGGTGTCCACGATCGGATCGTCGGTATCGTCGCCATCGGCCAGCACGGTGTAGATGGCGGTGATCGACCCACCGGAACGGCTGTCCACCCCTGCCCGCTCGCACAGCTTGGGGATGAAGGCGAGGGCGGAGGGCGGATAGCCCTTCATCGCGGGCGGTTCTCCCAGCGACAGGCCGATCTCGCGCTGGGCATGGGCGCAGCGGGTGAGGCTGTCGATGAGCAGCAGGACATTCTTGCCCTGCGCCCGGAAATATTCGGCGATGGCGGTCGCGCGGGCGGCGGCGCGCAGACGCAGCACGGGGGGATGATCGGCCGGCACGGCGACGACGATGCTCTTGTGCATCAGCTTGCCCGCCAGCTTGGTCTCGATGAAATCGCTGACTTCGCGGCCGCGCTCGCCGATCAGGCCAGCGACGACGATGTCGGCCTCGGCACCGGCGATCATCTGGCCCATCAGCACGGATTTACCCACGCCCGACCCGGCGATCAACGCGATGCGCTGGCCACGCCCGGCGGTGAGGAGCGCGTTGACGGCCCGCACGCCCAGATCGAACGGCTCAAGCACGCGGCCCCGGTCCAGCACATTGCTGCGAACGCCCGCGAGCGGCCATATGCCGTTGGCGACGATCGGTCCCTTGCGGTCGAGCGGCTGGCCCATGGCATCGACGACCCGGCCGATCAGCCCCTCGCCCACCTGCACCATGTTTGCGGCGCTGTCCGGCTCGACGCGCGCGCCATTCTCCAGCGGCGCGTCCTGGTCGAGCGGCACGAGGATCGCCCTTGTGCCCCGGAAACCGACGACTTCGGCGCGGACCTCGGTGCCATCGGAGGCACGGATGCGCGCGCCCGAACCCATGGGGCGGGAAAAGCCGGTGACTTCCAGCATGCCGCCATCATGGCCGACGAGGCGTCCGACATGGCGCGGCTGGATATTGGTGACGGAAAAATGGTCGAGCAGCCTGCCCGCACGGTCGAGATCGGCGGCAATCACTGGCGGCCCTCCATATCATCCATCATCGCCTTCAGCCGGTCGAGGCGCACGTCCGGGCCATCCTCGATCCAGCCATCGGAGGTTGCGAGCCGCACGGAACCGCGCGCAAGCTGTGGATTGGGCACCAGGGCGACGCCCAGCCCCTCCGCCGGGATCAGCGGCAGGTCGAGCGGGCTGACCTCCAGCACCGCCTTGCCATCGTCCGGGTCGATATGGGCAGCGACAGCGGCGCAGCGTTCCGTCAGGCGCGCCTCGTCCACCGGCACTTCGCCCACGATCTGCGTCACGAGGCGCAACACACTATGGCTGAGGAGCGACGCGAGCGTACCCTCCCCCACCCCGCCAAGCTGGCCGATGGCTGCGATCAACTCGCGCCGGATGCTGTCGTCGGCCTCGGCCGCCTCGCGTGCCATGCGCTCGCCTTCCTGAAAGCCTGCGACAAAGCCCTGCTGGCTGGCCTGCTCGACCGGATCGACTTCGGGTTCCGGCTCCAGATGGTCGGGAGTGGCGCTGCGCGTCGCGGTCCAGCCGGTGCCGTCGCCCACCGCACCAAAGCGCGAGCGGAAGCCGCCGCCCTGCTGAGCCATGGCGGAAAAGCCGGTGACGGGAGAGACGGAGGTGGCGCCGACATCCGCGTCGGGCGCCCAGAAGCTCGACATATCAGACATAGTCGTCGCCCTTTCCGCCGAGCTGGATGGTGCCCTCGTCGGCCATGCGGCGCGCCGAGGCGATGATGACCTTCTGCGATTCCAGCACGTCGGTCAGGCGCATCGGGCCGCGCTCGTCCATCTCGTCCTGGATGGACTGCGCCGCGCGGGCGGACATGCTGCCCAATATCTTGGCCCTCAGCCCCTCGTTCGCACCCTTGAGCGCGATGATGAGCTGGTCGTTGTCCACCGACCGCATGAGGGTGCCGAGATCCTTCTCGGTCAAGCCCATGAGATTGTCGAAGACGAACATCTCGTCCTCGATCGACTGGGACACGCCCTTGTCACGCTTGGTCAGCGCCTTCATGATGCGCTGCTCATGATCCTTGCGGATATTGTTCATGATCGCGGCCGCCTCGACGGTGCCGCCGCGCTGGGTCGTCGTGCCGGTCGACTTGCGGCCGTTGCCCGCTGTGCTGAGCAGCTGCTCCAGGTCGTCGAGCGCATCGGCGCTGACCGGACCGAGCGTGGCGACGCGATAGACGACCTCATCCTGCACCGACCCCGGCAGCATCTGGAGGACCAGAGCGGCGGCGGTGTGGTCAAGATGGGCAAGCACGATCGCCATGATCTGTGGATGCTCCGCCTCAATGGCGCCCGCAATCTCCTTTGGCTCCATCCATTTCAGCATGGCGAGCTTGGGACTTTTCTGCGGCGGGGTGATGCGGGCGAGCATATTGTCCGCCCGGTCCGGCCCAAGCGCCTTGTGCATCGCGCCGCGAATATGCTTGGCCGCGCCATAGCCGATGGTCGTGCGGCCCTTGGCCTTGTTCACGAAGCGGTCGAGCGCGTGATTCACCTCGTCCACCTCGACGTCCACGACATCATACATGGCATAGCCCAGTTCGCGCACTTCCTCCGGTTCGAGGCGCGAGAGAATCTGCGCGGCCTCATCCTCGTCGAAGAGCATCAGGAGGACGGCGGCGGCGGCGGCGCCAGCCATCGGGGTTGCTGCGGCGGGGGCGTCTTCGCCCAGTGCTGGATCGGCCTCAGCCATCGTCTTTCTTTCCCTCGCGCAGGAGGTCGCGCACCACCAGGGCGGCGCGATCGGGATCCTGCTTCACAAAGTCGCGGATCAGCGCGGCGCGATCCTGATAGTCATGGGTGGAGGAGATCATGTCGAGCGTGACCGGCGCCTCCGGGTCGCGGGGCGCGGCCGCCGCTTCCTGCATGACGGTGGAGATTTCCTGCCCGAGTTGCTCCTGCCGCGCGGCCTCCGCAGCGGCGGCCTCGGCCTTGCCTGCGGCCCAACGCTTCAGCAGCGGACGGCCGATGCCCAGCAGCAGGACCAGAGTCACCAGCAGCGCCGACACATTGCGAACCGCCATGGACACCCAGCTGGCCTCATACCAGGGCGCGGGCACATCCTCGATGGACGCGAACTTGCGCGACGAGAGTGCGACGACATCGCCGCGTGCCTGGTCGAAACCAACGGCACCCTTCACGAGGGACTCCAGCGCGGCGACTTCCTGTGCGTTGCGCGGCTTGCCGCCTGCATCATTGTCGAGCGCGACGGCGACCGAGAGGCGCTTGACCGTACCGATGGCATCGCGCGTGACCGAGACTTCGCGGCCCAGCTCGAACTGCCGGTTGAAGGTCTCGTTGGTCTTGTAGGGCGGCATCTGCGGAATGGCAGGCGTTGTGGCAGCAGCCGCTGCGGCGGAGGCCGTGGGCGGCGGCGTGCCGGGCGCGGTGGGGGTCGGCGGCGGCGCGGCGGCGAT
>DASVMZ010000015.1:0-42758 GCA_036384115.1 Sphingobium sp.
TAATAGTCCGGCCAATAGGAGACCCGGTTCAGCCTGATGCCCTGATCGACCAGAAAATCGACCATCCGCGTGCCCTGGTCAACATAGGTGCGCAGGCGTGCCGGGGTGGCGCCGGGCGAATCGCTGGTCTGACTGACCAGATGGTTGAGATAGGTCAGCGCCTTTTCGCTGCTGTCCTCTATCCCGTCCCGTTTCATGAAACGATTGTTGGGAATCCACATGACGCCACCGGATCGCGCGCTGGTGCCGCCGATCAGCGCAGTTTTTTCCAGGATCAGTACGGATTTTCCAGCGGCGCGCAGTCGCAGCGCCGCACACATCGAGCCGCCGCCGCTGCCTACCACGACGAAATCATAGGATTCTGCAAAACCGCCCACATCCACTCCCATTCGACCGTTCCGCGCTAAAATGCGCTCGAACCGTTGCATTATCGTATAGCATGGCCAGATGCGACGCAAGATCACAGACTGGAACCAAGTTCTTCTCTCTTGCCGAGGTTCCGAAAAAGACCCGCCCCGACGATATTTCATCGTCATTAATGAATTGACCCAAGTGTATTGTATGATACTCAAAATAGAAGCCGTGAAAAACGGTTGAGATACCAAGGGCCGTCGATCAGGCGGATGGGATGCAGGGCACCTGACGAAGGGTGCCAGGGCGCAATCGGATCCTGAACGGGTTCCGGTGCCGGGCGCATTTCTCATCCAGACGGTCAGACGTGGAAAGGGCGGCAGGCCCTTGTACGTCAGCTTCTAGTATCGAGGGCGGAGAGAGATGATGAATAGACTTGTTACCCGTACTTTTCTTTTGGGCGGCAGCGCGCTGGCCACAGCGTTCCTGGTTTCTGCGCCTGCACTGGCGCAGCAGGACGGCGACAATGGCATCGAAGAAATTATCGTCACCGCGCAGAAGCGCGAGCAAAGCGTTCAGGACGTGCCGATCGCGATCACCGCGCTGACCGGCGATGCGTTGCAGGCCAATCGCGTGATGAACGTGCAGGATCTGTCCGGCCTGGCGCCGGGCGTGACGGTGCGCCCCTCCGCAGGCGGCGTGCAGATACCCTCCTTCACCATCCGGGGCGCGGTCAGCTATGGCGTGGTGCCGGGTTCCGACAAACAGGTGTCGATCTATCTCGACGGCGTCTATATCGGCTCGCCGCGCGGTTCCATTTTCGACCTGCCGGACGTGACGCGCCTTGAAATGCTGCGCGGTCCGCAAGGCACGCTGTTCGGTCGTAACGCCACGGCAGGCGCGGTCAGCATCACCACGCGCGACCCCACCGGCGAACCGCATGTGAAGCAGGAATTCACGGTCAGCAACTATCACGGCTTCCGCTCGCGCACGAGCCTGGATCTGCCCGCCTGGGGTCCGTTCAGCGCCTATGTCAGCTTCGTCCATAATTATCGGCGCGGCGACATCGTGAACGCGGGGGCGGGACAGGTGTTTGACCGTAGTGCGTCGCCGTCGAACCTCGGCGTACAACGCTCACCCTATTTTCTGGGCACGATCGACAACGACAGTTATTTTGCGGCGGTGAAGTTCGAGCCGAGCGACAGCTTCAAGACAGTCTACAAGTTTGACCGAAACGAGGACAGCGGCACGCCGGAAGGCACGGCTTTCGTCGGTTATGACAAGAACGTCCCGCTCATTGGTTCGCTGATCGACGCGCTGGTCACTAGCCAGCCCAATCCGGTCAATATCGCACCCGACGCGCGTCGACCTAATGTCGTTAACAACAGTTGGGCTGCCCCCCGCCAGCAGACGGTCTTCGGGCACAGCCTGACGTCCACCTGGCAGGCGAGCGACAATATCGTCGTGAAGAACATCTTTGCCTATCGCCAGGCCAGCATATTCGCGCCGTCAGCGATTGACGGCTTATCGACCCTGACCTTCACGCAGCAAGCACTCGTTCCCTATGCGACCTTTGCCGCCTTCTCGCAGAATCCAGGGCTGGCGCAGGCGTCCCCTGCCGTACAGGGCGCGACCATCGGCGCTTACGCGGCGGCGCTGGCGCCTAGTGTTGGCCAGCAATTCTCTGTCATCGCGTCTCAGTCTGCGGGCGTCAGCAAGCAGTGGAGCGATGAACTTCAGGTCAACTATACCTCACCGCTAGTCGACCTGACATTGGGGGGGCTGTGGTTCAAGAGCCGGGATCAGGCAGGTGGCCCGCTGAACATGCAAAATACGCTGGCGTTCTCGATCATCAGCAACGGCGTGATTCCACTCGGCAACCAGGGCATTTCCTACAATCGTGCGCTGTCATTCGCGGCTTATGCCCAGGCGGAAGTTCATGTTACTTCGAAGATCGATCTGACGGGCGGCATTCGCGTCACGCATGACGACAAGTCGGGTGAACTGGTTGTAGGCAACGCCGGCGCGCTTCAGACGCTGGCGTTCAATTACAAGAAGACGTTGCCTAACTTTCTGCTGGGCGTGAACTATACGCCCACGGACCATGTGATGCTCTACGCCAAATATTCCACTGCTTTCGTGTCGGGTGGCTCCGTAGCGGGAATTCCGTTCGAGCCCGAAAAGGCAAAATCCTGGGAAGCGGGCATCAAGGCGGATATGCTGGATCGTCGCCTGCGCACCAACCTCGCTCTGTTCTGGGTCAAATACGACAATTACCAGACCGCGCAGTCCGGAACGAATTTCGTCGGCCTGATCCCCAACGCCAATCTGATTCCGACCTTCATTCTGCCGCAAGGCGGGCCAGTCTATGCCAAGGGTTTCGAGTTGGAAATCACTGCGAAGCCGGCTACCGGACTGCTGTTGGGTGGAAGCCTGAGTTATACGGACACGGAGTTCAAGGACGTCAATGCGATACTCGCGGCGTCTGCCGGAGCCACGCCGCAGACCTTTGCGCCTACTTTGCGACCGGACTGGACGGGGGGCGTGTGGGGCCAATATGAAACTCCACCCCTGTTTGGAGATGCTAATCTTTTGTTACGTGTCGACGCCAATTGGCGGGATAAGTTGCGTCTGGATTCCAATTCGGCGCGCAACAACCCGGTCTTTTCCCCGCTTGCCTATTCGCCGGCAAGTTGGATCGTCAATGGCCGCGCCGCGCTGCGGAACTTCGACCTCGGTGGGGTGAAGACGGAAGTGGCGGCTTGGGTAAAGAACCTGACGCAGAACCGCGCAGCGACCTTTGCGCTCATCCTTAGCGGGTTTGAGGCGTCCGCCAACTTTCAGCCGGCGCGCACCTATGGTGTCGATTTGACGATCCAGTTCTAATCCGCGTCGGAGCATGAAAAAGCCCCGCCGACCAAGAAGGTCGGTGGGGCTTTTCTATTGTCTCAGTTGTTTAAAGCCGTTCGCACAAAGCGCCCGATTTCGCGGTCGATTGCCTGGCCTTGGGGACTGCCGGAAGAACCGGAGGGGAGGGGATTGGCCGTGCCGTGCGCACGACAGGAGGGCCGCCCGCATCGGGGTGGCAGCCTCGTTGGCAGCCGCAACATGCGCATTCCAACCCGGTTTTCCGTTATGGCTGGATAGGCATCGATCCGGGTGGCCGCCGGAGATAATTTGGTGCGATGCTGACCACCGCGCAGTGGTGGAAATATGAGGATCAGACTGTGGTTACTGTGGTCTCTCGGGAAACTGCCGGACATAGGTGCGTTTGAGTTGGCGGCTGGTAAACAGCCATCTGCCCTCCCGTTTTTCGTAGGTTTCATGGTAGAAACCAAAGCCGTGGATTTCGAGTTCTTCGGTTTCGGAATCGAAGATCAGATCCTCCATCCCCCAAATGCCCCGAGCCCTCGTCGGGGATTCAAAGCTGATATCCGGCGTGTGTGAATGATGAACGGTGATCCGGCCCTTGTCGAGCAACTGCTTCACATTGTCGATCATCTCCTGCGCACTGCTCCACCGCTCAAAACCGTCATTATGAGAGACATGGTCGGGGGCGTGCAAGGAGAGGTAGAGGTCCCAATCCTTGGTGTCGCAGGCCCGGTCTCGCCGCGCCTTCAGCGTCCTGATCTCCTCCAGCGCGAGAAGCCGTTCGATGTCGCTCATGCCCGTCATACATCGGTTCCACAGCTTGGAGTTTATCGGTCGATCCGCGGCGGAAAATTGGCGCCCGGCGATCGCATCGTGTGATAATATTTGAGCGCGCGACTGGTAAACAGCCAGCGGCCGTCGCGCTTTTCATAGGTTTCGAAATAATGGCCGAAGGCGCGGAACCAGTGATCCGCGCCTTCCTGTTTCCATAGTGACAGGCCAGTCATCGCCCAAATGCCCCGCGCCTGGGTGGGCGAGTTAAACTCGATTTCCGGGCTATGAGAATGGTGCATGGTAGTGAGCGTTTCCATGCTCCTGGCCACATTAACGATCATCTCCGCCGCAGTGGTCCAGCGGCCATAGTCACCATTCTCCGAGACATGATCGGGTGCGTGGAGGGACAGATAGAGATCCCAGTCTTTGGTATCGCAGGCCCGGTCCCGGCGTGCCTTGAGCAAACAGATATCCTCGATCGCCATGAGCATGGCAACGTCGGAAAGCCCGTCCATCAGATCAGCCGCGCAGCTTGGCGATGACATTCTCGCCGAACCACTGGACATTGTCGATATATTCCTGGCGACTGGAATGGCGCGGTTCTACCATGGTCCAGGTGACGCCGACTTGTGCCATTTCGCCGATCGCATCAACATAGGTCGCCGCGCTGTCCCCGTCACCGAACTTCAGCCGCTTTCGCGCACCGATGCAGATGTCGAACGGGCCTGACCTGTTTGCCGCTGCCCGCATTTCGTTCAGCTGGACGATATTCTCGCCCAGTTGTTCGACCGAATGGATGCCCGATTCCTGGTTTGCGGCGGTCATGGTCGGTGCGGCGAAGAAAGGACACCAGCCATCGCCCGCGCGCGCTGCGCGTTCCAGAGCCTTCCCGCTACCGCCGCCGATCCAGATGGGCGGAGGACTGGATAGGGCAGGGCGGGGCTCATTGCCGGTGGCATTGAAGTTGCGGCCTTGCCAGACGATAGCCCCCCCGGCCCATGCCTGGCGAACCACATCCAGAGCTTCGTCAAACAGCGCGCCGCGCTTGTGGAAGTCGACGCCCAGGGCCTCGAACTCTACCTTTTGGTAGCCAGCGCCAACGCCCAGGATCAGGCGTCCGCCGGATAGGGTGTGGAGGCTGGCCGCCGCCTTCGCAGTCAGAAAGGGGTTGCGGTAGGCCATGACGAGGATGTTGGTGTGCAGCCGCAATGTCGTCGTCGATGCAGCCACGAAGGAGAGGGCTGTGAACGGGTCGAGTGCGTCATGGCCATTGGCATGCAGCCACTCGCTCGATGGTGCCGGATGATCAGTGACATAGGCGGCATCGACGCCGGCTGTTTCGAGCGCAGTCGCCATTGCGCGCACGGCCTCGAAACTCTGAAATTCACCGGGCGTGATAACCCCGACCGGAATATCGAGCGTGAATTTCATGCTGCACCCACTTCCGCGCTCACTGCGGGACCTTCGTTGAGCCGCGCGAGCAGGGCCGGACCTTCGGGATTGCCGTTCAGCATATAATTCTGGCGATGGACGATCTTCCAGCTACCGTCTGGCTGGCGCGCGGCTTCGATCCGCGAGGCGCTGAGGCGGCCTATGAAGAAGCCCTTCTCACCGTGCATCGGGACCATTGTATGGCAGGTGGCGACGGCGCGGTCGCCCTCGATCACCACGAACGGCAGGCTGGACAGATGTGCGCAACCGGCGGCGACTAGCCCCAGATGGCCGGGATCGCGGGTGATTGCCTCGATCGCTTCCCGCCCGATAAAACCGGGCAAATCGCCCACCGCGTAGACGCCATCATCGACGTAGCAGTTACCGACTGACGCGGTGTTGCACCCATCGACGGAATAGCCATAGCCACAGATAAGCTGATAGATCGCCTGACGATCCTCCAGCGCGAGAAGGCGTGCCTCGATAGATTGAGTGGTCATGATGTCTTCCTTCTCCTGGCATTTGTCTGTCGGTCGGCGGCGAGGAACGGCAAGAGTGGGCTCGTCCCGCCTGCAAAGGCCCATAATGGAAATGGAAGCTAACGACTGTTAGCTTATGATGCAAGAGCTTGTATGCGCGGGGACGCGCACAACTATCGCGGTAGCGAAAACGGCGTGGGCTTCCTTATCTCACCGCCCCAGCATGAAAAGCTGATCCATCGTTTCAAAGATGAAATGCTCGACGCTGTCGGCATTATTTCCTTCGCGCTGGGGCGAAAGGAGAGCGAGCGCGATACGACCATGAGTCACCGACAGGATGAGAAGCGCGGTGGAAAAGTCATCCCCCACAGGCAGTTTCACACCTTCCGTCGCCATTTTGGTCACGGTTGCACGCACGCTGCGAAAGGCGGGGCGCAGCAGACCGGGCAGGTCGTTCTCCTCCGGATCAATCGGTGGTGACACGAACAGCAATTTATAGCGTGATGGCCTGCCCATCGCGTAGCGAACATAGCCGCGCATCTTCGCCTTCAATTCATCGAATGCGGTCTCCGGGTTCGCGTCGTGCGCGGCACGTGCCATTTCCTCGCTCATGATGGACCAGCAGGACCGAATGATTTCCGTCATCATCGTCTGTGCATCGGGAAACTGGCGATAGATGGAAGGTGCTGCGATTCTTGCCTCTTTCGCCACCATCCGCAGACTCAACTGCGCGTCGGGCTGGGCGTCGAGAATGCGCATCGCCGCTTCGATCAACTCGCCTTTGAGCCGCCCGCCTTCACCGCGCAGATTGCGTTGTCTCTGGTCCAAATCCGCCAATGTCTCTCTCTTACATGCCTCTTGCATCGCATCCCGAACCGGGTAAGCTAACACGCGTTAGTGGTGTGTATCGACGTTATTTACACACGCCAACCACCACATCAAAAATTCTGGGCAGGATGCGATGACTGATACCGATGCAAGCAAGCTGGATGCCGTTCCCTACCGCGTGACCGAGCCGGAGAAAATCCCAACCCAGCGTTATTATGACGCTGCGTTCTTCGAACTGGAACGGGAAAAGCTCTGGCCACACGTCTGGCAAATGGCGTGCAGGCTGGAGGAAATCCCCAATATCGGGGATTACACCGTCTATACGATCCTCGATTGGTCGGTTATCCTGATCCACACCAAAAATGGCGTGAAGGCGTTCCATAATGCGTGCCGCCATCGCGGCGTGCGCCTTGCGACCGAGCCGGGTAATTGCGCACGGCAAGGTTTCGTGTGCCCCTTCCACGGCTGGCGCTGGAATGCCGACGGCGAGAATACGTTTGTTTTCGGCAAGCAGGTCTTTTCAGAGGAATTGCTCGATCGCGCCGAGATCGACCTGAAGCCGTGCCGTATCGAATTTTGGGGTGGGTCGGCCTTCATCAACTTTGACGATGACGCGCCCTCTCTCCTCGAATCGCTCGGCCCCGTGACCGATCGCCTCGATGCGCGCAATGTCGACAAGCTCAAGATGGACTGGTGGTACAGCACGGTTCTGCCCACCAACTGGAAGCTCGCCATGGAAGCCTTTCAGGAAGGCTATCACACCATGAAAACCCATCCGCAGCTTCACCGGCTGTCAGCACTGGGCAATAGCTACGGAATCGATTCCGACGGCCTTGTCCTGAACCGCAATCTGACGGGCAGGCAGACGGTGGAAATGCACGTCGACTTTCTAGCCCGTCTTGGGTCGGGCATGGGCGGCATGGTCCATGATTCCGAAGTGGTGGTGATCGAGAAGCTGCGCGACATGGACGTGCCGGACGATCCGGTGGACGCAACCATGGCCTTTTATGCACGCGCGCATGAAGAACTGACCCGTGACGGGCTGGAGCGGGGGGCCCCCATGTTCGACGTCTCCAAGGTGTCGCAGGAGGTGGAGTTCCATGCGGTGGAATTTATGTTCCCCCATTATTTCCTGCTACCCATGTTCAGCGCGATGTCCTCCTACCGCATCCGGCCGCTGACCCCGGAGACATGCCTGTTCGAGATATGGTCTCTGGCGCTCCGTCCCGAGGGTGAGGACTATGATACTCCCAAACAGCCCACCATGCTGCCCCACGACTCCCCCGATTTCCCGGAAATTCCGCGGCAAGACTATGATAATCTCCCGCGCCAGCAGTTGGGGCTGCATGCCCGCGAATTCGAATATATGCGCCTGTCCCATCTGCACGAGGGCATGATCAGCAATTATCAGCGGTTGATCGACGGCTATATCGCGGGCATCGATCCCGACCGGTTGGCTAGGGCTGCGCGGATCGTCAATGCGGGTTTTGAAGGGCCGATTGCCGACATCGGATTTTGAGAGGCTCCGGGCAGTGATCTTCTGACGGGGGTCGCTGCCCTTTGACGCAATCCCGGAAAGTCACCTTGAGGAATCCGACAGGTATGAAGACGATCAGCGAGTATTCCGGCCGACTGCTCAACCATGTCGAAACGCTGTATCGGCCCGGTGACCGGGATATCGCGGTCGAACTGGTGGAGGTATTAGGATATGGCCTGACCGACACCGGCTTTGCCAGCGACAATGGCTCGACATTCCTCGCGGCCCATCCCAATCTGGATGATCGCGATGTGCAGAATAATGTCTTCTATATGTCTGAAATGACTGTGGAGCATCTGGCGCTTGAAGCACGGCTGGAGCGGTTGAGCCAGACCGATGCCGAGCTGAAATCCAGTCTGGAGAACTATCGCGACAAGGCCCGTTCGCGGCCCTTTGGTATTCCACATTTCGCGATACGCTATACCAGCGCAGAGTCCGTCGAGGCCGTGTCGGCCCGGCTGGAGACCGCGTCCCTTCGCCTTCGCGATCGGGTGAACCTGCGTATCTTCCGGCCGCAAGATGCCGACCGGGCGGTGGGAAATCTGGTCCAGGGATTTCTGTATCAGGACATCATCGTATCCGGATCGTTCCTTATGGGCCAGCTCATCGAGCTTCAGACCCAGCCATAGGATATGGGGCAGGCGCATGGCCCCGGACCGGAAGCCTCGCAAGACTGCCGGTCCGGGGCCATATGTTCGATACGATCAACGCTCCCGCATTACTTCGCGCACGCGGGCTATGATCGACTTCGTGTTTGGCATCTGCGTCATCTCCAACTCCTTCGAGAAGCTGATTGGCGTATAGACAGCGCCGAAGCGGGATGCGGGCGCCTTCAGGATCGGGAAAAGCTCCTCGTTGATCGTGGATGCGATTTCCGATCCCAGGCCGCAGAACTCGGTCGCCGCATGGACGACCAGCGCCCGCCGGGTCTTCTTCACAGAGTCGAGGACGCGGTGATAGTCCAGCGGCATCAGTGAGCGCAGGTCGATGACCTCCGCGCTCACGCCATCCTTGGCCAGCTCCTCGGCGGCGGCCAGGCATTGGTTGACCTGCCAGCCAAAGGTGATGAGCGTAATGTCCGTACCCTCGCGACGCACCTTCGCCACGCCCAGCGGAATGCGATAGTCGCCCAGCGGCACATCCTGTTTGGCACCGAACATCAGCGCCATCGGCTCCAGATGGACGCAAGGGTCCTCATCGAAGATGCAGGTTGTGAGCAAGCCGAGCGCGTCAAGCGGCGTGGAGGGGTATGCGACCTTGAGGCCGGGGACATGCAGCAGCCAAGCTTCCAGCGATTGGCTATGTTGCGCGCCGAACCCGCCGATGCCACCCGATGTCATGATCCGCATCGTCATTGGCACATGAGTCGCGCCGCCCGACATATAACGCTGTTTGGCGGCATGGTTGGTGATCTGGTCCATCGTCACGCCGACGAAGTCAGCGAACATCAATTCGGCGATGGGCCGCATGCCGACGAGCGCCGCGCCCGTCGCCGCGCCGATGATCGCCTGTTCGGCAATGGGAGTCGGACGCACGCGGTCCGCGCCCCATTTGGTCTGGAGACCGGCTGTGGTGCGGAATACGCCGCCCGGCGGATCGCCAATGTCCTCGCCCAGCAGGAACACGCCCGGATCGGCGCCGAGAGCATAATCCTGCGCAGCGATGATCGCTTCGTACATGGCCAGCTTCTTCGTCTCGCCGGAGACGGGCGCCTCTTCCGCGCGCACGGGATAGACTCCCCGATGCGGTACGTCTGCGGCGTCGGCATAGACGTCGTTGAACATATCGTCCTGGCCGATCGGCTCGCTGGCCGTGGCAAAGGCGATCGCTTCGGCGACTTCGTTCACAGCCGCTTCGTCAATGGCGGCCAGCTCCTCCTCAGTGCTGATCCCCGCTTCGAGCAGGAAAGCGCGTGTCTTGGGCACCGGCCAGTTAGCCTGACCCGCCTCCAGTTCTTCCTTGGTCAGCAGTTCATTGGGCGTGAAGCCAGCATGCGTACCGAGGCGCAGCGTCACGGCTTCGACGAACACAGGACCTTTGCCCGCGCGGACATCCTCGACCACACCCTTCATCACTGCATGTAAGGCGATGGGGTCATTTGCGTCGACCTTGACGCCGCGGAAGCCCAGTGCCGTTGCGCGGCCCGCAAAGTCGGGACCGGCGGTGTAGTCGGGAATCTTGGTATATTCGCCGATCTGATTGTTCTGGCACATGAAAATGATAGGCAACTTCCATGCCCCCGCGAGGTTCATCGCCTCATGCACCGCGCCGATGCTGGTCGCGCCGTCGCCGAAATTGACGACAGTGACTCGACCTTCGCCGCGCAGCTTAGCGGCCAGCGCCAGACCATTGGCGATGGGTGCGCCCGCGCCGACGATTGCGGTGGTCAGCATCGACCCGCTATCTGGGTCGGAGATGTGCGGAGAGCCGCCCTTACCTTTGTTCACGCCGTCCTTGCGCGACATGGCTTCAGCGAAGAGGCGCTTGAGCGGTACGCCCTTGGCGACCTGATCGTGGATGCCGCGGTAGATGGTGACCATATAGTCGTTGGCATCGGTGAGCGTGGCGAGCGTGGCGGGAATGGCTTCCTGCCCGGTCATCGGCCAGTAGGTGAACTGAAATCGCCCGGCGGAACTGCCAGACCGGATCGCCTTGTCCACCTCATGAATGCGCGACATCTGGCGATAGATGTCGATAAGCACCGAGGGTTCGATCCCGAGATTTGTCCGGTCGGTTTCTTGTAGCATTCGGCTCTCCCTATCCTTTGTCCCTATGCGTGCCATGGCGCCCCCGGCCGAAGCCGGGCGGGACATTCAAAAATTAATGAGTCTATCGCCGGGCTAACACAGGTTTTCGGATATTGAAATGGCAGGGAAGCATTTTCATTATGCTCGCTATCGGAACGAAAAAGGGCGTTCTGGTCCTGCGTGCGGATAGCGGTCGTCACCCGTTTGCAGAACGTCGCCGCCGTTCCCTGCGGACTTGAGAATGCGCCATGGCGCGCATGACATTCAATCGATGTTAACAGCCATCCTCTTAAGCTGCGCGTAAGGGAGATGGTGACATGGACAGGCTGCCAGTCGTCGCGGCGATCAAGGATCGTTATGCGATTCAATATCATGCCAGCCGGGGGCTGGTCGTCCTTACCCTGATGGGCTTTTTGGCTAGCGAGGAATCAAAGACCTGCCTTTCCCAACTCGGCGATCAATGGGCGAATGCCTATCGTAGCCACGGGCGGGTGCTATTGCTGATCGACGCATCGAAATCCGGTGTTCAATCGCCTGCGATCTTAGATGAATTGCGGGGCGCGAATGCACAAACGGTTGGGGCTGGCGACCGGGTGGCCTTCGTGGTTTCGTCCAATCTGCTCAAGATGCAATTCCGCAGAGCTACGCGAGAATCTCCCGCCGCCGTCGAGTTTTTCCTCTCCACCGACGCGGCCGAGACATGGATATTGGCGTCAGATTCAGCCGCATGGGGTGTCGCCGGCTGATCCAGCAAAGCGGACCGCGGGCTGACCGCCAACTCCACCCCGGCAGGATCAACCCGGCAAATATCTGTCCCAGGCAAAGGGCAGGACAGCAAAGAAGGGCGCGGCAAACAGGGGTTTGACAGCGCCGGACTCCCATCGTTTCTCCAGCAGTGGACGCAGCCGCTCCGCCGTCTCGACCGGATCGGCGTCCAGATAGAGATAGGTGACCTGCCGGCCGCCATGGTCCCCTTCAAAGGGTTCGGGCGCCTGTCCGCCGTGATACCACCATGCTCCCGCCACACCATCGACGTCTGTGAGCGTATCGGCCGCCGAAAGACCATCCTCGATCAGCAAATATGCGCCCTGCGTCGCGCGCCAGGGTATGACATCGGCTCCCGCTACCGCGCCCGGTGCCGCAGCTTTGCCTGCAAGTGCGCCCGTAATATAACCGATGCTGGGCAGGCGCAGAGGCATGCGCCCACCTTCGCCAAGTGCATGTCCCAGTTTGTAAAAGCCTGGAATGCCATCTGGTCCGGTGAACAAATATGTCATCACATGGTCGATGGCCGCGAACTTTCCTTCGTTCGCGAGCCTCTTTGCTCGGCACTCAGGCGTCGAGACGAGGCGCAGCGAATTGCGCAACTGCGGCAGCCGATATTGCTCAGGCCTGTGGTCGAGGGAATGCCATTCGATATATTCGGCATCGCGCCCGTCCGGTTCGCGTCCGGATAGGGAAATGAACGCGAATCCGATGTCCGTGGCGCCGGTTGCGAGAACATCCGGCAACTGGTCCGACGGTGTACCCTCAAGCTTCATGAAACGCTCCTGGCATATTACTTGTAAACATGGACGAGACATTTCTGCGGTCGCACGATTATCGGCGACGTCCAGCGAGGCACCCGACCATGCTCCTGCCTCGCGTGCACTGCGTCAGAATCTGAATTCGGCTCTGATGCCATAGGTTCGCGGATCGGCATAGCTGCCGCCGTCTGAAAAGCCGCCCGCGATTAATGCGCTTGCCAGATACGCTTTGTTGGTCAGGTTCTTACCCCACAGGACGAAGCGCGCACCATTTAATGCATCAGGAGAGAGCGAGATTTCCGCGTCGATAGTCGTATAGGGGTTCTGGCGGAGCCGCCCCGTCGGTTCCATACCATAGCTGGCGGTGTGGAATATCGATCCAAAGGCGGCAAAGCGGCCAATGCCGGTATCAATCTCATAATTGGCCGAGATATTGCCGCTGAACTTCGGCGAACGCAGCATGCGCTGTCCGCTCAGGTCGATGGTGGAGACGACATGGCCGGTGCCGGTCGGCGTGTAATTGACCGCTCCGGGGAAATTACGATATTTCCCGTCGAGGAACGACCCGCTTCCCGTCAGGGTGAAACTGGGGGTCACTGACCAACTGACGTCGAAATCCACGCCCTTGATCCGCGCAGTCGCGGCATTCTGAGTGATATAGGCGCTGCCCGGTACGTAGACGACCGACTGCAGGTTCTTATAGTCATACAGGAAGGCAGCGATATTGAACCGGACGCCGGGGATAGGCACGCCCTTATAGCCGATCTCATAGGCGTTGATCGTTTCCGGCTTCACCGGGGCAATGGTGAAATCGGTAGAATTCACGATGCCGCTCTTGAACCCCTGTCCCCAGCTTGCATAGACATTGGAGCGCGGCGTGATCTCGTACCGCGCCGTTATGCGCGGCGTGAACTTGGAGAAAACGACCGCCCCGCCTGGATACTCAACCTGGTTCGGCACTTTCACCGCTGTGCCACCCGGCGTGAAAATGGCGCGATCGGAAAAGGCGCGCTGTTTCTCGCGGGTGTAGCGGCCACCGGCGGTCAGGACGATTCTGTCTGTAGCTTGCAAAGTCGCCTCGCCATAGCCGGCGATGATTTCTTTATCGACCCGCGCATTCTGACTGGAGGCCGTGAACAATATGGTGGTCGGTGCCGGCGGAACCGACGGAAATAGCAGATCAAAATTATTATTGTCGAAGCTTTCGGCGCCGTTCAGGTAAAAACCACCGACAAGAAAGCTGACTGATCCGAACTTGCGCGATGCGAAGTTCATATCTTGGATGAAATAGTGCGATCGCAGGAAATTGGCCGTGGCAGTGCCGATATCGACAGCGGAATAGTCACCATCATTCCGGTAATTGGTCTTGTTCTCGCTATAGGATGTCACGCTGGTGATAATGCCCGCCCCGACATCGAATTCGCCGCGAACATTGCCGCCCGCTGAGCGGATGCGCGTGAACACATTCGGGTCTGTCGCGAACTGGCTGGGATTGCGGATCTGCGGCGAGGCGGGGATGGGAATGCCAGGCAGGCCGATGCCAGCCAGATTGGGCGCATAGCCAATTGAATTGCCGTTGATCGCGAAGCCGGCGTAAGTCGCGCTGTCTTCCCGGTCGGAATAATAGCCGGTCAGCGTGATCTTTGCCTCGGTGGAAGGCTGGAACAGCAGCTTGCCACGGATGACCTTGGAATCGAGACCCTTGTCACGCTGGTTGGTAATGACATGCCGCCGGAACCCGTCGCGATTCTGATAGCCGCCAGACAGGCTTGCTGCGATTGTGTCGGACAGGGGTGCCGTGACATAGCCGCGCACGGACACATCGTTATAGGCGCCATAGCTGGCGCTGAAATTTCCGTGCGGGGTGAAACTGAGCGCCATGCTGGTGACGAGGATCGCGCCGCCGGTCGCATTCTGGCCGTAGAGCGCGCCCTGCGGCCCTTTCAGAACTTCTACCTGCTGAATGTCGGGCAGGTCGATCAGCGTGGCGATCTGCTGCGGCTGGTAGACGCCATCGACATACATGGCGACGTTGCTGTTTTCGCCCAGATTGGCGCCGGTCGAGGTGATGCCGCGCACCGCCGGTTGCAGGAAACCGCCGTAGAATGTCATCGCGATACCGGGGACGGCCTTGGCGAGATCGGCGGTGTTGTTGATGCCCGACTTGGTCAGCGTTTCGGCGGAAATGGCGGTGATCGACGCGGGAACGTCGATCAGCCGTTCGGAACGGCGTTGTGCCGTGACGACGATCTCCTGCTCCTGCGGTGCCTGCTGGGCTACAGCGACCTGAGGCAAGGCCGTCATAAGCGCCGCCAGCGAAATTCCGGTCATATGGAGTTTGCGAGACATCTACTCTCCCTTTCCTTGTTCCGTTTTTACGGTTTTATGTGATGGGTAAGACCTACCGGCCCGGCAGAGCTGATCGGCCCGTCAGCGTTTTGCCTTGCCCCTCACCCTATGCACCACAACTGCATCAATATTGCAATGCGCATGATCACGGGTAATTCCCGTAGGCTAGATACCTTGAGCTTACAACCGTTTATGAAGGCGCATTGTGCTCCCGTGCGCGAACGGCGGCGCGTGCCGCAGCGAGACCGGAATGGCTGCGCCATGTCTCGCGCTCCTGCGCTCGGCGCGTATCGTGCAGGTCGGCGACGTCCAGTCCGGGTTGCCCAAGAATGATGCGCACGGGCGGCGATGGCGCATCCAGCGCCGCCAGCAACGCAGCCGCGCCCGCATCGGGTCTGTCTCCCGCCCCCCAGTTCGCGTTGCCCGCTGCCCGCGTCAGTGCCGCCATGTCATAATGCGCGGCAGGGGGATTGAACGTCATCGTACTCGTGAAATCCGTCGCAAAAGGCCCAAGCTCGGCGAGCGTGACATAGACACCCAGCGGCAGTAGTTCCGCAGCAAGAGCCTCCGTCATTCCGGCAAGCGCGAATTTGGATGCGCTGTAATAGGCAAGGGCCGGAAAGCCGATCTGCCCCGCGACGGAACCGATATTGACGATCTGCCCCGAACCACGGGTCCGCATTTCCGTCACCACCCCGCGCACCATGGCCAGCGCGCCGAAATAATTGGTCTCCATCATGGCGCGCGCGGCCTCTATTGGCGTTTCCTCGACCGTTCCCATGTCGCCGAAACCCGCATTATTGACCAGCACATCGATCCGGCCGAACTGGGCGCGCGCGGCACCCAGCGCCGATGCGATCGACTCGCTGGAGGTGACGTCGAGCGTGAGCGCGAGGGCGCGATCCTCCTTACCCGCGACGATATCCCTGATCGCCTCGAGCCGCCGCGCCGTTACGACAACGGTTTCCCCATGCTCGAGCAACTGACAAGCAAGCGCCCGTCCGAAGCCTGTCGAGCAGCCCGTGATAAACCAGATTCTCTGTGCCATGCTGCTTTGCCTTCATCGCTATGGGGGGGGGACGGATCGGTCAGGCGTCGATCTTGGCCAGCACACGCTCGCCGATTTCGGCAGCCAGGTCGCACCACTCGCTACGGCTATCGGCGACAATATTGACCGCACAGCCGACAAGGCCCAACGCGCGCAGTTCGCCGATACGGTCGAGCACGGGCTGCGGTTCCCAGTCGCCCGCGATGTGGCTAATTCCGGAGCAGATGATATCGGGGGGCACTTCGCGGCCGATTTTCTCACTATGCGCGCGCAGATAAGCGATGCCTGCCGCCATATCCTCATTCCCGGCCATGGCTGCCGTGCGCGAGGTCTGGGTCACGATGGGATCCATGAAGACGGGATGCCAGGCGTCGCCCAACTCCACCGCGCGCCGGATTGCGCGCTTGCTGTTGCCGCCGACCAGCAACTGCGGATAAGGTTTTTGTACGGGCGCAGGACGCATGCGATTGCCCACCGCGCTATAGCCCGTGCCCTCGAACGTGAAATCCTCGCCCGTCCAGGCCGCCTTCATGGCGAGGAGATATTCGTCGGTCAGGTCGTTCCGCGTGTCGAAATCCACCCCGAGTGCCTTATACTCCGCCTTCATATACCCTGCTCCGACACCCAGCATCACGCGTCCACCCGAGAACAGATCGAGCGTGGCGACGGAGCGGGCCGTGATGAATGGGTTGCGATAAGGCAGGACGAGGATGCCGGTGAGCAGACGCAACCGCGTCGTCACGGCAGCAATGAGCGACAGCATGACGAACGGATCCTGCGCATAATGGCCGCCATTGTCGAGCCAGCGGTAGGAGGGGACGGGATGATCTGTCACCGCGCCCGCGTGAAAGCCGGCATCGTCGGCGGCCTTGGCGATTTCGCGAACCGCCTCCATCGAGAGATAGGCGTCGGGCTGGTGAATCTGATCGAAGGGGAGGGTAACACTCACGCTGAACGGCATTTCAAGACTCCTCGCCGGGCTGGCTGTCGTGACGGAAAGCGTTCGAGCGCTTCCGGCTCTTGCGGTGCGCTTCCCAGTTTCAGGGCGTCCATCCGCCGCACGCGACGCCATCCCGCCGCCCTGACGGACAGGCCAGGGCCAAACACCTCATTTCGGCTCGTTGAATGCAACAAGGCTATGCCGTTATCGCAAAAACGCCGCCTGAACGATATCCGCCGGATGACATCAGGGACGGGTTTTCGGGTGTCGCGTCAGACGCGTTGGCCGGCCAGACCCGCATTGCCGAACATGCCCAGTTTAACGGAGCCGGATAGCGTGTCGCCTTCCACTTTCACATCAAATGTCAGGTCGAGTGGGATCGGCTTCGTCACCTTGGCCGTCCAGGCCAGCTTGTCACCGTTGGCGGTGCCATTGATCTCTTCCGAACCGATCGGACTCTCCATGCGACCGGTCAGCACTTCGCCATCGACCTGCAGCGTCGCGTTCATCTCCTGCGGGCCCATGGGAGTGGCAAGAGTAATTCTCCAGTTGCCGCTTGCAGACATGTCTTCATACTCCAGATCGTTGGTCCATGAGCGATGAAATCGCTCCGAATATTGGGCTTCTTGTCCGGATGAGAGGATCGATCACGATGAATGCGGCTCTCTGTCCGGCGGATAAACAAGGGCGCGCGGCAAAAAAAGAAGGAGCATGATCCGGGATCATGCTCCAGTCTGGGAGAAAGGTAGATCGCTAAAGATATCAGACCGCGCGCATCAGCGAGTGTGGCTTCTGCGGCTCATCATGGCGATGGATGCCGGTCCCGACGCATTGCGCCAGCCCGCCCTTCAACGTCGCGACCAGCGCGGCAGCATCGACGGCGCTTTTCGTCGGATAGAGTACGCCGAGCGCGAGAGGGCGCTCGCCCTGTGCCGGGGGCAGGAGAACCGCCGTCATCCGCGCATCCGGCGCGAAACCGGAATCGCCAGTGGCATGATTCTGGAGCCGGAACTGGCTTATCCGGTCCTGCATGCCGGTGTAGTTGAATTTTTCTGCGTCCGCTGCCTCGCTGTTAAGGCGGCGCAGCACGCGGCCCGACGCGTCGGATGCCAGCGTGGAGATCAACAATTGTCCCGCCACGCTGTTGGTCAGTCGGTCGGATGAGCCGCAGGTGATATCCTGCCCGATAGCATGGGCGCCGGGCACCCAGCGGAAAATCTGGACGTGCGTCCCCACCATGCCGAACAGCGCCACACTATGGCGGCTGGATTGAGCCAGGCGGTCCATGAAGCTGAACAGGCGTCCGTCGCGGATGAGCTCAGGCTGCGCCCAGGATCCCAGCGTCGCGAGGCGCGGCGTGGGGGAGTAGGTACGCGACCGTGCGTCCTTGTACAGCAGTCCCATCTCGACAAGGCTCTGAAGCAGTTCGGACGTGCTAGACTGGGGTCGGCCATATTGGCGCACGATGTCCATCACCGTCGCATGACGGCTGTTATTATCGAAAAATTCGAAAACTTCGATGACGCGTTTGGCAATTTTGGTTTTGTTTGATTCGAGTACCGTCGCCATGCCCGCTCTCCACAATTCTGTTGTGTGTCAGGATCATCCGCCTCGCTCCCCATGCAGTCAACGAAAAAAGACAAGGTGTCTGCTTTTTTACATCGATACATGTGCAATGCGTTGTTTTCAGCGCGGTGCAGGCAGCGGGTAACCGGTCCGATTTTGTGGCCCGGCGGCGACTTGATGGAACGTAGGCCGCTTCAGCCGCCGCCCTTCGATTCGCCGTCGAGCACCGATCCCAGCCAAATTGCTGCGCGAGAAAGGGCGCGTTCCACCCCTTCCGTGTCGATGCGCGGGCCGATAATCTCCAGATCGAAATATCCCGCATATCCTGTGCGCGCGATGGCGGCTACGAGGCGATCCAGTGGCACCATGCCGTCCCCCGGCACCGCCCGGCAGGGCAGGCCCCTATCGCCCGCGACATAGTCGCTGACTTGTACCACGTGGCACAGCGGTACAGCGGCGGCGATCGAATCCTCTATGTCGGAATCGAACCAGCAGGCGAAAAGGTCGATGCCCAGACCGATGCCCGCCTTGCGGCAGATGGCGATGAGGTCGGACAGCCGATGGGCAATTGAGGCATCCGCATAAAGATGCGATGTAGGCTCCACGGAGAGCGCAATGCCGGCGGCACGCGCATGCTCCGCGCTTGGCTGTATTTCCTGTGCGAAGCGTTCTACCGCGTCGGCCCAGTTAAGGCGACCGCGTCCGCCGGTCGTCAGGGTGATCGACTGAGCGCCTATAGTTGCGGCGATGTCGATACTCCGGTTCAATCGCGCGCATTGCTCCCTTCCCTCTTCTGCGGTGGCATAGCCGAAAGCGCGGTGGGTGAAGGTCGCAACGTCCAGGCTTGCATCACGGATGAGTGACGCGGCGGTATTCGCGCCGATTTCCTCCACCTCCTCCAGCATTGGGCTTATTGCCTTGGCGCCGAGCCGCGCGATCATGTCCACGCGGGTCTTCAACGATCCCGCCAATATGCATAGGCTGTTGATGGAAATCGAAGGATGCAGCATGGCCGGTCTCCGGGAGGTGCTTTTGTGGCGCCTATCCTTGCAAATGACCCGGTGCTATTGCAATTCGGAAACGGCCCGGCCGCGGGGATGGGAGGAGATGCAGAGATGAGTACGTCAGAAACGCCGCGGTGGACCGTGCGCCCCGTGGGGTCGAACTGGGGCGATTTCGGTGCGGACGATCAGATTGGCCGCCTCAATCTCATCACGCCTGAACGCCGTGTCGCGGCAGCGCGGGAGGTGCAGGAGGGGATTGCTTTTTGCCTGTCCCTGCCGCTCGACTGCCCTCGTCATGTGGAGCTGCATCCTCGCCGCAAGCCGCCTGAAATGGGCTGGTTCCTGCGCGGCGACGATCCGACGATGAATTATCCGATGGATCGGGTGCAGCCCGGCCAGACCGATGTAGTATGCGATGACAAGGCGCTCATCAGTCTGCAATTCTCGACGCAGTGGGACAGTCTTTGTCACATTGGCCAGTTATATGACGCCCACGGCATGGGGGAAGTGGAGGCGACCTATTATAATGGTTGGCGCGCGAACGAGGATATCAAGGGGCCAGTCGATTATGTGCGGGGCTGCTCCCACCGCAATGGGCCCTATGGCGCGCATGCGCTGGGCATAGAGACGATCGCAGAGACGGGCCTCCAGACGCGAGGCGTGATGATCGATCTGTTCGCCCATGTTGGGCTGGAGCGGGTTGCTGTCGGCTATGAACAACTGATGCGCATTCTGGATGCGGACGGAGTGGATGTCGGTCCGGGAGACGTGCTGGCCATTCGCACCGGGTTCGACCGGGCGCTGCTTGGCCGCTATGCCGATCCGGATGCGCCGTTCGACCAGCATCGCTGCTCCGGTTTGGACGGGGGCGACCCGGCGCTCCAGCGGTGGATCGACGAGAGCGGCATTGTCGCCATCGTGTCGGACAATGAAGCGGTGGAATTGTTGCCCACCACGCATTTGCCCGATGGGGGCCATGGCCCGCATATTCCCCTTCACAATCTGTGCCTGTTCCGGCTGGGTATTCCACTGGGCGAGATGTTCCTGCTGTCTGATCTCGCCGACTGGTTACGAGCAAATGGCCGTTCGCGCTTCTTGTTCACCGCACCGCCGCTGCGGCTGCCGGGGGCAGTCGGGTCACCCGTGACCGGGGTAGGGACGGTCTGATGAGCGATCGGTTCGATACATTTAGCCGGATCGTGCATGAGCGGCACAGCGTTCGGGTTTTCCTGCCCGATGCGGTGCCCGATGCCTTGCTGCGCGAATCTCTAGCACTGGCGCAGCAGGCGCCATCCAACTGCAATACCCAGTCATGGGTCGTGCATCTTGTCTCCGGCGATCCGCTGGAGCGGCTGCGCGCCGCGCTGCATGGAGCGGTAGCGCGTGGCAAACCGGCCGTGCAGGATTATCCGCAACATGACGGTTATAGGGGCGTGCATCGCGACCGGCAGATTGGTTCAGCAAAGGCGCTCTATGACGCATTGGGAATAGGGCGGGAGGACAGGGCGGAGCGGGCGCGCGCGATGCTCGACAATTTCCGCTTCTTCGGTGCCCCCCATGTGGCGTTTGTTTTTCTGTCGGAGCTTTACGGCCCGCGCGAGGCCGCCGATTGCGGGATGTTCGCGCAGACGTTGATGCTGGCGCTTGCGGCGCGGGGTGTGGGCAGTTGCGCACAGGGCGCTGTCGCCCATCATGCCGATATCGTGCGCACTGAACTCGGAGTGGAGGGCAGCCAGCGACTGCTGTTCGGAATCGCCATTGGGCGGGAGGACACAGCCCAGCCCGCCAACGCAGCGCGCACTGACCGGGCCGGGCTGGAAGAGGCCATAGTCTTTCATGCCTAGGCGGGGGACGCCGGTCAGCTTTCCGCTGTCGCGGCGACCGGGCGGCGCGGCATGACGGGCCGGTGGTAGCTGAGGTCGTCCCGGTCGCGCGTGGCAGGCAGCAAGGGGCCGGAGGAGGTGTCGCCCGCCCGTATCATCGCGTCGGCGGCATGTTCCGGCAATTCGTAGTTCTTCTCGATCACCGTGACGCGATTGGCCATCTTCCAAACACCGTCGCGGCGCTGAAAATGGTCGATATAGCGACCGATGGACAGGAGATGGGGCGGCTCGATATTGCCGCCGATGAACGTGTAATATGTTTCTGACGAGGCATCGTCGCCGTTGATCTCGCAATAATGATTACTGAGACCATGATGCTGCACCTCGCTGACGGTCAGATTATAGTCGAAAGCCCAGTCGATGAACTGGTCGGGGTCGCCGATAAAGCCATGATGATCGTCGATTGCATCGTCCCAGTAGCAGGATCGGATCAGGTCCCGGTCCATCCGGTCGAGGCCGCGCGCATAACGCAGCAATAGCTGAAAAATTTCCTGCCGATCGACCAGCTCACGCAGCTTTCGTTCAAGGTCCGCGTCCATCATCCCACTCTCCCATGTCGATCATTGCAGCGGGCTCCAATTATTGCATCAACCCATATGCGTTGCAACGACGTGTGGTGGGCGAACACGCCATTCCGCCGTTACCATCCCTACGATATTCCGGCCCGTTAATGGCTCTGCCCCGCGCGACGTGCCAAACTGCTAGATGGCTGCGACAACTGCCGCGTGGACAGGAGACAGACGGGGATGCGTAAGCAACTGATACTCTACTCGGTCGAGGATGGCGTCGCGACGCTGACGCTCAACCGCCCCGAGCGCAGCAATGGCTGGACCGCCGCAATGGGGCAGATGTATTTCTCACAACTGGAGCAGGCGGCGCGTGACCGGACGGTGCGGGTCATCGTCGTGACGGGGGCAGGAAGGGCCTTCTGCGCGGGCGGCGACGGAGCTGCCTTGCAGAATCTGGCGGATGCGAGCGGGGACGAGGCGTCCGTCACCACATGTTCCTATGTCTTTCCCTTTCGCATCGGCAAGCCAGTGATCGCCGCAATCAACGGCGCCTGCTTCGGCATCGGTTTGCAGCAGGCGCTGTGCTGTGACATTCGCATTGCGGCGGACGACGCCAAATTCTCCACCGGCTATGCCCGGCGCGGATTGGTCGCGGAATATGGCATGAGTTGGCTGCTGCCGCGCATTGTCGGCACGGGACATGCGATGGATATGCTGCTGTCCGCCAGACTGGTACGTGCGCCGGAGGCGGAGCGGATGGGATTGATAAATCGAATAGTTCCGGCCGCCGATCTTGTTTCGGAAGCCGTCAGCTATGCCAGAGATATCGCGAAACATTGCGCGCCTGGCGCGCTGCGCCAGATGAAGGAGCAGGCGATCCTTGACCTGAGCGGTACGTTGTCGGATGCCTATGCCCGTGCCGAAACGATGCTCGACCAAGCCACGCGATCGGACGATTTCCGGGAGGGCGTGAAAAGCTGGCAGGCGCAGCGCGCGCCTGACTTTCCGCCGCTGGATGCGGAGCGGGCGATCATCGATTTCGACTGAGGGCCGGCGCGGGCGTGATCAATCTCCGGTAAGGACAAGTACCTTCACCGCTTTGTCGGGGTCGAGCTGGACGCGAAACGCTTCCGCGATTTCGCCTAGCGGAAAGCGGTGGGTGACGAGGGGGGACAAGTCGATCACGCCCCGGTCGAGCAGGTCGATCACATCCGGGAACTCGGTCTCATAGGCCAGCGCCCCAATCACGGTCAGTTCCCGCAGCATGACGAGACGCAGGTCCGGTAGGCCATGGTCATGCGGATCGGCGACGAGCACCAGCCGGCCCTTGGCTGCCAGCGCGCGTGTCATATCCCGCAACGCCGCAAGTGCGCCCGCACAATCGAACGCCACGCTCGCCAGTGCAAGCGGCTCCGACATATAGCGCACGCTTTCCTCGCCATAGTGGGCGCGGATGAAGGCAAGGGGGTTGCCATTGGCAGGGTTATGGACATCACTCGCCCCCATGCGCCGGGCGAGGTCGAGCCGCCGGTCGCTGAGGTCGATGACCAGAACGTCTCGTACGCCGCGCGCCTTGAGCGCGGTCAACACGCACAGGCCGATGGTGCCTGCACCAAAGATCACGGCGCGGTCCTCCGCCGTCACTGCCGCCCGGTTCACGGCATGAAGCGCGACCGCAAAAGGCTCGATCAGGGCTCCCATCTCGTCGGAAATGCTATCGGGCAGCGAGAATAAATTGCTGCCGACGTCTGCTCCCGCCAGGCGCACATATTGGGCAAAGGCTCCCGCCACCCGGCCCAGCCCGAGGGCGTTCGACATGGGGTTGACGACCACGCGCTGGCCGATGGTAACGCCGGAGACTTCCTCCCCGACGGCGTCGATGCGGCCAGAAAATTCATGGCCCAATATCGCACCGCTCGGCGCCGATCCGTGGCGGTAGAAGGACAGGTCCGTGCCGCATATGCCGCAGACGGCGACCCGGATCAGCACGTCGCGCGGGCCGATATCTGGCATGTCGTCGGTGCCCGGTGTAATATCCCCCGCACCGTGAAGTCGGCTGACGTGCTGCATGGTCATGACGATATTCTTCCCTGGTGACGCGTTGCCGCTGTCCTACGCCGGAAGCCTATCCCTGTTCCTGCACGAAGCAATACAACAACTCCGCCGCCACGATAAGTACGTCGCCGGCAAGGGGTTGCGGTCTCGATGGCGCGCAGCTTCATCCACTAGGCGCGCAGCGCGCGAAAGGCGGCGCGGATTTCCGCAACGAACAATTCCGGCTGTTCAAGGGCAGCGAAATGCCCGCCGCGCGGCGGTTCGCCCCAATAGTGCAGCGTAGGATATTTACGCTCCGCCCAGGAGCGCGAGGGGCGGGTGATCTCTTTCGGAAAGACGCTGCCCGCCATCGGCACATATATCTCCCGCGCACCAAGCTGTCGAAAGCTTTCCCAATAGAGCCGGGCGGAGGAGGCAGCAGTACCGGTCCACCAGTAAAGCATGATATTGTCCAGTATCTCATCGCGGGACAGGACATTGAGCGGATCGCCGTCGCAATCGGCCCATTCGCTGAACTTCTCGTAGATCCAGGCAGCCTGCCCGGCAGGTGAATCGGTCAGGCCATAGCCGAGTGTCTGCGGCCGCGTGCTTTGCAGCGTCGCATAGCCCATGCCCTCGCTGGTATAACGCTTGGTGTCGGCCAGTGCCTGCTGCTCCCGTGCGGTCAGGTGGGAAAGGTCGTCCTCATTGGGTTGAGCGAAGACCATGTTGAGGTGGATGCCTGCGACCTCCGGCGCGCCGCTCGCTCCCATGGCCAGGGTGACGCCCGACCCCCAGTCGCCGCCCTGCGCGACGAAGCGGTCATAGCCAAGCCGCCGCATCAGGATGATCCAGGCATTTCCGATCCGGTCGATGGTCCATCCCGTCGTGTCCGGTCGGTCCGAAAATCCGAAGCCGGGAAGCGAGGGGATGACGACATCGAAAGCATCGCTGGCTTCCCCTCCGAATGCGGTGGGATCGGTGAGGGGGGCGATGACCTTGTGGAATTCAATCACCGACCCCGGCCAGCCATGGGTGAGAATGAGGGGGAGGGCATTCGCATGGGGAGAGCGGACATGGAGGAAATGAATGCCGAGGCCATCGATCCGGGTACGATACTGGCCAACGGCATTGAGCATAGCCTCGCAACGGCGCCAGTCGTAGCTGTCGCGCCAATAGGCACAGAGGGCCTGCGCCTCGGCCAGCGGAACCCCTTGCTCGCGGCCCGTCACCGTCTCCTTTTCCGGCCAGCGTGTGCGGGAGAGGCGGTCGCGAAGGTCGTCCAGCGCCGCCTCCGGGATATGGAGTTGGAAGGGTTCGATCGTGTCGCTCATATCGCTCTCCCAGCATATCGGTATAGGATAGGCGGTCATATCCTGAGCATCGCCATTCGCCTTATCCAGCGCAGAATGCTGGCCATGCTGTCGCGGTATCCGGCAATGCCTGCCCGGCGCCAGCACGTCGCCGTTCGTAATATAGGTCTGGCCATCATCGGTCGACGCTGTGCCAAAGACCCGGTTGAAGGCTGCGGACAGGAGGCCAGTATCGATGGACAGACGCGTGGCGCGAAAGACCAGCTGGGTAGTAGGGCGTCAAAATGCTCGACCGCGCCTGTGCCGACCACGCGCCTCGCCCCATGACGCACCCTGAGCATGGCACGCGATCCCGCGGCCTATGGCCCCTTTTTCTTGCCGATGCTGCTGATATGCTGCTCCATCGTCTTTTGATAGTCGGGGCTGAGCATCAGCGTGGCATTGGTCATGCGCTCGACCTGAGCCGCCTGATGGGCAGGTAGGTCATGGGAAAGTTCGATCGCGATTTTCGCGGCGCCCATGAGTTCGCCGCTCTGCTGGCTAAGGTGGCGGCAGAAGGCGAGGGCATCGTCCTGAAAGCTCTCGTCCGGGTAGATTTTGTGGACAAGACCCATGATCCGGGCTTCCTCTGCGTCGACCGGAACATTGGCCATGATGAGCAGCCGCGCCCAGTGCGGACCGACGAGGCGAGTGAGGCGCGAGACGCCGTTGGTGGCAGGCAGCACCCCGAATTTCGCCTCCGGGAATGCATAGCCTGCGCTGCGCGCGGCAAGGCGGAAGTCGCAGGATAGCGACATTTCGAGGCTTCCACCCACGCAAATGCCCTGATGCGCAACCACAAATGGCTTTTCGATCGCCTCCATCTCGTCCCAGATCTGGCGCATGCGGTTCGGCAGGCGGCGGTGCATCTCGCGAATGCCGGAGCCGGTGGTGGGAGGCGCATTGCCCGCGCCTCCGCCCTCGCGCAAATCGGCGCCGGACGAGAAATATTTGCCGGTCGAGCGGATCAGCATGACCTTCAGGTCGGGCGTGTCGCGGAAATGGAGAACGGCCTCCTCGAACAAAGCCATGAGTTGCAGGCTGAGGGCGTTATATTTCTCCGGCCGGTTGAACGTGGCGATGAGAATCCCGTCCTGTTCTTCGGTCAGGAGATGGGGGGCGTGCGCTTCTGTCATCTGAGAACCCGTTCAGGCGCGGCTGCGGGGCAGGCCGAGGCCGCGTTCGGCGATGACCGAGCGATGGACCTCGCTCGTCCCGCCATAGATGGTGGTGCCGTGCGCATGGCGATAGCATTGGTTGAGGAAGGCAGCCGCACCGGGCCGCTTCGATAGCGACAGGGGGGCAGTGAGGTTGAGAAGGTCGCGTGCATCAGTGGTGAACAATTCCGAAGAATACATTTTGGCCATGGGACCGAAGTGCATCTCCTGCTTCTTCTCGACGCTCGCCCATTGGGCGCGATAGCCAAACAGGCGCGAGACCCAGACGCCGGCGGTCACTCGTGCGAGGCGGGCCTGCGCCGCAGCGTCCTCGATCAGAGGGCGCCCGCCGAGGTCGATTTCGCGGGCCAGTTCCTCGGCCGCCTCCAGCATCGACTGCTGGTCACGGGCGAAGCCGCCGCCATGCTCCAGCTCCAGCGCGGCGGACATGGTGCGCACACCGCCGTCGACATCGCCCAGACGCCAGCTATCGGGGATGGCGACCATGTCGTAGAAGGTGATGTTGGTCCGCTCGTCCTGGAATGTATAGACTGGCTGGATAGTGACGCCGTCGGCCTTCAGCGGCACGATGAACATGGTCAGGCCCTTGTGCTTGGGCGCGTCCGTATTCGTACGGCAGAGCATCAGCACATAGGATGCGATGTTGGCGCCGCTCGTGAACATCTTGGTGCCGTCGATGCGCCAGGAGCCGTCGGGCTGCGGCAGCGCGCGGCATTGCGCGGCGAACACGTCCGACCCGGAACCTGGTTCCGAATAGCCCAGCGAACAGATGACCTCTCCGCTGATGATGCGCGGCAGCACTTCCTGCTTCAGTTCCTCCGAACCGAAACGGTGGATGATGAGCGCCACCATACCGGAGACGCCGGCAGCGGGATTGGTATAGCCTTCCGCTTCCAGCGCGTCGGTTGCGGCGGAGCGGGCGTAGCCGGAGATGGCACGGCCAGCCAGTTCGACGGGCAGGCCGGGGAAGAGCAGGTTGTTCTGCGCCAGCATCCGGTTCACCTCGGGCACGAAGCCTTCGAAGCTGTAATGGAATTTGGCGCGCATTTCCGGCGTGACATTCGCCGCGAAAAGAGCGTGAATCTCCCCCGCGATGGCGGCAGCCTCCTCGCCCAGATCGAAGTTGATGGGCATTTCGCCGGGTTCGGGCAATTGGGCGACCTCCGCGCCATAGAGGCGCCGCCCGGCCTCTTCCAGCAATCGCTGCGGATCGCCCGCGACCATTGGCCAGGCCTTTGCCCGCAAATTATAGAGATAGATGTCATATTCCGTGGTGAGGCCATAGCCGCCGAAGGTGTGCAGGGCCTGCGTCACCGTGCGGGCGCTCGCATCCGTGTTCCACCAGAGCGCGAGACTGATCGAGGCGCCAGCCTCCTCGCTGCCGATAGCACCATATTGCCCGTCCGCGATGTCGCGGATCGCTTTCCAGACAAGGAAGCGCCCGCCGTCCACGGCGCAATAGAGGTCGGCGAGTGGATGGGAAATGGCCTGGAACGTGCCGATCAACTGCCCGAACTGCTTGCGCTCGTTGGCGTAGGTGGCCGCGAGTTTCAGCGCCTCGCGCGACAAGCCCGCAAGGCCAGCAGCGACCAGCAGCTTCCATTCCTCGACACATGCGCGGAAGGTGGCGATCGCGTCTGCCCCTGTGGCAATCGCAATGCCCCCTGCCGACAGATCGACCTCGCCCAGTGCGGAGAAGGCGAGATTTTCTTCGGCGGGAACCGCACCTTTCTCCAGGGAGACGAGAACGACCGTCTCGCCGCGCAGCGTCAGCACGGCATCTACAGCGGCCCCGCCCGACACCCACTGGCGCCCCTGAACCGCGGCATCACGCAGCGCGAGGCTGACCACCACGTCACCTGCAACCAAACGGCCAAGCCATTCGCTTTCGCCCAGCAGACCGAGGAGGCGCGCCGCGACGATACCCTCTGCCACCGGACCCGATGCGAGCGTGCGCCCGACCTCCTCCATCAGCAACGCGGCGTCGAACAAGCCAAGGCCGAGACCGCCCGCGTCCTCCGGCACGCGCAGGGCGAAACCGCCCATTTCGGCGATGCCGCGCCACAGGGCGGGATCGAATCCCAGCGGCAGGGCGGCACGGACCCGTCCCATACTGCTTTCCTCATTAAGAAAGCGGGCAAAGCTCTCCACCAGCATCAACTGGTCGGCGGTTGGCTCGAAATTCATCCCTTGTCCTTTTCCTGCGAGGCCCGTCGCGGGCGCTGCGCATATTTCTTGAGCGGTTGTCCTGCCGGCAGCTTAAAAGCCGATATCCTTGATCGGTGAGTCATAATTGATGAAGGCGCATCCTGCCCAGAATTCGACGCGGCAGGGAGCGAGGTCGATTTCCGCGTGGTCGAGCAGTTCCTCGCTGAACACCTGCTTGCCGAAGACGAAAATATTCCTGCCCTCCGCGTTGAAACGCCAGCCATGGAAGGGACAGATGCAGCCTTCGCGCTTGCAGTTGCCAGGTCCGGTGACGAGGCGCACGCCGCGATGGCGGCAGGCCATCTGCCACACACGGGGCCACAGCCTCTCCTTCTCCGCCTTGTAGAATTCCTCATCATAATAACGCTGTGCGGGGATCAGTTCGGGATTGGTGATCCGAAAAGGTACGGCATCGAGCGCGGCGTTAGTGTCGGTCATCTGCCTCGGTCCCATGTACTTAAACTATAGCTATGGCAATGGTTCGTTGCATTATGATTGTGTGGGCCCGATGCTAACCTGCCCTGCGCGGTGCCGCAACCGACTGCGGCCAACACTCCGTACCGGCGATATCGATGACATCCGGTCGCCATGGCGCGACACGGGCGCTAAAAGAATGACATGACATGAATTCATTATTATCGGGGTGCCGGGCGGGCAGCGCCGACAAGAGGGAACGGGACGGAATGACGCAGAGACTCGAAGGGCGCACCTGCCTCATTACCGGGGCATCGTCCGGCTTTGGCGCGCATTTTGCGCGGCTGGCGGCGGGCGAGGGCGCGCGGGTCGTGGTCGCGGCGCGCCGCCGCGATCGGGTTCAAAGCCTGGCGGACGAGATCGCGGCTGCGGGCGGGCGGGCGCTGGCCGTCGCCATGGACGTGACCGACGAAACCTCCGTCATTGCGGCCTATGATGCAGCGTACGAAAAATATGGCACGATCGACACGATTATCGCCAATGCAGGTGTCTCGGCGCCGGGCCGTTCAACCGAGGTGACGGTGGAGGCGATTCGCGGCGTACTCGACACCAATCTGCTCGGCGTTTTGCTGACCGCGCGGGAAGGGGCGAAGCGGCTAATCGAGGCGGGCAGCGCGAAAGAGGGGCCGCAGGGCCGCATCCTGCTGATCGGTTCGATCACCGCGCATATGACCGGGCAGGGCGAGACGATCTATAGCGCCAGCAAGGCGGGCGTCGCCCATCTGGGCCGCAATCTGGCGCGCGAATGGGTCCGGCAGGGGATCAACGTCAATGTCATCCAGCCCGGCTATATTCAGACGGAGCTGGCGGGCGACTGGTTCGACAGCGAAGGCGGCAAAGCGCAGGTAGCGGGCTTCAACCGTCGCCGGCTCCAGCCGATCGCGGCGCTGGACGAACCGGTGCTCTATTTTTGTTCCGATGCCTCGCTCCATACGACGGGCGCGATCCTCACCCTTGATGATGGACAATCCATATGACGCTCAGTCCTGAAATTCTCGCTCTGGCTGACCGGGTGGAAGCCTTTGTTCGTGAGACGATCATCCCCTATGAGACCGATGCGCGCCGCGACCATCATGGCGCACCGACCGACGAACTGGTCATGGCAATGCGTGGGCTTGCGCGGGAGGCAGGCGTGCTCACCCCGCATATCCGCCCGGACGGCAGCCATCTGACCCAGCGCGAAACAGCTGCGGTGTTGATCCGGTCCGGCCTGTCGCCGCTCGGCCCGCTGGCGTGCAACACCATGGCCCCGGACGAGGGCAATATGTATCTGCTCGGCAAGGTAGGCAGTCGGGAGTTGAAGGACCGCTTCCTGGAACCGCTGGTGCGCGGGGAGGGCCGCTCTGCCTTCTTCATGACCGAACCGGCGGAGGATGATGGCGCCGGCTCCGACCCATCGATGATGAAAACGCTATGTCGGCCGGACGGCAACCACTGGGTCGTCAACGGGCGCAAGACCTTCATCACCGGCGCACAGGGCGCAAAGGTTGGCATCGTCATGGCCAAGGCGCCGGATATGGAGGGCTCAGGGGCCTGCATGTTCCTCGTCGATCTGCCTGATCCTGCGATCCGCATCGAGCATGTGCCCAACACCATCGACAATTCGATGCCCGGAGGTCATGCGACCATTGTGATCGACAATCTGCGCATTCCCGCCGACCAGATGCTGGGGCAGGCGGGCGAGGGTTTCAAATATGCGCAGATCCGGCTCGCGCCTGCGCGTCTATCCCACTGCATGCGCTGGCTTGGCTGCTGCATCCGAGCACAGGAGATCGCGACCGACTATGCCAACCGCCGCAACGCCTTTGGCAAGACGCTGATCGACCATGAGGGCGTGGGCTTCATGCTGGCCGAGAATATGATCGAGCTGAAGCAGGCCGAACTGATGATCGACTGGTGCGCCGACGTGCTGGACACGGGCGCGCCCGGCACGGTCGAAAGCTCCATCGCCAAGGTCGCGGTGTCCGAGGCGCTGATGCGGATCGCCGACCGCTGCGTTCAGGTTATGGGCGGCACCGGCGTCACAGATCGTACCGTGGTTGAGCAGATTTTTCGCGAAGTCCGTGCTTTCCGTATCTACGACGGCCCGACCGAGGTGCATAAATGGTCGCTGGCCAAGAAGATCAAGCGCGACTGGAAGGCGGCGCAGGCATGAGCGGGGGCGCCGATGCCGCCGCCAATGAAGGTACGGGCGCCGTCCGCACCGCCATCGACGAAACCGCGCTGCTACGCTGGTTCGAGGCTAATGTGGAGGGCTTCGCTGGGCCGCTGACTGTCGAGCAGTTCAATGGCGGCCAGTCCAACCCGACCTACAAGCTGACCACGCCGACGACCAGCTATGTACTGCGCCGCAAGCCACCGGGCGAGATATTAAAGGGCGCGCATGACGTTCTGCGCGAGGCGACGGTGCTGCGCGCGCTCGGAACGACCGACGTTCCGGTCGCGCGGTTACTGGGCAGTTGCGACGACCCCGCCGTACTGGGCAGCGACTTCTATGTCATGGAGATGGTCGAAGGCCGCGTCTTTTGGGATGCCACCTTCCCGCAGGTGCCCAAGGAGGAGAGGGCAGCCTATTATGATGCGATGAACGCCGTCATCGCGGCGATGCACGCGCTGGAACCGGACGCCATCGGCCTGGGCGATTACGGCCGGGCCGGTAATTATTTTGAGCGGCAGATCGGCCGTTGGTCGAAGCAATATCTGGCGGATGAACTGGCGGGCCGCGATCCTGATATGGATGCGGTGGTCGAATGGCTGCCCACCGCCATCCCGGCAGGAGACGAGACGCGCCTCGTCCATGGCGATTTTCGTTGCGACAATATGATCTTTCATCCCACCGAGCCGCGCATCCTGGCTGTGCTCGACTGGGAATTATCCACACTGGGGCATCCGCTGGCCGATTTCGCCTATCATGCGATGATGTATCGCATGCCGCCCGACATCGTCGCAGGACTGGGCGGAACCGATCCCGTTCCGCTCGGCCTGCCGACAGAAGCGGACTATATCGCGGCCTATTGTGAACGCACGGGACGCGATGAGATTGCGGACTGGAATTTCTATCTGGCGTTCAATTTCTTCCGGTTGGCCGCGATCTTCCACGGCATCAAGGGGCGGCTGCTGCGCGGTAATGCCTCCTCCGCCAGTGCCAAGGAGCGCGCCGCATCCTTTCCGCGCCTCGCCCGACTGGCGCGTGAGGCCATGGAGCGATGCAACGCGGAATGACGCTATTTGCGCAACAGGCGCTCGACGATGGCAGCTAAGTTGTTCGGCCCCATCGTCGGTGCGTGGCTGGGCCGTTCACATCCGCCCTGTCGAACATCGGGAAGGGCCGACTGATCAATCCCGTGCCGCAATGAGGCGCCCGGCGATCTGGATCATGCCGCCCTTGTCCAGCGTGTCAGTGCCAGGCATGGCCTCCGACCCGGAAGCGGCCTTGATGGCGTCGATGGTCGCCTCCGGATCCTCGCAGTCCAGCTCATAGATGGTCATCAACTGGTATTGCGGGGCGTCGAGATCATACACGCGCTGGAATTCCAGATTGAACAGCCGGGCGCTGAGGACGCCCGGCATCTTTATCACGTCATCGACATGACGGTCCCTGTACCAGGCCTCATATTCCGCTTCCTGTCCCGGCTTCGACCGGGAGAGGATGGTATAGGTATAGCGTGCCATATCTGCCCTTTTATCATTGCAATCGCTGCTCAGGCGATCACGCCGCCTGCCTTCAGTTCCTCGATACGATCCCATTCCACGCCCAGCTCCATCAGGAACAATTCGGTATGCTCCGACGCCTGTGGCGCGCGCGTGTTCTCGACGGGCGCATGGTTGAACTGTACCGGGTTGCGCACGAGCTTCAACGGCTTGCCGCCGTCCAGTGCCTCGACCTCAAACAGCATGTCGTTCGCCAAGGCCTGCGTATCGGTGACGAGATCGAGGAAGCTCTGCACCGGCGCCCATTGCCCCGTATAGGTTTTCAGCGTCTCGCGCCAATATTCAAAAGGCTTTGCCAGGATAGCGGCGGCGATTAGGTCGCTGCACTCCTTTGAATTGGTCATCAGGCCCTCGGCGCTATTGAAACGGGGATCCTCGATCAGGTTGGGCAGGCCCAGATGCGTGAAAAGGCTTTTTGCATAAACGCCCGGCGTCAGCGTGCACAGGTTAATGATCCCGCCATCCGATGTCGTGAAATTGCCAAGGAACGGATTGTTCGGCACGGCGCCCGATATCGGCAGGGACTGGCGCGAGACATGGCCTGACTCGATGGACTGGTCGATGGCGGAACCGCAGGCCCACCAACTGCTGCTGAGCAGCGACACATCGACCTCGATCGCTTCGCCGGTACGCTCGCGGTGGAGGAGGGCCGCGGCGATGCCCCCTGCGATATTCATGCCGCCGATGGAATCGCCGAACGCGCCGATGGGTTGCATGAAGGCGCCACCCAATTCCTCCGGCGTCATGGTGTAGGCGATACCACCGCGCGTCCAGAAGGCGGTATTGTCGAAGCCGCCCGCTTCACGCTCCGGTCCCTTGTCGCCAAATGCGCTGCCGCGCGCATAGATGATGTTTGGGTTGGCGGCGCGGATATGCTCCAGATCGATCTTCAGCTTCTGCCGGGCGGCGGGGAGGTAGTTGGTCAAGAACACGTCCGCGGTTTTGGCGATCTCGTAGATGAGCGCCTGTCCTTCAGGCTTGGATACATCGACGCCGACGCTGCGCTTGCCGCGATTGGGATGTTCGATCATCCCATTGCGCAGCGGGTCGATCTTCTGGCCGAAGCTGTTGATGAAGCCGCGCTGCGTGTCGCCGCGCACGGGATGCTCGATCTTGATGACGTCCGCACCCCAGTCGGTCAGCACGCCGCCCGCTGCCGGAACGAAGGTGAACTGGGCGACTTCCAGTACCCGGATGCCCTTCATGACCTGTGTCATCGCAATCTTCCCTCAGTCCTATGGTTTGTGCATGGCAGGCCAGCGCGGGCCGATGCGGGTGAATGGCGCGCACGCTATCGCCGCGCCCTTCACCCGCCGAGATCAAGGGGGTGAGGTATCGTGGCCCCGATTATGCAATGGGTGGATATCATTACGTTCTGGCGACCGTCGGGCGCGCCTGTACTATAGAATATAATAGTCGCCAGTGGCGCGAACAGTGACATCGCTCAGCGTGACGCCATGCGGTTGGTCGATGACGTGGACGATGGCCTCCGCTATGTCGTCGGCATTCAGGGAGAAATAGCCGCTATTTTCCCGGTCCGCCAATTCGGGCGGCAAGGTGCCTTGCATGGATTGCAACGCAGACGGCAGAAACTCCTGCATATATTGGCCGAGGATGCCCGCGCTGCCTGCCTTGTTGACGACCGTCTCGCCGAGGCCCGTGGTTGGAACCCCGGTCGGCTTGACCACCGTCACCTTGATTTTTCCCCGGCTTTCCATCCGGACAGCATTGGAGAAATAGTTCACCGCCGCCTTGGTCGCGCCATATACCGCCGCGCCCGTCACCGGATGGTTGCCATAGATGGACGAGAGATTGACGATATGGCCATGGCCCTGCGCCATCATCTGGTCGTGGACCGCGATAGTGCCGTTCATCACGCCCCGGAAGTTGATATCGATGCAGCGGTTCCACGCGTCGAGCGCGGTGGCGTGGTCGGACAGGAAGGCAAGCGGCATGATGCCCGCGTTGTTGACCATCACGTCGATGACGCCATGCGCATCAAGCGCGGCCTGCGCCAGATTCTGCATATCCTCGATCCGGGTGACGTCGGCGGTGATCGCCAGCGCCTCTCCACCGGTAGCGCGGATGTCCTTTGCCACAGCCTCGGCTGCCGCACTGTTGATGTCGGCGCACAGAAGGCGCGCGCCACGTGCGGCCGTTCTCTCCGCCACCCGCCTGCCAAAACCGCTGCCTGCCCCGGTGACGATGATGACCTTGCCCGCGATATGATCTGTCATGCCGATCTTCCTTCAAGCCATGGTGTAGCGGATGGGGACATGCTTTGGGCCGCCGACGAATGTCGCGGCGCTCAGCATGGCGGTGTCGGCCAGTTCCAGGCTGGAGAGACGCGGTAGCAATTCCTCCCAGAAGATGCGCATTTCCATGCGGCCAAGATGCTGACCGATACAGACGTGCGGGCCATAGCCAAAGGCGATATGTTTGTTGGCGGGCCGACGCACGTCATAGGTGAAGGGGTCCGTGAACACGCTCTCGTCGCGGTTGGCCGACAGATAGCTGAGCATCACCCAGTCGCCCTTGGCGATCTGCGTGCCGCCTAGCTGGACGTCGGCGGTCGCGCCGCGCATGAAGTGACGAACGCTGCTCGCCCAGCGCACGGACTCATCGACATGGCCGGGGATCAGCGAGGGATCCGCCTTCAGCTCCGCCAGCAACTCGGGTCGCTCGGCCAGCGCCCAGAGGCCCCCCGCCGTGGTATTGGACGTGGTATCATGGCCCGCCGTGGCAGTTATGATATAATAGCCAATGGCTTCCGCCATACCGATGGGCGAGCCATTGACCTCGCCATTGGCGATGATGCTGGCCAGATCGTCGCGCGGATTGGCCTTGCGGTCTTCGATCATCGCTATGAAATAGGGCATCTGCGCAATGACTGCGGCCCGGATGCCCGCACGGATCGCCGCCGCGTCACCCTGCGCGCCGTCTCGGCTCAGGTCCTTGTCCTCACCGCCGAACATCTCTTGCGTCATCTTCATCATCAGCCCCTCATCCTCTTCGGGGATGCCGAGAATTTCCATGATGACCCGCAGGGGAAAGTCGAGGGCGACCTCCTTTACAAAATCGCATTCCCCGCCCAGCGACGCCATATGATCGACGGATCGGCGCGCCAGTTGACGGATACGGCCCTCCAGCTTGCGCAGGTTCTGGGGCATGAAATAGCCTTGCGCGAGCTTGCGGAAGGCGCGGTGTTCCGCGCCATCCATGTTGACCAGGGTGCGCGCGACCGGCACCGTACTCTCGCCCTTCGCCATGGCTGCGTCGTCGCTGGGCAGAGTGACGGGCTTATCGCCACTGCTGAAATCGGCGGCACGCAGTTCCGCCTCCATCACGTCGGCATGGCGCGTGACGATCCAGAACGGGGAGTAGGCATCGGACACGATCTTCGCCACCGGCGCTTCCTTGCGCAACCAGGCAAGGGCATCATGGATGCGCCCGTCCTGATACGCGGTCGGGTCCACAATGGTTTTCGCGATGTCGGCTGGCGCTTGCAAGATAGCCTCCCCATTTGCAATTCACCATTGGCATTACTCCTTGATCAAGTTAATGGTCAACCAACAAATAAGTTGAGGCGGCATGGGCGTGGACATTGCGCGGCGAACACAGACGGAGCGGCGACGGGAGTCCGAACTGGGCCTGTTGCGTGCGGCGGTCGAGGTGATCGCGCGGCAAGGCGTAGGTGCGGTGACATTCGAGGTGCTGGGGCGGGCAAGCGGTTTCAGCCGGGGCCTCGTCACCCAGCGATTCGGGTCAAAGCAGCGGCTGATCGAAGCACTGCTGTTGCATCTGCATGAGGACCGGCAAAAGGCGCTGGCAGCGCAGGGGTTCGAGGCAATGCCGGGGCTGGAAGCCGTGCTGGCGTATGTCGACCAATGCCTGAGCCAGTTGGCGGAGCGTCTGGAGGCGCGTGCCTATTTCATTCTGCTGTCCTCTTCCGTGGCGGAAGGAAGCGACCTGCGCTCCGTGTTTCGGCGGACCCATGCGGAGGTGGAGGGGCAATTGGGCCGATGGATTCGCAAGGGGCAGGCGGAAGGCGGCATCCGGGGCGAGGTCGATCCCCGTTCCGCCGCATTGATGATCGGCTGCATGTTGTTCGGCACATCGATGCAGATGCTGGTCGATCCGCAGATGGACATAGCACCGGTTCGCGACCTCAGCCTCATAGCCCTGAAGCTGAGCCTCGGCGCCTGAAGCCATCTTATCGCTCCGACGAAATGATATTTGGGATATTCATTATCGGGACGAAGCGGGTATAGCATGCGCTTCGGAGATGGAGACACAGCGCAATGTCGCACGGTTCGGAGCAAAAGGTTCTGGAAAGCACGCAATACCGGCCGAATATCCGTGACCCGCTGGTCGAACGGCTGATCGGACCAGGCAAGCCGTTCGCGCTGGAAACGGTGCTGGTCAACGGCCACCCACGGCAGCAATTCGTTGGTGCGGCGCGCAACCTTGCCGGGCTGTACCGGCAGGCGATGGCCTATCCAAACCGGCTGATGGTCGTGCAGGACGCACTTCGCCTTACCTATGCAGAGGGTTTTGCCCGCGCCGCCGCGCTGGCCGCGGCGCTGACGGCTGATTTCGCCGTCACGCCCGGCACGCCGGTCGCAGTGGTGATGAGCAATCGCGCCGAATGGTTGATCGCAACCCTTGCCATTACGGCGGTCGGCGGGGTTCCAGCGCTCGTGAACAGCCGGGGGACGGCGGAGGAAATGCTGCGCGCGATCGCCACGGTTGATTGCAGGCTTGCCATATTGGACGCGGAACGGGCCGACTGCATCGCGGCGGAAAATCCCGATCCCGCATGGTCGCGTATCGTCATTGCGGGCGGCACGACGCCTTTACGAAGCGACCGGGACGGCGATTTCGCGGAGTTATCCGCGCCGCGCTCCGACATCGCCTTCGATCCTGTGGACCTCGACCCGGAGGCAGGCGGGGTCATTCTGTTCACGTCCGGCACGACAGGCTTCCCCAAGGGCGCGCTATTGAGCCAGCGCGCGTTGGCGCATTCGGTTGCCATCTCCTGCTTCATGGGAACATTGCAGGATTTGCGATATGAGGAGGAGAATGGCGAGGCCGTGCCGGAAGACCGGCAGTCGATGCGGACGCCCGCCGTCATCCTCGGCCCGTTATTCCATCTGGCGGGGATCATGCCCGCGTTTCGCGCGATCAGCCTCGGCACCACGATCCACATCATGACCAAGTGGAATGTCGATATCGCCTTCGACATGATCGAGAAGGTTGGCATGACGCGCCTGTCGTTCGTGCCTGCGATGTTGTGGGACATGCTGCGCTCGCCCCGTGCGACGCCGGACCTGCTGGGGCAGGTGCGCTATATGGCGAATGGCGCTGCGGCGCTGAACCCCACGCTGCTGGCCGAGGTGCAGGAGCGCATGCCCCAGTGCATCATCTCCAATACCTATGGTCAGACCGAGACGACAAGCTGGACCTGCTCGATCAGCGGACAATCTTATCTCGACCATAGCGCGTCTTGCGGCTGGGCCGCGCCCACCGTCGACGTCAGCGTGCGGCGCGACGACGGAAGCGAGGCGGATATCGGAGAACCGGGCGAGTTGTGGGTGTCCAGCGCGGGCCTGCTGACCGAATATGTTGGCGATGCAAAGGCAACGGGCGAAGCGTTGCAACAGGGCTGGCTGGCGTCGGGGGATATCGGTATCGTGAATGAAGAGGGGATATTCACGATCGTCGACCGCAAGAAGAACATGGTCATTTCCGGTGGTGAGAACATCTATTGTGCGGAGATCGAGCGGGTGCTGGCGGATCATTCGGATGTGTCCGACTGCATCGCCTATGGGCTGCCCGACGAGCGCCTGGGTGAGCGGCTGGCGGTCACCATCGTCGTGCCTCCCGATACGGGGCTGACCAGCGACGCGGTAAAATCCTACTGCAAGGAACGGCTGGCCATCTACAAGGTGCCGCGTGAGGTAATATTGGTGAATGAGCCACTGCCGCGTACGGCATCGGGCAAGGTGGACCGGGGCGCGTTTCTGCGCCGGCTGCGAGATGGGGGCTGATCGGGCGGCTTTTCGGCAATCGCAGGCTGCACCTGTCTTCACGAATGCATTAAGGCAGGTGCAAAAACATATATCGCCCGTACGATCAGATGTTTGACGCGCTTGTGCCCGCATGGGGCAAGGGCGAGTGAATGCCGATGAACGAAGAGAGGACAGCCCGATGAGCGATGTCGGTTTCGATGAAGTGTTCGATTTTGTCGTGGTCGGCAGCGGCGGTGGCTCGATGAGTTCCGCCTTGTTCATGCGTTCGGTCGGAAAGACCGTGGTCATTCTCGAAAAAGCGCCGAAGATCGGCGGCACTACCTCGCGTTCCGGCGGTGTCATGTGGATCCCGAACAACCGCTTCATGAAGGAAGAGGGGGTCGAGGACAGCTACGAAAATTCCATGTTGTACATGGAGGCCACGGCGGGGCAGTCCATCGACGCGCCGGGCACGAGCCATGAGAAGCGCAGCGCCTACGTTACCGAGGGCGCGAAGATGGTCGACTTTCTGCTCGAACAGGGCATCAAGCTGCGCCGTTGCCCTTGGTGGCCCGATTATTATGACGAACGACCGGGCGGATCGGTGCCGGGGCGGACCATTATCGCCGACCTGTTCGACACCAACGAACTGGGCGAATGGCGCGAAAAGCTGGAGCCGAATTTCATGGGGGCGCTCCCGGCCTATCATTATGAAGCATTTGAGCTGGGCCTGGCGAAGCATTCGCTGAAAGGCAAGGTCCAGATGGTCAAGGTCGGTCTGCGCATGGCGGCGGCCAAGATTAGGGGCAGGCACTGGACCACTGCGGGCGGCGCATTGCAGGGGCGTATGCTGCAAGCCAGCCTGAAGGCGGGCGTCGATGTCCGTCCGGGCAATGGGGTCAAGAGCTTCGTGACGGACAACAGCGGCGCTGTGACGGGCGTGGTTGTCGAGAAGAAGGGAAAGCCCTGGCGCATTGGTGCAAGGCAGGGTGTGCTGGTGAATGCGGGAGGCTTTAGCCACAACCAGGAAATGCGCGACAAATACCAGCCGGGCACCTCCGCGAAATGGACTGCGGCTACTGGCGGCAACACCGGTGAGATGATCCAGGAGATGATGAAGATCGGTGCGGCCATCGGCCAGATGGAGGAGATGGTGGGCAACCAGATGTCCATCGCGCCGGGCAAGGAAAACAGTGGCGACGGCGTTGCCCTGATGGAACTGGTCGGCAGCCAGATGAGCTTCACCAAGCCGCATTCCATCGTCGTGGACCAGTCTGGCGTTCGTTACATGAACGAAGGGGGATCCTATATGGCGTTCTGCAAGAATATGCTGGAACGCGACAAAACGGTGTCCGCCGTGCCAAGCTGGTGGATCGTCAGCCAGCAATATCTCGACAATTATATGTTCGCAGGAGCGATGCCTGGCACTAAGCCACGGCAGGACTGGATCGATTCCGGCTTCCTGAAGCGGGCCGACACGATCGAGGGACTGGCGGCGCAACTGACGATGGACCCTGCCGTGCTGCGTCGGACGGTCGACACGTTCAACGATAGTGCGCGAAACGGCGTCGATTCCGAATTTGGCCGGGGCAATCGCGCCTATGACAATTGGCTCGGCAATTTCCATCGCAAGGACGGTTCGCCCACGCTGGGCGTGATCGACAAGGGACCATTTTATGCCGCGCCGGTCGTACCCGGTGATGTCGGCACCTATGGCGGCGTCGTGACGGATGCCAATGCCCGTGTACTGCGCGAGGATGGGTCGCCGATCGAGGGCCTGTATGCCACGGGCATCAGCACTGCCTCGGTCATGGGGCGCATCTATCCCGGCGCGGGGTCGAGCGTCGGCCCGTCCTTCGTGTTTGGTTATATCGCGGCGAAGCATGCCGCCCATGCGGGCAATTATGCGGGTGCGGGCGTAACGGCGGCGGAGACGCTGGCGCAGGGCTGACCGAGGGCGCGACGGCGCTGAAGAATTGTCGGCAGGGTACGCCGAATTGTGGGGATGGCGAGGCCGTTGCCGAAGCACTCGATCGGCTCCGTGCGGTGCGACGCATTGCCTGAGCTCCCGCGCCGCGGTCAGCGGACTCTATGGAGAAGACAAGGATGGCAACGGACTACATTGTCACCCCGCGGGCGGGACATGCCAGCATTCGCGTGGATGCCGGCGGTAATGCGTGGATCGAAAGCTATCGGTGTGTCGATTGTTCTGCAGTGCTGTCTTCCCGCGCGATGGCGTGCCGCAGTTGCGGAAGCCGTACGCCAATGCAGACCTTTCGCGTAGCTGAAAGCGGTATGGTCTATAGCTGGACGGTGGTCCATCGCAGTTATCCCGGCATCGCGGTGCCCTTCGTCTCGGCCATCGTTGACCTTGAAGGCGGACCGACGCTGAAGGGCAATTTGCGTATCGATGATCCCGATGCAGTGCGACAGGGCGTGCGTGTCCGGCTCGTTTTTGACGATGCTGGCGGTGCGCATGACAAGGATGGCGCGCCATATGTAGGATTCCACTTTGTGCCGGAAGGGACAGGGGCATGAGCGATACGTATATCATCGGCGCGGGCATCATAAAGTTTGGCCGCCACCCGGATCGCACCCCCTTTCAACTTGCGGCGGAAGCGTCGCTGCTGGCACTCGACGATGCGGGCCTCACGATCCGCGATATCGATGCCATCTATGCCGGGTCGACGTTCAATTCAGCGTCGATGGTCGCCCAGCGCATGCTGCATCTGATCGGCCAGACGGGCGCGGCGTGCGTCAATGTCTCCAATGCCTGCGCCGCTGGCGCGACGGCGGTGCGGCAGGCAGTCCTCGCTGTGAAAAGCGGCGAATATGACATCGTTCTGGCGGTGGGCGCGGAGAAAAATCCCAAGGGACTGATGGGCGGGCCATTGGCCGAAGGGCCGCCGCCGGAGGGGCTGTTCGGCTCGTACGCCCCGCCGTCGATCTTTGCGGAGGCGGGCATGGTGCATGCCGCCCGCTATGGTACGACCATTGAGCAGTTCGCACAGGTATCCGTAAAGAACCATCATCATGGCACCCTCAACCCCAAGGCAGCCTATCAACTGGAAACGCCGATGGAAGATGTGCTGGCGAGCGAGATGATCTCCTGGCCGCTCACCAAGCTCATGTGTTCGCCCAATGTCGATGGGGCGGCGGCGGTGATCGTGGTGTCGGAGAAAAAGGCGCGCGAACTGGGGCTGGGCCGCGCGGTGCGGATCAGGGGATCGGCCCTCGTCTCGGACCCTTATGAACCGCGCAGCCCCGACATGTTCGATCCCAACAGCGTCACACGGCTGGGGGTGGGCAAGGCTTATGCGATGGCCGGTCTTGGTCCGGAGGACCTCGATCTGGTCGAACTTCACGACTGCTTCGCCACGGCGGAGCTGTTGCATTATGAGAATCTGGGCCTTTGCGCCGATGGTGAGGCCGGACGGCTGATCGACAGCGGCGATACGGAACTGGGCGGACGGATTCCGGTCAATGTGTCGGGTGGCCTGCTGGCCAAGGGGCATCCCATCGGTGCGACGGGCGTGGCCAACATCGTGGAGATCGTCGAGCATCTGCGCGGTGAGGCCGGCGCACGGCAAGTAGCCGGAGCGAAAATCGGGCTGGCCCATGTGCTGGGCTTTGCAGGGGTCGCCGCCTGCGGTGTGCATATTCTCGAAAAGGCCGGATGAGAGGTCCACTGATGACGGGCTGATTCAGTGAGGCGGCGTATCCTTTGCGGAATACGCCGCCTGCCATTATCAACCCTTGAGGACTTCGACCAGCGTTTCACCGAGCAGGCTGGGCGAGGGGGAGACGCGGATGCCCGCCTCTTCCATCGCCGCGATCTTGCTCTCGGCATCGCCCTTGCCGCCCGACACGATGGCGCCGGCATGGCCCATGCGGCGGCCCGGAGGCGCCGTGCGGCCCGCGATGAAGCCGGCCATCGGCTTCTTGCG
>DASVMZ010000016.1:0-30697 GCA_036384115.1 Sphingobium sp.
GAGAGCCTCCTGAAGGCCCGCCTTCCCAAGACGGAACTGACCAAGGTCGACTGCGAAAAGCTGACCGGGCTTTGCGAAGTGACCGCGGGGGCCAATCTCTTCTATGTCGATCAAGGGGCCCGCTACCTGGTCATCGGCCGCGTCTATGACATGGAGACACGGCAGGATCTGACCGCCGCGCGCCTGCTCGAAATCAACCCCGACATGTTGGTTGGCGGCGCTGCTACGGCGAACGCCGCCGGGAGCCCCTCGGGTCGCGAGGAGGAGGAACTGGCGAGCCTGGGGCGGGGAGCGGCAGCCACAAAAGTGGCGCTTCCCGCCCGCCCCTCGACATTGCCGCTCGCCAGCCTGCCGAAGGATGGAGCGATCATATGGGGCAATCCGGCAGGGCCCACTGTCACAGTCTTCAGCGACTTCAGGTGCTCCTATTGCCGCGCCTTGAGCAATGTCCTGCGCTCGATGAACGTGCGTGTCGTCGAGCGGCCCATATCCGTGCTCGGCAGCCGGGATCTGGCGGACCGGGTCTATTGCGCAAAGAACCGCGAGGAAGCTCTTCATGCGGCCTATTCGGGCGAACCGCTGAGCGGCAGTTCTGCAAAATGCGACACTTCCGGGCTCGATGCCAATGAGAGCTTTGCCCGAAAGCACGGGCTTTCAGGCACGCCGGTCATTGTACGCAGCGATGGCGCGATGCTGGAAGGCTATCGTCCACGCGCATTTCTCGAAACCTGGCTCAAGGCGGCACGCCCATGATTGGGAAACCAATCCGGCGGCGTGCCGGCAGCGCCCCCACGCTCCTCGCGTTCTTCGCCCTTGGCGGCTGCGCGAGCCTTGGGGGAAACATTGCGGGTAGTTTCTCCTGCCCCGCCCCCGACGGGGTGTGCGCACCGGCCTCCGCTATCGACGATCGCGCTTTGGCGATGATCTCCGGCGAGGAGGGGGACCGCTTCATTCCGGCCGGGGCCGATGCGGCACCGGCGGGCAATGTCTCGGCCCGCCAGATCAGTCGCACCGCATTGGCGACCTCCAACGCGGGTGTCTCCCCCGTCGGGGCGCCCCGAACGTCCGAAAAGGTGCTTCGCATCGTCTTCCAGCCCTATGTCGATGAGCGCGGCCGCCTCCACGAGGCAAGCGCGATCCATGCCGTCGTCCAACAGGGCGAATGGCAGGAGCAGGCCCGTCAGGACGCGGCCATACTTCCGCCGACAGGACTTGCTGCTACGGGAGCCGGCGGCGAATCCATCAGCGACGCGCTTGCGCGAGATGATGCCGCCCCAGTCGGCGCGATCTTGCCTGATCCTGCAGCCGTAGCTGCGGCTCGCGCGAGGGTCGCCAATCCGATCGACGGAATAAAGGCCGATGTCGCGCAGCGCCTGCACGCCGATCGACCACGCCCCACATCGCCTCAGGCCGTCTCGAAAACGGTCGGGATCACCAAGCAAGATGGGACCGCGCAACCAGAACGAGCGGCCGGCTCTATCGGCTCGAACGCAGTGCAGAAGCCGGTGTCCGCCGAAAAGGCCGAGGCTGGCCGTGCCGCGACCGACCAGATCAAGGCAAGCGAGCCCTACCAGCGCAGCACAGGGACAATCGAGAGCACAGCCCGTGCCGCAGCGAGCGGCGCTGTCACAGGCGCGAGCGTGAAGGCGGAAAGCTTCCCCGCGACCGTTCCGGAGCATGACTGATGGCCAAGAAACGCGGTTTCCTGGATCAGCTTCTTGCAAGCCTGATGGGCGATGCCAGGCACCCCGATGCTCAAAGACCATCGCTCGGTGTGCCGATGCTCGCGCATTGGCTGCCCTACCGAAGCTATGATCCCAAGACCGGGATTTTCTACAATAGCGCGTCGCGGGGCTTCGTGATCGAGGCGGCGCCATTGGTTGGCGCCGACGAACGCACCGGCGAAATCCTGACGCAGTTCCTCTCCGAAGCGATCCCGGCGCCCGGCTGCCTCCAGTTTCACCAATGGATGAGCCCCAGGGTCAGCGAACGCCTGTCGCGTTGGTATCTGCCACGATACTCGGCCGCCGGCGTCTACGAGCGCATGGCGAAACATCGTGTCGAGTTTCTGACCGCGGGTGTCTGGGATTCCCTATCCAGGGATGCCCCATTTTCGCTTCGCAACCACCGGGTGGCGATCTCCTATTCAACGCCCGAGAATTCCAGCGTCTCAACCGAGGATATCGTCACCGTCATGGACGGGCTGATCTCGGCTCTGGCCTCGGTCAACGTCTCGGCCCGAAAAATGGACCCGGAAGCGCTCATCGCGTGGATCGATGATATCACCTCGCCGACGACCGCACCCGGCGATGATGCGGTGAGCTATAATCCGCTCGATCCGATCGCCGATCAGGCTGTCCGACGCGACATCGAGATGAAAATCGATCCGGACAGGATCCTGCTTCGCACCGAGCGATTTCGCCCGACCGGCCGCACATTGGGCGGGGCTCCAGAGATCGGGGAGATCTATCCCGATGTCTTCGACGTCAGGTCCTTCTCGGTGCGCAACCTTCCGCAGCGTTGGGCACCCTGGGATTGCGCTCGCCTGATCGGCGACATGTTCACTGACAAGCTGCGCATGCCTTGCCCGGTCGCCACCAATCTGTGCCTTGAGTTTCCCGATCCGCAGGCCGCGAGCAGCAAAGCGGGCTACAAGTTCATGCGCACCACCAGTCTGGCGGATTCCAAGTCCGCCAGATTTCTGCCGCAGCTGCGCGATCAGAGCCAGGAGTGGAAGCACGTCAACGACGAGATCCGCCAGGGACGCAAGCTCATCCGGCTGTTCTACAGCGTGTCGGCATTCTCCCCCAAAGGGAAGGGTGATGCGAATGAGCGCATTCTGAAATCTGTCTATCGTGCGGCGGGCTGGGACCTGCTGGACGATCGCTATCTCCAGATCATGGGGCTGTTGTGCGCCATGCCGATGACGATGGCGAACGGGCTGGCCCGCGACCTCGATCGCATGAAGCGCATGCGCACGATGCTCAGTACGACGGCGGCCAATCTTGCTCCGATACAGGGTGAGTATCTGGGCGGACAGACGCCGCATCTCTTGTTGATCGGGCGTCGCGGCCAACCCTTCTTCTGGTCGCCCTTCGAGAATTCGGCGGGAAATCACAATGTCGCGGTGTTCGGCAAGTCAGGGTCGGGCAAGTCGGTCGCGCTGCAGGAATTGTGCGCCTCCTTATGCGGCGCAGGCTCAAAGGTTGTCGTGATCGACGATGGTCGTTCGTTTGAGCACTCGGCCAAGCTGCAAGGCGGAGCTTTTGTCGAGTTCACCATGAGCTCGGGCTTCTGCCTCAACCCTTTCTCGATGATCGATGAGGCGCAGGCCGAGGCGGATGAGGATTATCTGCTCGACTGCATGGCGATGCTGAAGGCGATCATCAATCAGATGTCGCGTCATATCGACAGGCTCAACGATACCGAGCGCGGGCTGATCGACGGAGCGGTCAACGCCGTGTGGGAGAAGAAGCGTCGGGCAGGCTCGATCGATGATGTGATTGCTGCACTCGACGCCACCGGCAATGAGCTGGCCGCCAACCTCGGCATCGCGATGCGCCCTTTCTCCAGTGGCGGCACTTATGGCCGCTTCTTTCAGGGGGAAGTTTCCTTCGAGCTGAAAGCCCAGCTCACCGTCTTCGAGCTGTCGGATCTCTCGTCGCGCGAGGAGCTGCGCAGCGTGGTCCTGACCGCGATCATGTTCATGAGCCAGCAGATGATGCGCAAGGTGGACCGAGCCACACCCAAGGCGCTGCTCCTCGATGAAGCCTGGCAGATGCTCAAGGGAGGGGCGATGGCCGATTTCATCGAGACCTACGCGCGCACCTGCCGGAAATATGGCGCTTCGCTCGTGACCGCGACTCAGTCCCTCAACGACTATTACAAGTCGGAAGGCTCGATCGCCGCGCTGGAGAACAGCGACTGGTTCGTGATCCTCCAGCAGAAGCCGGAGACGATCGCCGACTTCAAGAAGCACGACCGCTTCGAAATGGACGACTATACCGATGCGCTGCTGCGCTCCCTCAAGCGCAACGGGTTCGAATATTCCGACATCATGATCAAGGGGCCTGACACCCTGGCGGTGGGCCGGCTGGTGCTCGATCCCTTCTCGGCCGCGCTGTTCTCCTCAAGCCCCAAGACCTTCGCGATGATCGAGGCGCTTGTCGAGAGCGGGCTCGCCATGGATGAGGCCATCGAACGCGTTGCCTACCCTGACAATCCGGAGAGGTGGACATCGCTCGTCGATGACGCTGCTCCGCTGGCGGCGGAGTAATCCGATGAAGCCATTTTTCCCAAGGACCGTCCCGCGGAAAGACAAGCGGCCTGCGCTGGGCGCAGTCCTGTTTGCGGCGCTTCATGCCTGCGGGCTGATTGCGACTACGCTTCTCCTCACCTGGGGGCTGTTCATTCTCTTCTTCCTCGCGATCGGCGGCTTCTCGTTCGACGGTCTCATGCACCAGCTCGCCAATCTCGCTTCGCGCTATGTCGCAGCGGACCCGGACCGGATCGCGAACTTCCGGACCGTGGTCCTTGTCTCCCACCTGCTTTTGTCCGGGGCGGTGATCGTTCTTCGTCGCCACGCCCTACTACCCAAGATGGAGGCGTATCATGGTTGAGCAGCAGCCGGAGCTGGATCTGCCATTGCCCCGACAGAGTGGGGCGCGTCGCAAGCGCGCTCTGTTTGCGGGTTTCTCGCGCGGACAACTCGTTGCCATTGTCCTGCTCGCCTGCGCGCTGGTCTGGTCGATGTGGGTTACGAAGCGACTGCTTACGCCCGAACGCGATCACATCGTGGCTGCGCGGCTCTCGAACATTGTGGGCGAATATGTGCAGGCGCAGGCACGCTCTGCGGCGCCTCCTGCGCAGGTCGAAGCCGAAATGAAGGCGTTCATGGCCACGCTCGACGGTGAACTCCAGAAGCGCAGCGCCGCTGGCGAGGTGGTCCTGGTGGGCGAAGCGGTCCTGACGAAAAACGTCCCCGATATCACTGACACGCTTCGCCGCGCGGTCTATGCGGGGGGCATTAAGTTGCCGGCAGCAGCCTCTCCCCAGACGTTGCAACGCCTTCAGGAACAACTGCCCCCCGCCAGCCTTGTCGACGCGATCCCGGCGGTCGATCCGGCGATCGGCCAGACCGAGAATTTCGATCCGCCGGCGCCGTTCCCGGACGGACCGCAGGGAGCGGTCTCGCAGCCCAACGTGTCGCGACCTTCGGCATCGGTCTCAACCTTTGGAGGCCCGGGCGATGGCAACGGCCAGTGAAAGCCCGGTACGGGGAAGGCGTTCGGCCGGGCACCTGTGGATTTTGCTGGGCGTGTTCGTGACGGGCAGCGTTGTCCTTACGGCTATCGCCGATTGGCGCGCCCATCATCTCTTCCTGGTCAACGCCACGCATTCACTGCCCAACTGGGCCTTTCTGATCCGGCGAGGGGCATTGCCTGAACGCGGCGAGTATGTGTTCTTCGATCCACCTCATTCCGCGCTCATCAAACGACATTTCGGCGCCCGCCCGCAGATGTTCGGCAAGATCATCTATGGAATGCCCGGCGATATCATCGCCCATGACGGATCGCGCGTGCAGGTGAACGGGCGCGAGGTCGCCCGGATGAAGGCCGTCACGAAGCTCGGGGAGGCTCTGACGCCCGGAGTGACGGGGGCCATCCCTGCGGGTTGCTACTATGCCGGCACCCCCCACAGGGACGGGTTTGACAGTCGCTACGCGGAGATCGGGCTGGTCTGCCGGCGGCAGATCATCGGGGTTGGGACGCCAGTGCTATGAGACGTGCAATCGATCTGGTCGCCGGTCTTTGCTGCCTCGGCTGCGCCCTGCTTCTGACCGGCTCCGGGGCCAGCCAGGCTCGCGACTACGGCCAGATGGGCCAGACCTTCCCGGTGATCGAGACCGACTTGCTGGCAACGATCGAATCCCGCCTGCGCCGCGCAGAGGCAAGCGGCGAGCTCGACCGTGTGAACGCCATGTTCGCCAAGAAGGTCGAGGCCAAGGTCAAGCGGCCGACGCCGGTGGCCGGCATCACGGCGGCCGAGCGCCCACGCCAGTGGAAGTTCGATCCTACCGTGACGATCGAACGGGATATCCGTGACCAGAAGGGCAATCTCATCGCTGCAGCTGGGCAGAAGATCAATCCGCTCGACTTCGTCGTCCTCCGACAGGATCTGGTCTTCGTCGATGGCGATAGTCCTGGCCAGCTCGACTGGGCAACCCGGCAATATGTCGACGCCAAGGCGAAGATAATCTTCGTGAACGGATCGCCTTTCGAGGCGATGGGGTCGCGCAAGCGCCGCTTCTATTTCGACCAGGACGGCAAGCTCACAAGCAAGTTCGGCATCAGACATACGCCCGCGGTCGTCACGCGCGCCGGCAACGTCATGCACGTCTCCGAAGTGGTCCTGCGTCCAGGAAAGGCTGACTGATGCCGCTCTGGCTCGAGCTCCTTCGCACGCCGATGGCCGCGCCCGAAACATCGGGGCTGCGTCGAATGCGCCTCGTCTGGCAGCTGTTGTGCCTGTCGCTCGCAGCCACCCTGATCTCGCTCGAGGAGATACAGGCTGCCGCGCCGCATCTGGCGGTCCCGCTGGCAGGCGCTCTGCTCGTCGCCGTTGTCCTGCATACGGCGGTCTACTGGTCGCGGAAGAACCGGGCAGACCGGGCTCTGATCGCTTCTCGCGAAGGAAAGCCACAATGAATTGGCTTCGCTCGTTTGCTGCCTGCCTCTTGCTGACGATAGGCTTTGCGCTTGCGGCCAGCCCTGCGCAGGCGGCGGGACCGACCTGCAATGGGAAGTTCGTCAATCCCATTACCGATGTTTGCTGGTCGTGCCTGTTTCCCCTTTCGATCGGCGGCGCGAAAATCTGGCCGAGCGGCCGGCCGGATACGAGCAATCCGGCATCGCCCATTTGCGCGTGCGCGGATCCTTTGCCCCGGATTGGCATATCGGTAGGCTTCTGGGAGCCGGTTCGCCTCGCCGATGTGACGATGAAGCCCTGGTGTTTCCCCAATCTGGGTGGCGTGCGCCTCTCACCCGGTTTCGACATTGGCCAGGGGTATCTCGCCGGGCCTTCAATGGTCGGCGGACGTTCGCAAAGCACGGCCAAATGGCATGTCCATTGGTACGTCTATCCGCTGCTCTACTGGATGGAGATCCTGACCGATTTCCTGTGCTTCGAGCAGGCGTCCTTCGACATTGCCTATATGACCGAAGTCGATCCGCTCTGGCAGGATGACGGGCTGAGCGCGCTTATCAACCCTGAAGCGATCGTCTTTGCCAATCCCATTGCCAAGGCGGCGTGCGCTGGTGACTGCATCGCAGGAACAGTGGGCCTTCCGCTCGATCCGCTGTTCTGGTGCGCCGGCTGTCAGGGCAGCATGTACCCGCTCAACGGCAATATTCCTGCCTCGATAGGGCATGTTCAGTCCTCGCGACTGGCGCTCTCGCGCTTCGCCTACAAGATGCATCGCCAGGCGCTTGCCTGGGGAACGATGGGCTCTGCAGGTTTGTGCAAGAAGTACCTCATGCCCATCATGCGCAAGCAGCAGTATCGCTTCCAGATGGTCAATCCGATCCCGACGGTCAGCGGGCGGTTCGCCTGCTCCGCCATCGGGGCTTCAACAATGCCTCCAGATGCCGGTCGTGCCTTCCCCGCGGGTGGAGAGGACATGGGCTATCTTGTCTGGCGCAAGCGCAATTGCTGCGTGCTTTAGGGGGAGGGGGAGATGCGCCTCGTCAGGATCGGGCTTTTCGCCCTTGTCGGCACCGTCGCCCTCTCGGCACTTGCCCAGACGATCGAAGGTCAGGATGTCGACGCGATCAGGAAGCGCTCGGCCGAGATGAAGGCGGATGCTGAAGCGCTGGTGGACCATGTGAAGGACAGGGGTGTGCGCTTCCGGGAAGAGGCTGGCGCGGTCCAGGAAGGCGGTGTGGCGAACATGCGACGCGTCGCCGCGAGCGAGCTCCCCGTCGGACCGCCTGGCGCGGTCGATTTCGACGAGATCGTCAAAGGGGCTGCGGCCAATGCGTCCGTGCCTAGCGGCGATGCACCAAAGCTGATCGTGTTTGCCAGCCTGTCCATGCCGCAAGCGTCGCTGAAGCGTCTGATCGCCGACACGGCCCAGGCCGGCGGCGTGGTGGTGTTTCGCGGCTTCCCGGACAATTCGGCCAAAGCCTTTGTGAAACAGCTTGGCGCAGTGGTCTCGCGTGACGACATGACCAGCATCGGCATCGATCCGCGGCTGTTTCGCGCGTTCAGCGTCCAGGCGGTGCCGACCTACGTCTCGGTTTCGTCCGACTTCGACCTGTGCGCCGGTTTCAACTGCCAGACGAAACTACCGCCTTTCGACCGTATCGTTGGCAACGTCAGCCTGGAATATGCCCTCGAGCAGTTCGCGCAGGGCAGGGGGCCCGGCGCGCGGGTAGCCGCGGTCGGGCTGTCGAACCTGCGCAAGGCAAATCCATGAGGGGGCAGGTCTCTTGCCTTGGAGCGGCGATCCTGCTCGCGCTGGGATCTCCGGCCGCAGCGCAGATGACCCTCGATGAGGCACGTCAGCAAGGCAAGGACATGGGCTCTGAGAAGCGCCGCGATACCACGCTGGTGCCATCGAGCGATGCTCAGGCCGCAGCGGTGCCGGGCTTTTCCGGCACGAACCTGCCCGAAGGGTCTTACTTCAGTGATCCCGAGCGGCTCGAGGCCGCCGCCCAGGCGACAAAATCGTCCAGCCAGCCCTATCGCATCACGACCGACGCGGACCATACCCGCGCCACGTTCAGCAATTCGGAGGTGCTGACCACCACGGCCCGGGCCACTGCCGTCGAGAATGATCCATCCACCTACCTGGAGGGAGAGGATTACAGCAGCAATGGTGGCTCCTGCGCTCCCCTGCCGCCCGCGCCAGGCAGCACCGGCTATTACGAGGCAACCTGCAATGCCGGTGAAAAGGTCGATGAGGAGACGCGCACCTGTCCGGTCAGCCTCTCGGTCCGGGCCGATCGGCGAACAATCTATACCTATTACGCTGGCCGGTTGAGAACGAACCCGCAGGACGGTGGGCCCTATCCTGCACGCGCCGCATTCGACGATGAAATCGGCTCGGGTGTTTGCTGGGAAAGCCGACCGATCGACTATTGTGGCAGCATGGCCGCCTATGGCTATACGGCCGCTAAAGACTGCCGACGGCTTGGCCACACCGCTGTCGAAGTCAAATGCAGCGCCGAGGCACAGGGCATTACCCCTGGCTTCTTTCATCCTGGCACCGTTGTCTCGACGGGCAACTATTGGCTGACGAAGCAGGACGAACCTGCGGTTCCCGTGATCACGCGCAACGAAGGAATGTGCGCCGGCAACGCGGCTGATGCGAATTGTACGCTGCAGGGCGAGGTTTGCACCTCGAGTGACCCGGTCACTCGTATCGTCGACGGGATCGCGGTGACGCAGCCGTGCTGGGCATGGGAGCGAACCTATCAGTGCAATCGCATCTCCTCAGCAAGCGACTGCGGGGAGCTCGAGACCAACCGTCAATGCACGTATCTACGGACAGAATGCCTCGATGAGGATCCTGACGGCGGCGCCTGCAAGGTGACCGAAAAGATCTACCGCTGCCCGACACCCTCGAGCCCCGGCGAGACCGCCCCACAGTATATCTGCGGAAATGACGTTTACTGCATCAACGGCGAATGCGAACCGATCGTCCGCGAGGCTTCGACCGAGTTCAAGGATGCGCTCGTTGCTCTCCACTCGATCGACCAGGCAGGATCGGAGTTCGATGAAGCGAACCTGACCGTGTTCAAGGGCGCGCGCGAAACGTGCCACAAGCCGGTCTTCGGACTGATCAACTGCTGCGCTGGCAAGTCGTCCGGGCTGCTGACGGCCGCTGCGGGCATTGGGGCACTGGCAGGTGGGCCAACCGCTATCGCGGCGCTCGCGACGCCCTTCCTGGCCCTGTTTGCCTGCTCGCAAAGCGAGATGCGCCTCGACATCAAGGATCGCATGGGATTTTGCCACAAGCTGGGAACATACTGCTCCTCCAGCTTCCTCGGGATCTGCAAGACCAAACGGACTGCCTATTGCTGCTTCGAAAGCAAATTGAGCCGGATACTGCAGGAGCAGGGACGCATTCAGCTCGGTAAGCCATGGGGCGCCCCCAAGAGCGAGCAGTGTCGTGGATTCACGATCGAGGAATTTGCTCGTCTCGACTTGTCCAAGATGGATTTCACTGAGGTCTATAAGGAGTTCATGGACGCCGCCAAGCTGCCCGACGAAGTCGAGACGATGCGGCAGATACAGGACAAGATTAACAACTATTACGAACTGCACGGAACTGGCGGATGAGCGATGGACCATCCGGAGGGCAGATGGCCCCAGCCGCAAATGACGTCATCGATACCTGCGAGGCGTGCCCGATCAACGGCATGACGGTCATCGAGCTCGGCATATTTCTGTCCGTTCACCGCTCGATCCAACCGTTGCCGTCCCAGGACATCTGCGATGTCGTCAATGGCTGGTTCGCCGATACCGTCTCCTGCGCAAGTATCGACAGTGCCACGCTGCTGATGCGGCGGCGGGGCTGGCTTGCCGGTACGCGCTGCGGGTTCTGGGCCACCGAGCAGGGGCGGACCGTAGCGCGCCCCGTTTTGCACGGAATCGTCAATATGCTCGATCAAGGCACTCGTCTCCTCGACGTCGCCTTGATGATGAGCCTGCTTCGCCTCACCAAGAAGGAGCTCGATAGTGCCATCGATCTTTGAACCGGTCCTCCTGCTGCTCCTGTCGGCCACAGACCAACCTCCCGCTGCTTCGCCTCGACCAGCACCCGCTCCACCACTCTGCCAGCGTGCATCGTCCGGCTCCCCATGCTGCCGCGTGCCATCGCTCTGGTCTGAGCCACCCCCACCTTCCGCACCGCAAACGTCTCCAGCGCTCGCGCCGGAGAAGGGGGCCAACCAATGATTGCCCGTGGTTTCATCGCGCTCGTCTATGCAGCCTTTCTCACACCTGTGCCCGCTGCAGCACAGGTCGCCGCACCTCGGCACCAACCCGATGGAGCAACGCAGGCCGGTGACGAATTCTACTGCGAAGAGCGGCGTCTGGGGCAATGGTTCTACTGCACGAAGCCCGAGCCCAAGCCCGATATCGACGCGCCTCAGGCGCCGGCTTCGTCGGCCGCAGAGCGGCTGAGCGCGATCACCAAGGAGTTGGACGAGCTCAAGGCTCGCGCGATCCTGGATCCGTCCCAAGAGAATGTGGTGGCGTATGTGCGATTCCAACGCGAACAGCTCGACCGCGCATCCACCTTCTCTGACACCTGGCAGCGGGCGCTGTGGCAGCATTCAGACCTTGACTACACCTTGCAGCGCCCGGTCTCGACCGTGGCAAAGCGCGCCTGGCTTGATAACCGGAAGGCGGACCGGGACGCGGTCCTGACCAATCTCAGTCAGCGCTATGGCCTGTTCTACTTCTTCGCCCAAAGCTGCGGCGCCTGCGAGGTCTTTTCTCCGATCCTGCGTTCGGTCGCCGACAGCCACCGGATGGCGGTGATGGCGGTATCGATGGATGGCGGCCCAAGCCGCGACTTCCCCCGATATGTGGTCGATAGTGGCCAACGGGCGCGGATGGGCATTTCCGGCAACGAGACGCCGGCCCTCGTTCTTTTCGACACCGCCACGCGCAAGACCATTCCGGTCGGGTACGGCATCCTCAGCGCTGATGAAATCATGGAGCGCATCTTCACGCTGACCAACACCAAGGTGGGGAGCGACTACTGATGAACGGCATACGAGGAAACGCTTTTGGCCGTATGGTCTCCCGTACTGCCACCGGGCTAGCGTTGCTCGCTGCCTCGAACCTCGCGCTTACAGGCGTGGCGCGGGCGGATGTCGCCGGCGAGATGAACAGCTTCTTCAATGATGCCGGGGGCGCTGCCAATGTCACCGGCCCGTCCGCCTATCAGGGGCAATCGGCAGGCTACTATTCGCTCGGCAATGTCTGGACCCGTTTCCCCCAGAAGAGCGTGTCTCCCTTCAATCTGCAATTACCGAGCGCCAGAGCGGGCTGCGGCGGCATAGATCTGTTCGCAGGCTCCTTCTCCTTCATCAACGCGAGTGAGATCGTTGCGATGCTGAAGGCGACGGCGAACAACGCGCTTGGTTTCGCCTTCAAGCTCGCCATCGACAGTGTGTCGCCGGAGATCGGCAAGGTAATGGATGAGTTCTCCCAGAAGGCGCAGCTCCTCAACCAGATGAACATCTCCTCGTGTGAGACCGCCCAGGCTCTGGTTGGCGGGATCTGGCCCCAGATGGAGACGACACGATCCACGATCTGCGAGGCGGTAGGGAACAGCCAGGGCATCTTTTCCGACTGGGCGGCGGCACGGCAGGGCTGCAATAATGGTGGCCAGCGCGACAGCACGATTGCCCGAAACAATGATCCGCGAATGCGCGAGCAGCTCATCGGCGAACCGCACAACTACACCTGGGAGGCGCTGCGCAAATCGCAGAAGTTCGGGGCCTTCGACCAGGAATTCTCGGAATACATCATGACGATCGTGGGCACGGTCGTGACCCGGCCGCCAACTGGCAGCGATCAGGGGCCGCAGGTGGATATCGTGGGCCCGGCCGAGGAAGCGGTGGTCACCGCGCTCCTGGATGGCACTGCCAACGCGCCGGCGGTGAAGATCCTCAAATGTACGAACTCGGACTGCACGACGATTGGCGAGCAAGCCCTCACGGTTCCCGCGAGTGCTGCATTGCGGCCGCGGATCTCAGCGATGATCACCTCGATCAGCAGCAAGATCCGCAGTGACACCGCGCTAGATGCCGGGGAGCGGCAGCTTCTGAACATCGCTACGATCCCGCTGTACAAAATCCTCGCGGTTCAGGCGATGGCCCATCAGGTGCTGGCCGACGGGGAGATCCAGACGCTCTCCGAGATCGTCGCAATCGACATGCTCAACGCGATGGTCGACAACATACTCGACCGGGTTGAGCAGGCGAAGGTCTTCTATCAGACGGCCGACCAGGAAACCGCTTCGCAGTGGCGCCAGCAAATCGCAGCGACGCGCGCGAAATTCGCGCAGCGCGACATCAAGCTGAGCAATAAGCTCAATGAGACGCTGATGATCATCAACCGCAGCGTTATGCTCGAATCCACGCTGCAGAACGCGATGTCACCGGGCATGCAGGCAGCACTCAGCTTTTCGCGGAGCCTCAATGTCCAGGGCCTGATGTAAGGCGGGGAGGGGGGTATGCTGGAGGTCTTTACGGTTGGCGGCGGTGAGTATCTCGTCAACACGTTCAACGCCGTTGCCGCCTGGTCGGGGGGAGGGGGCTATAAGTCCCTGATCCGGGTGGTGATGGTGATGGGCTTGATCTACTCCCTGATCACGGTCGCTTTCAGCCTGAACTACAAGGCGTGGCTCAACTGGTTCCTGGGAGCGACAGCAATTTATCTCTGCCTGATGGTCCCCACCGTCGACATCAAGGTGACCGACAGGATCAACCCGTCCCTGGCGCCAGCGACTGTCGACAACGTGCCCCTGGGCCTGGGGGTCCTTTCAAGCTTCACGACACAGATCGGAGACTGGCTGACACGGACGGCCGAGACGGTGTTCGTTATGCCCGGAGAGCTCAACTACACGTCGAATGGCATGATTTATGGCGCGCGCCTCTTCGATGCCACGCGCAACTTCACCATTCGCGACGCCGAATTTTCGACCAATCTCGAGCAGCATTTCAAGAACTGTGTCTTCGGTGACGTGCTCCTCCACCACAAATCGCTGACCGATCTGGCGAAGGCCAGCGACCTTTGGACGGCGATCGGTCCTGGATCGGAGGCCCGATCCCAGCAATGGCTCGAGAGAGCTTCCGGCGGGAAGGTAAGCAGTCACATTGTTACCTGCCGGGTCGCATACCAGGCGCTGGGCGGGCAGTGGGAAACCATGATCCAGGCCAACGCGGCGATCTGGGGCAAGATTGTGTATCCAAGGCTCAGCAACGAAGCGGCGGCCGCGAAGCTCACCCATGACGTTCCAGTGATCAACGCAGCGTTCACCGGCAACAGCGATAATTTCGTGGGCGTGATGCGGCAGAACAGCGCGATCAATGCGTTCATGCAAGCGCGGGATGGCATGTCGGGAAGCACTGCTGGTGCGTCGATCGATGCCTTTGCTACTACCCGAGCCGACATTCAGGCCCGCAACACTTACAATTCGATTGCGCAACAGGCGATGGCCTGGGTGCCGATCCTGAACATTGTCCTGACGGTTGTCTTCTTCGCGATGTTCCCTGTGATCTTCCCATTGTTCATGATGCCCCAGACCGGCCTGAATGCCCTGCGCGGCTATGCCATGGGCTTCTTCTATCTGGCTGCTTGGGGACCGCTCTACGTGATCCTCCATATGGTCTGCATGACTCGCGCCGAGAGCGCCGTCCGCGGTCTTTCGGGGGGTGGGATGTCCCTTGGGAGCTATGCCGGCATCGGGGCCGTCAATTCCGAAACCGCGACGATCGCCGGCTTCATGCTCATGAGCATACCGTTCCTTGCTGCTGGGCTCGCACGGGGAGCGATGTCCATCGCGGGGCAGGCTACGAGCATGCTGGCGCCGGCGCAAAATGCTGCGGAGGCCGCGGCTGTGGAACAGACTACCGGCAATTATTCCTACGGGAATGTCAGCTGGGCTAATGCGACCTCGAACATGCGGCAGAGCGACCAATGGACGACCGCGCCCAGCTATATGGGCGGCAATGCGAGCACGGGTTGGCGGCAGGACAATGGTGCCGTCGTCACTGGCTTTGGCAACGGTCAGGAGGTGATCGACACCGGAGCGGCAATATCGAGGCTCGGGTTCACCCCGACGGCGACGAGCGGCAATGTGGCGGAATGGCGTGAGATGGCAAGCAGCGCCCATCGTCAAGCCCAGGCCTATGAAAATGCCGCCCAGGAACTGATCACCTGGACCAAGACTGATCGTAGCGGCACGAGCCGGTCAACGGAAACGTCCTCTGGATGGGACTCCAGCGCTGGCCGCTCGGCAAACACCTCAGTCGATCAATTCGACCGCACCACGGCGTCGAGCAGCCAGGGCTTCGACGAGCGGTCGTCAACAGGCCAGAGTCTCACAATAGGTAACGGTCGAGATCGGTCGGCAACCGTATCTGATACCGTCGGAGGGAGATTGTCGGCAGGAACTTCCGGCGGAGGGGGAGGCAAACAAGGCCTTCGCGGTGCTCTTCCCTCACTCGGACTTCAGGTGGGTTCTCAGGGACAGCAGTCCGACCAGCTACGACACTCTACTTCGGACAATCGGACGTCCGAAAGCCAGAGCTCCGCGAGCAGCAACTTTCGAGATGAACATTCGAGTGGATCAGGCGCATCACAGGCTGATGGGACCTATGAGAAAGCAGGCACCTTCTCGCGCGCATCGACAACCGCGAGCAGTTCCATGTCGCATGAGGAGGCTCTCGCACGCGCGAATTCTTACTCCGAGACGGCGCGGAAGCTCGAGGAACTATCCCAGCAGCTGTCGCGCGATGCGAGTTATGCAGAGACCCACGGCCTCAGTCTCAGCCAGAATCTGAGCCAGGATCTTGCGCAGTGGTATCGGACTGAGCAGGCCTCCAGCAGGGGGCTCGATGCGCCGGAACTCTGGGCTACCGTGCTGACGCCGCATCAGGCACAGGTCCGGCAAGAAATGATCGAGCGATGGATGGAAAGCCGCCAGGAAGCCATTCGCGCCGAGGTCGCAGATCGTCTGGGTGAACCCGATTTGGTGCATGTTGGGCATCCGGATACCACAGACGCATCGGATGTCGCGGGAGCCTATCGACCACGGGTGCCGCCGAAGCTTCCCAGCGGGCCGGACCGCGGCGACCCGCACAAAGCCTCGGAGCTAATCGATGCAGGGGCAAAAAGAAGCGCCAGCGAACGAGGGTCAGCGCAGGCCGTTCGTACTACCAACGTGCAGGCTGCTTCCTCGCTTCAATCCGAGGCAGGCGAAAACCAGAATGTCGGTTTCTTCCAGGACAAGAACCTGCGTGACTGATGTCAAAGCGCTACGAACATGTAGCCGATGACGCCCAAAAGCAGCACGTACGCAAAGCCGTGAGCGATCTTGCCTCCAACAGTCTGAGGAAGCGGCTGTGCCTCTTGGAAACCTGTCGGATCGTCCGCATCATCGTCCACGAACCCAAAAAGCGGTCCGCCGAGTTGATCTCGCGTGAGATTGAAGAGATTCCAATCGAAGTGCTGCATCGTTCTCTCCGGTGCGCTTCGAACATAGCGCAGAAGGGAGGAAACTTCAAACTCAGGCAGGATCTGGCGTGGACCTTTCATCGGCCACGATGCCTAAAGGCAGATCAACCCCATGCTCTATCCTGGCAACCGTCAGAAGGCCCTTATAGGTTTCGACGCGCTGCCCGGCAGAAAGGATGCGGGCCTCGAATGATCCGAAACCGACCCATTCAGGGGGATATGTACGCACCTGCTCGAAATCCTTCTTGGGCACCGAGCTCGGCCCGCGATTGGCGATGCGCACCGATGATTTCGGTGCGAACACCATCGCGCTGCCATCTTCAAATTCAACGAGGATATTCTCGTTCATCACAATCCCCTTATTTCAACCGTGCCGATGCCACTTCGGTCTTATGGTGGAAATCTGGTTCTGAGCGTAGGCATTCTTGCTCTTGATCAGGCACGGCCAGTTCCCGCAAATTTGCCTCGCTCGGGGTGGCGGTGATCGACCAATTTTAGCCGTTTAGAGGGTATGTCATGAACAGCAACTTATGTCAGAACCTGCCATCGACCTGTGCAATCTTTTGGAGAACATTGATCGTCGCCTAGGCTTTTGGCGCTGATGCCGCATGGGACCATACCAAAGCGTCAATCGGCTGGTTTACAGATTTGCTTCTAGTTGACAGATTTATCAATTAGCCCATAGTGCCTTTGAAACGATGACGAGGGCCGACCGACATGACCAAGACACAAGGATTTGACCGAAGAGCGCCTCGTTGCGGTCGGGCAGATGATCCTCGAGGCTCGGCGTTTGGCTGTCGAACTTTTCGATTCCGACATTGGTGACGATGGCTGGACCTTGGGGTGCCGTGCATCCCAGTTCGCTCGATACCGTATTCTCACGGCCTTCGACGGCCAGCGCTTTCCCTGGCTGACCGTGATCGATCGCTCCCGCCGTCTGATCTTCACGATCGGCGAGGTGCCGGTTCGCATTTATCGCGGTGAGGCGGAAGAGCCAACCGCCCGTACCCTTCATCAGAGCCTGAGCGAGCTGGACCAGCTTGGCTTCTCGTTCGATGAGCGCGATGAGGGTCACGATCTCGCTTACCGCTTTGCGGTTGAGACCGATGTCGATGGCAGCGCTCTCGCCGTCAAGTTCGTCGGCCTGCGCGGTGAGACGGCTGTGCTGAACTGGAATGTGCCTCTCGGTTTGGACGCATTCACTGGTGGCATCGGTATGCCAGCGACCGAGTCTGTTGAGCTCGATGCCCCCAGCGTGGGCGTGCGCGATCGTAAGACGAAAACAGGCGAGTAACGCCGTTCAAACGGCAAGGAATGAAATGGTCATTTCCGCTTTCCACGGGGAGCGCTTGCGCCTCGCTCGAGTGGCGCTGGGCTTGACGCTCGACCAATTGGGTGCGCGGGTCAGCGCCACACGCCAGTATCTTAACCAGCTTGAGCAAGGGCTGAAGGTACCCACCGACGAGATGCGCGCCGCGCTCGCGGCAGCTCTCGGCATTGCGGAGCATTTCTTCGCGATCCCGGCATCGGCGGGGATTAGTCCGGAGCAGTGTCACTTCCGTAAGCAGCGCACGACACCCGTGTCCGTCGTCAGCCAGGTGCTGGCGCGCGGTACCCTGCTTGACGGTTTCGTTAGCAGGCTAGACCACGAACTCGATCTTCCGACCGTGTCTTTCCCCGATATTCCGGTGGCCAGCGCGGCCGAGATTGAAGCCGCGGCCGATCATGCGCGTGAGCATTGGCGGCTCGGAACCGGTCCGATCTCGAGCATGATGCGGGTTGTGGAAAATGCTGGGGCCGTGGTCAGCTTCTTCAGTGGTGTGTCCGAACGGGTGGACGCTCTTTCAATAGATTGTGTTCGGCCAATGATCATCCGCAGCGAGGCGAAGCCTGCCGCCTGCAGGCTGCGTTTCGACTTGGCGCATGAGGCCGGGCACCTCATCATGCATCGAGGCATTCAAACCGGCGATAAGGTAACTGAGGATCAGGCAAACCGGTTTGCCAGCGCCTTCCTGTTGCCCCGCTCTTCGTTCATCCATGAGTTTCCGCGCAGCCGCCTCCTAGACTGGTCGGCCATATTCTCGCTGAAACTCCGCTGGAAGGTATCAGCCGCTGCGATACTGCGGCGAGCCTATGACCTTAGGATGATTTCTCCGGATCAGTATCGGACCGGCTACATCCATCTTAGCAAGACCGGCCAAAGGCGCGCTGAGCGCTTCGACGATCAGATCCCCACAGAGATGCCCGAACTCCTGCCCAAGGCTTTGCAGGCCCTCGAGGCAGCATTTCCCGGTTCACTGACCCGCATGGTCGATGCCTCGGGTTTGCAGGCCGAGATGTTCGAGCACGTCTCTGGCCTCGCGCTGCCAGTGGAAAAGACACCAGACGACAACATCGTTCCGATTAACCTTTGGAAATCAAGCATTTAACGGGATGTGGCCGATACGGCCTGAGTGCTAGGATCGCGTGCATAAGAGTGCGCGGCATCGGATTGGATAAAGGGGATTGTCGTGAAGTTGGTGGAGTTAAGACTGTCGAATTTCCGCTGCTTCGGACCAGAAGCGACGAAAATTTCGCTCGCAAATACGACCTTCATCTTGGGCCCTAATGGCTCAGGCAAGACGGCGGTCTTGCAGGCGCTCGGAAGAATGTTCAGTCTCGACCCCGCGCAGCGTAAGATCCGCACGTCGGATTTTCACATCTCATCGGATGAAGACCCGGAGGACGCACCTTCGACGCGAGATCTGTGGATTGAGGCCGACTTCGAGTTCCCCGAGTTAGCCGATGCCGATGCCGATGAGGCAGAGGACGGCACAATGCCGGCCGTCGCAGGCAACTTCTCCCATCTCCAGATGGAAACAGACGACGCGTCGGTTCGAATTCGCTTCCGCCTCCAAGCCAGCCTCGACGAGGACGGGGACATCGAAGAAAGCTTCACCCATGTGATGCAGGTCGATGATGATGGAGTTCCAACCGTCCAAGGCAGGGTTTCCAAGCAGGACCGGGCCGCGGTGCAGGTCCATTACCTGCCAGCTCGGCGCAATCCCGCAGACCATATCTCTTACGCCGCCAACGCTTTGCTCGGCCGCGCACTTCGTGCCGCCAACTGGTCGGCGGAGCGCCAGACGATCTCGGCTCTCACGGAGCAGATCAGCGCAGCGCTCGTCGGCAACGCGTCGGTTAAGGGGATCGGTGATGAGGTCACCAAGCTCTGGGAATCGCTTCACAAGGGAAAATTTTACGCCAATCCGACTCTGTCGTTCGCTCAGAGCGAAATCGAAAATTTGCTGCGGCATCTCAGCCTGAGCTTCGCGCCCGGTCACGGTACGCCGCAGGTCGACTTCTCCCGACTAAGCGACGGTCAGCAATCCCTGCTGTACATTACGCTCGTTCTCGCGATGCGGGCCATCGGCAATGCAGTGCTAGCCGGCGACACCAATGCATTCGACATCGACAAGCTGCGCCCACCGCTTTTCACACTCGTGGCGGTCGAAGAGCCCGAGAACAGCCTGTCCCCGCACTATCTTGGTCGCGTTCTACGGACGCTGAGCGAGTTCGCGGAAGACGGCGATGCACAAGCCGTTATCGCGACCCATGCTCCCTCGCTGCTGCGCCGCGTCGAACCGGAGAGCATCCGCTACCTGCGCCTCGACGAGGAGCGGCGCACTACGGTGTCCCGGATCACTATGCCAAGCGGGGCCGAAGCGCACAAATATGTCCGGGAAGCGATCCAAGCCTTTCCCGAGCTCTACTTCGCGAGACTGCTGATCCTAGGCGAGGGAGACAGCGAGGAGGTGGTGTTGCCACGTTTGCTCGCGGCGCGTGGTATCCTGGCCGACGATGCCTCGATCTCGGTCGTTCCGCTGGGTGGACGGCACGTGAACCATTTCTGGCGCCTGCTGAGCGATCTCGGCATTCCATTCGTAACGTTGCTGGATCTCGACCTCGCGCGCCACCAGGGTGGCTGGGGCCGGATCAAATACGCGGCGAAGCAGCTGCTGCGATTCCAGGAAGACCCGGTGGATTTCGATGAGGAAGGTGCGGACGCGATTCCCAAGTGGGACAGCAAGCAAGGCCTGATGCTCAACGACGATGGCTGGATCGCCACGCTGGAAAAGAATGCGGTGTTCTTTTCCTCTCCGCTCGACCTCGACTTCATGATGATCGAGGCGTTTCCCGACGCCTATGGCCTGACCGATGCCGAACTCGAGGATCCAGACGACGGCACGATCGACGCCGTGCTCGGCAAGTCACACGACGCGCTCGGCGGTCAATATGACGATGCCCAGCAGCAACTGTTCGGGGCGTATCAGGAACGTTTCAAGCTCGGCAGCAAGCCGAGTTGGCACATCCGGGCGATGGCCAAACTCGACGACGACGCGCTGCTCGAAAGCATGCCCGAGGTTCTCGACCGAATGTTCGACCGCATCGAGGAGAAGCTCGCGGAATTGCCGGAATGATTCCCATCGCGCGCTGGGCGCCATCCGATGGGCTGGTCCTGGAGCCTAATGCGCTCGATGCGGCGAAGGAGACGGCTCGCAATCTCGCGCTCACCGCGGGTCCCGGCGCCGGCAAGACCGAGATGCTCGCCCAGCGCGCCGACTTCCTGCTGCGCACCGCGACCTGCCGCTATCCGCGCCGCATCCTCGCCATCTCCTTCAAGATCGACGCGGCCCAGAATCTGCGAGCACGAGTCCGGCGGCGCTGCGGAGCCGATCTTGGGGCGCGGCTAGACAGCTATACGTTTCATGCCTTCGCGAAGCGTCTGATCGACCAATTCCGCCCGGTGCTAAAGGGCGCGAATGCGCTCGACCCGGATTATTCGATCGGCCAGCGGCGCGTTCAGCGAACATCGATCACCTTCGCCGACATGGTGCCGCTCGCCCAGACGATCATCGAGAATAGTCGTATCGCCCGCAACGCCGTTCGGCAGACCTACAGCCATGTCTTTCTGGACGAGTTCCAAGACTGCACAGCCGATCAATATGCGCTCATTACCGCCTGCTTCGGCGGATCCACATGCCTGCTGACCGCCGTTGGCGATACCAAGCAGAGTATCATGGGCTGGGCTGGCGCGCTCGAAGGCATTTTCCAGACGTTCGCGGACGACTTCACTGCACACCCGCTCAATCTCTACCAGAATTTCCGTTCCGCACCCACCCTGCGGCGAATGCAGAATGCAATGGTGCGGGTGATGGACCCGCTCGCCGCCTTGGACGATGCCGACATCGTCGGGAACGAAGGGTCGATCGCCATCCTCAATTTCGCGGACGACGAAGAAGAGGCCGAAGGCATCGCGGCCCGGGTTCAGCAGCTCGCTGATAATGACGGCGTTTCCCTGTCGGAAATCGCTATCCTCGTCAGCAAACAGCAGCAACTATATTGCCAAAAGCTGATTGCGGCCTTCGACGCCTGCGGCATTGCCTATCGGGAAGAGGACGCAACCCAAAATTTGGCTTCGGAGCCCGCGGCGCGCCTTATCGTGGACTTTCTTCTGGTCACAAGCAGTCCCCGGCAGCCGGCAGCGCATCGCCGCCTGCTGGATCTCGTCGTTTTCAACCAAGGCGTCGACGAGGAACGCGAGTATCAGCTGCGCTCGAAGTGGAACCGGCTGCTCGGCGAGACGCGCAAGGCGATCGCGACCGGCAAGATCGATCTGTCACACAAGCCTGATCTCGAAAAGCTGGTGGATACGCTGCTTGCCGCGGTCGGCAGCGAAGCCATCGTAGCGATGTCCTCGACATATGCGCAGGGCGACATGCTGGCGACCTGCATCGTTGAAACCGTGGATCGCGCGCACGAGTTGCTATGCGGCGGGGTAGACCCAGCCACAGCGCTCTCGTCTTTCTCGGGGGATCGTGCGGTACGCATCATGTCGATCCACAAGAGCAAGGGACTCGAATTCGACACGGTGTTCATGCTTGGCGTCGAGGAGGAAACCTTCTGGGGCAAGCAGGCGGACGAGCGTTCGGCGTTCTTCGTTGGCATATCCCGCGCTAAGCTCCGCCTGTTCCTCACGGTCTGCGAGGAGCGCTCCAGACCTGCGGGCGCGGGCCGATGGACCGTCGCGCGGCGACCTCATGAGGAGTTCCTAAGCTATCTTTGATCACACGACCCGGAGAGGGCTTTAGCGGATCTACGACTGGCCGCTGTCAGCGCAACCGGACATTACTTTCGTGGTGCCGAACGGCAGGAATGTCCCAAAGCCTTCCTCTATTCAGGCGATTGTCCAACGGCGGAACTGGGTGTGAAGGTGCCACCGGACTGCGGTACGAGCCGACAGCAAAGCACTGGTCAGCGCCGGCGGTAATGTCGCTCGTTGTCGGTAGTAGTCCAGCTGTCGAATTGTCCGGGAAAGTCTGACTCAATCTGCTCCCGGAAGCGCTTGCCAGCATTACGTTGCTCGGTGGCCGTGAGACCGTCCCAACCTGACGAGATGGACTTCAGGGTGAACTCCTCGCCATGCTTCTTCCGATCCACGGCCGCCAAACCCTCGTTGGCGATCTTCGTCACCAGCTCGGTGCGGTAGGGAGGCTGCGATCGAACGACCTCGATGCCGCCATTGCGCTCCACAGATGCCGCGGTGCTCCCGCCGCTCTGGTCGCTAAACAAGTATCGCTTACCGCCAACCTCGACCGCGATGTCGCCCGTCCGCTCGATGGGTGTGCCCACCAGCCGGTCGAGGATCTCGCCCATCGCCTCGCGCTGCGCGGGTGTGATTAGCGCGTGCACGACCACGTTCTTGAGTGGCTTTTCCATTCGGTTCTCCAAAGGGGGCAAGCACCGCAGCTTGCCCCCGCGCCTGATTAGCCGTTCAACCGGTCCTTGACGGCCTTGGCCGGCGTGAACCCGAGCTTCTTGGCCGCAGCGATGGTGATGGCAGCGCCGGTCGAGGGGTTGCGACCCTCGCGCTCCGGCGTATCCTTCACCTTGAACTTCCCGAAACCATTGATCGAGATTTCCTCGCCTTTTGCCGCCGCGTCGGTAATGGCGGCGAACACAGCGTCGACCGCTTTGCGCGCGTCGGCCTTCGTCAATCCATTGGCTGCTGCGAGTGCATCTGCCAGTTCAGCGTTATTCATCGTAATTCCTTTCTGCTAAAAGTCATGCTGGCTCAATAAAGCCGATAGTGGTGAGAAGGCCAGCAAGAGCGGCTTCAACTGCCGCTGCTCGTGCGATCGCCCCATGGTCGATCCGCTCTGCAAGCCGGGCTGCCGGCATTCCCTTACGATAGCCGGGCCAGGCCTGGGAAAGAGCCGTCATCGCAAGAGCGGTGCTGCCCGGTCGCCGCTGCGCGCACCCCTCGAGGTGCCGCAGAAGCAGAGCCTCATGACAAGTGTGCTGCCAGATCAGACCCAGGCCCGCCTTGTTGGCCGCAGGCGTGATCCGGGCATCTCGGTCGGGACTGATCCCCAGCTTGTCGTCATCGAGCAGTATGAAGCGCCCTTCGAAAGCTCCGTGGCGCTTTTCCCGTTCACCGGCACGCTTTATCGCCAGATCCACCAGCGACGAGGGGTCTCCACCGCCCGGCTGCAGCAGCACGGCATCGAGATGCACGGCGAGCCGCTGCGTTTCGGCAAGCCTGGTGAGCAGCGCGACATAGCCCTGTTCGCTTTCGCCCTCGCAGCCGACGAAGATACGGCGGCGCTGCGGGACGACCTTGCGCTTCTGGCGGCTCATCCGATCTGGGGGAGGGCACCGTAGGTGCCGCCAAGATATTTGCGATAGTAATTCTCGTCGCGTCGCACAGCCTGGACGTCCTGCAAGGCGTAGACCTCCGTTCTGCCCTCCGGCGACTTGGTGCAGAAGAGCACCTCCTCCTTGATGAGTTCCTCAAGGAGAGACGCGTTGTGACAGGTCATCCATAGCTGCGCGTCGTGCGGGTTCCGGCTTGGGTCGTAGAACCAACGCAGAATTTCGGGCAGGATCAACGGATGGATTGCCGTGTCCAGCTCGTCCATCACGGCGATGCCGCCGGTTTCCAGTGCCCGAAGCAGGAATGGGTAGAGGCGCAGGAACATCCTCGTACCATGACTTTCGAGGACGAGCGGCATTGGACCGTCATGGCCCTCATGCGTGAACAGCGCGACCGGCCCGTTCGGCCCGCTTTCCACCCGCATGGTACGAATGCCCAGATCAATGCGTTCAATCTCGCGGTTGAGCGCCTCGACCAAACCTGGGTTCTCGGCATAGTGACGAACCATCTGTTCCTCGACGCCGTCAGAGCGTTCGATCAGGATGTTCGACGAGATCGTATTCGCCGCCTCCCAAAGCTGGGTAGCGATCGGATGCTTCAACTGGGCAAGCGTCGAGATCACGCTCGCATTGGGGCGCAGCACTTTTTCCAGCGCTTGCCGGAACCCGGTGAGCTTGAATGCGCCTGCCGCAACTACTTTGCCCTCAGCGCTTCGCTCGAACAGCCGAACCTTTCGGCGTGCGGGCTCGGGCCAATAGTGCAGGGCTTCCGATACCACCTGCTGGGCCGCGTTCGAACCGCCCAGTTCAAGGGAATAGGTATAGCGACAGGCGGGAGAAGTCTCGTCCTCTGGTTCGCTGTGACCGCCAAAGGACAGGCTCAGACGGGTCGGAGCTGATTGTCCTTCAACGCTGTTGAACCGCTCATAAGGGAGCCGGCCGGTCGGCGAGATCTGGAAACTTTCGCGCGCGAACCAGGCGATGAACGACAGCGCCCGCAAGATAGTCGATTTGCCCGCTGCGTTCGGACCGAAAATGGCCACGACCTTGGGCGCTCGATCAGACGCGCCCGGCCAGATCGGGGACAGCCTACCGGGTAAATCTGGCGCGTTTGCCCCCACACGCAGATCGACAACCTGCTTGTCGCGGATCGAGAAGAAGTTCTCAATTTCGAGTTCGAACAGCATAATGGCTCCTCACGAGCCGTAAATAAATCGTTTCATTACGGTTTCAACGTTTTTTCGTTAAACCGGCGTCGAAATGCTCTCATTTTTTCCTTTGCGGTACTGCGGCCGGCCGGACTCAGTCCGGCAGGGAGCGCGCCTTCGCCCGCCAGGGCGCATGGGTTTCCTTGCAGATATCGGTGAAATAGAGCCGCTTATCCAGATTTTTGGTCGCTTCCTTCTCGACCCGGTCCCGATCCCGACGTGCCGCATGCCAGATCGCCATCTCTTCAAATGGCAGACCATCAAATCCGCGCGCTGCGATCGCGCGCTCGAACAATGTGATCGCCCGATCATCTGCGCAGGCAAGGAAGAGGGTGAGGGAGGCAAAGGCCTTGTCCGGGTCGTTGCCCGACATGAACCGGTCACGCCAGTGACCAGCGGCGGTTCGCCGGCGAAAGCTTTCCTCTGCCTTGTCCTGCGTCTCCTGCAACCAGCCTGACGTCTGGATTGCCCTCGCTCGCTGCCAGAAACTCTCTGCGTCCGGTCCAGGGTCGAGGAAGCGGCCGAGGTTGAAGGCTCGAGCGATGTCACCAGCGAGCTGGCTTTCCAACCAGACGAACATTCGATCGAGGAGCCAACCCAGGCGCCCGCCCTCTGTCGCCCACCGGGCAACGGAGGCCAGCGCATGATCCGTGTTCGCATCTTCGAGAACCTGTTCGCAGTGACGGGTCATCTCGGGCCGGTCGCTGTAGAAGGGCAGGCTCTCAAAGCTGTCCATCTTGGTCCAGCTGCTCTCCTTGTAATGCGGGTAGAGCGTTGACCAGATCCTCGCGCCATCTTCGGGCTGCTTCATCATCAAAGCGCGCAGCGCAGTCATGACCGGGAAGTTGTCGAACGCGAAAGCATGTTCCGCGCCGCGCTCCAGCAAGGCATCGAGTGCAGCGGCAAGCGCTGGACCGCGCCGTTCTGCCAAGACGAGCATCGCCTCATTGGCGTTCAGCCACGACACCTGCTTGCCAAAGCCGTCCGGGAAGGATTGCTTGCCGATCGCGTCCAGGACAAACGCCTCGAAATGGTTGAGCGCGTCCTCGTCGCCGGGATCATCCTGAACGCGCGCGCCCCAGGCGACCGGATCGATGCGCGTGTCGAGGTCAGGTACAGGGAAGTGCCTGGCAGCCGCGATCAGCGCGAGCGAGCCATTGGCCGCCTCATTGATTTCGGTCTCGGCGGCGCAGCTCCAGCCAGTGTTGACCAGGGCCTGCAGGAGAGGGGGCTGGTTGCTGCGGCGTCCGATCAGGAAGAGCAGCCGCCGGGTAACATCGCTGTCGTTCGCAAAGCCGGCAACGAGGTCGTTCGCGAGGCTGGGAGGCATTTCGCTCAGATCGACGCTGGCGAGATAGGAGATCCAATGCTGGCGATGCTCACCGGCCAGCAGAGGCCGGATGGGTTCATAATCAGCCTCCATAGGGGCGGCGAACACTGCAACTTCGTCGGTATAGAAGCAGGGGCCGTGAGGGTCGCTCTTGAAGATTGCGATCTGCTGTGCCGCTGTTTTTCCTGCAAGACGCGATATCTGGGCATGGAGCCAGTCGCTGTCCTTCCTGTCGAGAAGCGAGCGCTCCAACATCGGGGCGACGGATCGCGCGAATATCTCGTGGGTCTCCGCATTGAGGAGCGGCCAGTATCGCCCGATCTCCTTGGCCAGCCGGACGAGCTTGTCCTCGGCATCGCCATCATCCGAAGCGCCTCTCGTCTCGGCGCTGGCAAAGATCCGCCGGATCAGATCGGTGAGCGCTTCGGGCGCCCAACGCGCCAGCACCGGAAGGCTGTTCAACAGCGCATAGTCGGCTGAGTCCTGACCCATTGCGCTGACGAACAGCGTAGACGCATCGGTCTCGTTAGCTGCGGCGATCAATAGTTCCTGATCCTCGGAACCAAGGGTGACGTTCGGATCGAATGCCAGCTCCTTGAGCGCAATGAACCTCTCGAGAGGTTCGTCCCCCGTCCTTCCGTTCGCATCCTCCGGCAAATGGACCATACCTGCTTCATCAACAGTAGCGCGACGACCAAACCAGGTGCGCCGCTCCACCGCAGGCAGCTCTGCCCGCAGCGTCGTTGCCGCCGGTGAGGCGAGGCCGTCGAGCAGCAGGCGGGCAACGTCGCGTCCGACGTCATCGCCGGTATCAATAAGTTGGCGCGCCAGCCCCAGAAGGGCGGCAGCCGTCTCCTCGCCATCGACCGGATTGATCCGCAGCACCCACCCCATTGCATCAAATGGCCCGAACGCTTCGCTGATGGCGCGCGAGGCCGCCCAGCTCGCAATTGCGGCCAGGAAGGGCTGTCGCGGCAACATGGAGAGAATCCCAAGTGCTCTGGCGCTCAAGCCGTTATAGTCACGCTCGTTTCGCTCAGGCATCTCAACCTTCTGCAGCGTCGTCGTGATCGCGGGAGCCAGATCAGATTCCACGGCCGTCCAGCGTTGATGCCGGTCCTCCAGGGTCGCAGTGGTTGCCGCGTGCGCGTCCTCCACGGTAGCGTCCCGTTCCGCCAGCCGAAGTCGGTTGGCATCGACCCAATAATAGCCGAGCCATCGGGACAGGCGTTCGCCCAGTGCGGCGCGGAAACCCGGATATTTAGCCGCATCCGCGAACGCAGTAATGAAGATGTTCTCGTCGCGGAGAGACCCATTGTAGCGCAGCCAGATCTGCTCGGCGAAATCCAGAAACAGCTCAGGCGCTCCTGGTATCAACCGCTCCAGTGTAGCAAAATCGCGCCGCCCGAAATTCTGCTGGAAGAACCAGTCGCGCAGCAACAGCATGAAGGTGTCGCTGGAAGCGCTCTGGCGCACGAGAGAGGCCGTGACTGCCCAGCGCAGGATATCGACGCCCCTGTCGGTGCCGCGCAGCGGCTCCATGAACTGCGCCAGTCGGTCTGCGCGTCCGGCCCCGGCCTGATCCAGATCGGTGATAAGCGCGAGGGCCAGCGCCAAAGGCACGCGGTCCTTCCTGAGGCGAAAGCGATGAGCGCTCCCGGGAACCCGATCGACCCAATTGCCTGAAATGATCTCGCTGAGCGCCGTTCGGAGGGCGGGCTCGCCGGCTCCACTTTCCGACCCAAGCGCCTCGATCATGTCCTTGCGGGTCAGGTGCAGTTCGGCATCGGCGCCGTCCTCGATAGCCGAGCGGAGCCTGCTACCTTCCTGAGCAAGGAATTGATGGAAATCGTCAGAACTCGGCGCGAGATTTGAACCATGGAGGTTAAGCCGGTGTCGCCAGTCTTCGTAGATCAGGCGCTCGATCGTTATATCGCCGCTTGCCTGAAGATGTTCGCGCTGCTGGATGGCCAACTGGCAATAGCGTGGAATCGCCATCAGCTTGAGGAGCTCTTCACTCAGCTCCGAGCGGGGAACGCGGTGGCGCGCCAGCATTTCGTCGAGTTCGGTCTCCGTGAAATCCTCGACCGTCACCGGCCATGCCTGGGGAAGTAGGTTGGCGAGGGACTTGAGGTCATCCTCCCAATATTCTGTCCGACAGGTAAGGGCGATCGCGACATGGCCCTCAAGGCCACCCGCCTGCAACGGCTGTATGACCTTCTGCCAGTCGGTAAAATTGACCTCCTGGTTGAGGCCATCGATCACCAGCAGAATGCGCGGCGCCTGAGCCGGTGCGCGGGTCCAGAGCTGTATCCTGCGCTCCCAAAAATCTTCGTCATGGCCCGGGACGCGCTGCGCGATGAGTTTGGCGAGGAACCGGTGCGGGGGCATGAGGGGCGGGGCGACAAGACCACGCGCAGGGACCACGATCGTGAGCGGAAGCGCATCAGGCGACGCCGCCATTTTCTCCTGCCACCAGGCGAGGAAACTCCAGGTCTTGCCAACGCCCTCGGCACCCAGCACTGCGAGGGGGAGGGGGGGCCGCATCGCCCACCACTGCTCGAATGCGGCACTGGGACCTGCGCGCGCGACGCGGATCGTGCCAGGTGCATCGAGACCGCCGTAGCATTGAAGCTGCGCGATCGCGACGCGATCATCCTCGAAAGCATCCTTGAGCCAGCGCGCGCCCGCGATCCTCGTCGACGCATAGCCGACGTCGTCCCGCCGGAACGGCTCGAAGACGCGGGCGCAGTCTGCCGCGAAGTCATCGTCCCCCGCGACCGCGGCAAGATAGCCGGTGATCGCCGGATCATCGCCGAGATGCGCTTCGACCGCCTTGGGGGCGGACGCAGCCAAGAGCGCGAGCGAACTGGGTCGATCCTCGCGACCCGACGGGTCGAGAACCTCGACCTGTATGCCGCGCTCGGCGCCGACTTCGCGAAACTTGACGAGGTCCGTCCGGGTGATGTGGGTCGTCGTCGCGAGGATCCAGAGGTCCAATGCATCGATATTCACGGCAGCGTCTGAAATCTTGCGCTGGACCTCGGCGACCGAAACGTCGCTTCTGGAGCCGTATTTCTTGCCTTCAAAGCCGATCGCCAGGCCATTGGCGGGTGCGTCGTTCGCACCATCCATCCCATGCTGGTGTCCCGACTTCATGAGGCGGAAGCTCTGGCCCAGCAATTCCTCGAGGCAGTCGCGAACGAAGCCCTCAAACCCTTTGTTTCCGGTATCCGGTAGTTTGAGCATCGCTGCGACAAAGGCGCTCGGATCGGGGGCGGCCGACGAGGAAGGCATACTCATATCAGCGAATGACCGTCACTTTCACCTTGGCGGCGTCGGCCACCGTCTTCCATGCCTGATCGGCGGTATACGCGGGAACGCCTTCGCGTTTGGCGAGGGCAAGACAGAAACGATCGCCCAGCGAAAGGCCCGCTTCCGCCGTCACTGCGCGCAACGCGCCGGCCTCCCAGGCAAGCGCCTCATCAGCGGCCACAACCCGCATCGGCAGGGCCCCAAGCATCTCCCGCACTTCCTCGATCGGCGCACCCAACCGGACAAAATGGCTGATCACCTCGGCCAGATTGAACGAACCTATTGCCGCGTCCGCCAAAACCCCAGCCACCTTCGCTCCTCCGCGCTCTCCCTTGAGCAACGCAAGCACGGCGGATGCATCGAGAACGACCTTGCTCATTCGCCGCTCTCGGCGCTTCGGTCGGCGAGGAACGCCGCGACGCTCGCGTCGGGGTTTCCTTCGGTGTAGCGCTTGGCGATAGCCTGCGCCCGCGCCACCGCCTGCGTAACTGTGCGCAGAACGACGCCGGTATCTGTTTCCTCGACGATGACCGAGCCGCCATTCTCCAGGCCAAGCCGCTTGCGAATGTCGATGGGCAAACTCATGCGCCCGTTAGGAGTTATGTTAACCTGCACCATATTCGCACCATCAGAACACAGAATGACATCGTATTATTTTGATACCACAAAAGGCACCGGATGCCAATCAATCCAGACATGGCGCACCCTCGGAATCTGGACCGATCACGCGGCCAATGCCATGCACGTTATTAGCGATAAGACTGATTCCTGCTAAAAACATTCTGGCGTTTTAGGAGGGGGTTGGATACCTTCGAAAGGATCACTCAAGGACGAAAATCATGGTCGCTCGGTACAGCCTGCAATCCACCGTGAAGGGTGAAACGGATCC
>DASVMZ010000017.1:0-2056 GCA_036384115.1 Sphingobium sp.
CGGCATTGGGCGTCTGCCCCTCGTACCGGCCGACCAGATTGCCCGCGGGGTCGAGGCGCACGCGCATCCCCGCCTCCCGCATCCACATCGCCAGCATGTCGAGCGAGGCGCGATGGCCCGCCCCCAGAAAGGGCCGGAACAGGCAGTCGGGATCGTCGCTGAACGGAACGGTGCCCAGCAGGTCGCATCGCTCCACGACACGGCCCCCGCGCAGGGTCAAAGAGGCTCTCCCCTCGCTGATAGCCAGCGAAGGCGGGATATTTCTGTCCATACTATCTTCCCGGTCGGCGGCTCTATGGCCGCGAAACTCCGTTAGCCGGCGGCGTCAGGGCCGCCGGAACCCGTCATTCCTTGTCTTTGAGCACCGTGCCGTTGGGCAGGGTCGTCGCCACTGCCAGTGCGTACATCTTGCCGTTCTTCATCGGGTGGACGGTGAAGGGGAGCTTGTCGCCGACCTTGATCGACGTGGGCGTCCAGCCGCGCCGACCGATGATGTTCGGGCTGGAGCATTCGATGGTCCAGTCCTGCGGCCCCGACTTGGTCTGCGCCACGAACTCGATCATCACGTGCGGGTTGCGCCAGGTGTAGGATTTCACCGTCCCGACCAGCTTCGTATAAACGCTGTTGTCGTACATGTTGAACGCATGGTGCGCGTCGCCCGACGCACTCATCGCGGCAGCCGCCAGAGCGCCCGCAAGCCAGATCTTCTTCATCTTCAAACCCCGATTCCGATTGCGTATCCCGAAGGGCGTTGATCGCCGTTCCATGTCAGTTCCCACCCTTTGCGGCGTCCTGATCGCCTTCAAAGCGTTCGTTCCAGCCCTTGCCGCCGATCTCGCACGCATATTCCCACAGCTCCGCATCTTCGGGCTGACGGGTGTAATGGCGGACCAGTGTGAAGGGCCTGGTCAGATATTTCGCGTCCTCCATGGTCAGCTCGTCGATCAGCGTATTGCCGTCCGGGCTGAGGCTGAAGCGCTCGGTGAGCGTGGTGGTCGATGCGCGGACCGACCCGCCAAAGCCGAGCGGGAAACTCTTGTCGTTGAAGTTGTTCGTCTTGACGACCAGCGTGTCACCCTCCCACCGGCCCATGGAATAGCCGTTCCACATCGGCTCCAGCCCCTCCGTCGGTTTGGTGCGGTTGAGGTAGATGGAGCGGGCAAGGGGGCTCGCCTCGGACACGATCGTCACGCGGCCCGGCGATTCCAGCATCTCGAAGGCGAACTCGCCCAGCATGATCCCCGGCATCCCCTGCGGCAGGCATTTCAGCCCCTCGTCGGAGATGACCTTGCCCCCCTCGACCTCGTCCTTCTTCTGCTTTTGCAGGGCGAGTGCTTCGGGCGTGTAGGGCGGGGTTTCGCGCTTGTCGAAATCCTCCTGCGTCATCACCCACAGCCCGGTCAGGCCGGAGATGGTGATGTTGCGCTCTTTCGGCAGGGCGTGCGCAGGCGACGACGCCATGCCGAGGCACAGCGCGGAGAGAGCCGCACCCATCAGCGCGCGGGTCATGCGGGAGCAGCGTGTCGTCATCATGCCTGCCATTGCCAGTTCCATATCCTTGTTCAACCCGGTCATGGTTTTGCCAGTCCGTTTTCGGTGGGGTTATATTGGAGATCGGGGTCGAGCATCCGCGCGGCCTCCGCATCGACATCCTTGATCGCTTTCAGGTCGACCGCCGCCAGCGCGTCCAGATCGACCTCGCACACCGCCTCCATCCGTTCGGTGTCGTCGGGCATCCGGTCATAATGGACGGTGACGCTATAGGGTGCGGCGTAGTTGACGGGATCGGTGACGGTGAAGGTGACGCTCAGCACCTTGCCGCCATCCTCCACCCGCATCCGCTCGGTGAAATGCGCGCTCTCGCTGGTTTCCGGCATGGGACGGCCCAGATTCCACAGACCCCGCGCCCGCCCGTTGAGGCCGACCGTATCGACCACCAGCGTATCGCCCTCCCAATGGCCGACGCTATGCCCGTTCCAGCTCGGATCGACCGGATCGGGCTGCGCCTTGCCCAGAAAGATGGTGCGCGGCTCCACGGAGCTTTCCGCGGTGATGT
>DASVMZ010000018.1:0-1527 GCA_036384115.1 Sphingobium sp.
GCTATGTCCGCGATGCCGCGGTGTTCGACGACCATGCCGGCGAGAATTTTCTGTGATGCCGGGCTGCACTGCACGGCTGCCATCGCGGCGAAACGCGAAATCCCGCAAGAGCCGGCAATGACGACAGCGCCCGAATGGCAGGCCTATACCATGCCGAACTATGATGAGCTGATGACGCGGGCGTGCGCCGAGCTTCAGCAGCGCATCCTCGTCGACCCCGCCTATCGTTCGTCCATCCTGACTGATCCCCGAGACCTTCACCGCAGCCTGTTCGCGGAATTTACCCCGCCTGGCTATCCCGAATATGCCGGCACCTACAGGGGCACGGTCGGGACTTCGCTCGAGCGCCGCCGCATGGGTGCCCCGCAAATCTTCAGCCCGCAAAAGAGCTTCTCCTTCGAAAAGCCCGAAAGGGTCGCCGCGGCACTCCATTTCCTGCTGTCCGAGGTCTGCCGCGAGCTGGTGCCGGCCAGGTCGGCTGCGCCTTTCGTGCAACTGCTGACGTTGACCCATCTGTTTTGCTGGTTTGGCAAGATTCACCCCTTTCTCGACGGCAACGGCCACATCCAGCGCGCGCTGTTCGCCGCGGCAGCGACTGAGCTGGCAATTCCGCTTGGCTCCCGCTTCGCCATCCATCCGCGCCCATTCGACAGCCTGCTTGCCTGGCCCCTGGAAATGTTCACCCGCGCCGCGCCCGAGCAGCGCGAGCGCTTTCTCGCAATGGTGGCCGAATATCTGAGTTCGTGGCTGGCCGGTCCCTTCGACCTGCCCGCGAGCGGCATTGCGTCATAAGCGGTCCGGCTCGCTTCAGAGTTCGATCAACGTGTAGCCACGATCGGCAAGCAATTTCCGGGTCTGACCATTGCCAATTCCTATGAGTGCCGCCTTCAGATGATACCCCCAGATGGCCCTTGCGCATCGCTTCGCGTGGCGGCATTGAATATTAGGAATATCATGTTATATAGATATCCTTGATATCCGAACTGGAACAGGCGATGGCGACGACGTACCCTAGCGATATTAGCACTGTCTCGTTTGAGACGGTGACAGGCACGGCAACCGAAGTGCGCAAGCGGCTAAAGGCGGGCGACGACGATCAGGTCGTCGCGCTGACGCTCGCGCATGGAAATCCGAAACTCGCGCAGGCGCTTGCCCAGGCTGTCGCGCTCATTGCACCGCTCGTCCTAGCGACATTAGGCAAGCAGGAAAAAGACGCAATCGCCAAGATCGTCGACGCGCTTGTCCCATCGATTCCGCTGCCGCTGCACCTGATCCACGAGGCGCAGATGAACGCGGAGGCACGGACGGCGGTACTCGAATCCGGCGAGTGGCTGACCGCGTCTCAACTCTCCAAGCTTGCTGGGTTCAGTGGCCAAAATGCCAGCGCCCAGCCCAACAAGTGGAAGCGCGAGGGGCGGATCTTCGCTATCCGCCAAGGCGGAAACGACTACTATCCAGGGTATGCGCTGGACGCGGGCGCCGGCTATCGGCCGATCAAGGGGCTGGCGCCGGTGCTCGCGCGCTTCG
>DASVMZ010000019.1:0-22242 GCA_036384115.1 Sphingobium sp.
GTCGTGCCGCCCTTGCCCGGCGTCACGCCGCCAACCATCTGCGTGCCATAGGCCAGCGCCGTCTCGGTATGAAAAGTGCCGGTCGCCCCGGTCATACCCTGCGTGATGACCTTCGTATTCTTGTCGATGAGAATGGACATAACGTCCTTTCGGAATATGGGGCTTTCAGGGCTTATTGCGTGTCGAGCTTCAGCAGCCTGGCCGCATTCTCGTACAGGAATTTCGGCCACACCGAATCCTTGAACGGCACCGCGTCCATCTCCGCAAAGATGCGCGACAGTTCCAGCCCCATGGGAAAATAGCCACCATAGATCACCTTGTCCGCGCCGCGCGAATTGGCGAATTTGACGATCGCCTCCGGCCAATATTTGGGCGCGAAGGCGCTGGTCGAATAATAGAGGTTCGGCCATTTCAGCAGCAGCTTGACCGCCAGGTCCACGTCCGGCTCCGCGCCATGGCGCATGACGACCTTCAACTCCTGAAAATCATAGGCCACCTGGTCGAGCAGCCCGACCCATTGCGGCTTCATCGGAATACGCGGCCCCGGAAAACCGACATTGATGAAGATCGGCAGGTCCAGTTCGACACATTTGGCGTAGATGGGATAGGCCAGCCGGTCGTCGATCGCCACCGGCGGCTGCTGGCCCGACGGAAAAAAGGACACGCCCTTGATCTTGCCCTCGTCATATTCGCGCTGGATCAGGCGGACGGCATCCATGGGGTTGTTGGGATTGACCGGACGAATCGCCGCGAAACGGTCTGGAAAGCGCGTCATAGCCTCCACCGCGCGGTCGTCCGACATATGGATCACGCCGACGCGGACATTATATTCGTCCATAGCCCGCACGGTTTCGCCAATGGAGTCGAGCCGGTCGTCCGCCTCGGTCAGTTCCTGGGGAATGCCCTTGAACATATATTCGGCCGGATGGCGCTGCCAGTCGCCCTTGGTGCTGGCGACGCCCATCTGATGGGTATCGCGGAAGCCGATCAGCGTGTCGATGACGGGAATATCGCGGGGACGGGTCATCCTGTTTCCTTACGTCAATTATCGTCTGGGCGGCTCCGTTGGCCGGGCCTGCGGTCGGCTATTGCAACAGGTGATGGGTATTGTAAAGGGAGGTGGGGCCGTCGTTCCGCGACGGGCACGCCATGGCGGAAGGGCGAACGCCCGGACCCTACTATGTCCGGCACGAGAGGTGATCCTTGAACTTCGATTATACAGACGATCAGAAGGCGCTCAAGGAGGAGGCTCGCAAATTCCTCTCCGCCGCCTCTCCGCTGAGCGTGGTTCGCGGCGTCCTCGACCATCCGGCCGATGGCTATGACAAGGCGCTGTGGGCACGCATCGGCGAGCAGGGCTGGTGCGGCGCGGCGATTCCCGAAAGCTATGGCGGGATCGGCATGGGCTATGTCGAGCTGTGCGCGCTGGCCGAGGAACTGGGCCGCGCGGTGGCGCCGGTGCCCTTTGCCTCCACCGTCTATCTGTTTGCCGAGGCGCTGCTGGTCGCTGGATCGGAAGAGCAGAAGGTCGAATGGCTGCCGAAAGTGGCGGCGGGTGAGCTGATCGGCGCGCTGGCCGTGGCGGAAGGGCCGGGCGTGCTGGCGCCAGACCGGATCGCGACGCGCGTGGCGGATGGCAAGCTGACCGGCACCAAGATTCCGGTGGCGGATGGCCTTGCGGCGGATCGCGCCGTGGTGCTGGCCGTGGGCGAGGCGGGGCCGGGCCTCTATCTGGTCGATCTCACCGGGCCGGGCGTGACCCGGACGAGCGTGTCGAGTGTCGATCCGACGCGCGGCCTTGCCCGTATCGATTTCGCCGATACGCCTGCCGAGCCGCTGGGCGCGCCGGGCGAGGGGCTGGCGCTACTGGCGCAGGTGGAGGATCGCGGCGCCATCCTGCTGGCGTTCGAGCAGCTGGGCGGTGCGGATCGCTGCCTGGACATGGCGCGCGACTATGCGCTGGAACGCTATGCCTTTGGCCGGCCCATCGGCAGCTATCAGGCGATCAAGCACAAGCTGGCCGACGTGTTCGTGCGCAATGCGGTGGCGCGGGCCAATGCCTATTATGGGGCATGGGCGCTGTCGTCCGACGCGCCGGAACTGTCGCTGGCAGCCGCAGCGGCGCGGGTGGCGGGCGCCAACGCCTATCTGCTGGCGTCGCGGGAGAATATCCAGACGCATGGCGGCATCGGCGTGACCTGGGAAGCGGACTGCCATTTCTTCTATCGCCGCGCCCGGCATCTGAGCCTCGTCCTGGGTGCGCCGCGCGACTGGAAGCGCAGGCTGGCGACCCGCATCGAAGAGCGCGTTGCAGTGGAGGCACAGTCATGAATTTTGAAGACAGCCCGCAAGAGGCCGCCTATCGCGCGACGGTGCGCGCCTGGATCGCGGCCAATGGCCCTGACATGAGCCATCTGACGCCGGAAGAACGGCGCAACTGGCACGAGAAGCATAAGGAAGTCGCCGGTCGCTGGCAGAAGATCAAGGCGGACGCTGGCTATGCCTGTATTTCGTGGCCCAAGGAACGGGGCGGCGCCGGTGGCACCGCCATCGACGAGGCCATCTTCAATCAGGAAGAGGCGCGGGCGGGCCTGCAATTCACCTATTTCATGACGGGCCTGCATATGCTGCTGCCCGCGTTGATGGAGCATAGCAGCGACCCTGTGTCGCTGGCGCTGGTGCCGCCCGCGGTGCGCGGCGAAAAGATATGGTGCCAGCTCTTCTCCGAACCGTCGAGCGGCTCCGATTCCGCCGGTCTGCGCAGCCAGGCGGTGCGGGATGGCGACGCCGAGGATGCCGGCTGGCTCATCAACGGGCAGAAGGTGTGGAACAGCGGCGCGCAGATCGCCGACTATGGCATGCTGATCGCCCGCACCGACCCCGACGTGCCCAAGCACAAGGGGCTGACCGCTTTCTGGGTCGAGATGAAGACGCCGGGCGTCGAAGTGCGTCCGATCATGATGATGTCGGGCGACAGCGAACTGAACGAAGTGTTCCTGAGCGACGTGCGCATTCCCGACAACCAGCGCGTCGGCGCGGTGGGCGATGGATGGAAGGTCATCATCTCCACGCTGATGAACGAGCGGGCGGCGCTGGGGTCCGGCACGGGCCTGTCCTGGCGCGATATATTGGCGCTGGCCAAAAGCGTGCCGTCCTGGGATGGCAGCGTGGCGGACGATCCGGCGTTCCGCGAATGGCTGGCCGACCTGTATATCGACGCGGAGGCGATCCGCCTGCTCAGCTTCCGCACGCTGACCGCCCTGTCCCATGGCAGCGCGCCGGGGCCGGAAAGCTCGGCAGGCAAGCTGCTCTGGTCCAACCTCGCGCAGAATCTGTCGAGCCAGGCGCTCGACATTCTGGACACCGCGGGCCTGATCAACGATCCCGACATCGCGTTGGCCAATGGCGCGTTCCAGCACCGTTATATGTGGGCGCCGGGCCTGCGGCTGGGCGGCGGTACGGACGAGATCATGAAAAATATCATCGCGGAACGTATCCTGGGCCTACCCGGTGACGCGCGCGTCGACAAGAATGTGGCCTTTCGGGACATCCCCAACGGTCGCTGATATACCATAATAGAGTGAGGAGTTTTCGATCTTGGCCGATGTGACGCTGACCATTGTCGACCGCGACGGGGTATCGCAGCAGGTTGCCACGCAAACGGGCGCTGTCCTGATGGAAGTGCTGCGCGAGTCAGTGGATGTGACGCTGGGCACATGCGGCGGGGCGATCAGCTGTGGCACCTGCCTCGTGCAGCTCAGCCCGCAATGGTACGCCCGGCTGGATGCGCCCGGCGAGGATGAGGCGGAAATGCTGGAGGCGTTGGACGCGGTGGCGGAGACGCGGCTGTCGTGCCAGCTGGTGCTGGACGATGCGTCCGACGGGATGCTGGCGACGATCATGCCCTCCGACTGAGAGGAAGGGCGGCTCCAGAGACCATGGCGGAAATATCGGGGGCCAAAAAAATCGAGGGCCAAAAAATCGAGGGGCCGCATTTTTGACCCGACTCGCGGCGTCGTGTAGAATGCAAAGCCATTAGGGTAATATAAGCTGACGACGGGTGGCTTTCAGAAGGGCGCCCGGAAACTTGCGGAGAATGAAATGGTTGCTACGCCTGCTACAGCCGATCGCGGCTATGACAGTCTGCCGATCCCTTTCGGCTGGTTCGCGGTCGCGATGTCGAACGAGATCGCCGAGGGCGAGATCAGGACGCTGCGCTATTTCGGTACGGAATTCGTGGTGTGGCGGGGCGAGGACGGGGATGTCCATGCGGTCGATCCCTTCTGCCCGCATCTGGGCGCGCATCTGGGTGTCGGCAGCACGGTCGAGGGCAATGACCTGCGCTGTGCCTTCCATCACTGGAAGTTCAACGGCAGCGGCGGCGTCACCGACATCCCCTATACCAAGATGATCCCGCCCAAGCTGAAGCGGTCCTGCCTGCCGAGCTGGCCGATCGAGGAGCATGATGGGGTGGTTTATGTCTGGTATCACCCCAAGAAGGCGCTGCCCAAGTGGGAAGTCGCGCGCATTCCCGAGCCGCCCGAGGGCGAACACTGGATTTTGGCCGAGACGCATGAGTGGGTCGTCAATATTCACTGTCAGGAAATCACCGAAAACGGGCAGGACCACGCACATTTCGGCGCTGTGCACGGCGTGCAGGGGCCGCCGGCTGGCAATTTCGAGCTTGATGGCTGGGTGCGGCATAATCGCGTCGTGGCGGATATGCCGACGCCGCGCGGTCCGATGACGGGTATCATCGACGTGAAGGCGACCGGTCCCGGCCAGTCTATCGGCGAATATATCGATGTGACGCATGTCGTGCAGGTTCAGCAGGTGACGCCGGTCGATACGGAGCATAGCCATATCCGCTGGCAGCTCTATCACCGTTCCGGGCTGAGCGAAGGTCGCCTGCGCGTGACGGCAGCGCGCATGCGCGACCTCGTCAAACAGGTGAATCAGGATATTCCGATCTGGAACGCCAAGATTTTTCAGCCTAACCCGCTGCTGGTGGAGGGCGATGGTCCCATGCTGGCCTATCGAAAGCAATATGCGCGCTTCTACCAGTTCGACGATCCCGAGCCTTCGGAGATCGCCGCCTGAGGCGCGCGCAGCGGGAAGCGGGAAGCGGGAAGCGTTTATGCTGCGATGGCTATGATAGAAAAGCCCCGCTGCGGTCATGCCGGAGCGGGGCTTTTGCGTGATGGCGGTGCGTCGAGCTTCCGGGCGCGATTGGCCGGTGGCGCCCGGCCCCTCCAGCGGGCGCAGACTATTTTGCTGCAGGCGGCAGCTTGGCCTTCTTCGTGGTCGATGTGCGACCCACGGCGGCACCGTAACGACCCAGTATGAACAGCATTGCCCGTTCCTCCAGGTCTGCCTGGGTCGGAGCCGAAGCGTTCCAGTTGGTATAGGTCATGATCGGATGGCTGCCCAGAACCAGGTCGCTGAACAGTTCCGCGGACCGCGCATGGTCGGTTCCGTCCGGGATGAGGCCGGTACTTTCCAGCGCGATGAAAGCCTTCTCGAAATTGCGGCGGAAACGGGCGAGGATGGAGGTCGCCACCGATTGCATGAAGTCGGGAAACCGCGTGCTTTCCGCGATCATCAGGCGCATCAGCCCGATCGATTCCTGCCGGTAGGTGACGGCATAGGCATATTGCGCCGCACGCAGGAGGGCGGCGGCAAGCGTGTCACCTTCCTGCACGGTGGGTCGTTCAACCGCTTGTCCGACGTCGCGGGCAAAGATCACCTCGCGGAAGATCGCCTCCTTGTCACCGAAATGCTGGTACAGCGTGCGGGTCGCGACACCGGCTTCCTTGGCGATATCGACGAGCGACGTGGCGGCATAGCCCTGCTCCACGAATAATTGGGTCGCGACGTCCATCACGCGAGCCTTGCGCCGTTCCAACTCCTGGGCCGTGGGTCGTCCTGCCAGATTGCCCTTCTTGCGCTTGGGCGCCGCCTTGGGCTTGGCGCGCACCCGTCCCGCGAGACTGGCTGATCCAGGAAATGTTTTCGTCTCTGCTTTCATCGAAACCCGCCGTATCCATTAGAGTTCACGCCTAATGTATATCCTATGCAATTGCCAGAGGGCCAGGCATCATGCCCAGGCTTTTAGGGATGCGTCCATGGCGGGTGGCTCAGCCGTCAACGGGCGCGACACTGACGGCCTGTGCGGTCCACTGCCGGGCGTGCCCGACCTCTGCCGCCGCACCGCGCCGGATCATGCCCATGTCGCTGCCCAGCGTGATGAAGCCCATGCCCATGGCGACCAGCGCCATCGCATTGTCGGAACCGAAGCTGGCGCTGCCCGACAGGATGCCATGGCGGCCAGCGGCGGTCACGACAGTTGCGATGGCGGTCATCACTTCTGGCGCAAGGTCGGTCGTGAAGGCAAACCCCATGGAGAGGGACAGGTCGGCGGGTCCGACGAACAGGCCGTCGATACCGGGAGTGGCCGCGATCTCGTCCAGTCGGGCCAGCGCGGCTGCCGTCTCGATCATGACAAGGCACAGCGGTTCCTGGGCGGTGGAGGCGGAGGGGGCATAGGGGGTGCGCAGCTTGCCGAAGGAGCGTTGGCCCAGAGGCGGATAACGCACCGCCTCCACCGCGCGGCGGGCGTCCTCGGCGCTGGAAACCATCGGTACGATCACGCCGCCCGCACCCAGGTCGAGCGCGCGCATGATCTGCGCCGGGTCGTTCCATGCGACGCGCACGATGGCCTGCGTGCCGCCCAGCTCCACGGCTTGCAGCAGGCCGGGCAGATTGTCGGGCGTGACGCCGCCATGCTGCGCATCAAGGATTAGCCAGTCGAAGCCCGCGCGCGCCATCGCCTCTGCACTCAAGGGGTTGGCGATGGTGATCCAGCTGCCAAAGCTTGTCCGCCCTGCCGCCGCTGTTTCGCCTATCCCGGCCATAGTCGTTGTCCCCGCCTGCCCTGCGTGCGTTTCAAGGCAGCCTAAGGCAGCAATGCACATAACGAAACACATTTATCTTGTGCGGCGGTGGCGGTGGCACCACCTTTGCGGGACAATGCCATGTAAATCCGGGCCATGGAAAATCCGGGGTGGGAGGGACAGGATGGATGACCGTTTCGGGCTGGACCTTGCAGCCATCGTCGGTGCGGCGAACCTGCGCGCGGGTGACGCGATAGACGCGCGGTACAGGGTCGATATCTCGGGCAAATATCGGTCGGCCCCCGGCTGGCTGGTGAAGCCCGCATCGACGGCGCAGGTGGCCGGGGTGATGAAGGCGGCGCACGCAGCGGGTATCCCCGTCACCGTGATCGGCGGACAGACCGGCACATGCGGCGCGGCGGTGCCGTCCGACGGCGGGCTGGCGCTCTCGCTGGAACGGATGAACCGGGTGGAGGGGATCGACACCCTTTCCATGACCATGACGGTGGAGGCGGGCTGCATCCTCCAGATCGCGCAGGAGCAGGCGGAGGGAGAGGGCGCCTTCCTGCCCCTCGACCTTGGCGCGCGGGGATCGGCCACGATCGGCGGCGTGATCGGCACCAATGCGGGCGGAAACCGCGTAGTCCGCTGGGGTATGACGCGCGACATGGTGCTGGGGCTGGAGGCCGTACTGGCGGACGGCACCATCCTTTCCTCCATGACCGGCATGCTCAAGGATAATGCGGGCTATGCCTGGAAGCATCTGCTGATCGGCAGCGAGGGGACGCTGGGCATCGTCACCCGCGCCGTGTTGCGCCTGCGCCCGCTGCCGACGACGCGGCAGACGGCGCTGGTCGCCATGGCCAGTTTTGAGGATGCCATCCGGGTGTTGCGGCGGCTGGAGATCGGCCTGTCGGGCCAGCTGTCCTCCTTCGAACTGATGTGGGAGGATTTCTATCGCACGCACAGCCAGGCGCAACTGCCCCACCGGCCGCGCCCCATGCCGCTGGGCCATCCGATCTATGCGCTCGTCGAGGCGATGGGCGGTAATGAGACGCTGGACGAGGAGCTGTTTCATGACGGGGTCGGTACATGGAACGGACCCAGATATACGCTAAGCGCCAGCAGCCTCGCTCCGGGTGTCTGGAAACACCTGTTTTCCGACGGCGCAGCTCATCACACTCGCACAAGAGTCCCGGCTGGTGAGCGTAGCGCGATATCGCTGACGAAACGCTTCCCTGACAAGCGGCTCAGTTGCACGTATACATCGATGGTTCTGGCGACATAATGATGGATATCGTCCCGACGCAGTTGCGTGCCGCTTTGCAGGAGGAGAAGCGCCAACTGGTCGATAGCCCCTTCAGGGCTATCGGCATGGATTGACGTCATGGACCCTGGATGACCGCTATTAATGGCGCGTAGGAAGGAGAAGGCTTCGCTGCCGCGCACCTCTCCGACAATCACGCGGTCAGGGCGCATCCGCATGGATGCGGCTACCAGGCTTTCCGCACTGACGGTTGCTTCACCAAGCGCACTGCGCGCCGCGATTAGGCCGATGGCATTGGAATGAACGAGGTCGAGCTCAGGCGTATCTTCGATATAGATGAGCCGCTCTTTAGTGGGAATTTCCTGGATAAGCGCGTTGAGCAACGTCGTCTTGCCCGTAGCGGTACCACCTGAGACAAGTATGGTCTTGCGTGAATGGACGGCAAGCCGGAGCAATTCCTCCCACTGTCCGGCACGTAGCAGCTTGCCCAGGGCGGTATCTGTGCGCTCCTGCTTTTCTCGAAGAGGTTGGCGGTCAAAGACACCCGCCCGCCCAAGCTCCGCCAGTCCGAAGTTGGCGGTCACCTGCTTGCGGATAGCGATCGCATAGTTGCGCCGCGTGGCAGGCGGTGCAATGATCTGCACTCGCTCGCCATGCGGGAGGCTGGCGGACAGTAAAGGATGTTCGCGACTGATGCCTTGATGCGACATTGCTGCGATTTGACGCGCGAGCTGCTCCAACATGGCTGTTGAGAGTTCCGCGTGTTTGATACAGTCGATCGTTCCGCCAGCGCGCTCGGCCCAGACTTCCCCTGGCCGGTTAACGTAGATGTCGGTGACGTCCGCTTGATCAAGAAGACCGCTGAGCGGTGCTAAGAACGTTTTAAGATAATAAGCCACGGATTCCATCAGGGCGTATCCACGGCGGTGAAATCCAGGTCGCGGGCCACAAATACCGAAACCGACGTCCCTTGCCGCACCGTAAGCGTTCGCTGGATAGAGCCACTACCTGTCAGCGACATTCCCGATGAGCTGCCGCCACTAATCCCAGTCAGGCCTCCCGGAATCGCCACCACCGTCGTGTTGCTGCGGCTTATCTCGCGCACAGCGACGTTGGACCCGATATCAAGTGCCGTTTGAAGAAGCGCCGCACCAAATCGCCCAAGGAAATGGCTGTTGACGCGGCCCCGTATACCGTTTCGACCTAGGGGGTCGGCGGCGGGAGAATCAAGCGCCACAGTCGCTCCATCGGGGCGCACGAGCCGCGTCCAAATGACAAGGGCCCGATTCTGACCCGGCGCTAGATCGGCTCGATATTCACCATAGAGACGACTGCCGCGCGGGATGAGAATCTTGGCTCCATCGAACCCCGGAACGTCGCGGATGACCAGCGCGCGTGCGCCTCCTGCCCTAGTAGAGTCGAGTGCAGTTTCAAGCACGGCGGGAATGAGTGTCCCTTGCGGTACGATGGTCGAGCGTTTCAGAAGATTTCCCGCGCGGGCGCGAACCATGAACGAACCCCCTGCGCTATTGACAGCCCCTTCCAGCTGAGCAGCCCCGGAGCCTGCCGGTGCGGCTGAATCTGCCATTGCCGTGCCGCTATCTCCAATTGTGCCATCGAAGGTTAAAACTTGATCAGTGCCCCTTCCCACGCGGGGTTGGGGCAGTTTGGCGGGAGTTGGGAGGACAGCAAAATCGGGTTGCACCATTTGTCGGGATATAGGCGGCGGCGGGACAGATTGTACCGAAGCTATTGTGCGCAGTACAGACGGCGGGGCTTGCGGCGACCGGCTCATCCGATCCGGTCCCCGCGTCAGCATTACAGGAGGCAGATACAGCGGCGGCAAATTCTGATCTATGGCCATTTGCAATGCGGCAGGTGCTTTGGCCGCCGGCGCGGAGCGGGCGATGCGCCGCGCGTTCAGGTCCACAAATAGAATCAGGGCAAGAGCTGCGCCGCCGACGATAATTGTCCAAAGGGGTATGATGCGGCGCGGCGGCTCGATGACGGGACGCGCTGTTGGCTCGACCGCCATGCGAGGGTCTTCGGCGGCCGCCATCAGTCCTTGAGCCTCGGTTTACGGGTGGCACGGACCATCTGTTTGTCGAGGCGGAGGATGAACCGATTGGCTAGCCCGTAAACGACATAACGACCATCGCGCATTGCCCCATTGACCAACTTCTCCGTACCATCTGCTCCGATGGCGAAGATTGCGGGCAGATCGTGATCGGGCCTCAGAGTGATGCTGGTTTCGGCGCCATCATCGACCATCTCCAGCGGTTTTATCGCGCGCGACCCCGTCAGCCGGAACTTTCCTGGCATTTGATACGGTTTGCGCACCACATCTTCCCCGGCTTCGTTGTAGCGGAAGCGCAATGTGTAGGGTGAACCCATTCCGCTGGCGCCCAGCTCGAACAAATAGGTTCTTGCCTCAGTTATGACTGTAAGATTGGTCGTCTGCGCGCCTTCGAGAGGCTTGATGAATAGGAAGTCGCCGCGTTTATTGGGCGTCACCGTCCAGCCCCCATTGTCGCCGATGGCGATATTCTCGATATGCTCGCCCCGGCCCAGTTCGACGGTAAGCTGATAGCCGGGTGACACGGAGATCGGTACGACTTCATCCTCACTATAGGTGACGGTTCGAATGCGCGGATCGACATAGCGCGGCGGTATGGGTTCATCGGGCGGGGCCGTCGCGGTCAAAAGAAACAGGAGCGGCAAGATACGCCTCATCTCCCGGGCTCTCCGACAGGTTGGCCATTTGACGGAGCGAAAGGTGCTCCCTCCGGCCCCACTGACGCTGCTTCCAGGACAGGCAGAGCTTCCTGCGCCTTGCTATAGGAAATGACCTGGAAGCCGAGAGGATTGAGAAAGCGGTCCTCGGCGTTGAGCGGCGCAGAGGAATAAAGATATGTAACGATCGCGACCCAGTTGCCCGTTTGCCGTGGCTGGCCGCCCGCATCTCGGCGTGAGGTGGCAAAGCGGATTTGCACTTTTCTGGGTCCTAGCGGCAGCACACTTTTGACGAATGTCTCAATAATGGTCGACCGGGGCAAATGGTTGAGCGGGCTTGCTGGATTGGAAATCTGCATCTGGGCAATATAGTCCGAACGTGCGCGCTCTGCGGACCATAGAGCGGTTTTGCGGTATTCGGATTGAACAGTAGCAATGTTAAAGCTTTCACGGGCGATGACATATTGCACAGCAAAGCTCTGGGTCAGAGCTGCGTTCGCCGAAACGGTCTGAGCGTCGAGTGGATCGAGGGCCTGAATATAGCCAGTGTTGCGGTCGACAAGCAGCGTATAGGGCACGACCGTCTTCAGTGGCGTTAGGGCTACCAGCGCGAGCGCCTCGCCCACGGCCACCAAGGAGATGGTGCCTATGACGAGCCAGGTGCGCCGTTGTACTTTTTGGACGGCCGAGGCCTGATCGCCCGCCCAGCTGCCTGCCTCGCGATAATATTCTTCGCGGCTATCGGGTTTCTCGCTGTCATTCATGTCTGGTTCCGCCGCGCCATGGAGGCCGAAGGCCGGTTCCGCGTTCGCCTTCTGAAATTCTGGCCCAAGGGCACATAGGCTGATGCGGCGGATAGCCCGTCTGACGCCTGCGACCTACCATTTGTCACCGAAATAGAGCGTTGCCCGGCGCGAACGTCCACTGATTTTGTAAGGGCGTCCGCCACCGCCAATGCTCTAGACTGCCCTGTTTCAGGCGAGGCTCTACCCTCGCTCGGTGGAAGTTGCAGACGTGGCGCCCTTTCGGGCCTGTAGGCGACATTCGCATGTTCGAGTGTGACAATGATGGTTGCGTGCCTCGAGAGCCCCTGCGCCATCCGGAAGGCGAGGTAAAGGAGGCCAACCATGGCCACGCCGAAGACAAGGGCGAGCACGAGAAGCTGGATGGGTGAGGACGGTGTTGCGATCTCAGCGCGCCGTATGCTTACCAGCGATGCGACCCAAGGTTCCATAAGGGTCAGCTCTACTCCCAAACTTATCGCTATGAATATGCTACCCAGAATGGCAGCAATGAGACCGCGCAGCCATCCGATAAATAGACCGCGCGCGGAGTCAAAAAGCAGCAGCAACGCAAAGATGGGTGTCAGCGCAAGAAGGATGCCGCCAGCGAAGCGGGTGAGCGCGATCCCCGCAATGGTTGAGGAAAGGAAAACCAGGCGGGCCAGTCCAAGCCAGCTGAGGTCCCGGGCCATGTCGATCCGTCGCAGTGCGCCGGTAGCGGTTTGCCCAGCAGTGTCTGGCGAGACGACGCCGGTACCCCGCTGATCGAGCTCGTCCAATTCCCAATCGACGATCTGCAACCGCCCGACCAGGTCTCCGCCATGACCCGAAACGGCGGTGCCGCTTCCAATCTGCCGAACCAGATCGGAAGGACCCTCAAAGACCACATCATACAGGAGTATATTTACAGCGGGCCAGCTAGTGGCGATGGCGAGGACAAAACCTATTCTCACTACGGCGACGACAATCTCGCGCGTGCCAAAGCGTTTGCCGAGCATCAGGTCGTAGCCGATAAGCGCGATGAAAATGGTGAGCGCAGCGGCGAGTAACGCCGCTCCCGTCGAGCCAGACTGCGACAGCGCATGATAGCCACCGTCACCGATACTCCTGGCCTGACAGTCGAGATGGGCGATGACACTTCCGAGGAACGCCTGATCGCTAATGGCAGGACAGGCCATCAGATCTGTTCCAACAGGCGGGGTAGCCAGACTTCCGGATCGTCTCCGCTGCCTTCGCGGATTTCGTCAAGCAAACGCACCGTCCGCTCGCGGCCAGACAGGACGGCCAGCATCTCTCGCTCGCCGGTGAGGTCAAGTCGTACGACTACGCTGTCATGCCCGTGCTTGACCAGGAAACAATGAGCATTGTCTGGCAGCGTGCGGATAAGGTCATACTCATGCTCGGTGAGCCCGAAACCATCGACATAATCACTGGCCCGCGCCTTGGGGTTGGCCATGAAGATTTGCGTAGCGGCCTGTTCGATGATCGCGGTCGCAATGCGGCTCTCTAAAGCATCCTGCGCACTTTGCGTGGCAAAGCCGACGATACCGTTACGCTTGCGGATGGTCTTTTCCCAGTCGCGAATTTTCTGAACGAACACCTCATCGTCCAGCGCCTTCCAGCCTTCATCCACGACGATGATCGCCGGACTGCCATCGAGCCGTTCTTCGACGCGGTGGAATAGGTACATCATGGCGGGCGTGCGTAGGGTCGGATCATCCAGAATCTGCGTCATGTCGAAACCGACGGTCAGGGCGCTAAGATCCGTGCGATCCTCCAGATTATCGAAGAGCCAGCTGTGCTCGCCCTCTCCCCACCATGGACGAAGCCGCGACCATAGATCTGCGGGATGGGGCCTGTGTCCGCCTCGAAACAACTCAACCAGATGGAACAGCCGCCGAAAGGGCAGTGGTTGGTCGAAGTTAATATCGACCGCCTTTTTGACATGTGCCTGCTCCTCGACGTCGATGCCGCCAGCCAGGCAAGCGATCCAGTCGATCAGGAACTGGCGATTGGCGGGGCTGTCGGGCAGTTGGAGTGGATTGAGGCCTGAGGCCTCGCCAGGGCGCAGGATGTCATAAACCCCACCGATGGCGCGGATGAAGATTTCAGCGCCCCGATCCTTGTCGAAAAAGATGATACGAGGCGAGAGCTTGCGCGCCTGTGCCAGCAGGAAGTTGAGGACCACGGTTTTGCCGGAACCCGACGGGCCAATGACCGTGAAATTCCCCAGATCGCCATGATGAAAGTTGAAATAATAGGGACCGGCTGCCGTTGTCTCAAGGAGGGCGATTGCGTCGCCCCAGTGATTGCCTTTCTGGTTTCCGAGCCCAAAATTATGGGAACTGGCGAGTCCGGCAAAATTGGTGGTGGAGATGAGGCCGCGCCGCGTGGCATATTTGAAGTTGCCGGGAAACTGCGCCCAAAAGGCCGGTTCAAGGCCGATATCTTCGCGGACCGCATTAATACCAAGATCCGCAAGGCTCGCCTGAACCTCAGCAACGCCGGCGTCCACTTCGGCGACCGATTCACCGTGGATGGCAACAGTCATATGGTGCTCGCCATAGGCGCTGCGCCCTGCGGCGACTTCATCCTTGGCGATATCCAGTTCCGCACGCAGGCTAAGCGCCTCGTCCTCGGCTGACTTCATGCGGCGCAGTGCCAAATTCATTCGGGAAAGAGCCGCGGGACGATCGACAAAGGCGAAAGACTGGCTGACCGCTAGGTGAAACGGCAGACGCAGCAACTGGTCGAACATCCCCGGCGCAGTATGGCCTGCGTAATCCTTGATCGAGACGAGTGCTGTGAAACTGCGCGGCAGATGAGCTGCGGGACCGAGCTCAGCTGTCTGCTCGCCGAAGCTCACACGGCGATAGGGGAGGTACGCGCCGAGGTCCTGCCTAGGAAGCAACACGGGGCGTATTTCGGCATTGTAGAGAGCCGATAAGAACTCCATCGGTTCCGAGCAAGCGCCGGCAGTTGTGTCATAGACACTGAGCAAATGAGGCTGGTAGATGTCAAGCTGCGCCATTGTGGCTTCGCGAGCTGCGTGCAGCTCGCGAAGCTCATGGCGCAGGAGCACGGGGCGCTCGGGAGCGCTCTTACCAAAAAATCCCTTCATCCACGCCAAAGCATCGGAGGGTCTGCCGATTGGCCTGCGAACGATGGTAAGAAAGAGGTCGTTGACGAAAAGCTGCCGGCTCTTGAGCCTATCTTGCCAGCTTTGCGACAGTCTCTGGGAGAACGGATCGGGAAACGACGCGTCAAACTCTATCGGATCGATCCGCCTGCGGACTACATGATGGTAGAAGGCGAAGCGCGAAGAGCCGAGGGACTGCAGCATCGCAGCGCGCAGGACCTTGCGATAGTTGAGTTCGTCGGTGTCCGCTGTCTCGAACAACAGGCCGCGCAGACGGATTGTCTGCAGAAGCATGCCGTCGCGTGTCTCGATCGTATGGTCGTCGATATGGCGGGCATAGGGAAGGTGATGGCCTGCCAGTACTTCCTGCGTTGCTGCTCGCGCCCTGTCGCGGTTCAGGGGCGGTAGGAGTTGCATTGCCAGATCGCATAATTGCGGACGCGCGGACAGTGACGCGCCTTTGCCAGGAGGAGATCGAGGTAGCGGGGCTCACGGGCGCATAGCGCAACGCCGATCAGATGCATTACAATTGCGACGACCAACACCCACGCTGTCCGGAACAGGAGAAATAGTTCGGTCGCGAGGATGCAGTTGAGTACGAAAAAGCTGTATGTGACACCAGCAAAAAGTTGCGGGCGCGTAAGGGCCACGAAAATCGGATCGCGATCAAAACTCGCCACCCCGTCAATAACCGGCGGTTGCAGCGGTGCGGATGCCGCCCACGATGCTGGCGGCGCCGAAAAGGATGAAGCAGCCCAGGATCACCGTGGCGCCATGACGCCAGTTAATGCGTCCCGTCAACATCATAAAGCCCACCACAGCGACAGCTATCACCGCTGCAATGGTCGCAACTGTCCCGAGAAGTGTGTTCTGCAGCCATTGCATGGCGGAAATTACAACACCTGACCCTTGCGGATCGCCAAGTTCCTGAGCAAAACTCAGAATTGGCGTGCCGAGCGCCAGCATATTGAGCGAAACGGATGCCAGCCGGCCCTTAGACACTTTCATTTTCCTTGCCATCCAAACGCCCCATGTCGCTAAATACCGGGCAACGCATACTGTCTCGTACATCGAACCACCACTGCATATTTTTCGGCCTATACAGATCAACGGCTAATGGTTGCGGTTTCTTGTGGTCAGACCAAGCCGACAGCTTGTTTGCGAGCGCCAGATTATCGACGCTACCGGCATGACTGGGTTATCTTGATACACTGGAATCCGAGTAAGGATCGAACGGGTTGGCGGTCCGAGCTGGAGAAGGAACTGGCGGCAAAGTTGGCAAAGCGATGTTTGGAACAACCTGCGCGGTCTCACGTGGCACGGGCCTCGAATCCTCAACGCTTGCCAAGAGACCTTGAGCAATCAGCGGAGACCCGAACAATATAAAAATCCCAATAATTGCTTTAGACCCCGCCCTTAGGGGAACAGTGCCCTGGAGCATATTATATCCTATGCATATCAATGATATAACTGCAGCCATTTCTGCCGCCTCGCCGAGTAAAATACCCTGAATCCATATGGCGGAATTTTCAAATGGCATCGTCATGGCTGATGTTCCACAAGGTTATAAAAAACCATAAACTGATAATATAATAGTATTTCCTATGCCAGTGTTACAGTTTTATTTTTCCATACATTAGCATTAACTTCAAGTCCATGCGGGTGAGAATTTTTCAACAATGACCCGCGATTTTTATCAGTAATTTGATTAACGTCGTCTCTTTCGTCTTTAACTGCAATACCTCCGAATTGGCTCGAATTTCTATAGTTAATTAGTCTTATGCAGATAAAAATGTCTTTTCTTTCTGTAATCTGGAGGTAGGACCTCACCGGTTCGACGTAGGGGGTAAAGATGGTCAGGGGTGGCGGCGTGAAAATTCTCGGTAATATTCTTTTGGGTCTTTTCGCGATGATATTGGCAAGCTCCGCTGCCCGAGCGGAGCCTTCGCCCCCCGTGTGGGGGGCATACGAATCGAACTGGTATACGTTGGTATTAATTAGCAGCATCGCCGCAACGCCGTCGCAGGCATGTGATGAAGCGGTCCAATATGAGAAGACTAACTATTGGCCAAGCATCATAACGCACAGGATTGGAACATTTGAAGAAGCCATCCCTTTCTATATTGGGAGTTCCAATAGTTGGGGCAACCATGCGGGATACCGTTGCGAGTTTGATGTGCCCGATAACATCAATGGTGGGGAGGGCACAATGAATGGATGGAACACCTTTAAACAGCTTATTGTAAAGCCACTATGCAATACGAATCAGTTGCCTGCGACCCTGATCGATGGTCGGCCTTATTGTTCTACGGTTCCTCCAGTTGCTCCTCCCCCTTGCGATTGTGAGGCCGGGGATACGCCCCTAAGCGCGCCCTCCGACGATACCGTGGGCAATCCTATCGCAATGGATAACGGAGAGAAGCGTCAGTCGCAAATAGACTATGGATCTGCAGACGGGTTGTTCCAAGTTGAACGGACGTACCGGAGTGCTAAAAGAGATCCTCGTCGCGTTAAAGCTGTTAACGAGATACCAGGGTTCGGTGATGTTTGGCATGGGCTGATTCCTGGCCGCTTGACATATTCTGTCCTGGACCAAACAATGGAATTTTCTTCCGATTCCGGTTCAATTAAACAGTTCAGTGTGACCGCACCTTCGGGTCCGCCAGTCTTTAGTGCAATTGGATCGACAAGACTAAAGGCGACATATATTGGATCCCTATCCGAACAATGGGCGAACTTTGTTACCAGTCCAGCAACTAGTACTGGTTCAGGCGATATAAAACTGTCATTTTCTAACGGCGCCTACATCCTTTTCAGGAAGTCAGGATCGTATGATGCGACTAACCAAGTAAGAAATTTTGTCGCTGTCGAGCGCGGTGAGGCAAGTGGGTACAAAGTCACTTTCGTTTATCCGGATACGGGAGAATATCCGTCATCTCAAGTGGACAGTTTCGGTCGGACGTTTGGGATAAGCTGGGTCGATATTGGTTGGGCATATATGCCCCTGAAGGGGTATCACAAAGGGCCGCAAGTTACCGATCCAGGTTCGCTATACGTCCGACAGAAGGCGATTTCAGGCATTGCGCTGCCGGATGGCTCGAGCATTGCTTATAGTTATTCCGCCAGCGAAGCGTCGGGTTGGATGGGCCGTCTTTCACAGGTTGCTAGAAACTCGGGTACCGGGACCGCGTTTTGGGGTCGCACATATGTCTATGAAGACACGAGGTTTTCCCTTGCACTCACTGGCATACTCGATCTTTCCGGCAGCCGGCTGTCCACGTACGCCTATGACGCCTCAGGCCGGACTACTTTGACTGAGCACTCTGGAGGCTACAACCATTTTGAAGTGGCTTATGGCGCTGACGCAGCAGATGGCAGCAACAGGACGCGCCAGGTCACCAATCCGCTGGGTTTAAAAACAGATTATATCTATTCCGGCTTCAGCACGGCAACCGATAACCCATCAAGACTGCTGAGCAAGGCGATCGAACCGTCGCTTGGCGTTGAGGCGGCTACGGTCACCTATGCCTATGACTCGACCTATAATCTTACACAGGGAGGAGCCGATGCGCGCGGTTACACAACGACCACAGTCAATGACACTTCCAAAAAGCGTCCAACGTCAATGGTATTGGCAAGCGGCACGCCAGAGCAGAAAGCGTTAACGCTGGGTTGGCATGCAACCTTCGATCTCCCGCTTAGCGAGGCGAGAACGGGTCTGACGACATCCTATACTTATAATAGTGCTGGACAGATGCTGACACGGTCCGAGACGGACACCACTACGCAAACGGTCCCTTATTCGACTAACGCTCAGAAGCGTACCTGGACTTACACGTGGGATACGAATGGCCGGCTGACATCGATTAATGGCCCCAAGCCCGTCGCATCGACGAAGGACGACAAGGTCACCTTCGTTTATGACACGACCACCGGTAACCTCCTCACCGAAACCAATGGCCTCGCTCATGTGACAACTTTCGCCAGCTACGACGCGAACGGACGTCCCGGAACGATGACAGATCCGAACGGGATCGTCACAGCCTATACCTATGATGCGCTTGGGAGGGCCACGGTCGTGGCCGTCAAATATCCAGCTGATGCCACAAAGGACGCGGTTACGGCATTTGAGTACGACGCTGAAGGTCGCGTCATTGGGCTTACATCGCCGCAAACTGACAAACTTATTGTCGATTACGACCTCGCGGGGCGGATCACGGCAATCCGTGCCGCTAGCGGGGAGCGGATCGATTACACGACGAATGCCATGGGCGGCGTCACCGGCGAGGTAACAAAGCGCGCTAACGGTACCATCCGCAAAACCATCGTCCGCACTTTCGATGGCCTGAACCGAATGTTGACGCTGACGCTGGGAACAGGCCGCATGATGACCTATTCCTATGATAAGAGCGGCAACCCGACCAAGGCCGTGTCAGCGCGTTCCAATGCGACCGACTTTGCCTTTGACGGTCTCAGCCGACTGACCTCGACAATCGCGCCGGGAACGGCGACGAGCAGCGATACATACGACGCCGGTGACGATGTCATTACGCACACAGATCCGATTTCGGTGCAGACGACCTATGTGCGAAACGGGTTTGGCGACATCATCCAGGAAACGTCGCCGGATCGCGGGACCACCATACGCTATTACGATCTCGCCGGCGACGTTACGGCGATCATCGACGGTCGGAGCCAGCGTGTTGATATCACGCGGGATATCTTGGGGCGTATCACCAAGAAGACGCCGGTCGGTCGTCCTACATCTGAAATAATTACTTACACCTATGACACTGGGGGGGTCGGCTCTTATCAGATAGGTCGTCTCACGAAGATCGTCGATGGTTCGGGCACAACCTCGTTCCAGTATGACCACCGCGGGAATGTGCTTCTCAAGCGACAAACCATTGGCACAACCGTCTCAGCGGATCTGAGCTACGCATATGATCTTGCCGATCATGTGACCAAGATAACCTACCCTTCGGGGCGGGTGGTCGATTATGCGCGCGATAGCAAAGGGCGCGTCTCGAGCGTCAAGACGCGGCCGACGGCTGCAGGTGCTGAGACAATCCTTGTCTCCGGCATGACCTATGAAGCCTTTGGCTCGTTACTTTCGGGGAGCTTTGGAAACGGATTGGCATTGTCCCAGAGCTGGGGCGACGACGGACGGTTGGCGAACAAGCGCCTGTACCGCACGTCGGATAGCACTAATCTCTCGATGCTGAGCTATGGCTACGATAATGAGGATAATATCACCTCGATAAACGACGGTGTCGATGCGACGCGCAACGTCACCTATGCCTATGATGCCACCAATCGCCTCAATCAGACGGTTGCAGCTTCTGGCACAGTGAAACGCCAGGACTTCATTTTCGATAAGAATGGCAACCGCATAACGGTCGAAGATCGAACGAATGCTGCAGACACCGCACCGGCGGCAAGCACGAGCTATGCGCTGGTTGCCGGTAAGAACAGGCTCGCGTCGGTAACAAGTCCGTCCGGCGCGCGATCGATCAGCTATGATGGGCGCGGTAACACAAGTGGCGAGACCCGCCCCGGCTCAGTAACAGTAACGACGGCCTATGATGGATATAGCCGGCTGACGAGCTATCAGCGCACCGGCACATCGTCCCTCACGACTGGCTATAACGGTCTGGATGACCGGATTAGCCAAGTGACGAGCACGGATACACGCCGGTTCGTCAGCGATGGTGATGGCAGGCTGCTTGGTGAATATGGTACGTCAGCAACAGACGTTAAGGCTGAAACGATCTGGCTCAGCCCGGAAACGGAAAGCTCTAGTCTACTCTTTGGCGGTGACGACGGAGTCGGTGGGTATGCGCCGCTAGCAGTGGTTACAGGCGGGTCTGTCTACTGGGCGCACGGCAATCACCTTGGAGTTCCGGTGGTGCTGACCAATGCATCGGGAACAGCAGCAACGCCAACTGGCTATACACGGGTCGGCTTCCCCGGACAGACGCAGACGCTAAACGACCTCTACTACAATCGGTATCGTGACTACGATCCGACAATCGGCCGATATATTCAGGCAGATCCAATCGGCCTAGCCGGAGGGCAAAATATCTATGCATATGTCGGGAATAATCCGACAAGGTGGATGGATCCAAATGGACTAAAAAAAGTAAACCTCTTTGATCCGTCTTTAGACCCTAATCTGTATGGATATGCCGAGCGCTTCAGAGACAGGCCGGGACTGTGCATTGTGTTTGGCCATATGAATCCAAATGCTGTTCGAGGGTGGGGGCGACGGACGCGCGACGGGTATTTGGATAATCCCCAAGATATCCACAATTTGTTGATGAAGCGTGGCTGTAAGCCAACACAGCCTGTATTGTTCTTTGGTTGCCAAGCAGGAAAAGGCTCGAGGTCAATCGCTGATCAATATGCTAAGCAGTACGGCGTACCCACAATGGCAAACGATAGGGATTTGTGGTGGTCAAATGGCGACCTGCTCGGCGCATATGGTCGACAGAGCGAAAACAGCGGCAGCCCAGATTATAATTTTCCTAATCAAAGTGATCCTGGGGTATGGAGGCTATTTAAGCCGTGAGGAAAGTCCTGCCAATTCTAGCAATATCGTCGCTCATAGTATTAGGAAGTTGTTCGCCATCTAAACATAAGAGCGACGATAACGTTTTAGAGTCCCCTGGTATCACCGAAGGAAAAATGACTGACGAGGAAATAACTAACTATGTTAATCGAGCAAATAAAGGGGATATCAATTCCGCTCGATATTTACATAAATATTACGAAATACAAGACAATCCAATGGAAATCCAGAGATGGGAGGACTGGCTTGTAGACCATCAAGATATAGATTCAATGCATAGCCAATCGTTAAAGATGCTTGTTGAAGCAACCAATCTTCCGGATTCCAATCCGAAAAAGCGCGTTAATTTATATCGTGCAAAAAAATTGATAGATTTTGTCTTAAAGAATAGCCGTAATACCAATGAGGCGATCTACCTTCGAAAACGAATAATTTTAGAAATAGATCGCTCGAAATTGAGGAAATGATGCCCTGTGTCGCCAAACACATGTTTTCGGACACCCTTGGGCGATCCCTCGGCTTTGGTCGGCAATCCTACGCCTGAATAGTCGACAAACCCTGTCGCTTTGATGTAGTGTACGACAACACGGTTTTAGGGGTTTGTCGTACATGCTAGTCGGATATATGCGAGTGTCATCGGCCGACGATCGCCAAACCGTCGATCTTCAACGCGACGCTCTGCTCGCAGCGGGGGTCGACCCACGAAACCTACATACCGATAAAGCATCGGGAGCACGCGACGATCGCCCCGGCCTGAAGGCCTGCCTCGATTATCTGAACGTGGGCGATACGCTGATCGTGTGGAAACTTGATCGCCTCGGGCGCTCGTTGCCGCATCTCCTGGCGATCGTCACTGA
>DASVMZ010000020.1:0-2667 GCA_036384115.1 Sphingobium sp.
ACGGTGACTGACCATGCCGGCGGGCTACCCTTGCTTGCCCCAATGAGCGAAGTAGCGGGGCGGCTGGCGCTCGAGGCGGCGGGGACCGCGCTGCGGGCGGTAACCGGCGGGCGCGGACTGTTGCTGGGCGGAGTACCCGGCGTGCCGGCGGCGCGGGTCGTCGTGCTGGGCGGCGGCGTTGTGGGAACCCATGCCGTACGCATGGCTGTAGGTCTGGGAGCGGAGGTGGCGATCCTCGATAGTTCCCTCCCGCGCCTGCGCCAGCTTGACGAACTGTTCGGCGGACGGGTTCGTACCCTGTTCTCGACACTTCAAACGGTCGAGGATGAGATCGTTGGCGCAGATGTGGTGATTGGCGCGGTGCTGGTGCCCGGCGCATCGGCGCCGAGGCTGGTCACCCGCGCTATGCTTGGATCTATGAAGGCGCGCGCGGTGTTGGTGGATGTCGCGATAGACCAGGGGGGCTGTTTCGAGACCAGCCACGCCACCACCCATGCCGATCCGACTTACGAAGTCGACGCGGTGATCCACTATTGCGTGGCCAACATGCCGGGCGCGGTGCCCCTGACCTCAAGCCACGCGCTTAATAACGCGACGTTGGCCTTCGGGCTGGCGCTAGCGCATGGTGGTCTCGGGGCAGTGGAAGCGGACCCACGCCTGCGGGCAGGACTGAATGTGCGACAGGGCCGGATCGTCAACGATGCCGTGGCCCAAAGTCTTCAGTTCACTTGAGGCCAAGGCCAATGGCCGGGCGCACCGGGTCCGGCCCCGGTGCGCCCGGCGGCTATCCGGCCCGGCCGGTCATGACCCAGAGCGAAGCGGCCAGCCATCTGGCCAGCCACGGCGCATAGCTTGCGGCGATGAACAGTTCGATCGTAGCATCATCAAGGACGTGAACAATCACCGGCACGCCGGCGCATAGCGTCTGGCACGCGTCGCCGATGGGAAGCGCGGCGGGTAATATGTCGATTTCCACCCCGCGGGCCAGCAACTCGCGCCCGCCGATGCCGGTGATTTCCAGCGCACGCCAGTTATCGCTGACATCGGCAATCCGCGCGGGCAGACCCCCAAGCGCTGGTCCAGGCGCGTCGCGCCTGGCAATCACCAGGCGCCGGTGCGAGGCTGCAGTAAAAACCAGCCTTCCATCGGCTGGTTGCCGGAGCACCGCTTCGTCCGCGTCGCGCCACGGCCCGCGCGCAAGCGTCACGTCCCAGAGACTGCGCCACCCGAGCGGCGAAAGGGTGCAATCGTCAGCCACGCAGCCGGGTTCCTTCGGGATCGATGAAGACGGGATCGCAGATCCTAACGGGCACCGCGGCGTCTGCCAGAGGCGCGGCGGCAAAGGCACTCGTTCCGATTCTACTGCGTCCATCAGCGACGAGAGCGAGCGCGATCCAGCGGTTCAGTTCGGGGCTGAACGCCATGGAAGTTATCGGCCCCAGCATCGGCGTTATCCCTACGCCAGGACGATCACCTGTGATCTGCGCCCCGCGCGGAATTTCCGCGGCGGGATCGACAGCCATGATGCCCACCATCTGCCGGCGTCCCGGCCCAACGAAAGCCTCGCGGTAGAGTGAACGGCGGCCGATGAAGTCCTTGGTCTTGCTGACCATCCGCGCCACGCCCAGATCATCGGGCAGCGTGCGGCCATCGGCCTCGAATCCGGGAACGAACAGCCCCTTTTCAATCCGTAGCGTCATCATCGCTTCGGTTCCGTAAGGTGCGATACCGAACGGTTCGCCGGCTGCCAGCAGGGCTTCCCACATTGCCGATGCGCGGCTTGCAGCAGTGTAGATCTCGTAGGCGAGTTCGCCCGAAAAGCTCACCCGCAGGACCCGGCAAGCGATGCCAGCCAAGTGGCCTTCAGCCATGCGCATGAACGGCAGGGCATCGTTGCCGCAGTCGAAATCGGGCGCCATGGCTTCCAACACCTGCCGGGCATGCGGACCGGCGACAGCCATGGCGCCCCAGTGGTCGGTAACGAGCGTAATGGTCACGTCGAGGTCCGGCATTTCGATCTGGCGGACGCGCTCAAGCTGGGCGAGCACGCGCTCCGCATTGCCGGTACCAGTGGTCATGAACCAGTGTTGGTCCGTCAGCCGCGTCACCGTGCCGTCGTCCAGAACAATGCCATCCTCGCGAAGCATTACGCCATAACGGCAAGCGCCCGGCTTCAGTTTGGAGAAGCCATTGATATAAGTGAAGTCGAGCAGTCTACCCACATCAGGGCCTTGCAGGTCGATCTTGCCCAGCGTTCCAACATCGATGACGCCGACCGCGCGCCGGACGCTTGCAGCCTCGCGGGTCACGGTCGCAAGTTCGCTCTCGCCGGAGCGCGCATAGAGTTGAGGCCGGCGCCAGGCCCCGACGTTGGCCATTGTCGCACCGTGGGCCTGGTGCCATTCGTCGAGCGGCGTCGTTCGGGCGGGCAACAGCAACTCGCCGGTGAAAGGCCCGGTCATCGCGCCAAAGCTGACGGGGCTGAATGGCGGGCGCGGGCGGCTGTTGCCGGTCGCGCCCGCCGTCCCGCCGTTCGCCTGGGCGAGCACCGCCACGCCGTTTAGTCCGGCAATCCGGCCTTGGTCGGTTCCCATGCCCAGCGTCGTATAACGCTTGGCATGCTCGATGCGGCGGTATCCTTCGCGGGCGGCGAGACGGATCGAACCC
>DASVMZ010000021.1:0-8750 GCA_036384115.1 Sphingobium sp.
CCGCATCGGGCGGCGAGGCGAAGCGCAAGATCGGCGAGGGTGCAGTCCGCATCAACGATTCGGCGATCACCGACGCCAGCCACGAGATATTGCTGACCGGGCCGGAAACCAAACTGAGCCTTGGCAAAAAGAAGCATGCCATTCTAATTCCAGCCTGATTTATCTGTATTTTCCGTTCTGAGCAGCGCGTTAACCATAGTCGTCCAGTCCGCCTTAACGGGCTTGGCGCAGGTTCCTGAGGCAGGGTCGCAAGGACCGGCGAGGGATAAGCACCCCGCAGGTCGCTCGGAAGAAAGGTCAGGTCGCACGATGTGCGGCTGGCAATCCGTCCGTTCGCGTCCCTCGAAGAGAGTGATCAGGGGGAATGCCATAATGCCAGCAGAACGCTTGAGACGTCTCAACCAGCTCCATGACGAGCGGCGCCGCGCCCAGCGCGACGATGTGGACCTTCCGACCACCGCGACGCGGCAATGGACGGAGACGTTCGATATACGCCTCCTCAACCTCTCGCCCATGGGCTTTCATGCACGGAGCAAGGCGGCGTTCGAGCGCGACCAGAGGCTGCGTATCCTGCTGCCCGTCGTCGGCGAGGTCGAAGGACAGATCGCATGGGCGCTGAAGGGCTGCTGCGGCGGCTGGTTCCTCAACGCCATCGAGCCGGATCTTTATGCGCGGGTGCTGGCGAGCATACAGAATAGCACTGGCCCGAACAGCACTGCCGCCTGATCCTCAACCGCTGCGGAGCAGAGCGGCGGCGGCGTCCTTCTCGAACAGGTAAAGGCACAGCCGCGCCGCGCTGCCCCGTTGGGAGTCGAGGCCGCCGTCCCGGTCGATCAACAGCCGCGCATCGTCATGGGCGAGGGGCGCAAGCCGGTTGATCTGCTCCGGGTTGGCGAGGCGGAACCGCTCCTCACCCGACTGGCGCGTGCCGAGCAGTTCGCCCGCCCCGCGCAGCCGCAGATCCTCCTCCGCGATGCGAAAGCCATCCTGTGTTTCGCGCATCAGGGCGAGGCGCGCACGCCCCGTCTCACTGAGCGCCTTGCCCCGGATCAGCAGGCAGACCGACCTCTGGTCCCCCCGCCCGACCCGGCCACGCAGCTGGTGGAGCTGGGCAAGGCCGAACCGCTCCGCCCCCTCGATGATCATCAGCGTGGCATTGGGCACGTCGACGCCGACCTCGATCACCGTCGTCGCGACGAGCAGGCCGATGCGCTGGCCCGCGAACGCCTCCATCACAGCGTCCTTCTCCGGTCCCGTCATCCGGCCATGGACGATGCCGACCCGGTCCATGCCGAGCACGGCCTTGAGCATCGCGCCGCGCGCCTCCGCCGCCGCCTGATCCCCGTCCTCGCTCTCCTCGACCAGCGGGCAGACCCAATAGGCCTGCCGCCCCGCGTCCAGATGGCGCACGAGGCCCGCGACGATCTCCTCCAGCCGCTCATCGGGCATGACGCGCGTTTCGATGGGCTGGCGGCCGGGCGGCATCTCGTCCAGGCGCGAGACGTCCATCTCGCCATAATGGGTCAGCGTCAATGTGCGCGGGATCGGTGTGGCAGTCATGACGAGGAGATGCGGCGCCCGTTCGGCCTTCGCGGTCAGCATCATCCGCTGCGCCACGCCAAAGCGATGCTGCTCGTCGATCACCGCAAGGCCGAGGTTGCGATAGGCGACCGCCTCCTGAAAGATCGCATGGGTGCCGACCAGAATGTCGATGCTGCCATCGGCCAGCCCCATCAGCGTCGATTCGCGCGCCCGGCCCTTGTCCCGCCCGGTCAGGATCGCGACGGTGACGGGCAGGCCAGCCAACGTTTTTTGCAGCGTGGCATAATGCTGGCGCGCCAATATCTCGGTCGGCGCCAGCATCGCGCCCTGTGCGCCCGCCTCCACCGCATTGAGCAGCGCCATGGTGGCGACCAGCGTCTTGCCCGCGCCCACATCGCCCTGAAGCAGGCGCAGCATTGGGTGCGGCTGGGCCATATCGCCCGCGATCTCCTGCATCGTGCGCGTCTGCGCGCCGGTGGGCGCAAAGGGGAGTTTCAGCGCATCGCGCAGCCGCCCGTCGCCCTCCAGCGCGACACCGCGCCGCCGCCGCGTATCGGCGCGCAGCAGCATCAGCGCCAATTGACCGACGAAAATCTCGTCATAGGCGAGGCGATCCCGCGCTGCCGTCGCCGCCGGGTCGCTGTGCGCGGCGACCAGCGCCTCGTTCCAGCCGGGCCACGCTCTGGTGGTCATCAGGCTCGGCTCGATCCATTCGCCAAGGGCTGGCGCGCGCGCAATCCCCTGCGCCACCAGTTCGCGCAGCCGGCCGTTGGTGATGCCCTCGGACAGGCCATAGACCGGCTCGGTCGCGGGGATGGCGGCGGCTTCCTCCGGCGGCACGACATGGTCGGGATGGACGATCTGCAATTCGTCGCCATATCGGTCCAGCCGCCCGGACACGAAACGCGGTTCGTTGAGCGGGAACAGCTTGCGCGGCCAGCCGGGATTCCTGCCGAAATAAACGATCTTCACCCCATCGCCCGCCCGGTCGACGCAGGTCACACGGAAGGGCGCGCGACTGGACCCGATGGCGCTATATTGGGTGGGGGTCAGGACCACCCCGACCATGCGCCCGGTGATCGCATCCTCCAGCCGCTCGACCATCTGCCGGTCGACCCATGTCACGGGCAGATGGAAGGCCAGATCGACAGCACGATCCAGCCCCAGCCGGGCAAGCGGCTTGGCGATCGCCGCGCCGACTCCCTTGAGGGCCTGAACTTCGGCAAAGAGCGGATTGAGAATATCGGGCCGCATGACTATCTGGGCACCTAACGCCAAGCGCCGGGGATTGCAAAATCCCATCGGTGCCTATTGCCATTGGACGAACGGGAAACACCGAATGAGTCTCGACCATATCCTGCGCCGCGCCCGCTTCCGCGCCTGGCATCGCGGCACGCGCGAGGCCGATTATATGATCGGCGGCTTCTTCGACCGCTATCACACCGGCTGGACGGAGAAGGAGGCGCTGTGGTTCGAGCGGTTCCTGGACGAGGAGGATGTGGACATCATGGGCTGGGCCATGGACCGACAGCCAGTGCCGGAACAATGGCAGGGACCGTTGATGGATGCCTTTCAGAAGCTGGACTTCATCGACATCCCGCGGTGATTATATCCGCCCTCCCGTCTGCGGGAGGTTGACCGCAGGCCCGTGACTCCGGTCAGGAGCAGGATCGCTCTTCTCGCCGCAGCTTACCCACCACCAGCCCTTCCCGCGTGCGGGAGGGGAATAAGAGAAGCCCATGACCAGCCCCATCACCCGCATCATCTCCGCGCGCGCCGCGCTCACCCTGTCGGGCGTGCCGCAGGGGTTCGAGCCGCTGCTGCTCGCCGACCTTGCGCGGGCGGCGGGGCGGGCCGTGTTCGTCGCGTCGGACGAACAGATGATGCAGGGGATTGCGGACACCGCGCCCTATTTCGCGCCGGAGCTGGAGGTCATCCGCATCCCGGCGTGGGACTGCCTGCCCTATGACCGCGCCTCCCCCAGCCTGCGCGCCGCGTCGGAGCGGTTGGCGGGGCTGCATGCGCTGCAAGCCAAGCAGACTGGCCCGCAACTCGTCCTGACGACCGCGAACGCCCTCACCCAGCGCGCGCTCACCCCCTTCCGTATCCGCCAGCTGGTCGCGAAGATCGCGCCGGGCGAGCGGATCGAGACCGAGCGGCTGACGCGTCTCCTCGCCTCCAATGGCTATATGCGGACCGACACGGTGCGCGACGCGGGCGAGTTCGCCGTGCGCGGCGGCATCGTGGACCTGTGGCCGGCGGGCGAGCCGGGGCCGCTGCGCCTCGACTTCTTCGGCGACGAGATAGAGACGCTGCGCCGTTTCGACCCGGCCACCCAGCGCACGACCGAGAATGTCGGCGGCATCACCCTCCTCCCCGCGTCCGAGGCGCTGCTGGACGAGGAGAGCGTCAAGCGGTTCCGGGGCCGCTATCGCGAGCAATTCGGCGCGACCGCGACCGGCGACCCGCTCTATCAGGCAGTGAGCGAAGGCCGCCGCCTGGCGGGCATGGAGCATTGGCTGCCATTGTTCGAGGAGAAGCTGGGCACGCTGTTCGACCATCTGGGCGATGCCAAGCTGTGGATCGCAGATTCCGGCGTCAGAGCCACGGTCGAGCAACGCTTCGAGGCGATCAGCGACTATCATGGCAACCGCGTGGCCGCCGCATCGGCCCAACCCGGCTCCTACCGCCCGCTCGACCCCGAATCGCTCTACCTTACCGAGGCGGAGTGGCGCGGGATCGCCAAAAAGCTGCCCCTCCACGCCACCACTCCCTTCCATGAGCCGGAGAGCGACATGGTGGTCGATCTGGCGGTGGACGGCCCACGCGACTTCGCGCCGGAACGGGCGCAGGGCGGCAATGTCTACACCGTGCTGGCCGAGCATCTGGCCAAGGAAACGCAGATCGGCCGCAGGCGGATCATCGCCAGCTACTCGGTCGGCGCGCGCGAGCGACTGTCCGGCCTGCTGGCTGATCACAAGGTCAGCCGCATCGCCATGGCCGAGACATGGCAGGAGGCGCTGGGCCTGTCCGCCAAGGGATCGGTCGCGCTGATCGTCCTGCCCATCGACCATGGTTTCTCGTCGCGTGAAATCGCGCTGCTGTCCGAACAGGATGTGCTGGGCGACCGGCTCGTCCGCCGGGCCAAGCGCAAGAAGAGCGCCGACGCCTTCCTGGCCGAACTGGCGATGCTCACGCCCGGCGACCTTGTCGTCCATGCCGACCATGGCATCGGCCGTTACGAGGGGCTGACCAGCATCCCGGTCGGCAGTGCGCCGCACGACTGTGTCGCGCTGGAATATGCGGGCGGCGACAAGCTGTATGTCCCCGTCGAGAATCTCGACGTGCTCTCCCGCTATGGCTCGGGCGGCGAGGGTGTTGCGCTCGACCGTCTGGGCGGCGAGGCATGGCAGCGCCGCAAGTCGCGGATGAAGGAGCGCATCCGCGAGATTGCGGGTGAACTGCTCGCCACCGCCGCCAAGCGCGCTCTGCGCCCCGGCAAGATCCTCGAACCGGACTCGGGCGGCTATCCCGCCTTCGTCGACCGCTTCCCCTATCAGGAGACGGAGGATCAGGACCGCGCGATTCAGGACGTACTGGACGATCTGGTCGCCGGTCGCCCGATGGACCGCCTCGTCTGCGGCGACGTGGGTTTCGGCAAGACGGAGGTCGCGCTGCGTGCCGCTTTCGTGGCCGCCATGGCCGGGCAACAGGTGGTGCTGGTCTGTCCGACGACCTTGCTAGCCCGCCAGCATTATCTGAACTTCGAGGAACGGTTCAAAGGCTTTCCTCTCAATATCGGTCGCCTCTCCCGCCTCGTCGGCACGGCGGAAGCGAAAGCGACGAAAGACGGCCTGGCCGACGGCACGATGGACGTGGTCATCGGCACCCATGCGCTGCTGGCCAAGGGGGTGGAGTTCAAGCGCCTGGGCCTCGTCATCGTGGACGAGGAGCAGCGGTTCGGCGTCACCCACAAGGAACGGCTCAAGCAGTTGAAGGCGGATGTCCATGTCCTGACCCTCACCGCCACGCCGATCCCGCGTACGCTCCAGATGGCGATGTCCGGCCTGCGCGAACTCAGCGTCATCCAGACGCCGCCGGTGGATCGTCTGGCCGTCCGCACCTATGTCATGCCGTGGGATCCGGTGGTCCTGCGCGAGGCGCTGCTGCGCGAGCATTATCGCGGCGGGCAGAGCTATTTCGTGGTGCCACGCGTCTCCGACCTAACCGACATAGAGGAATATCTGCGGGTGCAGGTGCCGGAAGTCAGCGCGATTACCGCACATGGCCAGATGAGCCCGAGCGAGGTGGAGGAGCGTATGTCGAACTTCTACGACCGCAAATATGACGTGCTGCTGTCCACCACCATCGTGGAGAGCGGCCTCGACATCCCCAGCGCCAACACGATGATCATCCACCGCGCCGACCGCTTCGGCCTTGCCCAGCTTTATCAGCTGCGCGGGCGGGTGGGCCGGTCGAAGACGCGCGCCTATGCCTATATGACCACCGCGCCGGACCGGGGCATGACAGAGGGCGCGGAGAAACGGCTTCAGGTGTTGTCGAACCTCGACACTTTGGGCGCGGGCTTCCAGTTGGCGAGCCACGACCTCGACATTCGCGGCGCGGGCAATCTGGTGGGCGACGAGCAGTCGGGCCATATCAAGGAGGTCGGTTTTGAACTCTACCAGGCGATGCTGGAGGAGGCCATTCTCGAAGCCCGCACCGGCAAGACCGAGGAGTCCAGCGGAACCTTCTCGCCGCAGATCAATGTCGAGGCGCCGATCCTGATTCCGGAGGAGTATGTCCCCGACCTCGACCTGCGTATGAGCCTGTATCGCCGGGTCAACGACCTGGAGGACAAGGGCGACATCGAAGGCTTTGCGGCGGAACTGATCGACCGCTTCGGCCCGCTGCCCGAACCGACGCAGAACCTGCTGACCCTCATCGAAATAAAGAAGAATTGCGTGACGGCGGGCGTGGCGAAGCTGGATGTCGGCGCCAAGGGAGCACTCATCAGCTTCCGGGGCGATGCGCCGCCAAGCCTGCCGGGCCTGCTCAGCTATGTGCAGAAACTGGATGGGCTGGCGAAACTGCGGCCCGACAGCAAGCTGGTGATCCAGCGGGTGTGGAAGGATGGGCAGGCGCGACTGAACGGCGCGCTGAAACTGTCACGGGGGCTGGCGAAGGCGGCGGGGTGACAGGTGGCGGACGCCGGTGAACCGCCAGCGATAATGCGTCACCGCTCCACCATCCTGCGGATGGACGCCTCCCCCGGACTAGCTGGGGGAGGAACGTGAATGGTGCCCTCCCCTCAAAGCAGACATCAGCACTAAGTCCCACCTCAACATAAAAGGCCATGACCGCCGTAACGATCATGGCCCCAATCTCGAACCGCGTCACCCCAACTGGCAACGATGCTCAAGTCTCAGGCGGAAATCGTCTCCGGCTCGATCGCCTCCATGCCCTTGATCGTCGTGCGGTGCATGATGCGACCGGAATCTTCGGCGTAGGGCAGCGAACGGTGGAGCAGGCCGGGGTTGTTGAACATCACCATGTCGCCTTTGGTCCAGCTGTGGCGATAGGTGAATTCAGGCCGTGTGGACCATTCCTCCAGATCTTCCAGCAACTTGCGCCCTTCCTCGTGCGACATCCCCTTGATGTAGAAGGCGGTGCCACCGATCAGCAGCGAGGTGCGACCATCCTTCTGGTGCCAGACCAGCGGTTGCTCCGTCTCCGGGAAAGCCGCGTTCCAGCGCGCGAAATCATCCTCCGTCGGCGCGTCATACAATCGGACGCCGACCGCCTCGAAGCAATGGATGACACGCAGCTTATCTATCTCCTGCTTGCGTGCCTCGGGCAGTGCCTCATAGGCGGCGAACAGGCTGGCGAAATCCGTCTCGCCACCGGCGTTGGCGGGGTGCTCGCACTTCAACATGGTGCTCTTGCCGGGCACGTTATAAATGGTGCCGTCCATGTGCCACAGGTCGTTGCCGCGGATATAGTCGAGCTGGTTCTTGTCCTTGTCCACCTTCTCGATGCGATAGATGCCCAGCTTGCTGGCGTCCGATCCGTCCTGCGTCAGCGCCAGATCATGTTTCTCGCCATAATAGTCGGACAGGCCGACGAGCAGTTCGTCGGTCATGTTGACCTGCGGGAAGACCAGCACATTATATTTGTTGAGCGCGTCCATGATCTGTTCGGGCATGCCTTCCTTCAACACATCGTCGGCGGCAACCTTCACATAGGCGCCGATCCGGTCGTTGATCGGCTCAATCTCGAAACTCACGGTCATGGGTCTGCCCTTACCTGCTATCCAGCTGTTCGACACGATGGCGCGTGCGCCAATGCAATCCTATGCATACATAGCCGTTCGATGGCATTCCGACAATCCGGCTTGTTCATTTCAGGGAAAAAAGGCGCGGTGCGTTAGCTCCCGACGCTCCCCTCCACCAGGGCGATCAAAGCCGCGCTTGCCAGCGGGCGGGAGCGCAGGAAGCCCTGATAGACATCGCAGCCTGCCCGCGCGAGCAGAGCAAGTTGCTGTTCCGTCTCCACCCCCTCGGCGATGACATGCAGGTCCAGCGAGCGCGCCATGTCGATGATCGCGCGAACGATGATGCGGTCGCGGTGCGACCCGACGATGTCCTGCGCGATGGTGCTGTCGATCTTGAGATAGTCGAGCGGCAGGGATTTGAGATAGGCGAGGCTGGAATAGCCCGTCCCGAAATCGTCGATCGCGACCAGGAAGCCCGCCGAACGCAACCGCGTCAGCAGCAGCGCGGCGGCGTTCAGATTTTCGATCAGCCCGCTCTCGGTGATTTCCAGCGTCACCCGCTCACGCTCGATCCCGGCCTGGTTTACCAGGTCGAGGAAATGATCGACGAACTCCGGCTGGGCGATGTCCGCCGCCGTGACGTTGATCGCAACCCGCAGATGGGCAAGGGCCTGTGGCCACGCCGCCGCCTCACCCAGTGCGCGGGCATGGATATGGTCGGACAGGGGCACGAGGAAATCGGACCGTTCGGCGATAGTGAACAGCGATGCAGCGCCAATCTCGCCATGCACGGGATGCTGCCACCGGGCGAGCGCCTCCACGCCGGTGATGCGGTCATCGGCCATGGCATATTGCGGCTGGAACAGGATCTGGATCTCGCCCCGGTCGAGCGCGAGGCGCAGGTCGCTGTCAATACGATCGTGATGGAGCGCGA
>DASVMZ010000022.1:0-154874 GCA_036384115.1 Sphingobium sp.
CGCCGCACAGGAACCTACAAAAGCGCGTTAAAATGCTCAGCCATTGGAGGCTTTGCAGGATGGCTCACTATGATCGCCACGTTTCTTTTGATTGGTGGTCTGAGCGAATGGCTCGGCTTCTCACTCGGTAACTGACGACCATTTGTGGTCGTGCTCCTGAGGCATAGCTCTTCCCGATAGCGGTCGTTCGACAACCGCGATAGAAGATCGCTAACGGAGAATGCCTGATGCCGGTAATCGTGGAAAGCTGGTCACTCTACAACCTAATCCTTGTCGCACACTTGGTCCTGTACATAGGCGCACCAATTTGGTTGTTTAAACAAGGTTGGCCGATCTTAGGCGGCGTTGTTATGGTTGGCTCGACTATCCTCCCTATTGCTGGGCAGACTTGGTTTACAGACTCAGAGTCCCCCGCGTTCGGTCTTCTGATCATGGTCGAATTGCCATTTGCTTTGATCGTTCTGCTCGTCGGCACTGGGATTTCGCTAGCTCGTTGGATTGGCGAATGGCGTCATGCTAAAGGATCGCGCTGAAAGCCGACAGTCCCCTCCCCACCCATCCCGGCCACCACGCCCATCACTTCCCCAACGCCGCACCATCCTCAACGACCCGAACCACCGGCTCCCCGCACCCCATCGCGTCCATCTCGGCCCGCAGCGCATCCAGCCGCGCCGCCTCTCCCACGGCCGGATTGACCGGATGCACGCCCAGCGCCCAGAATTGCCGATAGTCCATCACCGCCACCTTGTGCGTGGCGCACAGGGTACGCACCTCGTCCCGGTCCATCATGCTCAGCGCCATGATCGCGGGCCGCGCCAGCCGCCCCTCGTCGAAGCGCACCATGTCGTTCATGAAATAGCCACCGCGCAGGTCGACCAGCACCGCATCCGCCTTGCTCGCCCGCATCGCCGCCATCGCACGCGCATAGGGGGCGACATGCTGCTGCGTGGTGACGAGTTGCCATGCCGCCGCGATCAGGCTGATCGCCGCCGCCGCCCAGACCAGCCGCAACGGCCGCTTTCCATCCGGCGACAATTGCATCCAGCCAAAGCCCCCCAGCAGGCACAGCGCGCCCAGCGCGCCATGCATATAGCGGAACCCCCAGCCATAGCCCTGATACAGCGCGGTCGCGAAGCCGATGGCCACCGTCCCCCACAGCGGGAAGAGGATCGTCGGCTCGCGCAGCCATCCCGCCAGCGAGCGCGGCAGCCGCGCCACCGACAGCGCACCCAGAGGCAGCAGCAGCGCGTTGTTCCACGCCATCAGCCGCCCGATATTCAACAGCGGCTGCCATTTCTTGAGCCGCCCGAACAGGCTGGCGACCTTGTCGTCCACCTCCGGCGCGCCGCGTGCGGCCCCGCCCATCGGTGGGCCGAGCAGATGGGCGAGCAGCATCGGCCACAGCTTGGCCCAGATCAGCACCGCCGCGCCCATCGCGCCCGTCTGCACCAGCGCGATGCCCCAGCGCCGCCGCCAGAACAGCCACAGGATGAACGGCCCCGCGAACAATATCGGGAAATGCCACTGGTGCAGCCCGGCGGCGAGGATCAGCACCAGCGCCGCCGCGCCGCCCGCCACCCGGCCACCGCGCAGGATCAGCGCCAGCCAGACCATGTTGAGCGCGAAATGGCTGGTCATCGCATAGGGCGTCATCGCCGTCGCCAGCAGTTGCACGGAGGTAAGCGCCAGGATCATCACCACCGCGCGCACATCCGCCCGCCGGGGGAACAGCCGCCGCGCCACATCCCACAGCGCCACCAGCCCCACGCCCAGCATCACCGGCGAGGCACATTCGCCGTCGCCCAGTCGCACGAACAGCGCGCGGATCGCGGCATGGACGGGCAGGTAGATGGACGTCCACACCGTTCCCGCGCCATAGGGACTGTAGAACTCCGGCATCATCGCGCGGGCATGGGGCAGCCATTCCACCGGGATGGGCCAGCCGATCCGCCCCTCCGCCAGATAGGCACCCGCCAGTTCCACCATCACCTCGTCGCGCGAGGGGCTATAGCCATGGAAGATGAGGTCGCGCCCGATCCGCGCCACCACCACCGCGACGATGATCGTCCCCGCGATCGCCCAGCGTGACGGCACGGCAGGCAGACCGACGCCGATGCGCCGGTCGAGCGGGATCAGCGCCAGCAGGCCGATGGCCAGGCCGATCAGCACCGGCATGTCCTGCCCCATGAACAGATATTCGGGCAGCGGCACGAAGCGGTCGCCCGCGATATGCCAGCCCCATGTCGCCAGATCCCAGAGCAGGTAGAAGAGCGTGCCCGCCAGCAGCATGGGCCATGCCGCTGCCACCCGCCCGCCGCCGGGGAGAGGCCGCCCCTGCCCGAAGCTGCCATCCCGCCCCATGCTAAATATCCGCCGCCAGCAGGCTGTTACGGACGAACAGCCCGTCCATCTCCACCAGCAACGGGAAATGCCCCTTGTTGTTGGCGAAGAAGGCATTGGGAGCAAAGCCCGCCTCCGCCATCAGGTCGATCATCTCGCGATAGGCGGTCGCGCCTGCATAGATGGGCCGCACCGCCAGTTCGGTCTGCACGCCGGTCATCAGGCGCAGCATCGCCCCCGCGCCCGCGCATACCGACCTGTCATGCCCCTGCGTATCCATCTTGAGGAACGGGCGCAGCAGGCCATGGGTCGCGGCCAGTTCCAGCCACAGCCCGTCCAGCCGCCGCGTCTGCACATCGACGGTGCGCGCCACAGCGTTGCGATTCTCGAAAATCGCGTCCTGCCCGGCGACCGGCGCATTGAGCGAGCTGAACTGGTTCGCCGTCATGATATTGAACGGCGCGATCCCGTCGCTGTCCGACAGGGCGATATTATGGACATGCCAGTGCCTGTCCGCTTTTGCCCGCCGCTCCAGCGCCACGAAGACCGCCGGGTTAGGCTCGAAGGATAATATGGTGCCGCGAAAGCCCACGTCGCGGCGCAACATGGTGGCATATTGCCCCGCGTTGGCGCCCACGTCGATCACGCAATCCACCTCGAAATGGCTCAGGAACCGGCGCAGCGCCAATATTTCGGGATATTGATGCTGTCGTCCGGCCAGCCCCAGCCGCACCGCCAGCCAGCGGTCGGTCACTTCCCGGCGATAGCGCGCCAATTCGCTCATGCTTTCACTCCCCGCCGCCGCGCCGCGCCGATGGCGTCGCTGTAGACCGCCTCCGTCACCGCCGCCGCCTCATCCCAATTGCCCAGCCGTTCGCCCAGCCCCAGCGCCGCTGCCCCGGCCTGATCCCGCGCCGCACGGCTGTGGACGAGCGGGCGCAGCGCAGCGGCCAGCGCCACCGCATCGCCAGCGGGAAACCGGGTCGCGGCCCCCTCCGGCAACCGCGCGAACATGCCGCAATCACTCGTGACCATCGCCGCGCCATAATGGCAAGCGGACAGAAAGGCACCGCTGGAATCGATATGCCGATACGGAAACGATAATATGTCCGCCCGCCGCAGATGCGCATCCAGCCGCTGCTCCGTCAGAAATCCCAGGTCCAGGATCAGCCGGTCGCCGAAGCCTGCCGCCCGCACCCGGTCGATCAGCGTGTCGATGGCCATGAACGGCTGCCCCGCCACCGCCAGGTCGAAGTCCGCCCCCTCGCCCCACAGCGCCAATGCCGCCTCGACCAGCAGGTCGACGCCCTTGTAGGGCTTGATCGTCCCGAAAAAGAGGATGCGCGGGCGCGGACCGGGCGGCACGGCGGCCAGTGTCGCCGCGTCGGCGCGCGCCAACCGCATCGGCGGGTGCGGCACGATGGCGACGGGCACCGCCACGCCGCGCTCCGCCAGCACCGCCCGCGTCTCCTCACCATGCACGATCAGCGCATCGAACCGGCCGAGCAGGTCGAAATAGCCACTGCCCTGCATCGCTTCCTTCGCGCCATCGCCGTGGAAGGGCTTGGCGTTATGGACGGTGTGGACCAGCGCATGCCGCCCGGCCAGCCGCCGCAGCCAGTGCGCGTCGGCCAGCGCGAAGGGCAGCCATTGCCAATGCACCACATCGGCCCCGCGGAACACCGCCCGCGACCCCGCCAGCGCGCCGGCCAGATAATCCGCCGCCTTCGCCCCCTGCTTCACCTTGCCGCCAGCAGGCAACGCCTCGCTCCAGCGGAAGAAGCGCGGCATATAGCCATAGCCGTCCGGCACGATCGCATCGGTCGCGCGGAGCGGCCGCCCGGCCAGCGTCACATCATGCCCGGCCCGTGCCAGAGCCGTACACAAGCCGTCGTCATAGCGCCCGGTGAACAGCGACGGATCGGCCATCACGATCTTCATGCGCGCACCAACCGCCGCAGCATCCGGCCATGCTGCACTGCCAGCGCCAGATGCACGGCGGCATAGAGCGCCGCAAAGCATAGCGCGAACGGCTCCCCCGTCACCCGCGCCATCCATGCGCCGACAGCGACGCTCAGCATCGACAGCAGCAGGAATGCCAGCGACGTGGGCAGCAGCGCGCCGAACCGCCCCACGCCATTATGCACATAGGTGGACACGCACAGCATCGCCAGGCCGCACAGCAGCAGCGCCAGCGCCACCAGCTCCGCCACCGTCAGCACCGCCTTGCCATCGAACAGCACGCCCGAGATCAGCCCGCCGACCGCCACCAGCGCCAGTCCCAGCGCACCCGCCGCGCCCAGCGCCAGCAGCCGTATCCGCCCGATCAGTTCGCGCACCCGCGCCGTCCGCCCCTCATGGAACGCAGCGGTCAGGCGCGGCAGCGCCGCCTCGACCAGCGCCCGGATCACCGCCGTCAGCGCGCGGGAAATCTTGTAGATGAAATCGAACACCAGCAGCGGCCGGGGGTCTTGCGTCACCATGGCGATGCCGAAATAGGGCGCGGTATAGGCGACCACGTCGGACAGGGTCAGCGTCATCGTCGTGCCCATGTCGCGCATATAGGTGCGCCAGACCATGCCCATCTCGACCCCGCGCAGCCACCAGTCGGCCCCGCGCATCCCCGTCGATCCATGCACCACCGCCAGCCCGATGCCCAATGCGGCCAGCGCCAGCCCGATCTGCACGAACACCGACAGCAGGATCGGCACGCCCGCCAGCGAGAGGATCAGCAGCCCCACCGACAGCACGCGCCGCACCGCGTCGACCAGTTCCCACAGCAGATTATGGTCGAGCGCGGCCAGCGCCCGCTTGACGAGGATGCCAAAGATATTGGCGGCGCTCAGCAGATAGAAAGCCAGGAACAGCCCCGGACGCCCGGTGGGGATATGCCCGGTCGCGATCCCCCCCGCGATCAGCAGCGCGCCCAGCAGGACCACCGCCATCATGAAGGCCAGCAGCACCGCCACATCGCGCGGGTGAAAGTCGCTCGCATCCTCCGGCGCCAGCCGAAACCGCCGCAGCCGCGCATAGATGATCCCCGAAAAGCCGAAATCCGCCGATACGGTGAAATTGGCGAAGGCGACCAGCAGCAGGAACGCCCGAAACTCCGCGATCGGCAGCAGGCGCACGAACACGAACGTCACCGCAAAGCCCCACAGCATCGCCAGCCCGACATTGACCAGCTTAAGCGCGGCCAGCACCCGCGCATTGCGTTCCCACCGGCCGATGGGCGCCCAGAGCCTTCGCACTCGGGCGTAATCGCCTGTCACCGCCGCGCCCGGAACAGTATATCGTCTATCGCCATGACCCGGACATCGGCGGGCGGCAGGTCACGCGCGGCGATCACCTCCACGTTCAGGCCAGCGGCAGCGATCCGCTCCGCAAAGTCGATGCCATATTGTCGCACATGGTCCCACTGGCCAAAGCGCCGCTCCCGCTCCCGGCCGGACAGGTCCATCGGTCCATCCTCGCTCGGCCTGTTCCACAGCGGCACGATCAGCCACGCCTCCCCGCCGGGTTTCAGCGACCGGGCGATGTTGGACAGGACACGGGCATCGTCCGGCACATGCTCCATCACATGGCTGGCATAGATGCGGTCGAAGCGCGCCGCATGCTCCAGTTCCATCAGGTCGACCCGCTGCATGCCCGGCACCGTATAGCGTGCCGGGTCGATGTCGGCGGGCACATAGTCGCCCGCCGCAGCGCGGAACCGCTCAACCAAGCTGCCCTCGTTGGGCGCGCAGTGCAGCACCGCGCCGCCATCGGGCAGCGCAATCGTCCCCCGGTCGAGCAGATAATGCATCAACCGCTCGCGCGGGGAAGACCCACAAGCCGGGCAGCCCCAATCCCGCGCCGCGCCATAGCGAAAGAAGCCCGGCACAGTCGCGTCGCAGGCTGGACACAGCCGGTCGCCCTTCACGCCCGCCGCCATGCGGAGGCGCAGCGCGGCGCGGGTCAGATGCTTGCCCGCCGCCTTGGCCACACGTTGCACGGTAATCATGCGTCAGGCCCCCCGCCTATCCTGTCTTTCCGGCCCGCCCCGTCCTGGCCCGCCATATCCTTGCTCCGGGACTTGGCCGGCGCCCAGAGCGTGAAATCCCGCCCTCGCACCGCCAGCACGATGCCTTGCAGCGTCGCCGCATAGGCCAGCACGATGTCGGTCAGCGATGCCAGCACCCCCGTCCGTTTGCCATAGCCCATCGACAGCAGCCCGCAACCCAGCAGCAACAGCCCGATCGCGCCCATCGGCGCCCAATGCCATGCCAGCACCAGCGCGGAAAGCGCGCCCGTCACCATCCACACCGCCCCGAACCAGCGGACGATCTTGCGCGAGGCATATTTGAAGCGGTCGATCCCGGCCATGCGCACCAGTTGCGGCCGCAGATAGCGATGCGTGTGCCATGAGCGCGCCGCGATCCGCACCTTGCGCCGCATCTCGTCCTCGCGCTTGGCCACCATCATCTCACGCGCGACCACATCCTTCGCCTTGATGAGCCGCCGCCCGGCGAACACCACGCTCATCGACACGACCAGATCGTCCAGCACGCTGTCGGGGAAATCGGGGTACAGGTCGCGGCGGATGGAGAAGATGGAGCCATCCGCCCCCATCACATTGCCCGTGCGCGATTCCCGGTCCTTCAACCCTTCCTCGATGCGCCAGTACAGCCCGCCGACCTGCGCGGAGGAACTCGCCCCCGCGCCGTCATAGACCAGCGACCCCAGCACGCCGCCGATCAGCGGATCGGCATAATAGGTCAGCAGCCGCTCGACCGCCTCCATGTCCAGCATCACATTGGCGTCGGTGAAGATGACGACATCGCCCCGCGCCCGTGCGACCAGCGTCTTCATCCCCTGCGCCTTGCCCGCGCGCCCCGGCCCGTGGAGCGGCGTCAATATGTCCGCCGCCCCGTCCAGCAGCGCCGCCGTGCCGTCCGCCGACCCGTCGTTGAACGCCAGTATCTCCAGCGCCGGATAGCGCGCCTTCAGCCCGCGCAGGTTGGCGATCTTCTCCGGCAGCGCCGCCGCCTCATTATAGGCGCAGAAGACCAGCGTGGCCGACGGCAGCCCCTCGCCCCGCATCGCGCGCATCACCGGCCGCTCGGGCAGACGGTTGAGGACCAGCGGATAGAAGAGGAACGGCCACAGCAGCAGCACGACGCTCAGCACCAACATCAGGGCAGCGACGATCATCGCGCGAACCGCCCGAAAAGCTCAGAAGACCCAAAACACTCAGAAGGCATTATCATGCGCCAGCACGCGCAGCGTCGCCGCGATGATGCCCAGATCGCGCCAGATCGACCAGTTGGTGACATATTCGAGATCGGATTGCAGGCGATTGACTAGATCCTCGTGCCGGTCTGTGGGGCCGCGATGCCCCCGCACCTGCGCGAGGCCCGTCATCCCCGGCTTGATGCAATGCCGCGCCCAATAGCGATGATCGACCTCCCAGTACAGGCTGTCGGCGGCCTTTGCGGCGGGCGCATGCGGACGCGGGCCGACGATGCTCATATCGCCGATCAGCACGTTGAATATCTGTGGCAATTCGTCGATGCTGGTGCGGCGCAGGAAGCCGCCGATGCGGGTCACGCGCGCGTCGTCCTTCCGCGTCAGCTGGCTCGCCGCCACATCCGTCAGGCGGTCATGCATGGTGCGGAACTTCAGGATCATGAACGGCGCCGCGTCCCGCCCCAGCCGCGCCTGCCGAAAGAAGATCGGTCCCGCTCCCGACAGGCGCACCGCCAGCGCCGCCGCCAGCAGCACCGGCGACAGCAGGACGATCGCGACCATGCTCAGCACGATGTCGAAAAGGCGTTTCAGCAGCCGGTCGCGAAACTCCATCGGCCCGCTGGCGACCACGATGGTGGGATGGTCCTCGAACGCGCCGATCTTGGCCGGGGCCAGCCGGCGCAGTTCGGGCAGCAATATCTCCGCCTTGGCCGAGAGGGAGGCAAGCGCGATGCCCCAGGCGTCGATCCTGTCCGCATCGCAGGAGACGACCACCCGCTCCGCCGTGCCGACCAGCGCCGCCAGCCGTCCCGCCATCGCCGCGTCATGGCAGGTGGGGTCGAGACCCGCCGCCCGCGCGTCCACAACGTCCACCACTTCGGCCACTTCGGTCAGCATGGCGGCGTCGAATTTCATGCCATCCTCGATCAGCACGGTCAGGTGCGGCGTCTCACCCACTACCGCCCGCGCCATGGCGTCCGCCAGGCCCCGCGCCCAGACCAGGCCGCCCGCGCTCAGGAACAGGCCGACCGCAAAGGTCAGGCGGGACAATCGCTCCGCCATCTTGCCGAAATAGACGATCAGCAGCATCAGCATCGCCGCCTGTCCCAGCGCGAACAGCGCATGCCATGCCGCCTGCCGCCGGTGGCCGATGGTACGGAACCCATAGACACCGCCATTGACCGCCAGCAGCACATAGACCGGCGCGATCATCGCGAACATGATCAGGCCGTGCGGCTTGCCGGGCTGTCCCTGAAAATTGCCGATCACCCAATAGTTGGCGAGCGCGAACGCCACCGCCAGCACGGCGATGTCCACCATGATCGACAGGATATAGAGGCGAAACCGCGCCGCTTCCCGCGAATATGCCTTGGGACCGCTCATCAGCCGGGCAGCTATGCCTGCACGAGGGCAGCGTCAACGGGGATGTGGCGGTTAAGGCGGATTTGGGGATGTTCGCCGCCGCCGCCGCGTCCGGGCACAGGCCGGAATCGTCCACGTCCAGCCATGCCGGACGGGCAGTCCCTCACACCAGCGCGTCCACCACCAGCTTTATGCCCAGCAGGATCATCAGCATATAGATCAGCCGATAGAATTTCGCGCCATCGACCCGCCGCACCAGTTGCACCCCCGCCATCGTGGAGAGAAATGCCACTGGCATCAGGATCGCCGCCGCCTTCAGCGTCGCGGGCGTGAACTGGCCGAGAGCGGCATAGGCCGGCACCTTGACCCAGTTCATCACCGCAAAGGCGATGGCGCTGGTGCCGACCAGCGTATCGCGCGGCAGGCGGCGGGGCAGCACCCACATCTGGAACGGCGGCGCACCCGCATGGGCGATCTGGCTGGCAAAACCCGATACCCCGCCCAGCAATGTGCCCAGCCATTTGGGCGCATTGGACGGCAGCACCACCGCCCCATCCCGCTCCGCCCACAGCCGGTGCAGGCCGAACAGGATGGAGATGCCGCCCAACGTGCCGAGGATCGCCGTCTCCGACACCGCCGTGGCATAGAAATAACCCAGCGCCACGCCCGCGATCATGCCCGGCAGCATGACGATCATCACCGTGCGGTCCCAGCTGTGCCGGAACGCCCAGACGCCGACCGCATCCTGCGCGATCAGGATCGGCAGCAGGATCGCGGCGCCATGCAACGGGTCGATCCCCATCGCCATGATCGGCATGGACAGCGCCCCGAGCCCGGAAAACCCGCCCTTGGCAAGACCGGAGAGAATGACGGCCGTGACGGCGCAGCTATAATAGAGGATCGGGTCGGTCACGGCATCCTGTCCGGGCGAGAGTCGCACGCTTCATAGGATGGCGGATGGGGGATCGCCATTGCCTTGTTGGATGGCGGAGGCGGTGCCGCCGTTGAGGCCGGTTGTGAAAGCCGGGCCGGGATGGGTGGGGAGGGGACGGTCTGCTCATCGAGAGCGCACCTGCCAGAGCAGACATAGATCCATACCCGTCATGCCAGCGAAGGCTGGCATCTCAGGCGAAGGCTCGCCACTATGAGGCATGGTGCGGAGCGGCTACACTTACATCATGACCAACAATCCAAGAGGAGTGCTGTATGTCGGCGTCACAGCCAACCTCGCGGCACGCATTGAACGACATAGGAACGGCGCCGGCTCAGCTTTCTGCACAAGATATAATCTGACGCGCCTCGTTCTGGCGGAACCCCATGATGAGATAGTGTCGGCCATTGCCCGCGAAAAGGCGCTCAAGGCGTGGCAGCGGGAATGGAAGATCCGGCTTGTCGAGGACAGCGACCCTGACTGGCGCGACATGTCGGACCTCCTGTTCTGACCGCCCGAGACCCCAGCCTTCGCTGGGGTGACGGATGGGAATGACGGCTTCCAGAGCACGGCCTCGCTCAACGCAAGGGCAACAACTGGTCGCTTCCAGCCCCCCGACTACCCCAACCCTCACCCCGCCTTGCGGAGCGGCGCCTGCACCACGGCATGCGGCTGGTCCTGCCATATTCCCCGGCTGTCATAGACCAGCTTGTCGATCCGCTCGTCCAGCGGCACCGACTTGAACACGTCATGGTCCACCAGCACCACGAAGATGGCGCAGCGTTCGATGGCGTCGTCGATGTCGATCAGTTCGGCGGGCGTGCCCACGAACTCCATCGGCAGGCCGCGCGCATAGGGTTCGACCAGCTTCACCCGGCGGCCATAGCTATCGACCAGCCGCTTCGCGATCTTCACCGCCGGGCTTTCGCGGAAATCGTCGATATTGGGCTTGAAGGCCAGGCCCAGGCAGGCGATCTCCGCGTCCGGCATGCCGTCGATCAGCTTGCTGGCCTGCGCGATCACATAGTCGGTCTTGGCCTCGTTCACTTCCCGTGCCGTTCTGATGATGCGGCTGTTGACCGGGTCGCCATGCACGATGAACCACGGGTCGACCGCGATACAATGGCCGCCCACGCCGGGGCCGGGTTGCAGGATGTTGACGCGCGGATGGCGGTTGGCCAGCCGGATCACGTCCCACACGTCGATGCCCATGCCATCCGCGATGACGCTCAACTCATTGGCAAAGGCGATGTTGACGTCGCGATAGCTGTTCTCGACCAGCTTCACCATTTCGGCGGAGCGCGCGGTGGTGGTGATGCACTCGCCCCGCACGAACTGGCGATAAAAGCCCAGCGCCTTGCGCGCGCATCGCGGCGTGATGCCCCCGATGCAGCGGTCGTTGTTGACCAGCTCGATCAGGATACGGCCGGGCAGCACCCGCTCCGGGCAATAGGCGATGGCGATCTCGGCGCCCCCAAGGGCATTGCTGCCGGGGAGGCCCGGCATGCGGATGTCGGGACGCATTTTTTGCAGCTCGTCGCGCATCGCCTCGGTCGTGCCCACGGGCGAGGTGGACTCGAGGATCACGACATTGCCGGGCCGCAATACCGGCGCGATGGTCCGCGCGGCGGCGAGGATATAGCTGATGTCGGGCGCATGATCCTCGCTCACCGGCGTCGGCACCGCGATGACGAAGACGTCCGCCTCCTCCACGGTCAGCGACGCGCGCAGCAGCCCGCGTGACACCACGCCCTGCACCAGCCCGTCGAGATCGACTTCCTCGATATGGATACGGCCGGAGTTGACCGTCTCCACCACATGCGGCGACACGTCCACGCCCTGCACCGTCATGCCCGACCGCGCGATCAGAGCGGCGGTGGGCAGGCCGATATAGCCGAGACCGATGACGGCAACTTTGGTCTGTGAATCGACGGGCATAAAGCAATCCTGAAATGAGTCAGGATCGCTTGTGCCGTGGAAAGTTGAAGATTTGGGTAATGGGAAGATGCTTCTGCACAAGGGGCGCCGGAACGGAAGGTTTCGCGGCGCCCCCGCACAGTCCGGTGTCAGGCTTTCTTACAGCTCGACATGAAACTCTTGCGCGGATTACCGTGCAGACCCTTGGCGTCTGCCTGTTTGGAACAGTCGAGCGACTTTGCGGTACGGACGACCGGCGCTCTCTTGGTCGCAGGGGTCGCTGGCCTGGCAGCGGTTGCGACCGGCCTGGTCGCGGCGGGGGCCTTTGCGGCGGGCTTGGCGAGCGGCGCCTGCGCCATCGCGGAACCGGCCATCAGCGCAGCGGCAACCATTGCGGCAATCTTGTACTGCATGGGAACTCTCCTATCCTCTGGATGAGGAAAGGAAAGGCTATGCCTTCATCCGGGCCATGTCACGTTACCATCAGTTCATGATTGGCCGTTCATGATCGGCGCCGCGATCACACCCGCGATCCGCTCCGCCGCGTGCCCGTCACCGAACGGATTATGCGCCCGTGCCATCGCGTCATAGGCATCCGGGTCGTCCAGCAGCGTCGTCAGTTCCGCCACGATGCGGGCGCGGTCCGTCCCCACCAGCCTTGCCGTGCCGGCCAGCACCCCCTCGGGCCGCTCCGTCGTCTCGCGCATCACCAGCACCGGCTTGCCCAGCGAGGGCGCCTCCTCCTGCACCCCGCCCGAATCCGTCAGCACGATCTCGCACCGATCCAGCAGTGCCACGAAATTGGGATAGTCCAGCGGGTCGATCATCGCCACATTGGGCAGGCCGGCCAGCGCCTCGTCCATCACCGCACGCACATTGGGGTTGGGGTGGACGGGAAAGATCACCGCCACGTCCGGCCGCCCGGCGATGTCGCGGATCGCGCCCGCGATCGCCGCCATGCCGCCATCGAAATTCTCGCGACGATGGCTGGTGACGGCGATCACCCGCTTGCCCGCAAAGGGCGCGGCGATGGCCAGAAAGCGCGCCGCCAGTTCCGGCTCCCCGGCGATCCGCGCACGGGTGGCCAGCAGCGCGTCGATGACGGTGTTGCCGGTCACATGGATGCCTTCCTCCGCGCGGCTCTCTGCCCGTAACGCATCCGCCGCAGCCTCCGTGGGCGCGAAGTTCATGTCCGCGATGCACGCGACCACCCGGCGGTTCACTTCCTCGGGCCAGGGATGGTGGATGTCGCCGGAGCGCAGCCCCGCCTCGACATGCGCCACCGGGATCTTGCGGTAATAGGCCGCCAGGCTGGCGACCATCGTGGTCAGCGTATCGCCATGCACCACCACCCGGTCCGGCTTCTCCGCATCGAAGGCGCGGCCCAGCTCCACGATCAGTTTCGCGGTCAGCCCGTCCAGCGTCTGGTCAGGCTCCATCACGTCCAGGTCGATGTCGGGCACGATCCGGCTGATCTCCAGCACCTGATCCAGCAGTTCGCGATGCTGCGCGGTCACGATGACCCGCGTCTCCACCCCCGGCTGCGCGCGCAGGGCATGGACGACGGGAAACATCTTGATCGCCTCCGGCCGCGTCCCGAACACGATGATGACCTTCTGCTTGCCCACGCCTGCCGACCCCTTGAAATCCGCCCCCCTCTTAAGGCTACAAAGTGAAAGGCGGGTAAATCCGGGCGGCCGGGGTATCCCGTTTGTTGCACATCATGGCTGCCCCGGCACCGCAATTGACTCCGCCGGACCGGAGTGACAGCACAAGGTCGGCTTTCGGCGGGGAGTTGCGTTTTGCCAATGCCGGGCCGGAGGGCGGGCTGATCGTGCGGGTGACGGTGCCGGTGGCGCAGGGATAACCGGTGGCGCAGGGATAACCGGTGGCGCAGGGATAAGGAGAAGCGCCATCTTCTCCGTAATACACGACAAGGTTTGACCTTACCCGTGCCGTGCCGCTTATGTCGCCAGTGGCCTTTCCGGGGTGATTAGCGTTCCCGGGATCGCGGATGCGCTCGCCTGTCTCGACCAGAAGGTCGATGATCTCACACAGCGGCACGTTGAGCAGCGGCGGCACTTCGGTGCGCGGGTGGACGGCGGCGTTGATGTCCATCCGGGGTGTCGCAAAGCTGACGCCAAGGTCGCGCGAGCTGTGGATCTGGTCGCTGCCCTCGCCAGCGCGCCGCGCAGGAAGAAAGGTGTGGAAACGATGGGCTGTGCGTCGCGGGCGCCATCCTTGTCGCGTTCGATCACCAAGGGGTATGCCGCACCTCTCTCTTATGGCTATCGTCGCCGGGAATAATGACACTACAGCGTATCATTATTTCCGAAGCGCGAGTCGGGCAAGCGGAACGGCGGGCGCGCCAATCCAACAGCGGGCACCCACAGCGCCGCCGAGATATGCAACCCGTGCAATCCCCGGATCAATCCTGCGGCAATAATTCCCGCACCGGCGCAAAACTCCGCCGATGCAACGGCGTAGGCCCATGCGCGCGCAGCGCGGCCATATGCACTGCCGATCCATAGCCCTTGTTCGACGTCCAGCCATAATGTGGGTAGTCGAGCGCCGCGGCCTTCATCATCCGGTCGCGCGCTTCCTTCGCCAGGATCGACGCGGCGGAAATACAGCCATGGATCGCATCGCCGCCAATGACCGCCGTCGCCCGGTAAGACCATCTCGGCAGCCGGTTGCCGTCCACCAGAACATGCCCCGGCACGCAGCCATGGCTCTCACACAAGGCCTCCACCGCCCGCGTCATCGCCAGCATGGTGGCCTGCAAGATGTTGATGCTGTCGATCTCCTCGACACTGGCGATGCCGATACCATAGCGACAGGACGCCAATATCTGCGCCTCCAGCACAGCCCGGCGCGCGGCGCTCAGTTTCTTGCTGTCGTCCAGCCCCTCGATGCCGTCGGGACACAGGATCACCGCCGCCGCGACCACCGGCCCCGCCAGCGGCCCGCGCCCGGCCTCGTCGACGCCGGCGATCGGATCAGCCATCAGTTCAGCGAACATCGCGCGGCACTCCCATCGGCCCATGCCCACCGCCCAGTCCCGGCGCCAGCAGCAGGGCGGCGCGCACATATTCCCGCGCCCGCGCGATGCTGTCGGGCAGGCTCATCCCCTGCCCCAGCCCGGTCGCGATGGCGGATGCAAGCGTGCATCCGGTGCCATGGGTGCTGCGCGTCTCGATCCGCGCACCCTGCCACTCGACCGGCGCGCCATCGGCGGTCAGCAGCCGGTCGGTCAACACATCGCCCTCACCATGCCCGCCCTTGACCAGCACCCCGCGCGCTTTCGCCAGCACTGCCGCCTCGCCGCCCAGAGCCGCCAGTTCAGGCAGATTGGGCGTCACCACCGTCGCCAGTGCCATCAGACGCCGGAATGCCGCGACCGTCGCCTCATCCGCCAGCACGGACCCGCTGGTCGCCACCATCACCGGATCGAACACGATGGGTATGTCCCCCAACCGCGCCAGCCGCTCCGCCACCGCATGGGCTGTGACCGCCGATCCGATCATGCCGATCTTCACCGCATCCACGCCAATGTCGCTCACCACGCTATCGATCTGCGCCAGCACCATCTCCGGCGGCACGGCATGCACCGCCTGCACGCCCAGCGTGTTCTGCGCGGTGATCGCGGTGATCGCCGTCATCGCATGGCCGCCCAGCATGGTGACGGCCTTGATGTCCGCCTGAATCCCCGCGCCTCCGCCGGAATCCGATCCCGCGATGATAAGAATGCGCGCGACACTCATCCCTTGAAATACCGCTCCGTCGACGCGGGCGCCCGCTTCAAAGCCTCGCCGCCCCGCGTCGGTCGATCCAGCAACTCGCCCCCGCAATTGGGGCAGCGGTCATCCAGCGCCTCCGTGCAATCCGCGCAAAATGTGCATTCGAACGAGCAGATGAACGCACCGCCTGCCTGTGCGGGCAGGTCGTTTCCGCACCGTTCGCAGTCGGGCCGCATCTCCAGCATCAAGCCGCCGCCTTCGCCACGCTGTCGCAGATGCGGTCCACCACGTCGCGCACCTGGTCGGCATTATCGCCCTCGGCCATCACGCGGATGACCGGCTCAGTGCCCGACGGCCGGATGACGAGCCTGCCGCTGCCGGTCAGCTCCTTCTCCGCCTGCGCGATCACGCGCTGTACCTCGCTGTCCTCCAGTGGCTTGCCGCCCGTAAAGCGCACATTCTTGAGCAATTGCGGCACTGCGTCGAAGCGATGCAGGACTTCGCTCGCGGGCTTGCCCGCCTCGACCAGCGCAGCCAGCACCTGCAACGCCGCAATCGTGCCATCACCGGTGGTGGCATAGTCGGACAGGATCATATGTCCCGACTGCTCGCCCCCGACATTGAAGCCGCCGCCACGCATCCGCTCCAGCACATAGCGGTCGCCGACCTTGGTCCGCTCCAGCCCGATGCCCTGCCCGACGAGCAACCGTTCAAGGCCAAGGTTGGACATCACCGTCGCGACCAGCCCGCCGCCTTTCAACTTGCCGATCCGCGCCCATTCCGTCGCGATCAGCGCCATGATCTGGTCACCGTCCACGATGTCGCCATTTTCGTCCACGACGATCAGCCTGTCCGCATCGCCATCCAGCGCGATACCGATGTCAGCGCCTGACGAGACGACGGTTTCCTGCAACAGCATCGGCGCGGTCGATCCGCAGCCGTCATTGATGTTGGTGCCATTGGGATTGACCCCGATGGCGACCACATCCGCCCCCAGTTCCCACAGGGCGGAAGGCGCGGTATTATACGCCGCTCCATTAGCGCAATCGATGACGATCCGCAGCCCGTCCAGCCGGAGGTGCGAGGGGAAGGTGGATTTCACCGCATGGATATACCGCCCCTTGGCATCCTCCACCCGGCGGGCGCGGCCGATCTTGCTCGACTCGGCCAGCGGCACTTCCTCATCCAGCAGCGCCTCGATCTTCAACTCATCCTCATCGGACAGCTTGTAGCCATCCGGACCGAACAGCTTGATGCCATTGTCATAATAGGGATTGTGGCTGGCCGAGATCATCACGCCCAGGTCGGCGCGCATGCTCGCAGCCAGCATCCCCACCGCGGGAGTGGGGATCGGACCGAACTGCACCACGTCCATGCCCACGCTGGTGAAACCCGCGACCAGCGCATTCTCGATCATATAGCCGGACAGACGGGTATCCTTGCCGATCACCACCCGGTGCCGATGGTTCCCGCGCAGAAAATGACGGCCCGCCGCCATGCCGACCCGCATCGCCATCGCCGCGGTCATCGGCGACTGATTGGTCCGCCCCCTGATGCCGTCCGTCCCGAAAAAGCGTCTGCCCATATGCTATCCTGATACTGGCCTGATACTGGCCTGATACTGGCCTGATACTGGCCCGAACGCCCCTGAAGAGGCAGGCCCGAAAACGATGTGCCGTGCCCGAGCCTATACTCAAAAGCCCGGCCAACCCCAAGCGGCCGTTCAGCCCTCCCGAACCGGCATATGGTCCGCGGTCGGCGGGACCGGATCGGCCATCGTCGCCGCTCCCGCATCACGCAGGGTGTCGAGATGCATCAGCTTGCGGAAGAAGGGCGCGACCAGCAGCACCAGCACGCCGACGCCGATCCCCCACCAGCCAATGGTGGCATAGATGGAAAGGATCAGTTCCTTACCCTGTTCGCCCCCTTCCCCGCCCGTCGCCTCGCCGATCTTGCCCGCCACGAACTGCCCGCCCGCCGTCGCGAAGAACCAGCCGCCCATGATGAGGCTCGCCATCTGTGCGGGCGCCAGCCGGTTCATCGCGGACAGACCGACTGGGGACAGGCACAATTCGCCCGTGGTCTGGAAGAGATAAAGGAGGAAGATGAACAGCGCAGGCGTCGCATTGCCGATGCCCATCGCATGCGCCCCCCAATTCAGGACGAGGAAGGACAGGCCGACCTGCAACAGTGCGATACCGAACTTGGCCGGAGTCGAAGGCTCCCACCCCCGCCGCCCGAGGAGCGTCCACAGGCCCGCGAAGAGTGGCCCCAAAACCATGATGTAGAAGGGATTGATCGACTGGAATATCGACGCCGGAACCGTGAAGCCCAGGAAGCTGCGGTCGACATAGCGGTCCGTGAACAGGTTGATCGATCCGCCCGCCTGCTCATACAGACCCCAGAAGACCGGCTGGAGCACCAGCAGGAACAGGATGGCGAAGATGCGGTCCCGCGCATGTGGTTCAAGCTGGGTGATCGCGACGTAGAGCATATAAGCCAGCAACACCGCGCCCGCGACCAGCAACAGCCAGCCAATCGCATCCTGATACTGGATCAGCAGCCAGATTACTGCGGTCGACGCGATGCTGAGAATATAGAGCAGGGTTTCAAGGCTCAGCCCCGCCGTCTTCACCGCCAATCGCTCAGGATGGGGCGGCTCGCCCCGGCCCAGCAGCTTGGCTTTCCCATGCATGAACACGATCAGGCCGATCAGCATGCCCACGCCCGCCGATCCGAAACCATAGGACCAGCCATAGGTCTCGCCCAGCCAGCCAGCCACCAGCGTGCCGATGAACGCGCCCACATTCACGCCGACATAGAAGATCGTATAGGCGCCATCCCGCCGCACGTCGGTCAGCCGGTACATCTGCCCCACGATCACCGAGATATTGGCTTTCAGAAACCCGGACCCAACGATGATGAAGGCCAGCGCCAGCCAGAAGATATTGATCGCAGGGTTGACGCCATGCCCGCCCGGCGTGCCTTCATAGGCCATCAGGAAATGGCCGATGGTCAGCATCACCGCGCCGAACTGCACCGCCTTTCGCTGACCCAGATAGCGATCCGCCAGATAGCCGCCCAGCATCGGCGTGATATAGACCAGACTGGTATAGGCACCATAGATCAGGTTCGCCTTGCCATCGTCGAACAACCACCATTTGGTAAGGTAGAAGATCAGGAGCGCGCGCATCCCATAATAGGAAAAACGCTCCCACATTTCCGCAAAAAACAGAACGAACAGACCTTTGGGATGACCAAGGAAAGTGCCTGCGGAATCTCCGTCTGGCAGCGCCGGTAGCGTTTGGGTCGTCATGAACGTCCTGATCGAAGGGGCGACACGCCCAGAATATGGCGCAGACTAGCGATTTTGCGCGCCCTGTGAAGCAGGTTCGGCCCGGGCTTTCCCTTCACACCATAAAAAATGGATCGGCAGTAGAGGTGCGAGCAAATACCGATTTTACGGCATTTGGCAGGATCAGCGTCGGGCAATTATTTAGCCGACACCGATTATACAGGAATATCGAAAGCATAGAGCCGACCTTCGGCACGATGAACATACTATCGGGAAACAGGGCAATGGCGGGGCAAAGTCATGCAGAAGCATAATCCATCCTATCATGGACAATCGCATTGGATCTGCGACAATGGCATGACAGATGCCCCCGGGGCCCACATCGACCGCAATTCAACCGACTATCTCCAACCGCAGCGCACTCTGCGCCCCGACCCCTTGCCTCGTTTACAGCCATTTCCGGCGCCGACCGTCGATCATATAGCTTACCGTCTTGACCGCCTGGTTACAGCCTTCTCCCGCATGCTCGGCCCCACTCTTCTTATCGGGGCAATGGCGGTGACGGGGTGGGCTATCCACGGCTGGCTTTAACCGGCCCGGTCGAAGATCATATCACACATGGCCGGACCCACGGAAACAGGCTGCCCGGCACATGTCGTGCGGATCGCCGCCATCGGCCGCATGGCCTGACGCCGCGACTCTCACCCGGTTACGCCCGACCCCCGCCTTGACTTCCCGCCCCCTCATACCAATGTCCAATTTCGCCGCCCGGCGATGCATGGCAGCGCTAGGGCAGGTAGAGGATGAGGAAGCGAGAAAGATAATGGACCGGATGGATTCCCCCATGATGAAGAGCCATACTGCGGATCGTCTCGACGCGGCGTTCAGCGAATTTTCGCGTGCGGTCGGCCCCATGTTTCTGGTGTTCAGCGTCACCGCCGTCGGATGGATTCTCGTCCACGCGCTCTAAACCGGCCGTGGATATGCCGGTTGCCCATCCTAGCTGACCGGCATCAACGCGCCCCGCACACCGTCCAGCACGAATTGCACCGCCAGCGCGGCCAGCAACACGCCCAGCACGCGGGTGACGACCGCCTCTACCTGCTGCCCCACCAACCGCATTAACGGTCCGGCCAGCAGCAAGGCACCCAGCATGAGAACGAGGGTGAGCGCCAGCGCAGCCAGCACCGCCGTCCGCTCCATGCCGGTATGCGCGCCCGCCATCAACAGCATGATCGTGGCGATGGACCCCGGCCCGGCGATCATCGGCATCGCCATGGGAAAGACGGACACATCCTCCACCTCATGCGTCTCCGCCACTTTCTGCACGCGATCCTCGCGCCGCCGGGTGCGTCGCTCGAACACCATCTCCATCGCGATGAAGAACAGCATGATGCCACCTGCGATGCGAAAGGCGTCGAGACCGATGCCCAGCAGGTGCAGCAACGGTCGCCCCACCATCGCAAACAACAGCAATATGACCGTAGCGATCAGCACCGCCCGCACCGCCATCGCCCGGCGCTGCACCGGCGTTGCGCCCGTCGTCAACCCGGCATAGATGGGCGCGCAGCCCGGCGGGTCGATCACCACGAACAGAGTGATGAAGGCGGAGAGGAACAGTTCGATCATCGCGCCCTATCCTTCATGACCCAACGGACCCGATAGGGTCTGTGAGGATCGCCATCTCGCCCTCCTCCGTCGCCATCCATGCCTCCAGCAGGCGCGCGCCGCCCGGCGCCACCGACCAGCGCCAGCGAAGCGAGCCATCGTCGGCCCTGTCCTCCCGGCTTATGGGCAGCGGCTGCTTCAGGTCCAGCGGTGGCGCGGCGACTGCCGCATCCGGGGACACGCCCTGCGACGATCCGCCCCTGTCACCCGGCCGTCCGCGTTTCGCGCATGTCGCGACACGGGCCGTGATCGCTTCCAGCTCATCCTCCCCGCGCGCGGCCTCGACTGTCGCCAGCGGGCTGTCATGGCTCAGGATCAGCCGATAGCCACCCTTGTCCCGCCGCCAGATATTGGTGAACCTTCCCCGTCCGCCCTCACTGCCGGATACCGTCCATATCCCCGTGCTGATCGCGTTGCTGCCGTCGCACGCCATGAAGACCTGCCGCGTTTCCCAGCGGATCGGGACAGGCGGATTGCGCCGCCCTTTCAGCCACCGCTCGGCGAAAACAGGGTCGGGCCGGAACAATATCGCATCGGGCGCCATGATCCGGCCAAACGCCATCCATTGCCCCTTCTCGACGGCCAGGCGGTCGAATGCCAGTTCAGCCGCAATTATCAGGCTGGGATCGGCATAGCCCCCGCGCTGGCCCATCTTTCCCCGCCCGCCCGGCGGCTGGGCCAGAACCACTCCCGCCAGCAGGAACAACCCGGCACCAAGCGCGAGCCAGAAAGAGGTGCGAGCCGACAGCCTAAAGCCCCTTGGGTGCAGCGATACCCGCCCGCGCGCAGGCGGCGACCAGCGTGTTGCGGAGCAGGACCGCGATGGTCATCGGCCCCACGCCGCCGGGCACGGGCGTAATGGCGCGCACATGGCTCGCCGCCTCCGCCGTCGCCACGTCACCGACGAGGCGCGTCTTGCCCTCTTCATCGGCGGCCACACGGTTGATACCGACGTCGATCACCGTCGCGCCGGGCTTGATCCATTCGCCCTTGATCATCTCCGGCCGACCGACGGCGGCAACCACGATGTCCGCCTGATGGACGACGCTGGCCAGATCCCGTGTCCGGCTATGCGCGATGGTCACGGTGCAATTCTCGCCCAGCAGCAATTGCGCCATCGGCTTTCCGACCAGAATGGAGCGTCCGATCACCACCGCATTTTTGCCGGACAGGTCGCCCAGTTCATCCTTGAGCAGCATCAGGCTGCCCAGCGGCGTGCAGGGAACGAGACCGGGCAGGCCGAGCGCGAGGCGCCCCGAGCTGATCGGGGTCAGGCCATCCACATCCTTGTCAGGATCGATCGCATTCACCACGGCCTGCTCGTCCAGATGGGCAGGCAAGGGCAGTTGCACCAATATGCCGTCGACACGCGGATCGCCGTTCAGCTCCTCCACCAGTTCCAGCAGCTCTTCCTGCGTGATCGTCGCCGGGCGCTTATACTCGAAACTCTCCATGCCGACAGCGACGGTCAGCTTGCCCTTGCTGCGGACATAGACGGCGCTCGCCGGATCATCGCCCACCAGCACCACCGCGAGGCCCGGCGTGCGTCCTTGGCTGGCGAGGAAAGCGGCCACACCCTGCGTCACTTCCGCGCGCAACCCTTCGGCAAAGGCCTTGCCGTCGATGATCTTGCCGATGGTCATGGGATTATATCCTCTATTCTGCAACCGCGTCACGACGGACGAACATGGTCTCGACGGCCGCCGCATCCGTGCGTGCGATCCGCACTTGTTTTAACCGGCTCATGCCCCCCACCTCCAGCGAAATCGACGACCGGGGCACATCCAGCCGCTTCGCCAACAGGGCGATGAGCGCCGCATTGGCGCGCCCCTTGTCCGGCGGCGCGGTCACGCTGGCCGACAGCCAGACATGCCCATCGGCATCGGCCCATAGCCCGCCGACCTTCTCCGCCGCCGCGCGCGGCGTCAACCGCACCGGCATGATGCTATCCTCGCCCACTTGCCGGACGAGGCCGCTCACACCAGCGGCGCGAAAATCGCGGGCAGGATCGCCTGTTGCAGGATCACGATGACCAGCAGCACCACCATCGGTGACAGGTCCAGTGCGCCCAGATCCGGCATCACCTTGCGGATCGGCCGATATAATGGCTCGGTCATCCGTTCCAGCGCGGTCAGGACGGTCCGCACGAAATCGCTGCTGGTATTGATGATATTGAACGCCACCAGCCAGCTGACGATGGCCTGAATGATGATGATCCATTTCGCCACATTGAGCAGGATCATCAGCGTCTGAAAAATCGCGAAGGCCATGAAGACTCCCATTGGGGGCGATGCGTGGCGCCCCCTTAGCCGATAGGGTGGTGGATGGACAAGCCGCGCGCGCAATACAGGCCGGCTCGTTTCGGAACGAGCGGCCCGACCAAAAACGCGTGATCAGGCGTGAACAAGCGTCCCCGCACCGAGCTTGGTAAAAATTTCCAACAGCATCACATGGGGCACGCGCCCGTCCAGGATGACCGCCGCCTCCACGCCCGCGCCGACCGCATGCAGGCAGGTCTCCACCTTGGGAATCATCCCGCCGGAAATGGTGCCGTCCGCCTTCAGCGCGTTGATCCGCGCCTCGTCCAGATCGCTGAGCAGGTCGCCGCCCTTGTCCAGCACGCCCGGCACATCGGTCAGCAGGAAAAAGCGGGTTGCGCCCAGCGCCCCCGCGATCGCGCCTGCCATGGTATCAGCATTGATATTATAGGTGTGGCCATCCAGCCCACCCGCGATCGGCGCGATCACCGGGATGATCCCGTCCGCCGCCAGCGATTTCAGCAGGCGCGTATCCACGGCCACCGGCTCACCGACAAAGCCCAGGTCGACATGCCGCTCTATACCCTGCAACGGATCGGCCTGGCGCTTGTCGCCAACCTTCTCCGCCGTGACGGTCCCGGCGTCCTTGCCCGATATGCCGACCGCGCGCCCGCCGGCCGCGCCAATCCAGCCCACGATTTCTTTATTGATGGAACCTGCCAGGACCATCTCCGCAATCTTGGCGGTTTCCTCGTCGGTCACGCGCAGGCCGCCGATGAACGTGCTCTCGACGCCCAGCCGCTTGAGCATCGCGCCGATCTGCGGACCGCCGCCATGCACCACCACGACGTTGATGCCGACCATCTTCATCAGCACGACATCCTCGGCGAAATCGCGCGACAGTTCCGCGTTGCCCATGGCGTGGCCGCCATATTTCACGACAAAGGTCTGCCCGGCATAACGCTGCATATAAGGCAGCGCCTCGGTCAGCGTCTCGGCCTTGGCGAGCAGCGCCGGATCGGGGGCGTGGCGGTCGGATGCGATCTTGTCGGTCATGGCGGCCCCATATCGGCTTTCCGGCGCAGGGGAAAGTGGGGAGATGGGCGCCCGGTTATGCAGGTCGCCCTACCCCACTGCACTCAGTGCGGCATCCCGCAATCCCCGCCAGACCCGCACCGCCTGCGCGCTTTCCGGCACATCATGCACGCGCAGCACCGCCGCGCCCGCACGCACGCCTTCCAGCGCCAGCGTCAGAGAGCCGCCCAGCCGCTCGGCAGGCAGCGCCTCGTTCGACAAGGCGCCGACGATCCGCTTGCGGCTTGCGCCCAGCAACAGCGGCAGGCCCAGCGCCTGAAAAGTCGCCAGCCGGTTCACCAGCGCCAGACTGTCGGAGAGCGATTTGCCGAAGCCGATGCCCGGATCGACCATGATCCGCTCCCGCGCGATGCCCGCCGCGACACAGGCCGTGATGCGCCCCTCCAGAAAGGCATAGGTTTCCGCAACCACATCGCCGTAGGGCAACGTTTTCTCATGCGGATTCTGTCCAGCGGAGGGCGAGTGCATCAGGACGACCGGGCATCCGGCGGCCGCGACCACCTCCATCGCGCGCGGATCGTGCAACAGGCCGCTGATGTCATTGACGATATGCGCGCCCGCCGCCAGTGCCGCCTCCATCACCGCCGCCTTGCGCGTGTCGATGGAGATGACCGTGCCACTTTTGGCCAGCCGCTCGATCACTGGCACGACACGCGCAATCTCGTCACCCTCCCACACCGGATCGGCGCCTGGCCGGGTGGACTCCCCGCCCACGTCGATGATCGTCGCGCCCGCCAGCCCCATGGCAAAGCCCGCATCCGCCGCCGCGTCCGCCCAATTCGCGCCAGCGCCGAGATGCCGCCCGCCATCGGAGAAACTGTCCGGCGTCATGTTGAGGATGCCCATCACCTGCGGCACATCGAAGCGGATGGTGCGTTCGCCCAGCGTCATGGAGGGGCGATACGCGGCGAGGCCCGCAAGTTGTGTATCGGCCCGTAGACGTAGATCGGCAGGCAGTCCATCAAGCCATGCGTCAAGCCCGGCCACCGGCACATGCTCGACCGGCAAGCCCGCACGACGAACCTCCACCCCCTGAAACCATAGCAGCGTATTGGCCAGCCGCCGCCATGTCCCATCGGGCAGGCCGACGGGCGAATCCACGAACCAGATGGGACGGAGGAGGATGGTCATTGTCACGCCCTAAAGGAGGAATGTGCGTCAGGTCGAGGAGCCGAGACAGGCCAGCCTATCGCACGATCTGCCCGCTCGTCATCGCCACGCTCCACGCCGCGCCCTCAATCTGCCTTGCCGCTTCGCTCCAGCATCCCGGATTTCCTGGCGCCGACCTCTCCTGACCGTCCATGGAAAACCACATTGAGGGCGTGTAATCCATAGTCATGGGCATATCCGTCGCAATGAGGCCGCGGCGTCGCATCCGCTTCTCGTACAGGATGCAGTCACGCGACCGGAGACCGGATTGGACCGCCTGACGAGCGGTCGAACGCAGCCCTTCCAACTGGATCCGATCGACCACTCCCGCCCGCTTTTCCTCTACCGCTTGCGGGATGGACGAACGGCTGCTCAGGGTGAAGGCACCGCTGTGAAGGTCGATGACGATTGCACTGCTGCCGCTGATCATCCCTCCCGAACTGAACCGGAAGCTATCTCCCTCCCGCGCCTGCGCCGCGCCAGCCGGGGCGAGCAGCAGCAGGCTCAGCAGCCTCGCTATACCGAGCCTGGCCACGATCTCCCCTCAAGGCTGCGTGGCAAGCAGATAGGTCTGTCGCAGCCCGTCGATCGGCTCCAGCCCCTTGGCGCCCTCGATATGCCAGAAGGTCCAGCCATTGCACGACGGTGCGCCCTGCAAGGTTGCGCCCAGCTTGTGGATCGAGCCGATGCCTGCGCCGTCCGCGCATTCCAGCGAGCCATCCGCCCGCACCGCCGCCTTCCAGCGGCGTTTGGCGTCCATCACCACCGTGCCCGGCGCGATATAGCCGGTCTCGACCAGCGTACCGAATGCGACGCGCGGCTGACCCTTGGCCGACTGCATGATGGTCAGCGATGATTCGTCCAGCGGCAGCGCGGCACTGATCCGCTCCAACGCCGCCTCGCAATAGGCGTCCTCCCGCTCGCAGCCGATCCAGTGGCGGCCCAGCCGCTTGGCCACCGCGCCTGTCGTGCCCGTACCGAAGAAGGGATCTAGCACGACGTCGCCCGGCTTGGTGCAGGCCAGCAGCACGCGATAGAGCAGCGCCTCGGGCTTTTGCGTCGGGTGGACCTTGTGCCCGTCGTCGCCCTTCAGCCGCTCCTGCCCGCCGCAGATCGGCAGCACCCAGTCGGACCGCATCTGGAGTTCGTCATTCAGCGTCTTCATCGCGCGATAGTTGAAGGTGTAGCGCGCATCCTCGCCCTGGCTGGCCCAGATCAGCGTCTCATGCGCGTTGGTGAAGCGCGTGCCCTTGAAGTTGGGCATCGGGTTGGCCTTGCGCCAGATGATGTCGTTGAGGATCCAGAAACCCTGATCCTGTAACTGAGAACCCACGCGGAAGATATTGTGATAGCTGCCGATTACCCAGATAGTGCCATTGGGTTTCAGGATACGCTTCGCCTCGGTCAGCCATGCCTTGGTGAAGGCGTCATAGGCGGCCAGCGTGTCGAACTTGTCCCATGCATCGTCCACCGCATCCACGCGGCCGCCCTCCGGCCGGAACAGGTCGCCACCAAGCTGGAGATTATAGGGCGGATCGGCGAAAACCATGTCGATGCACGCATCGGGCAACGAACGCATGGCGGTGATGCAGTCCTGCTGGATCAGCCGGTCGACCACCAGCGGCTCCCGCGCCACGACCGCCTCTGCCACTGCCCTTTTCGCCCGCCGCACCGGCGGGACGCGTTCGATAACGCCCATAAAATCGTGCCATCCCCGTTGAGTTATCCACAGGCATGAGTCCTCGCGACTCGGGCGTCAAGCGCAGTTAATCATGGTAAACAAAGTTTTAACGGGGAGAGTTAACGGTCCGCAGGAGCACGGGACTCGATAAGTGCTGGCTTCTGCGCGCACCAGACTCCTTTTGTTCCCGCGCCCAAAAAATTTTACGGGTCGCCGCTCAGGATGAACTCCGCACCCGCCATCGCGTGGATTGTCGTGCCGTCATAGATGGGCAGGACATTGGCCTGTACGTCCACCACCATCTCCAGTTCGGTGCAGGCCAGCACGATAGCTTGCACATCTTCCTTGGCGATGTCAGTCAGTTCCGACTTCATATAGCGTTCCGCTTCCCGGCTCGACTTGCCCGTAGACAGTTCGTCATAGACGATCCCATCGATCCGCAGCGCCAGTTCCGGGTCGCCGCGCAGCAGCGTGACCCCCTGCCGCACCAGTCGCTGGCGATAGACCTTGTCCAGCATCACATTGCTGGTGCCAACGAGAGCGACCGACTTGACCCCATCCGCACGCAGCCGGGCGCCGATCATATCGACGATATGGATGACCGGGATGCCGACCGCCGCCACGACGGGATCATAGACCTTGTGCAGCGAATTGGCGCAGATCAGCAGCGCCTCCGCCCCGCCATCCTCCAGCCGCCTGGCCGCGCCGACCACCTGCTCGCCCGCACACGCCCAGTCGCTCTCCGTCACGCAGCGCGCAACCTCCGCGAAATCGAGGCTCTCGATGCCCAGCCGGGCGCTGTGCAACCCGCCGAGACGGCGATGCACCGCCTTGTTGATGATCTCATAATAGCGCGCGGTCGAAGCCCAGCTCACCCCGCCGATGAGACCCAATTTACGCATGCAGGCGTCCCCCAAATTCATCACCCCGAACCGGGGCCTTGCCACTCCCGCCATCATGGCCGGGAGTGCATTGTCGCTTCTAGGAAGAAAGACGCTCGTTCGACAAGGCGAACCCGGCCATACGACCCATTTCAAACACCGACAGCCCTATAGGCCGCGCACCGCCCCTTCTGTGACAGGCGCTCCGCCAAGGACCGAAAGCAGACTTCGGTTAGTCGCCCTGCACAAGCGGTGGCTCAAGGCGGCGCCCGATGCGCCAACCAGCCCTCCAGCCATAACCAGCGCCATATTGTTCGACATGAAGCCCATCGCAGCAGCAGCCCAGCCCGAACAGCTGTTAAGCATCGAGAGCAGCACCGGCATGTCCACCCGGCCGATGGGGAGGACATGCAGAAAACCGAAGGCAAGGCTAAGGACGAGTATCGCCCAGAGCGGCCATGGTGCCTCGCTAGGCGCAGGCATGGCGCAGAACCAGCCCATCAGGCCCAGCATGACGGCCAGCATGCCAAGGGTGATGAGGGGGTGCGCGGGCGGCGGCATCGGTCCGCCCGCCATCTTGCCATTCAGCTTGAGGAAGGTGGCGATCGAACCCGAAACACTGACTGCCCCGAAAGCCAGTCCAAGACACAGCCCCAGTCGGCCGACCGGGATAATCTCGCCGAGTGTCGCCGCATCACCGCCAGTCGCTACCCCTGCCCCAAAGTCGAGGATGCCAACCGCGCCGGGGTCCAGATACGCCGCAATGCCCACCGCCAACGCTGCCAGACCGGCAAGGCTGTGGAAGGCCGCCACCCCCTGCGGGATCGCCTCGATGGCGATCCTTTGCGCGGCCAGCATGCTAATGCCCGCGCCGACCAATATGGCAATCCCGATCTCGGGTAGGGAGGCGGCATTCTGCGTGTAGAACGTCGTGCCAATGGCCAGGGCCATTCCTGCCATGCCATAGCGACAGACCCGCTGACGAGACGCTGGCACGCGCGCAGCCTCCACACTGGACAGGCCGCACAGGGCAAGGACGAACAGCAGGCCGGAGGCGAGGCAGGCAAGGCCCACGCCCCATGGAATAATGCCCCCGGCCGCCGCCGTCATTCGCGCGTCTTTTCGGGGTCCGACGCCAGCAAGCGCCCAGCAAGCGTGAAACCTCCAAAAAGATTTGCCGACGCCAGCACGATGCTCGCAAGCCCCAGATATTTGGCGACCGCGCCAGATGTTTCCGCCGTCGCGACCAGTGCGCCCACGATGATGACGGAGCCAAGTGCACTGGTCATCGCGATCAGCGGCATAGGCGTAGCGGACCTGACCCGCCAGACGACCAGATAGCCGATGCAGCAGGAAATCAGGAAAAGGGGTAGCAGGAAAATGATCGGCATCATTGTGTCACCCCCGGATCATCCGACGCGATGACCGGCGCATGATAGCGCAGACCATCACCGTTCAGGACAGTCATCCGGCGCAGAAGGCCATCCGCCTGTTCGCGGACGATGGCATCTTCACGCTAGCCCTCTCCGCCCCGGAGGCGGACAAGGCTCAGTACCGTAAGGCCCATACCGGGAGACGGATCAGGCGATCAACAGGACGACGAGACTCGCCACGATCACGCATCCGATGGCGCCCCACTTCACCAGACCGACAAAGCCGGTGTAGGTCTGCTCGGCCGCGCGATAATTTTGCTCTGAACTCACGTCAGAATTCCCCTTGTTTCACTGCGGCCTCCTTTGCGACAAGCCTTCCGAAATCGCAAGAGCATCCGCACCGTGCCCAGGCTTAAGTCGGTCTTTACCTGATCGCTCTATTCAGGATCCGGGATCACCGGATAAATTGATGATAGACGCCGAACAGCCTCTCCTCCTCCTCGTCGACGACGAACCGGCCCAGCGCCGCCTGACGACGGCGCTTGCCGCTCGGGCGGGCTGGCGCACGCTCAGCATCGGCGATGGCGACCGTGCCATCCAGACGCTGGGGACTCGCGACGGCATGCGCGTGGCCGCCGTGCTGATCGACGACTGGACGCCGGGACTGGAGATCGCCGAACTGGTCCGCACCATCGCGGCGCGGCGCCCCAACCTGCCCATCATGATCCTGACCGCCAACGACAATGCCCGCGCGGCCGTGGAGGCGATGCGCGCGGGCGCCAGCGACTTCCTCATCAAGCCGGTCACGCCGGAACGGCTCGCCCATGCACTGGCGACGGCGGCCAGCAAGAAGGATGCGGGCGAACTGCGCCGCCTGACCACCAAGATTCAGGCCCCACTCGATTTCGATTCGATCATCGGCTCCTCACCCCCCTTCCGCGCCGCCCTCGCCATCGCGGCCAAGGCAGCGCAGAGCCGCGTCCCCGTGCTGATCGAGGGTGAGAGCGGCGTGGGCAAGGATGTCATCGCCAACGCCATCCATGCCGCATCCCCGCGCACGGGTGCGCCGCTGGTCGCCGTCAATTGCGCCGCCATCCCGCAGAACCTGCTGGAATCCGAACTGTTCGGGCATGAGCGCGGCGCCTTCACCGGCGCGTTCGACCGCCATGTCGGTCGGCTCGCCGCCGCCCATGGCGGCACCATCTTCCTCGACGAGGTCAGCGAGTTGCCGCTCGACGCGCAGGTCCGGCTGCTGCGCCTGTTGCAGGATAATGAAATCCATCCGCTCGGCGCGCGCCATCCCGTCCATATCGACGTGCGCGTCATCACCGCGGCCAACAAGCGGCTGCTGACGGAAGTGGAGGCTGGCCGGTTCCGCGAAGATCTCTACTATCGCCTCAATACCGTCCAGATCATGGTGCCGCCATTGCGCGAACGCACCAGCGACATTCCGGCGCTGGCCCGGCACCTGCTTGCCCGCATCGGCGCGCAGCCCGGCCTGCCCAGCCTTGGCGCCACGGCGGAGGCGATCACCCTGCTGGCCCGCCACGACTGGCCGGGCAATGTCCGCCAGCTCCAGAACACGCTATTCCGTGCCGCCGTCCTGTGTGACGGCGACGCGCTGACCCCGGACGACTTTCCGCACATCGTCGCCCATCTGGCCGAAGGGGCCGCCACGCCCGCCGCCCGGCCATCACTCACCAGCATCGAGACGATCCGCACCGGCACCGGGGGATTCATGGGACAGGACAGCGATGTCTGCGTACCGCTCTATGAGGCGAACGGTCATTTGCGCGCGCTGGCGGACATAGAGGCGGACGTCATCCGCCTGGCGATCAGCCATTATCGCGGCCGCATGACAGAGGTCGCCCGGCGTCTGGGCATCGGCCGCTCGACCCTGTATCGCAAGCTTGCCGAACTGGGCATCGACACGGCGGCCTGAAGTGCTTGAAAACCTGCCGTTAACCCCGATGCGCTAAGGTATCCGCCATGGTCAAAACGCACGCCCTGTATAAAAAGATCGCGATCGCCACACTGATCATCGCCCCCCTCGTGGCGGAAATCGCAGCGCGCAAGACACCGACACCGCAGGCCGAGCCGGGCGTGGCCAATGCCATGGCCGCCGCGCCGGCCAGCGATGCACCGTCCCCGGCGCCCGCTTCCCAGCCGATGCAGCCCATGCAACAGCCGATGCAGCAACAGTCGCTCGCCGCTGCCGGGCCATTCGATCCAAAACCCTCCCTCGACCCGGCGGCCGCGGCCAGCGCCATGGCGCCGCAGCCCGCACAGGACCAGTTCGTGGCGGATCGCCCGGCCGGTGTGTCGGCGGATGCACCCCCGCCCGCGTCACCCGGCGGTTCGCAGGCGCCATGGCCACCGACCGTGACCCGCTGATCTGGAGCATGATCCTGTCGGACTGGATCGGGCCATGCTCTACTTCTCTTTTGTTTTCCGAATTTTCCGAGCCAGCGGATGATGCCATCTGTTTTTAAAATGCTCCAGTCGCGGATCAGGGCGTCTTCTTCAATATATCCAGCGCAGCGACGGTCAATGCCCGCGCGCCCGTCCCCACGACAGTCTCCGCATCGGGCGCCCAATAGCCGCTATGCAGCGACGGCAGGGTCAGCTTGCCCGCATTGGCAGCCGCCATTTTCGCGGCAGGCACGCCGCCTACCCAGAAAATCAGGCTGCGGATACTCTTGTCCGCCCGATAATATTGGCTGAAATCCTCGCCCGCCATCGATGCCTGCGCCTTTTCCACCCGCGCCGCGCCGAAATGGCTACGGAACAGTGTGCCCATCTCGTCCGCAAAATCCGGCGTATTGAAGGTGGCAGGGGTATAGTCGTCCTTGATCGTCATCACTGGCATCCGATCCTCCGGCATGCCCGCCGCAATCGCCTCCCCCTTCGCGATCCGCGCGATCCCGTCCAGCAGATGCTGTCGCGTCGCATCCGAATAGCTTCGCACGGTGATCAGCAGCACCGCCTCGTCCGGGACGATATTATGCTTCGTCCCCGCAATGAAGCTGCCCACCGTGACCACGGCGGGATCCTGCGGCTCCTGCTCCCGGCTGACCAGCGTCTGGAGCGTGGTGACGATGCGGCTGGCCAGCACGATGGGATCGCGCACCGTCTGCGGATAGGCGCCATGGCCGCCCACTCCGCGCACGGTCAGGTCGACGCTGTCCACATTGGCGAGCGTATAGCCGGGCGTATAACCGATCCGGCCCGCCTCCAGATTGGCCGAATCATGAAAGGCGATGATGTGGGTCGGTCGGGGAAAGCGGGTGAACAGCCCGTCCTTTATCATGGCACTGGCGCCCAGCCCGATCTCCTCGGCCGGTTGCAGGATCATCACCAGCGTGCCCGACCATTGCGCCTTCATCGCCGCCAGCGCGCGCGCCGTGCCGATCCACGCCGCCATATGCGTGTCATGGCCGCACGCGTGCATGACGCCACTCTCCACCCCGTCACGGGTAGTGGCGCGCACCGTCGAGGCAAAGGCCAGCCCCGTCTTCTCCACCACCGGCAGGCCGTCCATATCGGCCCGGATCAGCAACACCGGCCCCGGTCCGTTCTTCATCACCGCGACCACGCCGGTTCCGCCCACCCCCTCCGTCACTGCAAAGCCCAGCGGCTTCACCAGTGCGGCCAATTTCGCCGCCGTCGCCCGTTCCTGGAGGCTGAGTTCCGGGTGTGCGTGCAGGTCGCGATAGAGAGACATCAGCGACGGCATTTCCGCCGCGATCCGCGCATCGACGGAAGCACCGGCCGATGGCGACATCGCAGGAGCAGGCGGCACGGCGGCCTGGGCAACAGCCAGGCTCGTCGCACCCATCATAATCGCCGCAATACCCGTCAACCGCATGATATGCCTCCCCATGATCGGCAAAGCATAGGCGAATTGCGCGGCCAGACCGATATCATTGTTCATTTTCCAAATATAGAACAGGCTGACGATAGACATTCAACAGGGGCCAAGCCCAAAAAGCGCCCTACCGCCGCTCGTCCTTGGGCGAGCTCATCACGACGAACGTGCTGATCGCCGTGACCTGCGGCAGAGTGCCCAGCACCTCATTATGGAAATGCTTGTAGGTGGCGAGGTCGGCCACTTCGACGCGCAGCAGATATTCGATCGCGCCGGTCACATTATGGCATTCCGTTACCTCCGGCGCGCGCGCGATGGCGGCCTCGAAATCCTGCTGGGCCGGCTTGGTATGCGTGGACAGCCCGATGGAGACATAGGCGAGGAAGCCCACCCCCTTCTTTTCCGGGTCGAACACCGCGCGATAGCCGGTGATGACCCCGCTGCGCTCCAGTTCCTGCACCCGGCGCAAGCAGGCGGAAGGCGACAGCCCCACCCGGTCGGCGAGATCGACATTCGCGATTCGTCCGTCGAAAGACAGTTCACGCAATATTTTCCGGTTTATGGCGTCCATTTATCAACAATATTGCAATCTTTGATGAATTTCACCGCAAATTCGCAATTCATCTCATTTTTATCCGCACTATCTTGCGCTGATGGAACAGCATGAACTTCTCGCCCTCCTGGCCTTTGGCGTCGTCACCTCCTTCACGCCGGGACCGAATAATCTGATGCTGATGGCGTCGGGCGCCAATTTCGGCGTGGCGCGCACCCTGCCCCATATGGCCGGGGTGGTGGTTGGCTTCTTCATCATGCTCATCGTCGTGGGGCTTGGCCTGTTCGGCCTGTTCCACGCCTGGCCGACCAGCTTCACCATCCTTAAAATAGCCAGCGTGGCCTACACTCTCTGGCTGGCGTGGAAAATCACGCGGGCCAGTGCCCCCGGCACGGGCGACGCGGATGGCAGGCCGATGACCTTCCTTCAGGCAGGCGCCTTCCAATGGGTCAACCCGAAGGCATGGACGATGGCGCTGAGCGCCATCACCCTCTACGCGCCGGACGAGAAGCTCCGCTCCGTCCTGCTCATCTCGCTGGTCTTCGCAATGATCGGCATCGCCTCGACGGCAAGCTGGATGCTCATGGGTCTCAGCATCCGGCGCTGGCTCTCCAGCCAGCGCCGCCTCCTCGCCTATAATTATGGCATGGCCGCGCTGCTGGTCGGGTCCATCGCGATGGCGATCTAGGGGAGACCAAGGTGCCGCTTACGCCGTCCAGCCACCATCCACGCTGATATTCGCGCCGGTGATATTCGCCGCCTCGTCCCGGCACAGGAACAGCGCGATGGCCGCGACCTGCTCGGCGGTGACGAACTGCTTGGTCGGCTGTCCCGCCAGCAGCACATCGTTGATGACCTGCTCGCGCGTCAGCCCCCGCGCCTTCATCGTGTCCGGTATCTGATTCTCGACCAGCGGCGTCCAGACATAGCCGGGCGAGATGCAGTTGGCCGTCGTGCCGAACGTCGCCAGTTCCAGCGCCACCGTCTTGGTGAAACCCGCAAGGCCATGCTTCGCCGTCACATAGGCGCTCTTGAACGGAGAGGCGGTGAGCGAATGGGCGGACGCGGTCTGGATGATCCGGCCCCATTTCTTTTCCTTGAAATAGGGGATGGCGAGCCGTGTGGTGTGAAAGGCTGCGGTCAGGTTCAGCGCGATGATGAGATCCCATTTCTCGATCGGGAACTCTTCGACCGGCGCGACATGCTGCATGCCCGCATTGTTGATAAGGATGTCCACCCCGCCGAACGTAGCGGCGGCCTCGGCCATCATCGCCTCGATCTGGTCAACCTTGGTCAGGTCGTGCCCGGAATAGAGTGCCTTCGCACCGCTGGTCGCCTCCAGTGCCTTGCGCTCGGTCTCGATCGCATCCGCATCGCCGAAACCGTTGATGACGATGTTGACTCCCTCGGTCGCCAGCGCCTTGGCATAGGCAAGGCCGATGCCCGAAGTCGAACCCGTGATCAGCGCCGTCTTGCCTGCCAATGTCATGCCTGCTTCTCCTTGATACTGCCCGGCGCCGACAAGTCGAACGAGGCGCTCTTTCCATCCAATATGTTGCGCGCGATCAGCCGGTCGCCGGTCTCGACGGCAGTGGCGACGGCATTGCGGCCCTGTTCCCAATGATCGAGCATGGTCCGCCGCGAAAACTCGAAATCCTTCGCCCCGCTTTCCCATTCCCGACCGCGATAGATCAGGTGGACAATGTTCACCGATCCCAGGTCAATCATGTCGCGCACCGCCGCCGCCTCGGCCAGCGCGGCGATCTCCGGCGGCAGCTTGGCCAGCAACCGCTCGACCGCATGATGTTCCCGGCGCAGGCGCAGATACTGGTCCGTGACCTGCCGGGTGCGACTGGAAAACTGGATATCTTTCTGCCGCGACAACACATCGGTCAACGTGCGGGGCAGCGGTCCCTCGGCGGGGAACAGGTCGCATTGAAACAGCAGCATGTCGCCATCCTGATGGTCGATGACATGGCTCAGCGGCGTGTTGCTGACGATACCGCCGTCCCAATAGTGCCGCCCGTCGATCTCCACGGGCGGCAGGCCCGGCGGCAACGCGCCCGACGCCATGATGTGCCGGGCGTCGATCCGCCCCTTCCATCGCGGATCGCCCGTGCAGAAATAGTCGAAATTACCGCTCTCTATGTCCACCGCGCCGACCGACAGCCGCACCGGCCCATCATTGACCCGGTCCCAGTCGACCAACCGGTCCAGCGTCTCGCGCAGCGGGGTGGTGTCATACAGGCTCGTCGCCTCACGCGATCCGCTGGGCGCGAACATGCCCGACAGGCCATGGGGCCGGAAAAAGCCCGGCACGCCGAACATCGCGACGGTTGCGGCGGCGGCCAGATGCGCCGCCTCCTCGATGGCGTGATTCTCCGGCAGCACGAAATTGGGCATGCCACCGCTAACCAGTTCCCAGAAGGCGCGCAGCTTCGCGACGACCTGATCCGGCGCATTGCCTGCGATGATCGCCGCGTTGATCGCGCCGATGGAAATGCCCGCGACCCAGTTCACCCCTATGCCATGGGCGAACAGGCTCTCCACCACGCCCGCCTGGAAGGAGCCGAGCGCACCGCCCCCTTGCAGCACCAGAGCGACATGAGGCGGCAGCGGCAGGGCGCTGGGGCCAATGGGCGGAGCGGGAGGGGCACGCATGTTCATGTTGCGCCGCAATAGCCGAATGACGGACATTGTTCCACTGTCATGCGTTCACCAGCAAAATTTCAACCGGCTTCCCATGGCGCCTCGCATTCCATAGATATGGCTGAAAGGGAGTGATAAATGCGCCTCGACGACGAGCAGGAAAGCAGCAATTTCGAGGTTCAGCAGGGCGGAGGCGGCGGCTTTGGCGGCGGCGGGGGCAATATCCTCGGCCTTCTGCTCCCCCTGATCGGATCGCGTTTCGGCTGCGGTGGCATAGCGGTAGTGCTGTTTTTCCTCGCCGTCACCGGCGGCCTCGGCGGGATCGGCTCCATGCTGGGTGGCGGCGGCACGGGTGGCTCGCCTGCGGTGCAGGGGACAAGCGACCCCAGGCAACTCACCCCCGTCCAGCACTGGTCGCTCAAGGTTTTGGGATCGACCGAGCGCACCTGGACCAAATTATTCCAGCAATCGGGCGAACGCTACGAACCGACCCGCCTCGTCTTCTACAATCAGAATGGCTCGTCCGGCTGTGGCGCGGCGCAATCGGCGATGGGCCCATTTTACTGCCCCACCGACCGCAAAATCTATCTCGACACCAGCTTCTTCGATGAACTGACGCAGCGATTCGGCGCACCGGGCGATTTCGCGCAGGCCTATGTCATCGCGCACGAGGTCGGCCACCATATCCAGGATCTGTCGGGCACGCTGGGCAAGGTGAATGGCGAGCAGCGCAACCTGGATTCAGCGGGGGCCAACGCGCTTCAGGTCAAGGTCGAGCTACAGGCGGATTGCTATGCCGGCGTCTGGGGCCGTGAGACCGGACTGATGGAGACGGGCGACGTTGAGGAGGGATTGAAAGCAGCACAGGCAATCGGCGACGACACGCTGCAGAAAGGCGCGGGCCGCACGCCCATGCCCGACAGCTTCACCCATGGCAGCAGCGCGCAGCGGATGCACTGGTTGAAAAAGGGTCTCGACTCGGGCGACCCCCTCGCCTGCGACACCTTTGCAAGCGCCACCTGACGGACGGCAGCAACCGTTTGCACCACTACTGGACCAGCATTTTGACACATGGAACAGCAGTCTATGCCGGATATTTTCGCCATCGACGGGAGATTGATAGCAGGCGCGCCCTGCGGCAGTCCCTGCTGCCCAAAATCCGCTAAGCGGCACGCGGAGCCATTACACGGAGACAAAAGTCCCCAAAAAGCGCCCTTTTTTGAGGCGAAACATTGATCTCCCAATCGCCTGCGATTGCATTTTCTGCAATCATGGACGTCTTTTTCGCACTTGTCGTAAAACTGAGGCATCCTTACTTACCGACGTGCCTTTCAGGCATCCTCTCCTATAACTCTGGGTCTGGCCGATTTCTCGGTTAGGCCCTTTTTTTTGTCATTCATTCGCGGTAAAGATGCGCTTCGTCGGACGGTAGAAAAAAAATGTCAGGAGAGGACGCCGCCGGGAAAAACCGGCACCAACCGGACGACATAATGCGGGGAAAGGTAGCGCTCGCCTCATGCCGAGCGCCCTTTCCCCACCTGCTTCTAGCCCAAGTGCGATAATCGCCAAGCGCCTCAAGACACCAGGCATTCAGAGATCCGGTTGATGGCGCCGGGCCGCTACGCCCCACCCATTGGATATAATCTCCCCAGCATCGGATGCAGCAACGGCATAGGCGCTCGTCGAAAACATGCCTGGTACTGCAACGCAACCTACCCGCGCAGTGCAAAAGCGACCGCTTTGCCCTCGCCATGCCCAGATCAGGCTTATTTCGGGCGGGATGCCCGCACGACGCAGCCATGCAGAGCCTTGCCGCCATCACCCTCCCCAAACAGTCGAACAGCCCGCTCACCATCACCACGCCGCCTGCTCCACAAGCCTGTTCAGCGTACCCCTGCCCCCGAACAGCAACGAAAAAGGGCGGACCCGTCGGCCCGCCCTTTTGTAATCCCTCTCCTGTGGGCGATCAGTATACGCGCGCCTTCGGCTTCACATATTCCGCTTCGTCGGTCATCGTATAGTCGTGGACCGGACGGTAATCGAGCGTAACCTTACCACCGGAGCCACCCCAGCCCTCGAACCAACTGATGGTGTGCTTCATCCAGTTCTCGTCATCACGGTTCGGGAAATCCTCATGCGCATGGGCACCGCGCGATTCCTTGCGATTGTCCGCACTCTCGATGGTGCAGATCGCCTGCGACAGAAGGTTGTCCAGTTCCAGCGTCTCGACCAGATCGGTGTTCCAGATCATCGAGCGATCCTTGATGCCTACGTCCTGAAGCCGCTTGTTGACCGCCTGCATCTTGCTCACGCCCTCGGAAAGGAGAGTGCTGTCACGGAACACCGCGGCATGCTTCTGCATGGTGTGCTGCATGTCCAGGCGGATTTCGGCCGTGGGCGTCGCGCCGCTTGAGTGACGGAACTTGTCGACCCGCGCCAGGGCGAGGTCGGCGGAGTCCGCCGCGAGCGGCTTCTGCTTGGCGTTGGGCTTGAGCGTATCCTTGAGATACAGGCCCGTCGCACGGCCGAACACTACAAGGTCGATCAGCGAGTTGGAGCCGAGGCGGTTGGCGCCATGCACCGACACGCAGGCCGCTTCGCCAACCGCGAACAGGCCCGGCACCGGCACTTCCGGATCATCGCCGACCTTCGTCATCACCTGGCCATGATAGTTACAGGGGATACCGCCCATATTGTAATGCACGGTCGGCGTGACGGGCAGCGGCTGGCGCTGGAGGTCCACGCCCGCAAAGATCTTGCCGCTCTCCGTGATGCCGGGCAGGCGCTCGGCCAATACCTTGGGATCGATATGGTCGAGGTGAAGAAAGATATGATCGGAATTGGGACCGATGCCCCGCCCCTCGCGCATTTCCATCGCCATCGACCGCGAGACGACGTCGCGAGACGCCAGATCCTTGGCCGATGGGGCATAGCGTTCCATGAAACGCTCACCCTCGGAGTTGGTCAGATAGCCACCCTCGCCACGCGCACCCTCGGTGATGAGGACGCCTGCGCCGTAGATGCCGGTCGGATGGAACTGCACGAACTCCAGGTCCTGGAGCGGCAGGCCAGCGCGCAGCACCATGCCGCCGCCATCGCCCGTGCACGAATGTGCGGAGGTGGCAGAATAATAGGCACGACCATAGCCGCCCGTGGCCAGCACGACCGACTGGCTGCGGAAACGATGGATCGAGCCATCGTCCATGCACAGCGCAATCACGCCCCGGCACTCGCCATTTTCCATGATGAGGTCGAGCGCGAAATATTCGATGTAGAAGTCCGCGTCATATTTCAGCGACTGCTGGTACAGCGCGTGAAGCATGGCGTGGCCGGTACGGTCCGCCGCGGCGCACGTGCGCTGCACCGGCGGGCCTGCACCCATATTCTGCATATGGCCGCCGAAGGGACGCTGGTAGATCGTGCCTTCCTTGTTGCGGCTGAACGGCACGCCCGCATGCTCCAGTTCGTAAACCGCAGCCGGAGCCTCGCGCACCATATATTCGATGGCGTCCTGGTCGCCCAGCCAGTCCGAACCCTTGACGGTGTCGTACATATGCCAGGTCCAGTGGTCCGGCGAATTATTACCCAACGAGGCCGCAATGCCGCCCTGCGCCGCCACGGTGTGCGACCGGGTCGGGAACAGCTTGGTGATGCAGGCCGTCCGCAGGCCCGCCTCGGCGGCGCCCATGGTCGCCCGCAGGCCGGAGCCGCCCGCGCCGACGACAACACAGTCATAGCTGTGGTCGATGATCTTATACGCTTCGCTCATCAGCCAGCAGCCCCCGTGAACGCGATCTTGGCGATGGAGAAGATACCCAGAGCGGCACCCCCGATCGCATAGAAGTTGAGAATCAGTAGCGCGAAGAGCTTGGTGCCCTCCTCATGCAGATAATCCTCGATCAGAACCTGAAGGCCCAGCTTGAGGTGCCAGAAGATGCTGACCAGCATCAGCATCATCGGCACGGCGACCAGCGGCTGCGCCAGCCATCCCGTCACCGCGCCATAATCGAGGCCGGGCAGGAAGAGGAAGCTGGCGATCAGCCACAGCACCAGCACGATGTTGCCGATGGCGGTGATGCGCTGGACGATCCAGTGATTGACGCCATGTTTGGCCGAACCGAGACCGCGAACGCGGCCGACGCGCGTACCGCTACCCATTACACTGCCCTCCAGAAGACATAGCCCCAGATCGCAGCCGTGACGAACACTGCCGCAAAGGGAATGATCGTCGCCCAGAAGCGGTTGGTGTTCAGCTCATATCCCGCGCCCGTGTCGAGCACGAGATGGCGCAAGCCGGAGAAGAGATGCTCGAAAAAAGCCCATGTCAGGCCGATCACCACGACATAGCCATACCAGCTCGTCGCATGATGCAGAAACGACGCATAGGCGTCCGGTCCGCTAGCGGCGGCGAAAAGCCACCAGATCAATCCGACGCCGCCCACGATCGCCAGGCCGTCGCCCGCGACACGATGCAGGATGGAAACCGTCATATGCGGTCCCCAGCGCCAGATTGAGAGATGCGGCGATAACGGGCGCTGCCCTGTTCCTGCCATGATCAGCCCTACCCCAATTTGTCCAGAAGTCCGCTCCCCTTAGCGGAAACTGCCCGGCATGCAAACGCTTCGACACCCATCGCGCACCGCCGTAAATGCCGGGGCAAATGCAGGGACATGGCAGCGGACACCTTGTTGGCAAAAAAGCGGTAACGAAAACCCCGCGTTAACCAACCGCAGCTATTCTAAGGGAGGTTAGAGTACACAGCCTGCCGGCAATCGGCAGGAACAAGGGTTGGGCCATGATCGAAGACATAGCGATGAGCGCAAGGATTCGGGAGTTCGACCCGTCGGGCACCCTCGTCGAGAACGCACGCAAGCTCCTCGAATATATCGGAGACGATGTCGGCGCCATCGCGGATAGCTTTGTCGATGCCTATATTCCGGCGGCCGGGCTGGCGCACAAGCTGTCGCCCACCAACATCGCCAACATGCGAGCGAGCGCGCGCATATATCTGGTCGCCAAGCTGGGCAATGCGGATAGCGAGGAATGGCGGCTGCTGGCCCGCGAATCGGTCGAGATGGCGCATAAGCACAAGGTGCCGGTCCGTATCCTGACCTCCTGCCTCAATGCACAGGCGCTCACACTCAACATGACGCTGGTCCAGAAGAATGGACTGGTACTTGACGATCCGCAGACCCACCTGATCCTGCGCGCCAACTGGCTGGTCAGCCTGCTGGAAACCGAAATCATCTATTCCGCCATCCACGAGATCGACATGCGCGAGGCGGAAACCCGTCGCCGCGCGCTGAGCGAGCAATTTGAATTAAGCATCTTCAGCCAGCTCGACGGCGCGTCCGACCTTGGCCTTCGCCTGCGCGATCAGGCGCGGGGCGCCTCCGCCGCGACCCGGGGCATGCTGGACAAGGCGTCCGAAGTCGCCGCCGCCGCCGAACAGTCGGCAATCGCGATGCGCGAGGCCGCCCAGACCTCCGCCGGGCTGATCCGCGCCATCGAGGAAGCCCGCACCGAAGTCGAGGGTTCAGCCGAAGTCGCCGCCCGCGCCTCCGCACAAGCCATCGAGGCGGTGGCCATGTCCGCCACCCTGTCCGACCATGCCAAGTCCATCGAATCCATCCTCGGCCTGATCCGCGACATCGCGGGCCAGACCAACCTCCTCGCCCTCAACGCCACCATCGAGGCGGCGCGCGCAGGGGATGCGGGTCGCGGCTTTGCGGTCGTGGCGCAGGAGGTCAAGAGCCTCGCCAACCAGACCGCCCGCGCCATCGACGATATTGCGGGCAAGATCGCCGCCATCCAGTCCTCCACGCGCCAGTCGGTCGAAACCAACGAGCGTATCCGCGAGACGGTGGAGGAGGTGCAGACCATGGGCCTGCGTATCCGCAGCGCGATGGACGCACAGGCGCAGACGGTGACGATGATCACCGCCGCCGTGGACGAGACGGCGCTGGCCGCCGACTCCATGTCCAGCAATATCTCCGCCATCCGTCAGGATACAGAGATCGTCGCATCGGAAATCGACACGCTGGAAAGCGGTTTCGCCGATGTGGCGGGCACGCTCGACGCATTGCGCGAGGCTTCGGACCAGTTCAGCCGCAGCGCCGCCTGATAAATTGCCCAAAGGGCCTGCCTTGTCATAGGGGGCGACGGCACCACCCCGCCCTTGGCCCCGCCGCCTGCCTGCGCTAGACGCGGGGCATGAGCGAACAATATGACGATGTCTGGGTGGCCACCCTGCCCTGTGCGCGGGTGGATGCGGAGCGGATCGACGCGGATGCGGACATTCTTTTCGCGGATGATGCCTCCCCGCCCATCTTCTCCTTTGTCGAGGCCTCGCCCGACGATCCCGACGACTGGCTGCTCCAGGTCTATTTCCATGGCAAGCCGCCCCGCGCGCTGCTCAGGAAGATCGGCGAACTGCTGCCCGGCACCGCCCTGCCCAAGGCTCTGCCGGTCAAGGTGCAGGACTGGGTCGCCGTCAGCCAGGAGGGCCTGCCTCCCATCACCGCTGGCCGCTTCCATGTCCGCAACGGGCCGGACGATGCCCCCGCGCCCGGCCATGTCAATTTCCTCATCCCCGCCAGCCGCGCCTTTGGCACCGGCCAGCATGAGACCACCCATGGCTGCCTGGAGATGCTCGACCGGCTGCGGCGGTCTGGCCAGCGGTTCGGCAATATCGCGGACATCGGCACCGGCACCGGCCTGCTCGCCTTTGCCGCGCTGGCCCTATGGCCCCGCGCCCATGCCATCGCGTCGGATATCGACCCGGCCTCCGTCGAGGTGACGGTGGAGAATATCGCGCTCAACGGCCTGCACGAGCGGCCGACCTCGGGCGCCATCGCGGTGGTCGAGGCTGCCGGCACCGATCATCCGGCCATTCTCGCCCGCGCGCCCTATGACCTCATCATCGCCAATATCCTGGCCGGGCCGCTGATTTCATTGGCTCCAGCGTTTGCGGCGCATCTTGCCGATGGCGGATCGCTGGTGCTGGCGGGCCTGCTGGACGAACAGGCGGACGCCGTGATCGCCGCCTGCCAACGCTCCGGCCTGCGCCTCGCCGCACGGACCCAGCGTGGCCAGTGGCCGACGCTTCACCTGCGCAAACGCCGCCGCCATGGCTACCGCCGCCCGGAACGGTGGGGCAATGGCGGCGACAGCGTGGCGCCCGGGTTCGGAAGCTGGTGAGCGAATACCCCCCTGATCCATAAGCCCTGATCTGCGGTCAGCGGCGATTGCCACCCCGGCTCAGTCGAACTCCCAGGCCCGCTCGCCATGGCTGGAGATGTCCAGCCCCTCGCGCTCCGCGTCCAGCGACACCCGCATCGGCGCGATCACGGCGACGATCAGGCTGATCGCCAGCGTCACCACCGCAGACCAGAGCGCGACCGCACCCACGCCCACCGCCTGCGCCACGAACTGCGACGTCACGCCCAGTTCCCCGTCATAGCCCGCCCCGCCCAGCGCAGCACTGGCAAAGGGCGCCAGCAACAGCGAACCGAGCATGCCGCCCACGCCATGCACCGCGAACACGTCCAGCGAATCGTCGATATGCCATTTGTGGCGGACCAATATGACGACCGCAAAACAGACGAGCGCGCCCAGCACGCCCATTGCCATCGCGCCGATCGGCCCGATCATGCCCGCTGCCGGAGTCACCGTGGCCAGCCCCGCGATCGCGCCTGTCGCAATGCCGACCGTCGTCGCCCGGCCCAGCTTGATCCGCTCCACCGCGATCCAGGTCAGCGCCGCCGCGCACGCCCCGAAATGGGTGTTGAGCATCGCGCTCGCCGCGCCGTCGCCAGCGCCCAGCGCGGAGCCGCCGTTGAAGCCGAACCAGCCAACCCACAACATGCCCGCTCCAACCATGGTCAGCGCCGGGCTGTGCGGCAGGATCAGCTTTTGCGGGAAACCGTTGCGCCGCCCGATCAGCAGCGCGATGACCAGCGAGGACACGCCCGCCGTGGTATGGACGACGATGCCACCCGCATAATCCAACGTCCCCAGCTCCGCCAGCCAGCCGCCGCCCCACACCCAATGGGCGACGGGCGCATAGACCAGCAGCGACCAGAGCGCGGAGAAACCCAGCAGCCAGCCGAAGCGAACCCGCTCCACGAAAGTGCCGATCATCAGCGCGGGGGTGATGATCGCAAACATCATCTGGAACAGGACGAAGGCCGATTCCGGCACCGTCATCCCCTCGCGCAGCAGGGCGAGGTTGGAGAGGCCGACGTTCAGCGCGCCGCCCGTCCAGGGCGTGCCGGGCGCAAAGGCGATGGAATAGCCGACCACTCCCCAGATCAACGACGCAACCGCCGCCACCGCGAAACAATGCATCATCACCGACAGCAGGTTGCGCGCACGCACCAGCCCGCCATAGAAAAGCGCAAGGCCGGGCAATGTCATGAACAGGACGAGGGCGGACGCGGCCAGCATCCAGGCGGTGTCCCCGCTATCGGGCACCAGCGTCGCTGCCTGTCCCTGCGCCATGGCCGGGACCGCCAGGGCGGCGCTCAACCCGATGCCGCCGCGCACCAGCCAGCGCGTGAAAGCCCGCTCGTTCCGGGCCAAACCGTCCAATATCATACGTCCCCCAAAGCGCCTGTCGCCCCGTCTCTACACGCGGTCTTGTCGTAAAATGGTTAAGCCCAGCCTTCCAGCACCTGATCCGGTGGCCGGTCGCCGCCCACCCACAGGCGGATATTGGTGATGACCCGCGCGCCCGTGTCGTCGCGCCCCTCGATGGTGGCGGACCCCATGTGCGGCAATAGCACGACGTTGGCGAGCGCCAGCAGGCGCGGGTCGACCGCCGGTTCATGGCGATAGACGTCGAGACCGGCGCCCGCGATGCGCCCCTGCTCCAGCGCGCCGATCAGGGCATTCTCGACGATCACCTCCCCACGCGAGGTGTTGATGAGATAGGCGCTGCTCTTCATCAGGGCGATGCGCCGCGCGTCGATCAGCCCTTCGGTCTGCTCCGTATGGGGCGTATGGATAGAGACGATGTCGGCCTGCGCCAGCAATGTGTCGAGATCGCTGTAATAGACAGCGTCCGTCTCCGCCTCGACCGCCGTCGGCAGGCGATGGCGGTTATGGTAGGCGATGGTCAGGCCAAAGGCCCGCGCGCGCCGCGCGACCGCCTGCCCGATGCGCCCCATGCCGATGATGCCCAGCATCTTGCCGCCGATCCTGTGGCCCAGCATCGCCGACGGACTCCATCCGGCCCATGTCGCGGAGCGGACCAGCTTCTCGCCCTCCGCCAGCCTGCGCGGGACGGACAGGATCAACGCCATGGTCATGTCGGCGGTATCGTCGGTCAGCACGCCGGGCGTGTTGGTCACGATGATGTCGTGCATCCGCGCGGCATGCAGGTCGATATGGTCGACGCCATTGCCGAAATTGGCGATATACTGGAGCCTGTCGCCCGCTGCCGCGATCATCGCCGCGTCGATCTCGTCCGTGATGGTAGGGACGAGGATGTCGCAGGAGCGCATCGCCTCCACCATCGCCGCCTTGTCGAACGCGATGTCGGTCTCATTGAACTGTACATCGAACAGCGACGCCATCCGATGCTCGACCGCCGCGGGCAGACGCCGGGTGACGATGATGCGGGGTGTCGATGGACGCGCGCGTTTGGCCATGGGGCGGGCTTCGTTCAAGGCCGGAAAAAGGTCAAGCCCCCTTGGCACCTCGTCACAGGATCAGGTGAATGATTACCCATAGGTTCCGGCATTCTTCATCCCCGGTTGAAGCGGGTCGAGGGTCGTGGCAAGGGAAACCGATGATAGCGATCCCTGCACGCCCCGGCGTGAAACTCCCGCATGGCGCCCGGCGCCCTGCCCCACCTATTGCCCTTCGTCTTGCGAGTGCGCTGGCCGCGCTCATCCTGCCGCTGCTGGGCATCGGCGCGCCCGTCGCCGCGCAGACCGCCAGAAAACTGCCCTATTGGGTAGCGATTTCCAAGGACGAGGCCCGCATGCGCGTCGGCCCCAGCATGGATTATCCCGCCAACTGGATCTACCGCCGCAAGAATCTGCCGGTGAAAGTGGTGGAGACCTATCCCAACTGGCGCAAGGTGGAGGATCCTGACGGCACGCAGGGCTGGATGCATGTGCGCTTGCTCAAGGACGACAAGACCGCAATCGTTGTGGGCGAGACCGTGACCCTGCGCGCCGATCCGTCGGACAGCGCCCACGCTCTCTACCGCGCGGAACCGGGTGTGGTCGGCCGGGTCTCGAATTGCGAGAGCGGCTGGTGCAAGTTCGACGTCAACGGCCAGCGCGGCTTCGTTCCCCAGCGCAACCTGTGGGGCGCGACGGGAGAATAGGGAACCGCTGCGGCCCTGCCTGTTCGTTCCGAGACGCTATCATTCGTCACCCCGGCGCGGTTGATGCGACTCGCATGCCTCGCATCAAGGCCTCCCTCGATAGGAGACGCCCTGACCGCACGCAATCCGGCCCGCACCGGGATGACGATCATGCATCCTTGGCAACATCCTCCCCCGGCATCGCCGCGCCGTTCGCAATAGTTTAGGGCTTGCGCCTTAAAACGCGGAGCATGATCATGACGCACCCTGCCCTGCCTCCCCTCCCGCCCGAGTCCTCCCCGACATCCGGCCTCCCCCTGTCGACGCCCAAGCTCGCCATATCGGCGCAGGGTCTCGTCAAGGATTTCAACGGCTTTCGCGCCGTCGATGGCATCGACCTTCAGGTTGCGGCAGGCAGCATCTTCGGCATTCTCGGCCCCAATGGCGCGGGCAAGACCACCACGCTCCGCATGCTGCTGGGCATCATCGACCCGGACGAGGGGCATTGCACCCTGCTGGGCCATGACCGGCCGCTGTCGGTGGCCCGGCAGGTCGGCTATCTGCCGGAGGAGCGCGGCCTCTACCCCTCCATGACGGCGGGCGAGGCCATCGCCTTCATGGGTGCGCTGCGCGGCCTGTCGCTGGCCGAAGGACGCCGCCGCGCCCGCACCCTGATGGAGGGCCATGGCCTCGGCTATGCGCTGAACCGGCAGGTGCGCCAGTTGTCCAAGGGCATGGCCCAGACCGTGCAGCTTTTGGGCACCATCGTCCATGAACCGCGCCTCATCATCCTGGACGAGCCTTTCTCCGGCCTCGACGCGCTCAACCAACAGAAGCTGGAGGAGATGATCCGCGCGCAGGCCGCCAATGGCGTCACCATCATCTTTTCCACCCATGTCATCGCCCATGCCGAGCGACTGTGCGAGGATATCGCCATCATCGCGGGCGGCAGGATTCCCTTTGCCGGGCCGGTCGAGCAGGCCCGCAACCGCCTGCGCCCCCGCGTCCGGCTGGAGACGCGGGCGGCGGACGGACCCTGGCGCGCCGCCCTGCCCCCCGGCACCCTGCCGCAGGGCCACCACTGGCATTTCGAGCTGCCCGAACAGGGTGTCGAGCCACTGCTCAAGGCGTTGATCGAGGGGGAGGCAGGCATCGTCTCCCTCTCCATAGAGCGCCCCGGCCTGCACGACGCCTTCGTCGCCATCGCGGGGGAAGCCGCCGCCGCCGACCTTCCCCGCACGCGTGAGGAGGACCGGCCATGAGCGACACCCCCCTGTTGCCCCACCCCATGTCCGAAATCGCACGCGCCGCGCTGGTCATCGCCCGCCGGGATTTTACCGCGCTGGTCCGGTCAAAGGCTTTCCTCTTCTTCCTCCTCGGCCCGCTCGTCATGCTGGGCATAGCCATCGCCGCGGGCGGCATCGGCGCGCATATGGTGGAGGCGCCCGCGCGCCCGGTCATCGCCGTCTCGATGGACGCAGCGGATGCGGCAAGGCTGGTCGCCGCCCGACAGCGGCTGGGCGAGGCGATCCCGGACCTGCCGCTGCTGGAGCAGGCCCGATCCACCACCGCTCCCGCCACCCTTTTGCGTGAGGGGCGGAAGGGCAACCATTATGATGCCATCCTGTCCGGCTCCCTTGGTGCACCCCAACTCCACAGCAGCGCGCAGGGCACCACGCTCTGGCCCGCCAGGGTCCGCCTGCTGGTCGATACCGCGCGACGGGGCGGGGACTTGCGCCGGGTCGTGCTCGGCATCCACACCGTCACCCTGCCCGTCGCACCCGTGGAGGAGGACCGCAGCACCACCGCACAACTCGGCCAGATGGCGCTGTTCCTGACCACCATGATGCTGGCCGGCATGGTCCTGTCCAATCTGGTGGAGGAGAAGACCAACAAGATCATCGAGATACTGGCCGCCAGCATTCCGATGGAATCCATCTTCCTGGGCAAGCTGTTCGCGATGCTGGCCATGGCGCTGATCGCCATCGCCGCATGGGCGGGCTGTGGCGCGGCACTCGGTCTCGCCGCCGGATCGGCGCTGCCCGCCGTGCCCGCCCCGGCGGTCGGCTGGCCGCTGTTCGTGCTGCTGGGCGTCCTTTATTTCTCTACCGCCTATCTGCTGCTCGGCTCGCTCTACCTCGGCATCGGCGCGATGGCCGCGACGGTGCGGGAGGTGCAGACCCTCTCCATGCCAGTCAGCATGGGACAGCTCGGCATCTTCCTCTTCTCCAGCTACGCCATGGCCCATAGCGGCGGCATGGTGGAGTTGGCGGCCGCACTCTTCCCGTTCAGTTCCCCCTTCGCGATGCTGGCCCGCGCCGCAGAAGCGCCCGCACTCTGGCCCCACCTCCTCGCGCTCGTCTGGCAGGGTCTGTGCACCTGGGCGATCATCCGCGCGGGAACGGCCCTGTTCCGCCGCAATGTAATGAAGTCCGGGCGACGGACGAAAAGGCGCAAGGCGGGGCGTGCCGGGGGTTAAGGTGGAGTGGCTAGATTCTGCGAGAGGCTCTGGATTGCCGGCTTAGTGGGGATGGCGAAAGGGGTGGTTGGCGGAATGCCTGCTTTCAGTGACGCCGACTAGATTTCTGCCGCTTCAACAGCATCAAATGTCAAAGACACGAACACCCTTTGACGGGTTTTCCCGGTAGTGAGACAATCTTGTTGTGAGTGATCCCAAATGAATTTCAAGTTTATGCCCGTCCGGATCGAGAAAATATGTCGAGGCTCCCTCGCTATTGTTATCCTTCCAAATGACGCATTCTGCAACAACGCGCTCGCTTAAACGCCTGTAGTCCTTCTCGGTCACGCTAAAGGCGAGATGGGTATAGTCCGGGTGCGGTGACGATCTCGCCTGATCATCACGGGACAGGCAGAGCCAGAGCGGCCCTGATTCAAGGTAGGCCCCATCAGACCATACCGCACGCACCGCACAGCCAAGTAGGTCACGGTAGAAGATTAGGGACCGTTCAACGTCGGCAACTGCCAAAGTAATATGGTTCAATCCGCTTACACCCGGTGCCATCGTTGCTCCACGCGTTTGTTTCCTTGCTTCGCTTTCAGGCAAGAAGATCAACAGATCAAGCGTCCGGCTTTGGTAGCACCCACCACCCCTACTCGGAAAGCTGCGCGTCCATCGCCGCCAGCATCGCGGACGCCCCCTGCTCCGCCAGATCGCTATGGTTGCGGAACAGCGCGAACAGTTCGCGGCCCGTATCGTAGATGTCGGGCACAGAGGTCGCATTGTCCCGCGCCGCCCACTCCGCCGCATCGACCAGCGCATTGAGTTCGCCCGTCTGCGCGCATACCCGCACCACATCGCCGTCGCGCAGCCTTGCGATAGGGCCGCCGCCCAATGCTTCCGGGGACAGGTGGATGGCGGCGGGCACCTTGCCGCTCGCGCCGGACATGCGGCCGTCCGTCACCAGCGCAACCTTGAAACCCTTGTCCTGCAACACGCCCAACGGCGGGGTCAGCTTGTGCAGTTCCGGCATGCCATTGGCGCGTGGCCCCTGAAAGCGCACCACCACAACCACGTCCCGGTCCAGTTCCCCGGCCTTGAAGGCGCGCAGCACGTCATTCTGCTCGCTGAACACCCGGCACGGCGCCTCTATGGTCCAGCGGACCGGATCGACCGCGCTCGTCTTCATGATCGCCCGGCCGAGATTGCCCGCCAGCAGCGCCATGCCGCCATCCGCGCTGAACGGATCGCTGACCGGGCGCAGGATGGTGTCGTCCCGCGACTCCCGCGCATAGGGCTTCCACGCCAGCGCATCGTCGTCGAGAACAGGTTCGGCGGCATAGGCGCCCATATCCGCGCCATCGACGGTCAATATGTTGCGGTGCAGCCGCCCCGTCGCCAGCAGTTCGCCGATCACCCAGCCAATGCCGCCCGCATGGTGGAAGTCGTTCACGTCGCGCGAGCCATTGGGATAGACGCGCGCGATCAGCGGGATCACCGATGACAGCTCGGCCAGGTCGGTCCAGTCGATGCTGATTCCCGCCGCCCGCGCGATGGCGGGCAGGTGGATGGCATGGTTGGTCGATCCGCCCGTGGCCAGCAGACCGATGGCCGCATTCACGATCGCCTTTTCATCCACGCACAGGCCCAGCGGGCGATAATCATCCCCGTCCCAGCCAAGCCCGGCCACCCGGTGCGTCGCCGCGCGGGTCAGTTCCTGCCGCAGCTTGGTGCCCGGATTGACGAAGGCGGCGCCGGGCATGTGCAGGCCCATCATCTCCATCATCATCTGGTTGCTGTTGGCCGTACCATAGAAGGTGCAGGTGCCCGCCGAATGATAGGAGGCGCTTTCCGACTCCAGCAGTTCCCGCTCGCCGATCTTGCCCTCGGCATAGAGCTGGCGGATGCGCACCTTTTCCTTGTTGGCAAGGCCGGACGGCATCGGCCCGGCTGGCACGAAGATCATCGGCAGATGGCCAAAGCGCAGCGCACCGATCAGCAGGCCCGGCACGATCTTGTCGCAGATTCCCAGCAACAGCGCGCCCTCGAACATCGCATGGGACAGCGCCACCGCCGTCCCCATGGCGATCACGTCGCGCGAGAAGAGCGACAGGTCCATGCCGCTCTGCCCCTGCGTCACGCCGTCGCACATCGCCGGGACACCGCCCGCGACTTGCGCCGTCGCGCCCTTTTCCCGCGCGAAAATCTTGATCTGGTCGGGGTAGCGGCCATAGGGCTGATGTGCGGACAGCATGTCGTTATAGGCGGTGACGATGCCGATATTGACCGCCTTGCCCCCCATGATGGCGGGCTTGTCCTCCCCCGACGCCGCAAAGGCATGGGCGAGATTGCCGCATGCCAGCGCGGAGCGGTTGGTGCCCGCATCCCGCCCGCGTTTGATGAGGTCGAGATATTTGGTCCGCGCGGGCGCGCTCTTCTCGATGATCCGCTGCGTCACCCGCGCGACGACGGGGTTCAGGCCGGGATTGAGTTCAGTCATGCCAGCTTGCTCCATCCCGTTCGATCAGCGCAATCGCCGATGACGGTCCCCAATTCCCGGCGGCATAGCTGGCCGCCTTCTGCCCGCTTTCCTTCCAGCCGCCGACGATGGAATCGATCCACTGCCACTGCGCCTCCACCTCGTCCCGGCGCACGAACAGGGTGGTGTCGCCCTCCAGCAGGTCGAGCAGCAGCCGCTCATAGGCGATCCGTCGCCGCTGCCCCTCGAACGCCTGCACCAGACTGACGTCGAGATCGACCTCCTGCAACTTCACGCCCTCCCGGTCCAGGCCAGGCTCCTTGGCCATGATGGTCAGGCGGATATTCTCCTCCGGCTGGAGGCGGATGATGAGGCTGTTCGCCTCCAGCCGCGCACCATGCTTGCCATTGCCCTTGCCGAATATGCTGTGCGGCACGGGCTTGAACTGGATGAGGATTTCCGACTGGCGGCTGGGCATCCGCTTGCCGGTCCGCAGGTAAAAGGGCACGCCGGACCAGCGCCAGTTGTCGATATGCGCCTTCAGCGCCACGAACGTCTCGGTATTGGATGGCTTGCCCAGTTCGTCGGCATAGCCGGTGACGATCTCGCCCTTCACCGCGCCGGGCGTATATTGGCCGCGCACGCTGTTGGCCGCCACTGTGTCAGCATCCATCTTGCGGAGCGAACGCAGCACCTTCACCTTCTCGTCGCGCACCGCCGTGGAATCGAGCCGCGCGGGCGCCTCCATGGCGATGATGGAAAGGATCTGGAGCATATGGTTCTGCACCATGTCACGCAGCGCGCCGACCCCGTCATAATAGGAGACACGCCCCTCCAGCCCCACCGTCTCGCCCACCGTAATCTGGACATGCTCGATCGCGTTGGCGTTCCACAACGGCTCGAACAACATGTTGCCAAAGCGCAGGGCGAGCAGATTCTGCACCGTTTCCTTGCCCAGATAATGGTCGACGCGAAAGATATTCTCCTCCTCAAACAGCGCGCCGATGGCGTTGTTCACCACCTTGGACGAGGCAAGGTCGGTGCCGATCGGCTTTTCCATCGCGATACGCGTGTGGGCATCGATCAGGCCCGCATCCGCCAGCGCCTGTGCCGTCGGCCCGAACAGGGAGGGAGGCGTGGAGAGATACACCGCCACCGGTCCGCCATTGCCGTTCTTCATCCGGTCGGACAGGCACTGCACGCTTTCCTTCGCGCTCACGTCCACCGGGCAATAGCTGACCAGGTCCATGAAGGTCGCGACCCGGTCTACGTCCCAGCGGTCGGCGGGCAGATAATCCTTCAGGCTCTTTTCGATGCTTTCCCGAAAGGCAGTGTCGTCCATGACCGTGCGGCCGGATGCCAGCACCGAGAAATTTTCCGGCAACAAGCCGTCGGAGAAAAGGTTATAGAGCGATGGGAACAGCATGCGATGGGCAAGATCGCCCGTTGCGCCGAACAGGACGAGGTTGGTAGATTTGTCGGGCAAGGCGCACCCCCTTCGCAATGGCGAGATAATATTAGTGTCAGGCCGCGTGTCCCGCAAAACCGCCCGAATGGCGACGAAAAACGTGAACTGGACCCGACCATTTTCACGGTAAACCGCCCGGCCAAGAAAGAAAGACTGTTTATGCGCCCATGCTGTAATAGACCCCTCATTCTTGCGCTCGGCGCTGCCCTGGCGGTATCGGCATGTTCGGGTGCGGTGCCAGAGGACAGGCATAGCGGCAACAAGGCGCAAACCCCTGCCCCCGCCGCCGTGCCGCAAAATGCCGCACCTGCGAACAAGATGACCCCATCGCCCGGCCCACAGACACTTTCGTCCAAGGCAGGTGGCCTCGACTATAGTTATAAATGGCCCGCCGAGGCCGCTGCCATCCCCGCGCTGAACATCTGGCTGCGCGGCAATGCCGAAAAATTGCTGGCGGAAAATCGGGCTGCGGCGAAGGAAGCGCAGGTCGAGGCAAAGGCCAACGACTTTCCCTACCATGACTATAGCTATGAGGAGGAATATGCGACCGTCGCCGACACGCCGCGCATGCTGGTCCTGCTCAGCAGCGGCTATGTCTATACCGGCGGCGCGCATGGCATGCCAATCGCCACCGCTATCCTGTGGGACAAGGCCGCGCAAAAGCGCCTCGCCACCACCGTCCTGATCGACCTGCCCCGCTTCGCGGCCCTTGCGAAAAAACGCTTCTGCGCGGAGCTGGACAGGCAGCGCGCGGAAAAGCGCGGCGAGCCGGTGCGCCATGACGACCCCAACGAACTCAGCGATTTCGTGCAATGCGTCGAGCTGACCAAGCAACTCGTCCTGCCGGTCTCGAAAGGGGGCAAGGCGCTGGACAACATGCGGGTGGTGATCGGTCCCTATGAGGCCGGCCCCTATGCGGAGGGCAGTTACCAGATCGACCTGCCGCTGGATGCGGGCCTGCTCGCCACGGTCCAGCCGCGCTATCGGGATGTGTTTGCGGCGGCGCGGTGAGGCGGACCCCGGCCGTCAGGTGGACAGATACCAGCGATCGATGCCCTCCAGCCCCACGGCGGTCAGCCGGTCGCTGGCATAGGCGCCCGTGTCGATGCCGATGCGATTGGGCTGCTCGTCCACGAACTCGCTGATGCTGTGGCCATGCACCACCATATGCGGGTGCCGGGCGCGGCTGTTCAGGAATTCGGCGCGGATCCATCGCATCTCGCTGCTGTCCTGCGCCTCCAGCGGGACGCCGGGACGGATGCCCGCATGCACGAACAGATAGTCGCCGATGGTGACGCTGTCCGGCAACGCGGCGATAAAATCGCGATGCGCCTCCGGCACCTGCACCATCATCGCCTCATGCAGGCTTTCGTCGTCGCCCTCGTCGATGATGTCGGCTGCTATGCCATAGCTGAGCAGCGTCTCGCGCCCATGCTTGCGGAACAGCGGCAGCACATGCCTGTCTCCACGCAATGCCAGCAGGAACATCTCCTCATGATTGCCCATCAGGCAGGACAGGCCCGGCCAGCGGGCCCGCATGGCGATCACAATGTCCACGACCCGCGCCGACTGCGCGCCCCGGTCCACCAGATCGCCCAGCAGGACGAGGCGCAGCCTGTCCACCATGCCGCGCCGCTCGCTATCCTCGACGATGGTTTCCAGCAGGGCGCACAGCAGGTCGTACCGCCCATGCACGTCACCGATGGCATAGACGCGCAATCCCTCGCCGACGCTGGGGAAGAAGGGATCGGTGCATTCCTCCGCTTCCTGCTTTCGGAATGCCGAATGGCGAAACAAGCTGAACATTGGCTTTCCCTGTCCTCCCGGCACGGGACTATGACAAGCGAAGGTTGCGATTCTACCCTAAAGCCCCGTTCAGAGGCGCGGTAAAGTCACTCCGCGCTGGCCCATATATTTGCCCGCCCGGTCGGCGTAGCTCGTCTCGCACGGCTCATTACCCTGGAGGAACAGGAACTGGCACGCGCCCTCATTGGCATAGATGCGCGCGGGCAGCGGCGTGGTGTTGGAGAACTCCAGCGTCACATGCCCCTCCCAGCCCGGCTCCAGCGGCGTGACGTTCACGATGATCCCGCAGCGCGCATAGGTGGATTTGCCGAGGCAGATCACCAGCACGTCGCGCGGGATGCGGAAATATTCCACCGTGCGGGCCAGCGCGAAACTGTTGGGCGGGATGACGCAACAGTCGGTCTTGCGGTCGACCAGGCTCTTGCCGTCGAAATTCTTGGGATCGACGATAGTGCTGTCGATGTTGGTGAAGATCTTGAACTCGTCGGCCACTCGCGCGTCATAGCCATAGGAGGACAGGCCATAGCTGATGCAGCCATCGCGGCGCTGCGATTCCACGAACGGCTCTATCATGCCCTTTTCCCGGGCCTGCGTGCGAATCCATTTATCAGACATTATCGACATGGGCTGCTCTGTAATGCGCCATGATGCGAAGCGCCAGAGGCGGAGAATGCCGGTAGTGTGGAGTGTGGCCTCAAAGCCATCGGCGCCACGACCCGCGTTGCGTCACCCCTTCGATGCGCGCAGCGTCCGTTCCTCGACGCTCATCGCGCCATAACCGACCATGCGCGCACTCTGATAGGCCTCCAGCGAGGAGACGCTGAAATCATTGGCGGTCACCTGGAAAAAGGCAGCCCGGTCGCGGGTCCGCATCTCTGCCTTGGCGGTCAGCACCTCGGCCTTGCTGAAACTGCCGTCGCTGTTGAGCGCGATGGTCGCGACCGCGCGCGGGCTCATGGCGGACAGGTCCATCTTGCCCTTGCCATTCGCCTTATATTGCGCGTCCAGCGCGGTGCGGATGTCCGTGGCCAGTGTGGCCGCATCCTTCTTCGCATCCGCCTTCGTCGCCGCCGCAATGGTCGCGTTGGCGGAAATGATGACGCCGGAACCGGAGGTGGTGGAGGATGCCGATGCGCTCGCCATCCTTGCCTGCGTGGCGGTCAGTTGCTGGAGCGCGGTGGTATAAGCCGAGCCGAGCGAACCGGTGGAGGTGCCCGTCGAATTGCCGGTGCCGAAATTGAGGTAGGAGATAAGCGACATGACCGCACCCGTCTAAAAAAGGGAGGATGCAGCCCTGGGTAAAGGCTTATGGTTAACAACCCCTCAACAGCAGCCCCATATTGCGCCGGTCAAGTGGTCGCCCCGTCCACCTTGTGCACGTCCAGCGCATCGATGTCACAGCCCGGCACCGCGCGCATGTTGATCGCGCGCACGGCGGCGCCATCCGGTCCCTGCCCCTCCGCAAAGGGCTGCACCCCGCAGGTAGGACAGAAGCGGTGCGCCAGCTTGTGCGTGTTGAAGCGATAGGTGGCGAGCACCGCCTCCCCGACCGTCAGGCTGAACTGGTCCGCCGGCACGAACGCCAGCAGGAAGCCCTTGGCCCGGCAATGCGAACAGTTACAGCTTATCGCCTGCCCGGGCATGTCCGCGTCCACCCTGAACGCCACCGCACCGCAATGACAACCGCCCTCGAATGACATGCCCTTCTCCTCCGTCGCTCGCCCCACCTGCACCGCCGCATCATGCCCTGCCGGTGTGTTCCAATCCACTCCTGTTTCGGGTTGGCGAGAGGGATGGCGGTTAACGTCCATTTGCGGCCAGTCATCTCCATCGTCATCCCAGCGCAGGCCGGAATCGCTCGCGGCCATGTCGCGCCTTGTCGAGAGAGATCCCAGCCTGCGCTGGGATGACGGAACAACCCTGGGACAACTGAAAGCCGACAGTCCTCAAACCACCCACCCCACCCCGACACAAAGAAAAAGCCGACGGACATCAGTCCATCGGCCTCCCCCTGCATTGATGCGGTAAGCGTCGCCAGGTCAGGCGACCTGCGCCGGGATGGGCTGGCCCATCTCCTCGGGATCGCGCAGCACATAGCCACGGCCCCAGACCGTCTCGATATAATTTTCGCCATTGCACGCCAGCGCCAGCTTCTTGCGCAGCTTGCAGATGAAGACGTCGATGATCTTCAATTCCGGCTCGTCCATCCCGCCATACAGGTGGTTAAGGAACATTTCCTTGGTCAGCGTCGTACCCTTGCGGAGCGACAGCAGTTCCAGCATGGCATATTCCTTGCCGGTCAGGTGAACGCGGCTGCTATCGACCTCGACCGTCTTGGCATCCAGGTTCACCGCCAGCTTGCCGGTACGGATGACCGACTGGCTGTGGCCCTTGGATCGGCGGACGACGGCATGGATGCGCGCCACCAGTTCCTCCTTGTGGAACGGCTTGGTCACATAGTCGTCGGCGCCAAAGCCGAAGGACCGAACCTTTGAATCCATCTCCGAGATACCGGAGAGGATCAGCACCGGCGTCTGGATACGCGCCGTACGCAGTTTCTTGAGGACATCATATCCGTGCATGTCGGGAAGGTTAAGGTCCAGGCAAATGATGTCGTAATCATACAACTTGCCTAGATCCAGGCCTTCCTCGCCCAAATCCGTGGTGTAAACGTTGAAGCCTTCAGTCACCAGCATCAGCTCGATCGCTTTCGCTGTCGTCGGCTCATCTTCAATCAGCAGAACGCGCATAGGAAGCCCTTTTGATCTCGCAGAGCACGCCCCCCGCGACGCGCCTTGACTACAATATTAACTATAAGCTTTCTGAACGCAAAAGGTTAATTTCAGGTAAACCCGCCAGACTCCGCGAGTCGGGCGAAAGGAATCTGAAACCAATGGCTTGGCAGACTCCAAATCGTTTCGGAGTCAATCCGAACGTCCCCTATTTTTCCCCAGCAGGATGATCCGGCCCGGCCGGGTCGCCGCCGCTGCGGCATGGATCAGCAGCGATCCGGCCAGCGCGATGCCGAACAATATCCAGCGGCCGCAATAAGGCGTCAGATAATGGGTGAAGGCAACATGCACATACATGATGACCAGCGACGCCCGCCCCAGCCGTGCCAACAGCAGGACGGCGCGATGCGGCAGGCTGTCCACCGCCATGCACAGCAGGATGCTGATCGCCACCGCGCCCGCCAGTGACAGGAAGGGCGTGCCATAGTCACCCGGCTTCAGGTTGACCGGCGGCAGGAGCATCAGCGTCAGCACCGCCAGCGGCGCGAGCAACAACAGCGTGACGCCCAGCCCCGGCGGCCGCGCCTTCCACAACTGCCCCACCCAATAGAGCGTAAAGGCCGCAGGCACCGCCATCAGGCCGAGCGGCGAGGCGCCAATCCCCCCTCCCAACCCTAACCCTAACCCGGCAAAGGACAAACCGCCCAGCGCGGCCAGCCAGTGCCCGCCCGCCATCACCAGCGCCACCAGCACTGCCCAACGCCAGTCCAGCGGATTGGGCCAGAAACGCGCCACCCCGTTCCACGCGATGCGCGCAAAGAAAAGGCAGGGGATGAACCATAATATGGTGAACGGCCCGCGCAGGCTTTCAGTGTGCAGCAGGATCGCCGCGATCCCCGTCCCAAAACCAGGGAAGATCGGCCGCACGCCCCGCGCACCCTCCACCAGCAGGTCGACCGCGATCAGGAGTAGGGAGAAGGCGGCGAACGGCACCAGCAGGCTGCGCACCTGCTTCACCACCAGCGGCAGCGTCGGCTGCGGCTTCACCATATATCCGGAGAGGAGGAAGAAGAGCGGCATGTGAAAGGCATAGATCATGTCGCGCCACGGCCCGCGCCACCACACATGACCCGCAATGACCAGCAGGATGCCGATGCCCTTGGCCGCATCCACCCACTCGACGCGCCCGCCGCCGCCCGCATGGCTCCGACCGATCCGGCTCACCCTCGCTACTTTGCCCGTCATATTTTGTCCGCTTTGCCCCATCCTGCCCATGGTCTATAGGGCCGGGCATGTCCGTCAACCATAGTGCCCGTCCCGGCCGTCATCCCGCCGCTCCCGAAGCGCGCTCACCTCTCGCCGACCGCGTGATCTTCATGGACGGGGAGGCGATCGTCCTCGACAAGCCCGCAGGCCTGCCGGTCGATGCTCCGCGCGACGGATCGCTCAGCCTGGAGAATCACCTCGCCTCGCTGACCTTCGGCTTCCAGCGGTGGCCGCTCCCCGTCCACCGGCTCGACCGGGACACGTCCGGATGCCTCCTCCTCGCCCGCAATCCCAAGGCGCACAAGCGGTTCACCGCCGCTTTCGAGGCGCAGCAGGTGACGAAACGCTATGTCGCCATCCTGTCCGGCATCCCCACCGACAGCGAAGGGCTGATCGACATGGCGCTGGGCAAGACCAGCACGGCGGAGGAAGGCTGGCGCATGGTCCATGACGACCGGCGCGGCAAGCCGGCCCGCACTGGCTGGCGCGTCATCGCGGCGCGCGACGGCCGGGCGCTGGTGCTGTTCAGCCCGCAGACCGGCCGCACCCACCAGCTGCGCGTCCATTCGGCGGAGGGTCTTGGCTTCGGCATCGTCGGCGATCCCGTCTATGGCGACCAGAACAGCGGCATGGACCAGCCCCTCCTCCTCCACGCCCTGTCCATCCGCGTGGATCGCGGCGCCAAGCCCGCCATAGAGGCGCGCGCCCCCATCCCGGACCGCTTCGACGCCGGCGGCTTCCCCGACGCGGAGGAATTACTGCTGGGCCAGCTGGAACCCGTCGCCCCGGACCTGTCCGAAGAACCGCAGGACGACCTGTCTCCGGAAACCCAGCCCGGACCCGGCCATGGCTGACATCCCGTCCGACGCGCTGGAGGAGCGGTTCATCACCGCCAGCGGTCCCGGCGGCCAGAATGTGAACAAGGTGGCAACTGCGGTGACAATAACGCGCCTCTTTAAGCGCGCCCATCGATAGTACGTAATATCCTATTGAGTTCAACCGGCATGTGTAGTTAGAGTTGGGATTTAGATCCAACTCATAGATTACACCATTACGATCAGTGTAGGTCCATTTTGCAATTGTGTAGCTTTGGTTCGAACCATCGCCCTTATCCGGCACATGCACTGTTCCATTCCATGTAAAGACGCTGCTCTCTTTCCCTGTGCAATCGTAATATGGTTTACGTAGCATGTCGTTAAATCGCAATCATCCGCGACGGCCGTAATCATTTCGTCATGACGGAAACCATATAATCCCGGGAAAAATAGGGTGTGGGCGAGCCCGCCCTTCGCATCTCCGATTGTGAAGGGGGTGACATCGAACATCAGCTGACCGCCCGTAAGATCGATATTGCGGGCATCGGTCATCGAGTTAATCGGCGTCCGGGGTATTTCCAGTGTTTGGGAATGACCCGTACTCAACCACAAGCGCGCAGGATGTCGAGGCGAGCAACCCGTATCGAAGGACTGACTCACTTCGGTTCATATCAGTTTTCTCCCCGCAGAGGGCTGATAGGTGGTAACAGTGCGTCATTCTTGTCTCGCGGCGCGATCGACTTTTGCGAACGAGGACGCACATTGATCGGCTGGGTGCCAATGACCAAAAAAACCGAACCGTTGTTTGCCACGCCCGATGACACCATGACAACGGGGCTGTCTGCTGGCTAGTCTGAACTGGTTACGCAAAACATGAGCGCCGCCACCCAGACCAACCTGATCATCATCAACGCGCCTTCATTGTACTTAAAATACAATTCAAGAAAAATTTAGGTGTCGATTCTGAAATTATTGTTATAAAATAATTTATAATTATTATGACAATAGCCATTAACATCATTTTGTAATTTACAATATTACAATTACCGTATAACTATTTCTAATATATAAATAATTCTATTTTATCAACTATAGGACACTGACCGCCAGATAGGCGAAGCCTTCCATCGTGCGGATATTAGGTGATGTCCGTTACCCAGGCACGATCGGCCTGTGCCACGTCGAACTGGCGATCCAGGGTGTTTGCAGCGACGGCCGAAGCTTTTCCCCTGAACTGCCCGGACGTCGCTTGTAGCCGATCTGAGCCTTGATGCCTGCCAGGCGGGCCATGCGGTTAGCCCCGCTCCGTAATCTGGGCCACCGCATCACGCTCGAACTCATCGCTGAAATTGAACTTCCCCATCGTCGCCTCATGTCCTCAAAATTAGAACCCAAGGCGTCCAGAAATCTAGGGGATATTCAGGTCGCCATGTTTGGCGAAGCGGTTGCGGAGATAGCTGGCGCCGGTGATAGCAACCATTCTATATAGCCACATGCCTTGCATCCAGATCACGAACTCAACTCACATCAATGAAAGCGAATTGCTTGAAAGTGCCACGCGCGCGTCAGGAGCGGGCGGCCAGCATGTGAACACTACGGACAGTGCTGTTATCCTGCGCTTTGACGTGGCCGCTTGTCCGACGCTTCCTGACGGTGTGAAAAAACGTCTCGCTGTTTTGGCCGGTTCACGCATGACGAACGATGGTGTGATCGTCTTACGAAGCGAAGGCTCGCGGTCGCAGTTTGAGAACAAACGCGAGGTCCGCGAACGACTCTTTACGATGATCCGTGAGGCAATTCTCGTTCCCAAAAAGCGCAGACCTACAAAACCTACACGCGCATCGCAAACGCGCCGGGTAGACGGAAAAACGAAACGTGCAGCAGTAAAGGCGGGCCGGAGCAAAGTGAAGGAATAGCTAGTATTTATAGCGATCTATGTGCGTATGTAACTACCATTAGACTTGCGACTGCGGTACAGCTGCGCGTTGACACCTATCGCCTCGGCCTCTCGCCCGAGAGTTTTCGTCGCCTGCGGATGCTGGCGGGATCGCGTAGGCGGCCTCCTCATCACCGCACAGAAATTCCGCACGAAGGACGTCAACCGCAAGGATGCGCGCGAGAAGCTCGCCAAGGCCGCGGAGCGTCAGGCCTGCCATATCAAGACCAAGACCAACAAAAGCACCAAGGCCCGGCTGTTGAACGAAAAGAAACAGCACGGCGGCATCAAGCAGGGCGTAGCCGGGTGCAGATGGCCTAAGGACCGTGGTGATTGATCGCGCATTGATGGCGGTGGCGGAGAGGTAGATGATGACTTGGAAGCCTTGGTCGGTTTTGCAGCCGCGCATGGCGATAGGCTTGGGCTCTTCGAGCTTGCACAAGAAATTCTCGATCACATGCCGCCGCTTGTACATTTCGGTATCAAGCGGGACAGGCTTTGCTCGTCGCGGGTGCTGGGAGATGACGATCTTTGCGCCACGCGCGTTGAGATTTCGGCGACGATGGCATTGCTGTCAAAAGCCTTCTTCGCAAGCAGCGCGCCGAACGCGATGCCTTCGATCAGCGGCGCCACGCCGATACTGTCGAAACGATTGCCGGGCATCAATAGGAAACGGACAAGAGTCCCCAAGGCAGCGCTCAACGCCAATATCCTGGTCGTCATGCCGCCTCTGGAGCGACCAATGGCCTGGCGCGGTCCCGTCTTCGCCCATTGGGCATCGGTCAATATAAAGCGATCCATCCAAAATGTGAATCACACCTCAAACGAAATGAAAATCCTAAATCCCCACAGCCCCGGTCCCTTTGCCAATCGGGATGGACCGACGCCGAGCCAGGGGAGCCATCAAAGCCCCAGCGCGCCCTTGACGTCCGCCCAGCTCACCAGCTTGAAATTCTGCGCCCTGGGCAGATTGTCGCCATCCTGCGCGACGAACAGCCCGGCGGGATAGTCCGGCCCGAAATCGCCCAGCGCCAGTTCGATGCCGTCCGTGTCGGAGGTGCCCCCGATGGCCCCGCCGTTGATGCGGAACCGCCCGCGCAGCGTGCCATCGGTCAGGTCGAGCAACGCGTAGCCATTATCGCCCTGGCTTGAGACGACGAGCAGGCCGCCCTTGTCGCCCGCTTTGTCTCCCACGGGCGCAAGCGCCAGCCCCTCGACATCCGCCACCAGCCCCTGCGCCGCGCCGACCCCGGCAAAGGGGATCGCCACCGGCTGCACGGCATTGAGATCGAAGCGCCAGATGCCGACATCCTCCTCGCCCAGATAAAGCTGGCCGGTACGGTCATCGACCACGCAGCCCTCCGCCTGAGTCGTGACACCGAACTGGCGGAGCAGGGTCATAGGTCGGGCCGGATCGTCGGACAGCGCGAGTTCGAGCACGACGCCCGCCTTTGTCACCACATAGGCGGTGGGCATGCCGCCCCTGTGCCGCCCGAAGCAGAAGCCATAGGCCTCCCCCGCAGTGCCCGAATCGAAACTACCGATCTGGCTCAGCGCGCCGCTGGCGCCGTCCAGCGTGAACAGCGACACGCGGGGCCGCGCGCGGTCCGTGCGGTCGCTGGCTCCCACCAGAATGACGCGCTTGCCCGCCCAGAGGACGGCATCGCGCAGATCGACATTGTTGAGCTGCCCGGCCGAAACGAAACTCCGCTTCCTGCCGTCGAGACCGTAGGAATAGAGACCGGCCTTCTTGTCCGTGCCCACGATCAGGCTGGCGGCAGGATTGGCCGGGTTACGCCAGATTGCCGGGTCGTCGGCCGCATCGGCCAGCGCCGTGCCGACAGGGTCGGTCTCCGCCCGTGCCGCCACGTCCTTCGCCGGCAGCATCATGGCGGGAGGCATCGATGCCAAGGGCGCAGTGGCAGGAGCAGCCGGGGCGGTCAATCCCCCGCCCTGCACCGTCGCGCACCCCGCAAGCAGGAGCGCCACCGCCGGAACCGGCAACCCGCGCATCAGAAGTTCACCCGGATGCCGCCAGAGTAGCGGCGGCCGAACCGCTCCCACTCGATGGTCTGGCCGCTGGTGTCCGGTGCGTTCACGCCGGTCGCGCGCAGCAGGCTACCCGGATCGGAATAGCGGCGGCCCGGCTGGTTGAGCAGGTTGGAGGCGTCGAAGTATATCTCGAAATTCTTGGTGAAGGCATAGCGAACCGACAGGTCCATCTCGTCATCCGCCGCCCAATAGGTGTCGCCCGCGTCGGTCAGATCGTCGGCGATGCCGTCCAGCCACTTGCTGCGCCGCTGATATTGCAGGCGGGCGGAGAAGCCATATTTCTCATAATAGGCGCCGATATTGTAGACGAGATCGGAGGTGTTGGGCAGTCGCACCTTGCGCGCCGCAATCGCGCCAAAGGCGGGCTTGGTCACTTCGCTGTCGTTGAGCGTGACATTGGCGGAGATGCCGAAGCCGCCCATCCAGTCCGGCAGGCCGAGCGCCTGCGTCCATGGCTCCAACTGGAGCTGGGCCGCCGCCTCGACGCCGAACAGGCGGCCATCGCCACCATTGACGATCCTGGACAGGACATAGTCCGACCGGACCGTGCCGCCGAAGTCGAATGCCGTGGAGCCGACACTGGCCCGCGAGGTGTAGAGAACGTCCTGCACCTTCTTGTAATAGGCGCCGATCATCAGATAGCCCTGCGGCCGCATATACCATTCAAAATAGGCGTCGACGCCATAGGCCCGTTCCGGCTTCACGTCGGGATTGCCCGCCGAAATGGTGCGGGCGCTGTCGTCGATCACGGCGTTGGGACGAAGCTGGTCATAATCCGCACGGGCAGCGCCCGTGTTGAAGGACAGCCGCAGCTTCTTGGTATCGTCCACATTATAATTGAAGTGGAGGCTGGGGAAGGCGAGCGTCTGCGTGGAACTGGCCGCGACGGGCGTAAAGGTGGTGACACCGGCCGTGGTGATACCGGCAAAGGCGCTGCCATGGTTCTTGAGATGCTCGATACGGACGCCGCCGACGACCGAACCCCAGTCATAGCGTAGCGTGCCCATGACGAACCCGGCGAACACCTGCTCGCGCACGTCATAATTATTGGCGAGCAGCGAGGTGGGCGTCGCGGCGTTGCGTGCCGCCTGCGAGGCGGCCTTCATCTTCTCGATATCGAAGTAGCGGAAGGTATAACCCATCGGCAGCGCGCCCTGGAATGCCTGATTTGTCGAGAATTGGGTATAGTCGGTGGTGATGCCCGCCGCCGACGCCTGAGCATTGTTCAGGTTGATCTCGCGCTCGTCCGCAATTTTAGTGCGCTGGTCGAACTGGAGCCCCGCCTTGATCGTCGCATCACCGCCCAGCAGGCCGAGACTGTGGCTGACCACCAGCCTGCCGGTATAGGCCCTGGTCGTGTCCACCGCATCCAGCACGCGGAAGGAGGACAAGGGCTTGGTGAAGCTGTCGATGGCCGTCACCGCCGTGCCCGCCTGATAGCGGGTCGGGCCGGAGAGCTGCACCGTGGTGAACAGCGCCGGGGTCGAGCGGTTCGGGTCGGAGAAATCATAGCTGACCGTCGGGCGCTGGTTGCGCGTCGGCGGGCTGTCCCAGCGTGCCTCGCCAGTGACGGAGCGATCATCCTTGGACAGCGTGTAGTTGGCCAGCCAGTTGACCTTCCAGCTATCGCCCAGCTGGTGCGTACCTTCCAGGCTGTTGGTAAAGATCGACTGGCGGAAGCGGCGCAGGGTCGACCGCTGGTTGATGTCCACGCCATAGACGGTGCCTTTGGTCGGCGTGTTGCCGATGCAGACGTCGGCATAGCCGCTCGTGGTGGGCGAGGTGTTGACGGTGGTGGGGCAGGCCGCGCTGGCATTGGACAGGTCCGACTGTTTGTCGTCCAGATCGAAGATATAATTGTCGCGGGCCTCGTCATCCGAGAAGATGGTGTAGAGCGAGCGGACGGAGATCATATTGTCGCTGTCCGGCTTCCAGTCGACCCGGCCCGACAACGACCAGTTCTTGCGGGTCAGGCGATACAGCTTGTTCTCCGCCTCGCGCGCCCAGAAGCGCGTCTCGTTGCCGGGCCGCTGGTCCTGGCTCACCCGCTCCCAGTCGATCTCGAAATTGTCGGTGATCATGTTGCGCTCATAATAGGAGCCGGACAGGAGCACGCCGATCTCGCCATCGCCCGCGCGGAAGCGGTCCGACACCACCAGGGAGCCTTCATATTCATTCTTGTTGCCCAGTTCCGCCTTGCCGAAGCCCGCCTTGCCGCCAAGGTGGAGGCCCGGATAGTCGAAGGCGGAGCGGGTCACGACATTGACGTTGCCCGCGACCGTCTCGCCCGGCATGTCCGGCGTCACCGCCTTCGACACGATGATCTGCGACGCGATGGCGGAGGGGATGGAATCGAAGCGGGCGTCGCGGCCCTCCGGGCTGACGATGTTGACGCCGTCGAAGGACAGGGTCGTCCATGTCTTGGGCGCGCCGCGCAGTGAGATATAGCGGGCCTGGCCCTGGTCCCGCTCCACCGCGATGCCGGGCAGGCGGCCGGTGGCCTGTGCGATATTCTGGTCCGGCAGGCGGCCCACCGAGTCCGATGCGACGACGGCGACGAGCGAATCCGAATTCCTCTGGATCGCCAGTGCCGCAGATTCCGATTCCGCGATCGGGCGCTGGCCGGTCACGACGATGGAGTCCGCGTCGCTGGCCGCGTCTGCATCGGCTGCATGCGCGACACCGGCGGGCAGGATCGCCATGGCGACGCCGCCCAGCAACAGGCAACGGAAAGCACCGGCCCGACGGCCGGCTGTCTTGGAAATGATGGTCATGCAAAGCCCCCTGATGTTGGGGCTGCCTATAGGAAGGCGATAAGTCGCTTTCATGCGATATGGATGACAGTTTGGCGAAACCTGAACGTCGCTTTTGTTACATCAAACCGACATGTTCGGGGCAGGGAGACACAGGCCCGCTCCGTCAGATGAAGGCGATGGCTTCCCCGGCCAGCGCCTGGACTTCCAGCCGGGCGACGGTGCCCTTCACCCCGGAACTGAGCCTGTAGGTGCCGTTGAGCTGGCGCGCGAGCGTCACCGCGATCTTGAGGCCCAGGCTGGAGGAGGTGGCCGCATCGAAATCCGCCCCCACGCCCTGGCCATCGTCGGTGACGAGGATCAGCAGCCTGCCATCCTCCCCGCGCCGCACGACCACCTCTATCCTGCCATTGCCGCGCGAACGGAAGCCATGCTCCAGGGCATTGCTGATCGTCTCGGCCAGAATCAGGGCGATGGGCACGCCGGCATCGTCGGCAAACTCCAGGCCCGGCTCGGAATCGACGCGCAAATGCACATTGGGCGCCCCGCTCTGCTCGATGATGTCCCGCCCGACCTGTTCGAGAAAGGCGGGGATGCCCAGACCGCCCCGATCGGGATCGTGCAGCGCGCGGCTGATCCGCCCGATCATGCCCACGCGCAGGGCGGCATCCTCCAGCGCCTTTTGCGCGTCGGGGTCCATCACCGTGCGCCGCTGGAGCGTGAGAAGCGATGCGATGATCTGGAGCTTGTTGGAGACGCGGTGCTGCAATTCCTGGAACATCGCATCGCGCACTTCATGGCGGCGGGCGGACAGGTTGCGCTGTTCGCGCAGCAGACGATTGGCGCGCTGGACCAGATGGATGATGCCGATGTCGATCACGACGACCAGCCAGAAGAACAGGGCGGCCCCGATCACGCCCGGCCCGAAGCCGAACGACCCGACCGGCGCGATGAAAAAATAGCGTGCGGCGAACCAGGACAGGACGCCCGCCGCAAGGCCCGGTCCCGTGCCAAACAGGAAAGCGGACAGAATCACGGTCGGAAAGAAGGTGACGAAGGGATAGCCGCCAGGCAATGCCCCTGCCGCCGCCATCCGCACGAGCAACGACACAGCGGTTGCCAGCACGGCGAAAACATAGCCGACCGCCGGGCGATCTTTCGCTATCGGCAGCCGCTCCATCCATTCCAGCCACCGAAACGCCATAGTTTTTGATTGTCCGCGATGAGCCTGCGACCATAACAGATAGTTACGCCTGCGCTCTAATCTCAATCAAGGAAAGCGTTCATTATCCAGCCGGAAAGGCGTTCAGGATGGATACCGGCGCGTGGACACCGCATGCGGCCCCACGCGCCGGCGCGCGCACTACATCAGATCCGAAGAGTCGATGACATAGGCACGCATCCGCGCGGACCCGAGGGGCGTCAGCCCGACCGATCGCCGCCCCGGCATTTTGCCAGTAACAACGACCAGCCCCGCTTGGACAAGTGTATCGATAAGCACCGCACCCTCGACGGGCGCGATATGATTGGCGAGGAGGATGCTTTGTTCCCCCGCCGTCATCTTGTGACATTCGCTGATGAACAGAGTCAGCATCACGTTCATGGCGAGGTCGGCCATGACCGGGCTGACGAAGTGACGCATTCGCAACCGCTGGAGATTATGCAGCGCAACAGCCCGCGTCTCGACATTGCTGCCCGCCGCAGTTGCGCCCGCCGTATCCGCCATGCACCCACCGCCGGCAGCTGCATCGTCAAGACTATTGAAAAAGGCCAATTTTACTAACAAAATCCTGGATATATCAGAACGTAACCGGAATGATCTGTTCACGTCATATCATGTAACATGTAGAATGATGCGCGATTAGTCCCTCGCCGTATCCGCGTCATGTCCCGTAACTGGACGACACGCGATCACGGGATGATCCGAATGTCCCCACATGCCTCAAACACCCCGACGGGCGCATCCGCGCTCTTTTCGCGCGCGGCCTTGGCGCGCACGAAAAACCGGCCGGAGGATATCCCCCGGCCGGTCCGATAAATCCATGATGCGGGGTCGGTCCTGTCGGACCGGCCGGATCAATCCTGCGTGATGAAGCTGGGCAGGCCGATGTCGCCGCCGTCATCGTCATTGCCGCCGCTCTTGCCGCTGCCTTCGCTGCGCGGACCACGGTCACGACGATTACGGTCGCCGCCATCGCGACGCGGGCCACGATCGCCGCGCGGACCACGGTCGCCGCGATCACCACGGTCGCCACGATCGTTGCTGCGCGGTTCGCGGGCAGGACGGGTATCTTCCAGTTCTGCACCGGTTTCCTGATCGACGACGCGCATCGACAGGCGAACCTTGCCGCGCGGATCGATCTCGAGAACCTTGACCTTCACATCCTGGCCTTCCGACACGACGTCGGTGGGCTTTTCGACGCGCTCGTTGCGCATCTCGGAGACATGGACGAGACCGTCCTTGCCACCCATGAAGTTCACGAAGGCGCCGAAGTCCACGATGTTGACGACCTTGCCGTCATAGACCTTGCCGACTTCCGCTTCCTGGACGATGCCCAGAATCCACTTCCTGGCCGCTTCGATCTGGGCAATGTCGGACGAGCTGATCTTGATCAGGCCCTCGTCGTCGATATCAACCTTGGCGCCGGTTTCCGCGACGATTTCGCGGATGACCTTGCCGCCCGTGCCGATGACGTCACGGATTTTCGCCTTGTCGATCTGGATCGACTCGATGCGCGGGGCGTGTGCCGACAGTTCTGTGCGCGTGCTGTCCAGAGCCTTGGCCATCTCACCCAGGATGTGGGTGCGGCCTTCCTTGGCCTGGTTCAACGCGACGCGCATGATCTCTTCGGTGATGCCAGCGACCTTGATGTCCATCTGCATCGTGGTGATGCCCTCGGACGTGCCGGCAACCTTGAAGTCCATGTCGCCGAGGTGATCCTCGTCGCCCAGAATGTCCGACAGGACGGTGAAGTCCTTGCCTTCCAGGATTAGGCCCATGGCGATGCCCGAAACGGGGCGCACCAGCGGAACGCCCGCATCCATCATCGACAGCGAACCGCCGCAGACCGTCGCCATCGAGGACGAGCCGTTCGACTCGGTGATGTCGGACAGGACGCGGATCGTGTAGGGGAACTCGTCCTTGGTCGGCAGAACGGGGTGCAGCGCACGCCATGCCAGCTTGCCATGGCCCACTTCACGACGACCCGGCGCGCCGAAGCGGCCGACTTCACCGACCGAATAGGGCGGGAAGTTATAGTGGAGCAGGAATCGCTCGTAGCTGAGGCCCGTGAGGCCGTCGATCATCTGTTCCGCATCCTTGGTGCCAAGGGTGGTGGTGCAGATCGACTGGGTCTCGCCGCGCGTGAACAGCGCGGAGCCGTGCGTGCGGGGCAGGAAGCCGACGATGGCTTCGATGGGGCGGATCTCGGTGGTCTTGCGACCATCGATACGCTGGCCGTCCTTGAGGATGGCGCCGCGCACGATTTCCGCTTCCAGCTTCTTGGTCAGCTTGATGCCGGCCATGATGCTCTGCGCGTCGAGACCGTCGGCGGCAAAGCTCGCCTTCGCCTTGTCGCGCGCCGCGTTGAGGGCGTTCGAGCGGGCCGACTTGTCGGTCAGCTTGTAGGCAGCGGCAATATCCTTGCCGATCAGCGTCTTCAGCTTCTTCTTCAGTCCAGCCAGATCGTCCTGCTTGGCCATCGGCCAAGGCTCTTTGGCGGCCTTCTCGGCGAGGCTGATGATCGCGTCGACGACCTTCTTGATTTCATTGTGCGCGAACACGACGCCGCCGAGCATGACGTCCTCGGACAGCTCCTTGGCTTCCGATTCCACCATCATCACGGCGTCATAAGTCGCCGCGACGACCAGGTCGAGGTCGCCCGACTTCACTGCGTCGGCGCTGGGGTTCAGCGAATATTCGCCGTCCTTGTAACCGATGCGCGCCGCGCCGATCGGACCCATGAAGGGCACGCCGGACAGGGTCAGCGCAGCCGACGCGGCGATCATCGCCACGATGTCAGGCTCACTCTCGCCGTCGAACGACAGAACCTGCGCGATCACGTTGATCTCGTTGTAGAAACCCTCGGGGAACAGCGGGCGGACCGGACGGTCGATGAGACGGCTGGTCAGCGTCTCCTTTTCCGTCGCGCCGCGCTCACGCTTGAAGAAGCCGCCGGGAATACGGCCGGCAGCGGAATATTTTTCCTGATAGTGGACGGTGAGAGGGAAGAAATCCTGCCCGTCCTTCACCGACTTTGCAGCCGTCACAGCGCACAGCACTACGGTTTCGCCATAGGTCGCCAGAACGGCGGCATCGGCCTGACGGGCGATACGGCCCGTTTCGAGCTTGAGGGTCTTGCCGCCCCACTCGATCTCTACAGTCTTTACGTCAAACATCGTCTTTTCCTTCCCTCACCGGCCCTATTGCACGGCAAGGTTTGCTTGCGGGCCTCAATGCCCCTTGCGGTTGGCTCATCCATCCGCGTTCGGGGGATAATCCCCCATTTGGCCCCCGTACCGAATTGTGCGGGGAGCCGGAATCAGAAACGGCCCCGCGAAGGGGCCGTCTCGTCAAATTGGCTTACTTACGCAGGCCCAGCTTTCCGATGAGAGCGGTGTAGCGCGCTACATCCTTCTTCTTCAGATAGTCGAGCAGGCTGCGACGCTTGTTGACCATCATCAGCAGGCCACGGCGGCTGTGATTGTCCTTGTGGTGGCCCTTGAAATGCTCGGTCAGGTTGGCGATGCGCTCGGTCAGGATCGAAACCTGTACTTCCGGCGAACCCGTGTCACCCTCGGCGCGGCCATGTTCCTTGATCAGCGCATCCTTGCGCTCGGCAGTAATCGTCATAAATCTTTTCCCTCGGCATCAGAGATTAAAACCCCGCACGACCCGGATCTCCGGACCCAGAGCCTCCACCAGCGCGACAGGCACATCGCCTTCGGTCGCCAGCATGATGCCCTGTCTGCGAGGGTCCGCGGACAGCACCTTCCCCTGACGGAGCATCAGTGCCTCTTCCGCAGTGACAGGCAGAGCCGGGATGTCGTCCAGCCCCGCCGTCAATGGCAGCATATGCTGCTCAATGGCGCGCTCGTTAGCAGCATCGGCCAAATTGTCCAGCGAAATTGCATTTTCCAGCGTGAACGGCCCCGCCTTCACCCGGCGCAGCATGGTCACGGAGCCGACCGTGCCCAGCACCAGCGCAATGTCGCGCGCGAGGGAACGGATATAGGTGCCCTTCGACACATGGGCGGTGAGGGTGATCTCCCCCAGCCCTTCCCCATCGGTCCCGCCTGTGGACGGAGATTGAGGGGTTAACGCGTGGATCGTCACCGATCGCAGCTTCATCTCCACCTCCTCGCCCGCGCGCGCCAGGTCATAGGCGCGGCGGCCATCGACCTTGATCGCGCTGTAGGCGGGCGGCGCCTGCTCGATGGGGCCGGTGAAGTCCGCCAGCACGGCCTCGACCGCTGCCAGTGTCGGGCGGACCGTGCTGGTCGCGATGACCTCCCCCTCCGCATCCAGGGTGCTGGTCTGCTCGCCGAAACCGATAGTGAAGTCATAGATTTTGTCGCTGTCGAGCATGCGCCCGGCCAGCTTCGTCGCCTCGCCCAGCGCAATGGGCAGCACGCCGGTCGCCAGCGGGTCGAGCGTGCCGCCATGGCCGACCTTGACCTTGCCCGCCCCCGCCTGCCGGAACGCGCGCTTGACCGCGCTCACCGCCTGTGTCGAGCCTAGCCCGAGTGGCTTGTCGATGATGATCCATCCATGCATGAGGAGGCGGGCCTTACACGGCCCCGCCCCGCCTGTCAGCCTTTAGGCGCTGTCGTTTGCGCGACCTTTGCCTTTTCCTGCCGGGGCGGACCGGCGCTCGTCACCAGCGCAGTGAAGGCACACCGCTGCCCGCGCACGGAAATGGACGAGAATTTGTCAAGCTGGTCCGGCCCCTGCGTCAGGAAGGCAATCTGGTTCGCGGTGGGCAGGTCGATGCACGGACCCAGCAGCGTCGCCCGATACCAGTGCCCGCGCCCGTCCTGCACATAGAGCGCATCGCTGCCATCCGCACGCCAGTCGCGGATATTGCCGCTGTTCGCAAAGGGGATCTGCGCGTCCACACCGAAGGGAATGGCGGCGGCATGTTCCTCAGCCTTCACCACCTGCTCGGACGCCCGTATCCCGCCCGTCACCGCAAAGGCCATGAATGCGGCGACAAGTGCCGAAGCGTAGATGGTGATGCGTGCCATGCCGTCCTCCTCTGCCCGCCCGTTCCGAGGCGCTTACTGGCGGAGGATGGATGAGCGAAACATGAACCGTAGGGCCAACTGCGCCGGAATCAGGCCGGGCTGCCCTGCTCCCGCCATTCATCCGCAAGGATGGCAAAGACCGCCGTGTCGCGCACATAGCCCGTCCATGTCACCCGGTGTCGGCGCAGCACGCCCTCCTGCACGGCGCCCAGCTTGAGCAGCGCCGCCATGGAGCGGCTGTTGCGGGTATCGACGTTGAACTGGACGCGGCGAAACCCGGCGTCGAACGCGCGGTCCAGCATCAGGCGCTTGATCCGGCGGTTGAAATCGCCACCGCGCACCGATGGCTCGATATAGGTGCCGCCGATCTCCACCGACCCGTTGGCGGCATCGACATTCATATAGCTGGTGGTGCCGACGAGCGTATCGTCCTGGAAGAGCGCAAAGCCGACCCAGCCGCCGCCGTGGAAGCGGGCGATCTTTTCGTCCAGCCCCTCGCCCAGCATGTTGACGGGGTAAATGTCCCAGATGGCGGCGTCTTTGGCGCAGGCCGCCCGCAACGGATCGCGATGTTCGGCCAGAAAAGGAAGTAGGCGGACATCACCATCCGCCATCGCCTCAGCCAGCATCGCCCGGTTCGTCCAGATCGCGCTTCACCTGGGGCTGGCGGAGCAGCTTGTCGATATGGCTGCCCTCGTCGAAACTCTCGTCGCCGAGGAATTTGAGCTTGGCGGCATATTTGAGGCGCGTGCGCGCCGCCACTTCGCGCTGGAGATAGGCGGTGTTGGTCCGCAGCGCCTTGAGGACCGCAGGCTCTTCCTTACCCAGCAGTGGCTTCACGAACACCGTGGCATGGCGCATATCGGGCGACATGCGGACTTCGGTCACGCTGACCATATGCTTGGCCAGCACGTCGTCATGCACATCGCCGCGCGCCAGAATCTCGGACAGGATATGGCGCACCTGCTCACCCACGCGGAGCAGGCGGACGTTGGGGCCATCGGAGGCATTGGACATCATTCGCCGCTTTCTGCCAAATTCGTGTAGAAGGTCAAACGGTTGCCAGCCGGGTCGTCTATGGTGATCTGTCGCGATCCCCATGGCATGTCCTGCGGCTCGCCGGGCCGCGCATTGGCAAAATCTTTCGACCGCAGCACCGCCATATAGGCGGATACATCGTCGACGGGAATACGGACCGCCGAACCCGGCGTGGCATCGCCATAATGTTCGGACAGGTGCAGTTCGCACTGCCCCCGTGCCACTGCCATGAAGAGCGGTGCGCCATCGCTGAAACGATGCTCGAACCGCAATTCAAAGCCCAGGAAATCGAGGTAGAATGCCTTGGCCCGTCCTTCATCGAAACTGCGAAGAATCGGTGTGGGCGGGCCAAACATCCTCAATTACCCCCTTACGGTCACATCAGGCCGCGGAAGGTACGCGATCAGAGTACCCGCGCACGCTCCTCGACCTCGAACAGTTCGAGCATGTCGCCCGCCTTGATGTCGTTGGTATCCTGCAACATCACGCCGCATTCCAAACCGGCGCGCACTTCCGCGACATCGTCCTTGAAGCGCCGCAGCGAAGCGATGACCGTCTTCGACACGATAACATCCTGCCGGGTGAGCCGCGCGCTGAACCCCTTGCGGATGACACCGTCCACGACGAGCAGACCGGCCGCCTTGTCCTTCTTGCCCGCAGGGAAGACCTCGCGGACCTCCGCACGACCGACGACCGTCTCGATCCGCTCCGGCCCAAGCTGGCCGGCCATCTCGCTGCGGACTTCCTCAAGCAGGTCGTAGATCACGTCATAGTAGCGCAGCGACACGCCATCGCGACGCGCCAGCGCCTGCGCCTTGGTGTTCGGACGGACATTGAAGCCGATCAGCGGAGCGCGGGAAGCGGCCGCCAGAGTGACATCGCTTTCCGTGATCGCGCCGACGCCCGAGTGCAGGATGCGGACCTTGATCTCGTCCGTGGAGATGCGGTTCAGCGAACTGACGATCGCCTCGACCGAACCCTGCACGTCGCCCTTCACCACGACCGCATATTCCATGCGGGTGGTGTTGAGATCGGAGAACATCGTCTCGAAGCTGGTCGGCTGGGACGTGGTGCGCTTGCGCGTCGCCAGTTCCTCACGATAGGCGGCGACCTCACGGGCGCGCGCCTCATTCTCCACGACCGACATCTGGTCACCCGCACGCGGTACGCCGGTCAGGCCCAGCACCTCGACCGGGGTCGATGGTCCGGCAACCTTGACCTGCTGGCCCTTGTCATTGATCATCGCGCGGACCTTGCCGCTCTCCTGACCGACGACGAACACGTCGCCGACCTTGAGCGTGCCACGGCTGACGAGGATCGTCGCGACCGGGCCACGGCCCTTGTCCAGCTTCGCCTCGATCACCGAGCCTTCGGCCGGGCGGTCTGGGTTGGCCTTCAGCTCCAGGAATTCCGCCTGAAGCAGTATCTTCTCGATCAGGTCGTCAAGGCCGGTCTTCTTGAGCGCGGACACCTCGACGTCCTGGGTGTCGCCACCCATTTCCTCGACCTGGATGTCATGCTCCAGCAGGCGCTCACGCACCTTCTGCGGGTTGGCCTCATGCTTGTCGACCTTGTTGATCGCCACGATCATCGGCACGCCAGCCGCCTTGGTGTGGTTGATCGCCTCGATCGTCTGCGGCATCAGGCCGTCGTCCGCCGCCGCGACCAGAATGACGATATCCGTCACATTGGCGCCGCGCGCGCGCATTTCCGAGAAAGCCTCATGGCCCGGCGTGTCGAGGAAGGTGATGATCTCGCCCCCCTTCGTCTTCACCTGATAGGCGCCGATATGCTGGGTGATGCCACCCGCTTCGCCGCGAACCACATCGGTCCCGCGCAGCGCGTCGAGCAGCGAGGTCTTGCCATGATCGACATGGCCCATGATCGTGACCACGGGCGCACGCGGCAGCAGCGTCTCCTCCGCATCGACATCGGTCGCGGTGTCGATTTCGACGTCCGAGTCCGACACCCGCTGGATGCGATGGCCGAATTCCTCGACCAGCAGCTCCGCGGTGTCCTGGTCGATGACGTCGGTCTGCGTGACGGGCGTGCCCATCTTGAACAGCGCCTTGACCAGGTCGCCGCCCTTCTCGGCCATGCGGTTGGCGAGTTCGGCAACCGTGATCGTCTCTGGCACGACGACGTCGCGCACCTGCTTCTCGCGGTTGACGGGGCCGCCGGTGTGGGTGCGGCGATATTCCTTCTCACGCGCACGCTTGAGCGCGGCGAGGCTGCGAGCACGGGCGCTGTCGTCATCGGACAGGGCGCGCGTGACGGTCAGCTTGCCTGCCTGGCGACGATCGTCACCACCGGCACCGGCCACGCCGCGCTTGGGACGCTCGACCTTCGGCTCGGGGCGCTTGGGCGCGGCGACCGGGGTAAAGCGACGGGGCGCGGGACGCTCTTCGGTGGCGCCCGCCTCGGTCGTGGCGGGCGCCACCGATTCGGCGGGAGCCGATGAAGACACTTCGCCGGCAGGCGTGGAAGCAGCAGCAGCAGCAGACGTTTCGACCTGAGGCGCGCTCGGCGTCTCCACGGCCTTGGGTGCTTCGGTCTGGGGAGCAGACGCGGCGGCGGTCTCTGCCTCACGGCGGCTGGCGGCTTCCTCGACGCGGCGCGACGCCTCTTCCGTCGCGGCCAGGCGCTGCGCCGACTCACGGCGGCGGGCGTCTTCGAGCGACGACATGCGGGCTTCTTCGGCCTCGCGCAGCAGCTTGGCCTGACGCTCCTGACGGGTCAGCAAACTGTCGGCGGGCTGTGCGGGGCGCGGCGGTGCCGGGCGCGGGGCGACGGGCGCAGGAGCCGGTACGGCGACGACGGGCGCGGCGACAGCGACGGGCGCTTCCTCGACGGGCGCATCGGCGCGCGGTGCAACCTCGGTCTCGCCGGGCCTGCCGATCATGCGACGGCGCTTGACCTCCACCACCACCGTATTCTTACGACCATGGCTGAAGCTCTGCTGAACCTGCCCGGATTCGACGGTCCGCTTGAGGCCAAGCGGCTTGCGTCCCAGAACCGGCTTATCTCCGTTATTGTCGCTCATGTACCGAACTTGACCCTTCAAAAATTCCAACTGCCCCGGCCCGGCTGCAATGCCATCGGCCAGACATCCTGTCCCAAAATTCACCCGCGCCCTAATCTACTGCACGATACCTCGCACCATGGGGACCGCGCCCGCCGGATTTCCCGACGTCGCGGCGTTAGCGCACCCCAGATAGCTTTGCCAGCGGTCAAGCAGGGTTCGCACTCGCTCCCCCGCCCGCGCATCGATTATCGCGATGTGGACGACATTATCCTTGCCCAATGCCATAGATAGGGCCTCGCGGTCCACAGGCAAGCGCAGTCCGCCAAGATCGGTGCCCTCGCACTCCTCCCCCACGCGCCACGCCTGATCCAGTTTCCGCACGCCGTCGTCGCGCGCATCGGCCGCATGGAGGAGCAGTTTGACCTGCCCCTTGCGCGCCGCCGTGTCGATCTTGTCGAAACCGTTGATGAGACCCGAGGCGCGCGCCTCCAGCCCCAGCCGGTCGACGAATTCGCGACGCAGCGCGGTGTCGATGCGCTCCGCCAGATCATCGGGGATGCTCAACGCCTCGCCCTTGAAGGCGCGCGCGAGCGCACCCTTCAACTTACCCTTGGCCTGCGCCGTTTCCAGCTCGTCCTTCGGCACACCCAGCCATGCACCGCGACCGGGCGCCTTGCCGCGCACGTCGGGCAGCACTTGCCCCTCCGGCCCGACCGCAAGGCGGATCAGATGGTCCGGCGCCATGCGCTCGCCCGAAAGAATGCAGCGGCGTTCGCTGTCTTCAGCCATGATCCGGCCCTCCTGAAAAAAGGGCCGTACCAGAACCGGCAACAGGCGCGGCAATCCCGGCCACCACCTGCGTGGGAGCACCGGGAACCGCTGGCGCTATCTCAGCGCTTACGCTCTCATTGGGAAGTTTCCGCAGCATCTGCGTCCTCCCCTGCTGGGCCGGCGTCTTCGTCGCCAGCCACTTCTTCATCCGCGAACCAGTGCGCGCGGGCGGCCATGATGATCTCGTTACCCTGCTCGTCGCTCAGGCCATATTCGGACAGGAGACCACCCTTTTCCTCGGGCGCATCGCGGCGGCGACGCGGGTCGACGCGCTTCTTCTGCACCAGTTCGTCGGTGGCGAGGTCGGCCAGATCGTCGAGCGTCTTGATGCCAGCCTTGCCCAGAGTGACCAGCATCGCCTCGGTCAGATGCGGGATTTCAGCCAGCGCATCCTCGACACCCATCTCGCGGCGGGTCTCGCGGGCGACAGCCTCACGCCGGTCCAGTGCTTCGAGCGCGCGATTCTGAAGCTCTTCGCCCAGTTCGTCATCAAAACCTTCGATTGCCGCCAGTTCCTCGATGGAAACATAAGCGACTTCCTCCAGCTCGGTGAAGCCTTCCGCGACCAGCAGCTGCGACAGAGTCTCGTCCACATCCAACTCGTTCTGGAACAGCTCGGAGCGTTCCACGAACTCGCGCTGGCGCTTCTCGCTCGCGTCGGCCTCGGTCATGATGTCGATCGCCTTGCCGGTCAGCTGGCTGGCGAGACGGACATTCTGGCCGCGGCGACCGATGGCCAGCGACAGCTGATCCTCGGGCACCACCACCTCGATACGCCCCTCATCCTCGTCGATGACGACGCGGGCGACGGTGGCGGGCTGGAGCGCGTTGACGACGAAGGTCGCCGTGTCTTCCGACCAGGGGATGATATCGATCTTCTCGCCCTGCATTTCCTGCACGACGGCCTGAACGCGGCTGCCCTTCATGCCGACGCAGGCGCCGACCGGATCGATGCTCGAATCGCGGCTGATGACGCCGATCTTGGCGCGCGAACCCGGATCGCGGGCAGCGGCCTTGATCTCGATGATACCGTCGTAGATTTCGGGCACTTCCTGCGCGAACAGCTTTTTCATGAAGTCGGGGTGAGCGCGGCTGAGGAAGATCTGCGGCCCGCGATTCTCGCGGCGCACGTTCAGGATGATCGCGCGGACGCGGTCGTTGACACGGACGACTTCGCGCGGGATCTGCTGGTCGCGGCGGATGACGCCCTCGGCCCGGCCCAGGTTGACCACGACATGGCCGAACTCGACCGACTTGACGACGCCGGTGATGATCTCACCAACGCGATCCTTGAACTCTTCATGCTGGCGCTCGCGCTCTGCGTCGCGGACCTTCTGGAAGATGACCTGCTTGGCCGACTGGGCATCGATGCGGCCCAGGTCGATGGGGGGCAGCGGGTCGACGATGAAGTCGCCGACGACGGCGCCCTTCTGGAGCTTGTTGCCCGCCTTGACATCGACCTGCTTGAAATAATCCTCGACCGTCTCGACCACTTCCACGACGCGCCACAGACGCAGGTCGCCGGTTTCCGGGTCCAGCTTGGCGCGAATGTCGTTTTCCGCGCCATAGCGGGCACGGGCGGCACGCTGGATCGCGTCCTCCATCGCCTCGATGACGATCGCACGATCGATCATCTTCTCCGACGCGACGCTGCTCGCGATGGCGATCAGCTCAGCCCTGTTGGCAGAAATGGCGTTGGCCATGGTCAGTCTCTCTGTTCTTCGGTTTGAATATGATCGGCGCCCTCGGACGAGAGCGGCACGGTAGCAGAAATCAGCCGGTCGGTCAGCAGCAGCTTGCCGTTGGCGATCTCCACAAAGGGAATGGCGATGCGGCCGGCCTTGGGATCGTCCAGCAACACCGAGTCGCCGTCCACACCGGCGAGGTCGGACTTATATTGCTTGCGACCATTGGCGTCCGGCTCGACCAGGTTCACCCGCGCCTCATGACCGGCCCAATCGGCATAGTCGCGCAGCCGGGTGAGCGGGCGGTCGATGCCGGGCGAGCTGACTTCCAGCCGATATGCCTCGTCGATGGGATCGCGGCCTTCCGCCTCCATCGCGTCCACCATGTCTGAGATGCGGCGCGACAGAGCAGCGCAGTCGTCGATGTTCAGCTGCCGCGTGTCGGGCCGTTCGGCCATGATCTGCAAGGTGCGGTCGCCATCACTGCCGAACCACGACACACGCACGAGATCGAAGCCGAGCGCGCGCGCTTCAGGCTCGATAAGCTGCGTCAAGGTCGTGATATCAGGCAACCGAAACTCCCGATCGAAAATGCCACCTGCCCCGACGATGCCATGCATCTTTGCCGCCGGAGCCTTTCGGCGCCGACCCTGCCACTTTCAACGATGTCAGGAGGACGACCGCCATATATGGAGGGCATCCAAATTATGCAACCCAATTCGCGCCGCCCTCTCGTACGGCCCCGGCGCGTGCCCGCCCTCTCATCCCCGCCTTATCGTTCTGCGCGGCTGCGACGTGACAGGATAGCCAAGATGGCCGGGGATACACAGATGCACCTCGCCATCGCGCATCTCCATCCAGGGCGTGACCATCTCCGGCGCATGGGCACGCGCATGAGCGACCACCGCATCATGGCTGTCGTCCAGCGCCAGCCGCTCCAGATTGCAGCGCGTGGGGAAGATCGCGACCTCTCGTCCTGCATCGCAATCCGCGATCATCTCCGCCGCGCTGGCCCAGCGGAGGCGTACATTCTCTGTGGAGTCGACGGTGGCGAGATGGGCGTCGGCAGGCGCCCGCGCGACGTAGAAGCGCGTGTCGAAAATGCGGGAGATGCCGGGTCGCTCCGCCCGGCCGGGGCACCAGCGAGAGAAGGGCACCAGAGCGTCGAAGTCGATGGCCAACCCATGCCGCTCCAGCACGGCCTCCATCCCGTCCCCGGCATGCAGCGCAGCGCGCATCGCAGCCAGCACCGGTGCCGACGGCAGCGGCAGGATGCCGACGGCAATGCCCGCCTCCTCCACCGTTTCGCGGATGGCCGCGATACGGGCGGCGGCATCCTGTCGCGAGAGGTCGTGGCGCAGGCGGTCGGCCAGGAGCAGGTCGGCCGGGTCGACCCTGCCGCCCGGAAAGACGATGGCACCCGCCGCGAACCGCATCGCGCTGGAGCGTTGCACCATCAGCACCTCCGGCGCGCTGCCAAGGCCCACATCGCGCAGGACGATGAGTGTCGCGGCGGCCAGCGCACCCTCCGGCGATTCCTCGGATGCCCATGGCTCCGGCTGACCGGCTGACTGCTGCTCTCCCATCCCCTCCACCTAGGGATGCGCCCCACCTGCGGCAAGCTGTCGCGGCGCTTTGATCGATGGCCCGAGGGGCAGGAAATTGTGGATTATCCGTGCCGCCGTGAAATAAATTTTCGGGCGCCGGGTGCGGGCCATACCCCAGCCTTCCGGCCCGGTCTCGCAGGGATAACAGGCGCATGATGGCGTCCGGCACCGGCTATCGCTGCGCCGCCAGCGTGCCGAATCTGCATCCGCCCAGTTCCGACGGTTACGCATCGTTAACCATATCGCTCAATAACCGGACTCGGTCGCGAAGGGCGGGTCGCAAAGACCAGAAACAGGTCGCAAGGGATTATGCATGTCGAGCATTGAGAATGAGATCGCGGTCGCGCGCAATCTGCTGCACGAAGCCATGGAACTTCAGACTGCCGGAAATCTGGCGGCCGCGGCCCCGCGCTATGGGAAAGTGATCGAGCATGGCTATCGCATCGCCGATGTCCTGCCCATTCTCGCCGGTATTCTGGGACAGCTTGGCGATCTGGACGCGGCGGTCGCCCACTGGGACGCACTGATCGCGCTCGACGCCGGCCATCCTGTCGCCCATCATGAAAAGGCCCTGATCTTCAACCGGCAGAACCGCGCTGACGAGGCGATCGCCGCCATGGAAAAGGCATGCGAGGCCGACCCGGAAAATCCCGTCGCGGCCAATAATCTGGCCGTCATGCTCTCCGACGCCGGGCGCAAGCGCGAGGCGCTCGTCCGCTTCCGCCGCGCCCTCGCCCTGCAACCGGGCAATATCCATATCCAGCACCAGATTCGCCGCCTGGGCGCCGAACAAGTGCCCTTCTGGCATATCCCCATGATGAACGACGTGCGCCGCAATGACGCGTTCGAGGCAGCGATCATCGCCGCCATCGCGCACAAAGGCCCCGGCGCCCGCGTCCTCGACATCGGCACGGGCAGCGGCCTGCTGTCCATGATGGCCGCGCGTGCGGGCGCCGGCCCCGTCGTGGCCTGCGAGGTCGTGCCGATCATCGCCGACATGGCGCAGCATATCGTCGCGCAGAACGGCTATGCCGACCGGGTCACGGTCCATGCCAAACTGTCCACCGAGCTGTCCGTCGGCGTGGAACTGGACGAACCGGCCGACATCCTCGTCTCCGAAATCCTGTCGAGCGACCTGCTGACCGAGAATGTGCTGGGCAGTTTCGAGGACGCGCATGCCCGCCTGCTCAAGCGCGACGCGACCATCATCCCGCGCGCGGCCAGCGCCATCGGCTGTCTGGTCGAGAGCGACGTGCTGGCAAGCTATTCCTTCGTCGGCGAGGTGTCGGGCTTCGACCTCTCCCGATTCGGCGACTTTGCCCCGCAAAAACTCCCTATCCATGGCACGATGACCGACTGGCGCCGCCTGTCGGCCGATGTCGAACTGCTCCGCATCGATCTGACCCAGAAGCGCCATGACAGCGCGCTCCAGCGCCTCAGCATCGACGTGGCGGAAGACGGCGTCGCGACCGGCATCGTCCAGTGGATGCATGTCGACCTGGCCGAGGGCGTGTCGTTCGACAATCATCCCGACGGCTATACCGACGGCGGCTGGTTGCAGGTGCTGCACGCCTTCCCCCAGCCCATCCGGGTGCGCGCGGGCGAGACGCTCGATTTCGCGGTCGGCCATGACCGCATCACGCTCATCGTCCAGCCGCTGGAGATCGCGTCAAGCAAGGCCGTCACCCAGGCGGCCTGATAGCACCCCATGCCAGCGGCGCGCCTGATAGCGCGCATGCTGCCATGGTTGGACAGGGCACAGTCGGCCGCGACCGCGCGACCCGTGGCGATTCCCGGCCGACGACCCGTTACTTCGCCTTTATTTGCGCGAGCGCATTTTCTTGCCCGCCCATGCTTGCAATAGCCTGATTCGATCATGGGAGAGACGGTTATCCCCCATTGTATTCCCTCACTCTATGGGTAGCTTTCCCTTACCGAAAGCAGGAGTGACATGCCCGGCATCGACTGCCGCAGCCGCTCCGCCAAGGGGAGGGTCATATGGGCAAATTGGACAACGGCATTCACGCTCATTCTGCTTCCCGGTCCGGGAAGCAGCATTCCGACAATGGCGACTATGCCGCCTGGCCGATGCCGATCAGGCGGCGCACGCTGTGGGCGCGGATCAGGATGTTCCACTGGCCCCACACGCCAGTCCGTCCCGAGATCGACCGCAGCCTGGCCGACCGCATCGAACAGGGCGTCTCTTTCCTGTCCCGCATGGCAGGGCCGATCCTGCTGATTGCCGCCATGGCGGCGATCATCTGGTCCATCCGCCCCTGAGCGGCACGGGCGCAAAGGTTCTGCATATCACGCAGCAATAGGTATCTTGCGCCGCTGCCCGGCATTTCCTGAAAGCGCATCCGCACAATTTCGGGCCATTAGGGCTATCCTGGCTGGCGCCCGCGCGCCCTTACCCTACTTCGTCGCACAGATGATGGCGCTCAACGCAAAGCGTTGGCAGTTCCCGAAATGGGACGATAAATGGCACCCGGAACATAAAATAAAACCGCTTTGACGGACCTGTTCTCCGATGAACGCTTCTCGACTTCTGGGGCATCGAGAAAGTTGTTCTAAAGCAAATTATAAAACACCAAATATATTCATGGTAAACGTCCCGCTAACCGAGATTGATTGGGGAAGGGTAGTGTTCGTCAGGCAGGTTACATCCAACATTGGCTGGACCGGCGGACTATCCTGAAATGCTTATGCCTGCATCAAGACGCGCGGTACTGACTGCCATGATCAGCATGCCGCTCATGGGGGCCATCGCGAACAACAGCTTTGCGAGCAAAGCTGGGGCGACTGGTGCGGAACCAGTGCGGGGAGAGGTGCGTCCGCGCCATGGCCAGATCCGCTTTGGCGCGGCGATCCGGCCCGACCAGCTTGATGGCGAAGGGCCGTTGCTGACGGCCATCCGCAATTGCGACATAGTGGTGCCCGAATATCATGGCCAGTGGAGCGCCGTGGAATGGGATCGCCATCAGCCCTGGTATGGCAATTATGATGCCATATTGGCCTTTGCCGAGCAGAATGGGCAAATGGTGCGGGGTCACTCCCTGATCTGGGACCAGATGACGCCCGAATGGGCGAAAAAGGAGATGCTCGACCATCGCCGCTGGAAGACGGTCGAGCGTCATTTCGAGACTCTCCTCCCCCGTTACAGCGGCCGCATCGGCGAGTGGATCGTCGTCAACGAGATGATCGATACGGAGGATGGCGACAGGGGCCTTCGCCGGACCAGCTTCCAGCGGGCCTTTGGCAATGACTATGTCGCCAATGCGCTGCGATCAGCCCATGCGCTCGACCCGCAGGCGCGGCTGATGATCAACGAGTTCGGCACATGCCACGACAATCCCGTCGATGAAGCGCGGCGGGTCGCTCTGCTGAAGCTGGTGGAGAAGCTGAAGGCGCGGGGCGTGCCGCTGCATCAGGTCGGATTGCAGGGCCATCTGGAACTGGCGAAGGGCGCGTTGCCGCAAGCCCGGCTGGCGAGATTCCTGAGCGACCTGGCGGACACCGGCGTCACCATCGCCTTCACCGAGGTCGATGTGCTGGAGGACGACCGCTCCCTGCCGCTGGACCAACGCGACGCACGGGTGGCGCATATGGTCTCCGACCTGCTGGACGTGGCCCGCGCCCAGCCCGCGGTCGCCAGCGTGGTGACCTGGGGCCTCAATGACCGGCACAGTTGGTTACAGGAGAGGGCGCGGGAGACGGAGGCCGCGTTGAACTGCCTGCCGATGGACTGCACCCGCCTCAATCGCGGCCTGCCCTATGATGCGGAGATGAAGCCCAAGCCGCTTCAGGCCCGCCTTGCACGGGCGGTAAAGGATATGAGGACGGCGGGAGACGCCTGAGGCGCCGCACCACCTTCATCCCCTGCCCTTTAGACGACAAGCTGGCTCTGGCGCAGTTCGGAGAGGCTCGCCTCCGCCCGGTCGACCGGCTTGCTGACACCGCCTACCCACTCGATCAGTTCGGCCATGCCCTGCTCGAAATCCTGCTGCGGTACGATGCCGAACGTCTTTTTCAGCTTCGATATGTCGGCGAAGCAGTGGCGTATGTCGCCGACCCGATATTCGTGCAAAATTTCGGGCGCGATATTCTTTCGCAGGAGCCGGGCGAGTATGGCCGCCATGTCGTTGACGGTGATGGCCTGCCCGCTGCCAACGTTGAAATAATCCCAGACGCGCTGGTTGTCCTCCAGCACGGTCGCAAAGGCATTGGCGACATCGCGGACATGGACGAAGTCGCGCATCTGCCCGCCATCCTCGAATATCAGCGGCGGCTGGTCGTTGAGCAGGCGCGAGATGAAGATCGCGGCGACGCCCGTATAGGGATTGCTGAGCGCCTGGCGCGAACCATAGGCGTTGAACAGCCGCAGGGCCACCGTCGGTATGTCGAGCCCGCGACCGACCGCCAGGAACATCTCCTCATGATCCCGCTTGTTCACCGCATAGATGGACGCAGGTTGCAGCGTCTTGTCCTCCCGCGTCGCCACGGGGCGAAGGCTGCGGCCCTCGGCCTGCAACTCCCACGAGCGGGTCTGCAACTGATCCCGGTTGCGCAGGTCCGGCGCGACGCGATTCTCCTGTGCATCCACATATTCCCCCTCGCCATAAATGGACATGGAGGATGCGACCGCGATGCGCTCGACACTGTGCCTGCACCGGGACAAGGCCTCCAGCATCACCGCCGCACTCATCACATTGTTGCGGGTGTAGGCGATGATGTTGGTCATGCTCTGCCCGACACCCACCGACGCGGCGAGATGCGCCAGATGGGTGACGCCCTCCAGCGCATGCTCGAACGCGCCGGGGTCGAGGAGATTGCCCTGGATACGCCGGGCCTGCGGGTTGAGATAGACCGGCCACCCGTCTGCACCCATCTCCGCATCGCCATGCACCTGCGGCAGGAGCGCGTCGAATATGGTGACTTCAAAACCCCGTTCGATCAGAAGGTCGGTGAGATGCGAGCCGATAAAACCCGCTCCACCCGTTACCAAGACATGTTTTCTGGACATTACCCGCTCCATTTCGGCTCTCAGGCCAACCCGTTTTTTCCAGACCAATCCGCCTTTCAGGATGATCTCGTGTAGACGACTCCATTTCTCACGACGTCATTATTGGCGTTGATCTTGCGCGTGCGCTCCCAGACCAGCCCCGTATCCTTGCGATACATCCGCCAGCCCAGCCACAATGGCACGGTCCACACCAGCCAGAAGATCAGCAGCGAAACCGGGTTGATGCGGATCATGTACCACAGGCGCGCCAGGCGCCCTGGCAGGACCGTACGCGTGCGCTTCCACGCGACGGTATAGAGTTTCAGCATCATCACGGTGAAGCAGAAGAGATTCATCGCGGCCAGTATCAGCGACCAGGTCGGCAGCGGGCTGGTGCCCATGATCCAGCGGGCAATGGCCCAGATACCGATCGGAATGCCCACCGCATTCACCGACAGCGAAATGCAGGGCAGGAAATTGAGCCATGCCTTGAACCGCTCCATCCGGGTGAAGCGCAGTTCCTTGAGCGGTACGTTGAGCGACTGGAAGAAACCGGCCACCCACCGCTTGCGCTGCCGGATGCCATTGCTCAGCGTCTCCGGCACCTCCTCGATCAGGGGCGTGTCGATGAGGCCGAGCTTGCGCCCGTTCTTCCACAGACGCAGCCCCACTTCCGGGTCTTCGATGGTGATCCAGGGATGAAAGCCGCCCAGTTCGTAAAGGTCCGACGCCTTGAAGAACAGGCCCTTGCCCAGCACCCAATAGGGATGCTTTCCATCAGCGGTCAGATGGCCATATTTATTGGCGTCCCAGACCAGATGATCGAAGGCGAACCAACTCGCGGGAAGAGAATGCAACAGGTTGCCCGCGATATTCGTGGCCTGAAGCACGTCATAGTGGCGGATGCCCACCGCAGCGGCCTTGAAATGGTCGGGCGGCGGCGCGCTGTCGGCATCGATATAGTTGACCAGGAAATCGCCGGTCCCCGTCCATTCGCGATAGGTTGTGTAGAAGGCATAGATGAGTTGCCGCGTCTTCTTGGGCGGCAGATCGCGCACGCCGGCACGCGCGCCCCGGTTGAACCAATAGGCGTGGGGATTATTCCTCCACGCATCCCAGATCGGCTGCCAGCGCGAGTCGCTGGTGGGGGGGACGGTCAGCACCTCCAGAAAGAAGAACTCCTCCTGCAACCGGGTCAGGCTGGCGATCGTGTCGACATCGTCCGCATTGGGGATGGCGATGATCAAATATTTGTCGTGCGGATAATCCAGCCGCGCCAGCGCGTGGAAGGTCGTCCGCATCGTTTCCTCCAACTCCCGCAATACCGGGTAGAACAGGACGATATGGGGATAGTCATCGGCCCGGATATCGTGAATCTCGTCCATGTCGACCTTGTTCACGGGCCGCGAATAGAAATAGGTGTCGATGACCATGGAGAGCAGGTAAATTGCCTGCGTGATGAAAAATAAAGATACGAGAATCATGTCTGGATAAGACATCGCACCAATCCTTTTTCTTCAATATTTCCGAATATCTGCCGACATCCTCGTGTCAGGCGTGAACCCTGTGCTTTTCGGACAGGATTTCATCACGGAAATGCTCGATGGTATTTTTGAGACCCGAGACCAGATCGGTCGTCGGCTGCCAGCCCAGCACCGACCGCGCCTTGCCAATATCCGGCCGCCGACGCTTTGGATCGTCGATGGGCAGCGGATGGTGGACGATCTGCGACGACGACCCCGTCATCTCGATGACAAGTTCGGCCAGTTCGACGACGGTGATCTCCGCCGGATTGCCCAGGTTGATCGGCCCGCGCGCGCGATCGTCGCTGTCCATCATGCACAGGAACCCGTCGATCAGATCATCGACATAGCAAAAGGAGCGGGTCTGCTGTCCGTCGCCATACAGGGTTATCTGCTCGTCGCGCAGGGCCTGGACGATGAAGTTGGAAACGACGCGCCCGTCATTGGGCTGCATGCGCGGCCCATAGGTGTTGAAGATGCGCGCGATCCGCAACTGGACGCCGTTCTGGTGGCAATAGTCCATCATCAGCGTTTCGGCGAAACGCTTGCCCTCGTCATAGCAGGAGCGGGGACCGATCGGATTGACGTTGCCATGATAGGTCTCCTGCTGGGGATGGACCTCCGGATCGCCGTAAATCTCCGATGTGGAGCTGTGAAATATCCGGGCGCCGTCGCGGGCCGCTCTCTCCAGCACCCGAAGGACGCCCTCCGAGCAGACCCGCAGCGTCGCAACGGGATTTTCCTGATAATGAGGCGGCGATGCGGGGCAGGCCAGATTGTAGATGGCGTCGAAGCGCGGAAGTTCCGGCAACGGATCGACGAGATCATGCTCGATCAGGGTCAGCCGGCCATTGTTCAGATAGGGTGCGAGATTGGAACGACGCCCGGTATGCAGATTGTCCACGCACACTATGCGGTGCCCCGCCTCGACCAGCCTTGCCGCGAGATGCGAGCCGAGGAAGCCTGCACCCCCCGTGATCAAGATGGTCTGCGTCTCGCTGCTTACCTGTCCATGCATGACCCCGCCCTCCCTTATGCTTTTTCGACCTGCATCATGCCGGACCGAAAATGGTATCGGTTTTTCCGACCCAGAAAAGCATTAGTCACTCGGGACAGACTTGTGTCAACTTGATGAAATCACACATATCGATTAAACAATATTGAGCAATCACATTTAATTATGCAAAATCACATGCGCCTGATTTTGTAATAAAATCAGAGACATGTGTTATATTATTCATAACTCTAGAAATTTATTACAATTTACTGGAACAATATTTATTATCACTCGCAAACAATGCTGCCAGTCATGCCAAACCGTCCGAAGTCGCCTTCTCAACGGGAGAAAGTTGCGACTTCCCGTCCCAGCGACCCATTGATCGCCCCCATCTGCAAGGCAGCGGCGAAAGACGCATAGTTGCCGATATTTATCGTCGCATTGGTCTGTTGCAGCGCCTGTAGGTTGGCGGCGGTGTTGACGAGTACGTTCTGGAGCGCCCCGGCGCTTCCCTGTAACAGGGCGGTCTGTCCGCCATTCGCCAGATAGACCGGCGTACTGCCGACCAGGGACGACAGGGACAGCCCGCCCACCCCGGACTGAAGCTCCGAGAGCGTGGCCGGGGTGATGCCCGCGCCGACCATCGTCTGGGTAGAGGAGCCGGACGCCGTCCAGTTCACCAATGTCTGCAACGCGAGTTGCCCGTCGATGAAGGTTCGTATGTCCGCACCAAAGGTGATGGACATGCCGCCCCAGTCGAAACCGCCATGCGCGGCCGACAGTTCGTCGTCGCTCATGGCAACCAGGTGAAGGCCCTTGCCGGTGTCGGCAAAGGCTGGCGCATCGCTGGCGTCACCCTGGAAAGGCGGCGCGGCGGCGCCAATGAGGGCCGCTGCCATCGCAAGCGCGATTCGGTGGGAAAGAGGGCGGATCATCTGCTCGCTCCTATCGGAATGGTCGGCAGGATCTGCTGCTGCAACTGATAAATAGGCGGCAGATTGTCGGTTATGCTGGCGATCGAACGCACCCCCTGAAAGGTACGGATCGGCGGCGATGTCCAACGCTCCCAATCCCGGACAGCATTGAACTGCGGCTGGTTTGCGGTAGGCGATGCGACCACGATGAGCGCGATCCCGCTCCACATCTTCTCGAATTCGGCATCGCCAAGGGTTATCAGCCCCCGCGCGGGATCGCCAAGGAGCACATTATTGTCCCGTGCGCCCTTGATCACCACGAAATGGGTGTAGCCCTTGACTGTCACCAGTGCGATCATCGGGCGACCAAGCTCATGGATATCCGCGACACCCAGATGATAGCCCTCCGCCTTGAACCCGCGCTGGGAGAGGTAATTTTTCATGTCGAGGAGCGAAAAACCCATCTTGCGGATCTTCGGCTGATCACCCCCGTCCCACATCACCTTGAACGGTTCGGTCTCCTCGGTCGGAAGGCCATATTGATAGGTGAGAAGGGTGGCGAGCGCCGCGGACCCACAGCTGAAGTCGAAACGCTGGCGCACGATGGTGCGAAACGGAATCTCGGCCCAGCTCATGACCTTCACGGCCATGCCCGCCCCGCGACCGGGTGCATCCACGATCATCTGTGCCCGGGCAGCAGGTGCGAGCGCCAGCATCAATCCGGCTGCGATCACACCCGCCTTATGGCATAGGGAGCCGACCCACATCATGTCAGTTGCCCAGATTGATGGTCAGGTTCATCGCGCTTTGCAGGTTGGCCTGCGCACCCGTATTGACGACGACATTGCCCATGCCATTGAAATTGCTGAAGGCATTATCGGAGAAGCTGACCGCACCGGCTGTATAATTACCCGCGATCGTATTGCCGGACAGGCTGGATTTCAGCGTCTGATTACCGACGACGATCGCCACGCCGCCACGGGCGCTGCCCAATGCGGCATCATCGAGAGCCGCCGGCAAAGCTGCTGGCGTTCCCACAGAAGCGGAATTCTGAGCATATGCGGGAATAGATGGCAGCATGAGCGCAGCAGCCGCGAAGACAGGCGCCGTCACGGCGATTCGGCAGAAGCTCTTGGTTGGAATAGACATAACACGTCTCCTTCCCGGCATACCGGATAAGGTTCCCGGGCGAGTGGGGGCACTCGCCCGGGTAGGTGTAGCAACGTCAGACTTCCATCAGGCTGTCACTGATTGGAGAAAGTCGTCTGGCCCTGTGCCGCAATGTTGGTCGCAGCCTGGGTGTTGCTGCTGATGCCGGTGTTCCAACCCTGGTTCAGGATGCCGGAATAGGCAGCGAATGCCGAACCGCGAACGCTGTTCGAGCCGCTGCTGTAATCCGATTCCTTGCCATTGAAGTTCATCCGGCTGGCATTGCTGATCGACTGGCCCAGCGTCTGGTCAGCCACGATCTTGACATTGCCATTGTGCTGCGAGCTGTCCGACAGGCTCACGGCGAGCGAAGTCGAGATCGCCTTGGTGTTCGAGATCGTCTTGCTGACCGAAGTCGACTCGGATGGTGCGAAGACCAGCGTCTTGTTGGTGTTCGACACATTAGTATCGCTGTGGTCACCCGCTGCGCCGTTCACATTTGCTCCGGCGCTGGTGGAGGCAGCGAAGCTGGGTGCTGCAAAGCCGAGGACGACTACCGCGGCGGCGCTGATGAGAAGCTTTGAATTGCCCATTTCAAGGTTCCTTTCCTTCATTCCGCATTATCGCGGTAAAAGAAGTCTTAGGCCTGTCGCGAGATAAGTTTTTGCGCTCCCGCACCTTTTCGAGTGAAATATTACGTACGTAGGATTCTTAAGACAATGTTAATTGTATAATTTAGTCATATATCATCGAATCGACTTGGCGAGTCGATGATATATGAAGATCAGCGGGAAATAGAGACGGCTACTCTTCAAAGCCACTCTTCCACAGCCGAGGCCGATAATTGTGCGAGATGCTTGAGTCATCGCACGGTGCAGCGGAAAGATCGGGAATTGAGGAGCTCGCGCTGGATCAGGGATCACGCCTGGATCAGATGCTCGGGCAGTCTTTCCTGCGGGCATCATTCCTTGGGGAGCTACCCCCTGAGGGGCGGGGAGAAACCAATGTGCGACCAGAGGGCTCTCATATCATCTTCAAATGTCGAAGAAACTTCTCTTATTGCCACATGGGCACAGGGATAGCGCGGCGTGACTGTGATTCCATTGACGACTTTGGCCGTACTTGTGGAGAATCGCCGACACGCTTCTTCAGCCGAGGGCCAGGGGTAATGGTAGTTGCTCGCAGACGGGGAGAAGCGCGGGAAGAGCGAAATTTCCGCCAAAGTCGGTGCGGACCGGTGCATCCAGATGCCCGGTCGCCATGGCGCATATCACCAAATGGGTGCGATTACGGGCGTGCATCTTGAGTCGCGCATTTTCGATATGCCGCTCGACGGTGCGCGGCGCGATGGAAATGCGTATCGCGATTTCCTTGGCCGATAAACCTGTTGCGACAAGTATAAGAACTTCCACTTCTCGGGGGGTTAGGCAGACATCGAAGGTCTGATCGGCTGTAACGGACATGGCACACCTCGCCTAAATTTATTGTTATCAAGTGCGCGGGAGTACGGCCATCGCCCCTTATCCAGCAGACTTGTAAGGCTACGATAGACACCAAAGCTGACAGTTAGCTTACAGCCCCTCCGCATAAAATACGTCATATCGAGCAGCAGGAGACAAAAGGGGAAATTCCATGTCACCCCTTACAAACCAGAGGAAGTTTCCTCCTAATCGTCATGAGCAATACCATGTCCCAAAACTGGAATATTTAGAAATATACAGAAAAAATGGGATATCTCTCGATTAATTCGGACATATTATAGCAAAATTTACTAAGTTAGTATTTCTTAATGATAAAGATTATCAAATATATTCGTATTATTAACCATTTTCACGATACGAATTGTTTACAAAATAACATATGGCCCATCGTATAGGTAACGAATAAAAATTTCTTTGTGCGTATTTTCCATCACTAAATTCCGCCATAGTATTAATGGCATTTATGTGCCTTATGAATTACTAATGAAACGGAATAGAAAAAAGCAAAGCGTCATAGATTCGCTGACTTACGGAGGGGCAAAATGATAAAAAACATGGTCGTCTTCATGCTTTTGTCTGGAGCAGCATCAGGCACCGCCTATGCGGATAGCTTCGTACAGGAGGCCGGAAAGGGCCGCATCATCATCACGGGCCTGCACACCGAAAGCGCAAGAGCCTTTGGCGACGATGGCAAGGCCATCGACATTCCGGACTATCATCAGGACCAGCTTTACTTTCAGGCCGAATATGGCCTGACAGATGATCTGACCCTTTTGGCGACTCCCAGCTATCAGGGCGTGGATGTCGATGGCACGGACAAGACCTCTGGCCTGGGGTACACCGACATAGGCGCACGCTATCGCATCGCCCATGGCGATAACTGGACCTTCTCCGTACAGGGGCTGGCGAGGATTCCCGGCAAGAAGCGGGCGGACCGGGCGGCGCAGATCGGCAGGACCGATGCCGAATATGACATGCGCGCCGGTGCCGGCTATTCCTTCGGGAGCAGCTTCATCTCGCTGGAAGGCGGCTATCGTTTGCGGGCCGGCGATCCGCCCAATGAGTTCCACGCGGACTTCACCTTCGGAACGCGACTCACCCCGCGGCTGATGCTGATGGCATCTTCCTACAACACATTCTCGGACGGGCGAGGCGTCAACGTCTTCAACCAGTCCTACCGATATAATGATGTCTATCCGAGCCTCGTCTATGACATCACGAAGAACCTCTCCGTGCAGGCAGGGTATTTCGCGACTGTGTCCGGCCACAATGCGCTGCGTCAGCGTGGCCCTGCCCTGGGACTATGGGTGAAATTCTGAAACGGGCCGGACTGTCGGTTCGCGAAACGAGCATCTGATCTGCGGCGCTCCTTTCGATTGAAGGGTGCGCGGGAGGGACGATCGACGCCCGTCCCAGCTTCATGACAACATCATGTTCCGGTTGCTCTGGCTGCGTTGCTGGCTGGGCCATGTTGTCAAGGTTCTGGCGGCCGATGGTAGCTGTGTGTCCCGCTATCAAGCAGCGTATATCGACGGGCTGGCTAGTAAAGATCGTCCATCGGGCACCATTCATCCCAGAGAAAATCCAACGATCCTGATCCAAAAAAATGCCCCCTTACGGTAGAAGGGGGCATGTGATCGAGAGATGATCAAGGGCGACATCCCGCCGTTTTTCAAAAATTGAAGGGCATTCGCAGTGTGACCGCGAGGTTCGGCGCATCCTGCGTCACGCCGAACTGGAAGGCGAAATTCACCGAATTATGCTGGGTGAGCCGGTAGGACATGCCAAAGTCCAGCGTACCCACCTGCAAGCTCGATGATTTCTGGAAGCTGCCGCTCAACTCTGTTCTGGTCGGCAGGATATAGCTGTGGCTATAGCCGAGCGAAAAGGAGAAGCGCGGGTTCAGCGCAAAGCCGAAACCGATATTGGCATTGATCGCACCGCCCGGTTTGACGCGTCCGATCAGCCTGTCGCCGACCAAGCGGTTTATGTTGCGGGAGAATTGGTAGAGGTAGGATACGCCGCCATAGATCACCGCAGGATCGCTCGGCAGCAGGAAGGTGATGCCGGGCTGGACACCCCAGAAGCCCGACCCCGTGGCCAGCCCGTGCGCGATGCCATACTCGTCATAGGTGATCGAGAAGGGGCTGATGCCCGTGTTGCTCTTGACCCGTAACGCCGCGACGAAGATCGGCTTTTCCGAGGTGAGCGGCGCGTTCAACTGCCAGCGGATCGCCCCTTCTATATCGCCCAGCGCGGTCTTGCGAAGGTCGAACCCCTCACTGACCGTACCGTCGCGCACCTGGGCCAGGCGAATGCTGTCCCGGCGCATCATCACGGGGATCGTCAACTCGCCTTCCAGACGGCTGCTGAAGCCATGCCAGATAGAAAGCTGCCCGATCGTCGTGTTACGATCGGCGGTCGATGCCTGGATGGAACCGATCTGGAGGCCCGGCACCAGTTCGATCCCCGCAAAGACGAGCCGGTTGTTGGCGGCGCGAATATAGGTGATCGACGGCTGGATCGTCGTGTGCCCGACGGGCGTCAATATCCCGAGGCCCTGTGGCACGGCCTGGGTCTTGTCGGCGAGGTCGGGCTTGGGGGCCAGGCTCTCGCCTGCGATCGTGGGCGAGCCGGAGGGCGCGGCAGACGATGCGCTCGCACCCGGCGACTGTGCGCTCCCCGCTGCCGTCCCGCCACCCACGCCCATGCCCCGCTCATCGGCCAGCTGGGCGAGGCCCTGCTCCTTAAGGCGCGCGATCTCGTCACGGTCGGCGACGATCTGGCGTTGCTGCGCGTCGATCTGGGACTGTTGCGCCGAGACTCGCGCCGCAAGGTCCGCAAGCTGGCGTGCGAAATCGGCCGGTCGATCCGCCGCATGGGCAACGCCGGGAAGGAGGGCGATGGCGCACGGCGACAGCCGACGCATGAGAGTGTGCCTAGCCATCAATGTGTCATCCCCGAGAGTTGCAACGGTTGACGCTTGCCGTTCCACGCGTCCTGCAATTCACCATCGTCATTGGCGATCGCCCGCAGTTGGTCGATCTGCGGGATCGTCAGTTGGCGACCTCGCGCCAGATGGATGACATTGCGCCGGCGCAGTTCGGCCAGTGTGCGGCTGATGGTATGCACGGTCAGGCCGAGATGATCGGCCAGATCGGCAAGCGGCACGGGAAGGCGGAACTGGCATCCCAGCCCCCGGTCCACCAGTGCGATGAGGAAGGCCGCGACCCGCGCGCGCGCATGCCGTCGCGACCGGACGGCCAGGGCGATATTCGCCTGATTGAGCGCGCCCGACAACAGGCGTACTTCCTCGTTCCGGCCATTCTCGGTAGGTAACTGTTCAAGCAACAGGGCCGCCGTCACCGCCTCTGCCGTCACCGCATAATGAATATGGTCGAAGCCGATCAGATCTCCGGGGAAAGCAAAGCCCGCGACCACCCGCTGGCCATCCGGCAGGTAGAGGCAAAGCCGCACCACGCCCTGAACGATCCTGAGCGCATGGTCCGCCTTGTCCCCCTGAAAGAAGATCATCGCGTTCTTGCCATATATCCGCTGTCGGCTTTCCGCCGCCCCATTTTCCATCGGATTCTCCTCCGCTTATGCGGGGGATAGTGCCCGGAGGCCCCGGCACCGGCCATCGGTGGAAATGCTAAGTAGGAATACCCAGCGGCGAAAATGGGGTTTCGTGGGCGATGGCAGGCTGGCCTGTGACCGGTATCGCCATGATGATTGGGCAGGGAGATCAGCATCAGGGACAGAGAAAGTCCGGCAGTGGCTGGCGCAGGCCGGTGGCGCCCATCGGGCTACCGCGCGTTCATCACCATTGCTTGTCGCACAACATATCCGATGGACATGGGACCGTCAGTGGGCGACGAGCATATAGCCGATACCGCGTATCGTCCGGATGGATACGCCCGCCTTGTCCTCGATCTTGCGGCGCAGGCGATGGATATAGACCTCCACCGCGTTGGACCCCAGTTCATCGCTGGTGCCGAAAAGCTGGTCTTCCAGCATGCGACGCGAGATGACATGATTGCCGCGCCGGATCAGCACTTCGACAATATCCGTCTCCCGCACGGAAAGATGAATTGGGGTGTCGTCTATGCAAACCTGCCGCGTGAGCATATCGAACGATATGGGTCCGGCGCGGATCACCGGATCGGAATGACCGTCATAACGGCGGACCACGGCCTCCAGACGGGCATGCAGTTCCGCAAAGACGAACGGTTTCAGGACGAAATCGTCGGCGCCCGCGTGCAGCGCGGCGATACAGGCAGTCGCCCCCTCCCGACCGCTCAGGACGATGATCGGTTCGCGATGCCCCTGTGCGCGCCAACTGCGGATCAGGCCCAGCCCGTCTATCTCGGGACGGCTCAGGTCGAGAATGATCGCTACGAAACTGGTCGTGTTGAGCAATATATCGGCATCGCCCGCGCAATTCGCGACCTCTGATGCAATGTCCCGGAACGCCAGAGCTTCAGCAAGCGTGCCAGCGAACTCGCCATCATCTTCGACGATGAGCAGTCGCATGCCCTCTCCTTATGACGCGCAGAGTTTCTTACTCGCGCTCCTTATTATATTTATTGTTCTAGTCCCGATGGGACTCGAAAGCTGTCCGTAAAATCCCGCATGCGCGCCTCCTCCCCGGCGCACAACGACAGAAAGCATATGGCTGGCCGCTTGTCGACAAGCATGCAGCCGGTCTCCGGCACAAGGCAAAGGGTGGGGAGGCAAGTCAATGCCGGATCACGACCGTCCCTTGCCTGAGATTACTGGTTAACAGTTTGAAGTTAGAGTGATTTTTTAGCACCACACCTTATCTATCCAAGATTCGTGGACGCGGTCCCGGCCATTTCGTCATAGCTTGGCCTGCCGGAGAAGTGGCATCTTAGCTACGGCGTGCCTCGAATGTCCCGCCATCGGGCAGCATAACCATTCCGTCCATCCGCTCATGACAGCCGATTTTCCTACCGCTTCACCTGATCGAGTCGCAGGTCGGCATTCCGGGACGCTCACCTGCCTTCCCGCTATCGCAAGGAGCCAGCCCGAAGTCCCGAACGTCATGCATCATGGTCGTGTCGGTGGTGCAGGTCCGGGTAATGGGGGTGGCGATGGACCATCGGCATGTGCCGGTGACGATGGCTGTGCGGCTCTCCGGGCGGATCGGCGACGGCGTGACCGTGGACATGGTGGCTGTCATGAACATGGCGATGTTCATGGTCCAGAACGTCATGGGCATGGTCATGCTCATGACGTTCGGTCAGGTGCAGATAGAGGCCGATTGCCATCAGGCCCGCCGCTAGCAGGAGTTGCAGCGTGACGGCATCCCGGAACAGCAGGAGCGCCAGGATAGTACCCAAAAAGGGCGCGGTGGAGAAATACGCCCCAGTCCGGGCAGTGCCCAGGTGTCGCAGCCCCAGAACGAACAGCACCAGACTGACGCCATAGCCGAAGAAACCGATCAACGCGCCGCCCGCCATGACGTCGGCCGAAGGCAGCGTCGCCCCTCTCCACAGGGCAAGCGCAAGATTGACGCTGCCCGCGACCAGTCCCTTGATCGCGGCGAGTTGCACAGGATCGGCCGAGGAGAGCTTGCGCGTCAGATTATTGTCGACGCCCCACGCCATGCAGGCGCCGAGGATAGCAAGCGCGCCGATACCCACGCCGGAGGCAGTTCCCTGCCAGGACAACAGCATTGCGCCGCCAAGGATCGCGAGGGCGCCGACCAGAAGGCGCCGATCGACATTCTCGCGAAAGACCAGCCAGGCGATCGCCATCGTGGCAAGCCCCTCGACATTGAGGAGCAGCGCCGCAGTCGATGCAGCCGTCGTGGTCAGGCCGATCATGAGGAGGAGCGGCGCGATGACCCCGCCGCTCAGCACGACCATGGCGAGCCATAGCAGATCGGCGCGGCGGAGCGGGGCCTCGGTGGACGGCATGGCCAACCGCCCCCTGAGCATATGGACGGCGCCAAGGCCGAGGCCGGAGCCGATATACAAAAGCCCGGCCAGCATCCAGGGGTCCAGCCCCGTGCCCAGCAGCAGCTTGGCAAGGGGTGTGCTCGCGCCGAACAGGGCGGCGGACGCCAGCGCCATCGGCACTCCGGGCCAGGAGAAGGAGGATCGCATCGCCGCCTTATCGATGGGCCGGGGCGATTGTGCAATTGCCCCGGGTTCCTGGGGTCGCCCGGCGTTGCGAATATATCCAGAGCAGCGGACCGGGATCGAGGAGATATACCGAATTGATCGGGCTGAGCCGAATCGCCCCTGCTCTTCGCTATATAATGCCTGCCAGGCATGCGAATTTAATATTCGCTGTTCCGGGCGGGGCATAGCCTGTCCCACATGGGACAACCCGTGGGGAGATCGGGCATATCTCAACGCCAAGGTCGCGGAACTGGGCGCGGACAATGTCGCCGCCTTCTTCTGTGAGCCGATCCCGGGATCGGGCGGCGTCATCATGCTGCCCAAGGGCTGGCTGAAAGCGATGCGCGATGCCTGCACCGACCTTGGCATATTGTCGTGGCCGGCGAGGTCATCACCGGCTTCGGCCGCACCGGCCCGATGTTCGCCTGCGCGGCGGAAGGCTTATCGCCAGACCTGATGACGCTTGCCAAGGGGTGACCGCCGGTTACGCACCGATGGGCGCTGTGCTGCTGTCCGATGCCGTCTATCAGGGTATAGCGGAAGGCGCGTCCCCGATTGCGCCATCGGTCATGGCCTCACCTACTCCGGCCATCCGGTCGGTGCGGCAGTCGTTCTGGAAGTGCTGCGCCTCTATCAGGAAGGTGGCATCCTCGCCAATGGGCAGAAAGTAGGTGCGCGCTTTGCCGCTGGCCTTACGGGCCTGAACGACCATCCGCTGGTCGACGATACGCGCGAGCGAAGCGTATTGGGCGCGATCGAACTGGTGAGCGACAAGGCGGCAAAAATGCGCTTCGATCCTGCGCTCAAGTTGCCGGACCGCCTGTTCGCGGCAGGCTATGCCAATGGCGTGATCCTCCGTGCCTTTGCGGACAACATCATTGGGCTTGCGCCCGCGCTATGTTGCTCCGATGATGAAATGGACATGATCTTCGCACCTATCCGCACGACATTGGACCAACGGCTCGACGAGCCGGACATCCGGCGCGCGGTGGCCTGAAGGAGAAGACGACCATGACGCTGGGCCTCAAGCTCGATCCCATCGACCTCAAGATACTGGCCCAGCTCCAGCGGGCGGGGCGGATCACCAACGTCGAACTTGCCGACGCGGTCGGCCTGTCTCAAGCCGGACAAGGTGCTGACCGTCTTTACCGAGGTGACGCTGACCGAACATCGGACCGGCGACTTCTCCCGTTTCGAGACCAAGATCAGGAAGCTGGACGAGATCGTCGAAGGCATGCTGGAAGGCGACTACGGGATCGAGAAATATTTCAGCTATGTCGTCATCAAATCGCCCTTCATCAAGCAGCACTATCCGATACAACGGGTGTTCGGGGGGCAGCATTGATCGCCCCCGCCGGGAACCGGCATTATCACGAGGCTGGGGACCAGCATTGATTGCAAAGCAGGACCGGGCATGACGACCAACACCGACATCGATGACCTGCTGCCGCTGCTGGTCGCGTTCCGCCACGATATTCACGCGCATCCCGAACTGGGCTTTCAGGAAAGACGCACCGCCGCCGTCATCGCGGAACAGCTGCGCGCCATCGGGCTGGAGGTGCATGAGGGCGTCGGGCAGACCGGCGTGGTCGGCGTGCTTCGCAACGGCACGCCGGGCCGCAGCATCGGCCTGCGCGCGGACATGGATGCGCTGTCCATCCAGGAACAGACCAACCTGCCCTATGCCAGCAAGACGAACGGCGTCTTCCACGGCTGTGGGCATGACGGCCATCTCGCCATGCTGCTGGGCGCGGCGCAGCATCTGGCCCGCACGCGCAATTTCGACGGCACGGTCAATTTCTTCTTTCAGCCCGCCGAAGAAGGGCTGGGCGGCGCACGGGCGATGGTCGAGGACGGGCTGTTCGCGCGTTTCCCCTGCGACCGCGTGTTTGCGCTCCACAACTGGCCGGACCTGCCCGCAGGAACCATAGCGACCCGCCCCGGCCCGATCATGGGTGCGGCGGACAAGTTCGAGATCATCTTCACCGGGCGGGGTGGCCATGCCGCCCTGCCGCACGATACGCCCGACGCCATCCTTGCCGCCGCCGCGCTGGTCGGACAGATCAATACCATCATCGCGCGGGTCGTTCCCGCCCTGTCGTCGGCGGTCCTTTCGGTGACGCAGATCCATGGCGGCAATGCCCATAATGTGATTCCCGCCAGCGTATCGGTGGTCGGCACCGTCCGCACCTTCGATCCGGTGGTGCAAGGCGTGATCGAGGCCAAGTTGCGCGAGATGGTGAAAGGCACCGCCCTCTCCTTTGGACTGACGGCGACGGTCGACTATGACCGTTATTATCCCGCGACCATCAATGACGAGGGAGCCGCGAACGAGGCGCTCGCCATCGCGGCTACCGTGGGCACGGCCCTGCTGGCGCCGGAACCGGCGTTCACGTCGGAGGACTTCTCCTTCATGCTACAGGCATGCAAGGGCGCCTATATCTGGCTCGGCCAGGCGCGGGAGGCTCGCTCGACCCCGCTCCACAACCCAGGTTATGATTTCAACGACGATGTGATGGCGACGGGTATCCGGCTGCATGTCGCGCTCGCGGAGACTATTCTCGCCCAATAGGCGGCTCGTTATCAGAACCAAAAGCGTATGCCCGTCACGAAGCGCACGCTGTCCGTCGCCTCGTCCGCATCGCGCGCATAGTCCGCCGTCCGGCCCAGCTTCTTCTCCCAATGCACGCCCACATAGGGCGCAAACTCCCGCGCGACCTCATAGCGAAGACGCAGGCCCAGCTCGACGCTCTCGACCCCCGCGCCAATGCCCAGTTCCGGTACATCCTGCGCGGCGATATTCACCTCCGCTGCGGGCTGTGCGATCAACCGCTGGGTGATGCGCTGGTCATAGCTGCCCTCGACACGGGCACTGCCCTCGCCCTTGCTGGACAGGAATAGCTGCCCCTCCAGCTCGAACCAATAGGGCGCCAGCCCCTCTATCCCCAGCACCGCATAGGTACGGCGCGAGTCGGGGCGAAAGTCCTGCCGCACGCCCGCCTGAAAATTGAACCAGGGATCGAGCGCATGGCTCCACAGCGCCTGCACTTCCGCCTTCTCCGCCGTGCCACCAAAGCTGCCCTCGCCTTCCGTCCTGAAGGCGAAGCGGTCTATGTCACCGCCGGTCCAGCCCTCGGCCTCCCATGCATAGCCATCCCCGCCCGGACCCGGCCGCCATTCCAGCCGGTCCACCAGCAGCATGGAATTAGGCATTCCGCCGGACTCATAGCGCAACCCCTCCCGCGCCCTCGCCATTGCGGCGGGATCATAATAGGCGTCGGCGGCATGATCAGCAGGCGGGCTGGGCGCGGGCATGGCCTCGGCGGTTACGGCGGGAGCATCGGCCTCCGCCGCCTCTGCGGCAACCGCTGCCGGAGCATGGCCGCCATGTCCTGCATGATCCTGTGCATGGACGGTGCCAGGCAGTGCCAGAAGCCATAACGCCATCCGCGGAAGGATGGCGAAGCGCAACCCCGCCCTCATGCTGCCTCATCCGCCGCGCGGACCGTCACGACACGAAACATTCCTGCATGCATATGCAGCAGCATATGACAATGGAAAGCCCAGTCGCCGATCGCGTCCGCCGTCAGGTCGAAACTGGCCTTCGCACCGGGCAGGACATTGACCGTATGCTTGCGCGGTTGCCTGTCTTCCGCCCCGTTCACCAGCTCGAAGAAATGGCCGTGGAGGTGGATGGGATGGGGCATCATCGTATCGTTGACGAGGTTGACCCGCACCCTTTCCCCATGGCGGAAGGCCAGCGGCTCCGCGCCGTCGCTCATCTTCACCCCGTCGAAGGACCACATATAGCGTTCCATGTTGGCGGTGAGGTGAATGTCCAGTTCCCGCTCCGGCGCGCGTCGGTCGGGATCGGGGACCAGCGCCCGGAGGTCGGCATAGGTCAGCACGCGATGATCGACGGTCTCAAGGCCGGTCAGCCTGTCCGCCATGCGATCGACAGGCGAGGCCGAAATCGTCGCGACGCCCGGACCCATACGGATGGTCGGCGCGGCGAGCGACTTGTCGCGCATCTTCATGGTCGCACCGCCGCTGCCGCCCGTCGCAGGCGCACCGACCGGCGCTGACAGGTCGAGCGTCCCTGACGCCGCATCCATGCCCGCCATGTCCATGCCCATGTCCCTCATGACCAGCAACGGGCGCTGCCGAAGGGGCACCAGCGGCGCGACCATGCCGATCTGCGGCGCCAATGTGGCGCGGCACAGGCCGGAACGGTCGATAGCCTCTGCGATGATCGCAATGGCTTCGGCTTTCTGCGGCGTGACGATCACGTCATAGGTTTCCGCGATGCCGATCTGGAACTCGTCGGTATCGACCGGCTCCACATCCTGCCCGTCCGCCTGCACCACCGTCATCGCGACACCGGGCAGGCGTATGTTGAAATTGGTCATTGATGAGGCGTTGATGAAGCGCAGCCGCACCCGCTCGCCCGGCGCGAACAGCCCGGTCCAATTGCCCGCGCTGTCATGACCGTTGATGAGATAGCTGTAGGTCGATCCGGTCACGTCCGAAATATCGGTCGGGTCCATCCGCATGCGGCCCCATTCTATGCGATCGGCGAAATTCTGGTCCTTGCCCGACAGGAGGCTGCCCAGCGTCTGCTTCTGCCGGTTGAAATAGCCGCCCATCTGCTTGAGCTTGCGGAGCTGGGCATGCGGATGAAGGCTGCTCCAGTCCGACAACAGGATCACATGCTCCCGGTCATAGGGCGCATGGTCCGTGCCCGCCGGGTCGATGACGATGGGACCGAACAGGCCCATCGCCTCCTGCATGTTGCTGTGGCTATGATACCAATAGGTGCCCGCCTGTCGGATGGGGAAGTGATAGTCGAAGGTCTGGCCGGGCCTGATTCCCGGAAAGCTGATCCCCGGCACGCCGTCGAACTGGAACGGCACAATCAGGCCATGCCAGTGAATCGACGTATCCTCCGCCAGCGTGTTCGCGACCGACAGCCGGACGTTCTGCCCCTCCTTCAAGCGGATCAGTGGTCCCGGCATCGTGCCGTTGGCGGTCACGGCATGGCCCTGCCTGCCGCCCGCCTCGATCATGCCATGGCCGATGGAGAGGTTGATATGCTCGCCCGAGAGCATGCCCGTTCCCGTTGCAGCGCCCGCCGTACCGGTCGTCGCCCAGCCGGGGAACAGGCCGGTCAGGGCAGACATGCCCGCAAGGCCAGCCGCGCCGCGGATCAGGGACCGCCGGTCGCATGGCATCGTCAAAGTCCGGGCCGAAGCCATGGGCAAAATCTCCGCATCAATCTCAAAAGATCATACGCGCGGGCCGGGGCTTTCCCTCAATATTTCCGTCAATTTCGCACGGGCGCGGTAAAGCCGGGTCTCTACTGCCTTGGCGGTGATGCCCAGAATGCCAGCCACCTCCAGCTGGCTCATGCCCGCCACCGCGCGCAGGAGCAGCACCGACCGCAAACCTTCCGGCAGCGCGTCGATGGCCTTGCGCACACGCGCCAGTTCGTGGCGCCCCTGCACTTGGGCATCCGGCCCCGGTTCCGTATCGGCGACCGCCAAGCCCTCCTCAAGCGGCCGGGCGCGGGTGAAGAAGGCCCGCACCGCCCGCCGCCGCCGCCAGTCGCGGCATTTATTGATGGCGATCCGCACGATCCAGTGGCGGAACGGGCGGGCGAGATCGTAGCGGTGGAGGTTGGCGAAGGCAGCGATGAAGCTCTCCTGCGTCACATCGAGCGCGGCGTCCGCATCCTCGATCTGCGCGCGGACGAGCCGGTAGATGCCGTCGCGGTGGCGCTGCATCAGCATGCGGCAGGCATCCTCAGACCCGGCCAGCGCGCGGGCGGCCAGCGTGCCGTCGTCCGGCTCCTGTGCCTCCCTGTCCGTCGTGCGGTTCACCGCGCCGGCTGGGTCAGCGCATCCACCATCGCCGCATCAAAGCGCCGCGCCTGGTCGGGCCGCAGCACGGAGCGCATCGCGAACAGATGTTGCAGCGTTTCCTTCTGGAGCATCCCCATGGCATGATGCGAACGGTCGACCGCCTCACCCACGCCGGGACCATAGCCCTTTTCCGACTGGATGGCGGCGGCGAGACGGCGGTTGTCGTCGCGCATCTCCTGCTCATAGCGCGCCTGCTGCGTGGCGAACGCCTTCTCCATCGCCTCGATCCGTGCATTCTGGCGGGCGTCCAGATCCAGCTCATGATGGATCAGCGTGTGGAAGCGATTCTCCATCGGCTGGTCGGACCGGAACAGGAAATGCCCCGCCCCCACGCCCGTTATGGCCGCAAGGAAGGCAAACAGGATGAGGATGACGGGATAATGTTTCATCGGTCAGCGCGCGCCGAGCAGCAGGCTGGACGGGGCGCTGGACGGGACCATGTTGAGCGCCGCTGGCTCCGCCTGTACACGCTGTGGCGAGACGAGGCTGGCGGCGAGGCCGATGCCTAGTGCCAGCACGCCCGTCACCGCCAGGCTGCGCCGCGCCTGCACGCGCTCGCGCCACGAGGCGACACCGGCCAGCACAGCCGCATCCATGGCGTCCAGCCGGAGGTCGGGCGCTGCATCGCGCATGTCGGTCAACAGGCTGTCGAGATCGGTCATCATATCCTCCTTGCCCCACTATACGCAGCCCGCACAAAAAACACGCATCGCACATCAGGGATCGGATGCCAGACTGCGTATTGTTCCTGTCGGACATGCAATCCCGAAAGGACTTTCCCATGCGTCATTTCTCCACCTTCCTCGCCTCGGCGCTTGCCGCCCTCGCACTCGCCGCCAGCCCCGCCGTCTTCGCCCATGCCAAGCTGGTCTCCTCCAGCCCCGCCGCCGATGCCAAGGCGAGCAATGTGAAGACCCTCTCGCTCACCTTTTCCGAAACGCTGGTCGAGAAGCTGTCCGGCGTCGATCTGGTGATGACCGGCATGCCCGGCATGGCCAATCATGCACCGATGAAGGTATCCGGCTTCAAGAGCGCGCTGGGCGCGGATGGCAAGACTTTGACCCTCAGCCTGCCCCGCCCCCTGCCCGCTGGCACCTACAGCCTGACCTGGCATGCCGTCACCACCGACACGCATCGGATCGAGGGAAACTACGCCTTCTCCGTGAAGTAAGCCGATGGACTGGGCCGCCGTCGCCATCCGCTTTGGAACCTATGCGGCCCTCTCGCTGATCGCGGGGGTTCCGCTGTTCCTGTGCCTGTCGCTGGGCATGCGACGGGCGGGCGCGGTGCTGACAGCGTGGCGCGGACCCTATCTCCTTCTCCTTACCGCCGCCATGCCGCTCAGTGCGCTCGCATTGCTCAGCACGACGGCGATGATGGCGGGAACCAGCCTGTTCCCGGTCGATGGCGAGATGGCCTTGCTGGTCATCTCCGCGACGCCAGCGGGCAAGGCGATCGTGACTAGACTCCTTTTGTGCGTCCTATTGATCGCACTGATGCTCTCGCGGCGTTCCAGCCGGTTGCGCTCGATCACAGCGCTCGGGACCATCGCCGCCATGTCCCTGGTGTGGAGCGGCCACGCCGCCGCCAGCGAGGGCATGGCGGGCTGGCTCCATCTGGGTGGAGACGCTCTGCATATTCTGGCCGCCGCACTCTGGATCGGCGGTATGGCCTGCCTGTTGATGTCTCTGCGTCCATCCGGCGTGCATCTCGCCGAACCGATGCTGCGCGCCTTTGCCTGGGTGGGCGGGGTCATCGTAGCGCTGCTGATCGTCACGGGACTGCTCAACATGGGCATGACCATCGGTTTCGACAGGCTCCTGGATTCGCTGGACGGGCTTTATGGCAAGTTGCTCGCCCTCAAGATCGGACTGTTCCTCGTCATGCTGGCGCTCGCCGCCAACAACCGCTTTCGACTGTCACCCGCGTTCGAGCGGGACCGACTGGCCGCGCTGCCCACTCTGCGCCATGCCATCGCCATCGAGATCGGTATCGCCATGCTGATCCTGGCGGCCGTCGCTTGGCTGGGAATGATCGCACCCGTCGAATGACCCGCTCCGCCAAGCGGTCCTGCGCTGAACGATCATATCGTCAGGGGGGCGGACAACGGCCTGCACCAAAGGAGTTAGCACATGAAACTCAGGCTTTCCTCCCTCGCTTTCATCGCCGCGCTTGCCGCGACGGTCGTGGCTCCCATGGCTGCCGATGCCCATGGCATCTGGTTCGCCCAGCGCGCCAAGCAGTTCGCCCTTATCTATGGCATCGGCTCGGACGATCTCGACATGGTGAAACGATTTCCGCTGATCGGGAGCGTGACCGCCTATGATGCGGACTATCAGCTGATCAAGGCGACTCCGCGCATCGCGGGCGCCATCGTGCTGATCGACGCCGATGCCCAGCCCACGCTGGTGGCGGGCGCCCAAGTCATCAACACATGGTCAACGATCCCGACGCTGTGGAAATACCGCACTGCGTCAATTTCTTGCGACGACGACCACTCCACTATAGTGTCTTGGCCATGACGGTATCGCCCGCCAGAAGAAACTACATCCTGCCGGGCCGCAAGAGCATGCGCTTTTCGGCCCTGCTGGCGTTTCTGGCGCTGATCGGCATGGTCGCCCTCTCCTACTGGCACGATGCGATGCCGCATGTGCATGACGTGGATCATCTCGCCGGCATCTCTCAAGAGATGGGTATCGATCCGGTCCAGCATGTCCATGCGCCGGGCCATCTCCCCGACAGTGACGACATGATGCATATCGCGGCCCATGTCGTGCTCCAGACCATCACCATCCCCGCATCGCCCATATTGGCGGAAATACTCGTCCCCCGCCTGACGATGTGGAGCCTATCGCCTGCCGAGACGGGCCGGCCGAGCGCGCCCCTCTCCATCCTCCGCCCCCCGCAAGGCTGATTGCGCGCACTGACGTGCGCCCTCCATCAGCTTTCAGGGGAATAGGATTATGAACGCCTTTAGAGGCCGGCTGCCGCGTCGCGCGGTGCCCGGCATGACGCTCGCGACCTGTGTCGCCACAATGGGCGCAACTTTGTGCATGGGGATAACGGGCGTGGTGCGCGCCGAAGTGGCACCGCCTTACGCCGCCTTGCTGCGCCGGACGGCCGACGCGCCGCGTCTCGTCGAAAGCGAGGCACAGATCAGGCGGGCCGAAGGACTGGCGCGTCAGGCGCGCAGCCGTCCCAATCCGACCATCGGCGTCATGACCGAGAATGTCACCGGATCGTCGCCCTACCGCGGGTTCGAACGTGCCGAAACAACCGTGCAATATAGCCAGCCGCTGGAGATCGGCGGAAAGCGTTCGGCGCGGATTGCGGCGGGCGAGGCCAGTCTGGTCGCATCCAAAGCCCGCGATCTCGATGTGCAGATACGCTATGCCTATGATCTGGCCCGCGCCTATGCCGCCGCCGAAATCGCCGACGAACGCATCACCCTGGCCGAGGATGAGGTGGAGGAGGGTCAGAGAGACCTCCATGCCGCGCAGGCCCTGGTCGATGCAGGCAAGGAGGCCCGGCTGCGCGCGCTCCAGGCGCAATCCTCGCTGAATGCGGTGAGCGCCGATTTGGAGGGCGCAAGGGCCAATCGCATTGCCGCCTATGCCCGGCTTTCCGCGCTGGCGGGGATCGAAGAGCTTTACACCGGCCTCTCGGACTCGCTGCTGGTCGATCCTGCATCCCCTGTCGCGGCCAGCTATGGTCCGGTCGATCCGACGACGAACCCGGCCCTGCTGGCGGCGCAAGCGGAGAGCGAGGCGGCAGAGCGGCATGTGACCGCCGAACAGCGGCGGGCCAACCCGGACATCACCGCCACGGTCGGTGTGCGGCACCTGCAATATGACAATGCGACGGCGGTGACGGCGGGCATCTCGATCCCGCTCCACATCTTCGACCGTAATCGCGGCAATATCGCGGTGTCGCAAGCGGATGCTCAGGCAGCGGCGGCCCGCCTCGCCATGGCACGCAATGACGCCATAGCGGACACACGCTCCGCCGAGGCCCAGATCGCCGCCACCAAGGCCCGCGTCGCTGCTGCCCTCGCCTCCCAGCAATCGGCGCAGGAAACCTATCGCCTCGCCCGCGTCGCCTATGAGTCCGGCAAGTCGCCGCTCGTCGAACTGCTGGGCGCCCGCCATGGCCTCGGCCAGGCGCGCGGCGTCCTTCTCGATGCCAGGATCGCCCGTTTCGAGGCACGGGCGCTGCTCGCCCGCCTCCAGGGCCGCACGCTTAACGGAGACCCCGTCCAATGACCCCGGAACCCAAGACTTCACCCAAGACCCTATATGCCGGGGCTACCATAGGTCTCATCCTCGCCGCGCTCGCCGGTTTCGGTATCGCCCGGATGACCGGACCGTCAGCCGCGCCGGTCGAGACCGAAGCGGCAAGCCATGCCGAGGAAAGCAGCATCGCCATCACAGACGATGGCATCCGCACGTCCGGCATCACTGTGGCGCGCCCTGTCGCGGGCGGGGTCGCAGACCTGATCCTGGCCAGTGCGACCATCGAGGCAACACCCGATGCGGAGGCGGTGCTGACCGCACGCGCGCCGGGCACCGTCACCCGCATCTTCAAGCGGATCGGCGATCCGGTCCGCGCAGGTGAGACCATCGCGCTGGTCGAGAGCCGCGACGCCTCCATCATCGCCGCGAGCCGCGCAGCGGCGGCGGCGCGCGTGACGCTGGCGGATCGACAGCTTGCACGGGAAGGGTCGTTGTTGAAACAGGGCGTCTCGCCGCGCGCCGACTATGAAACGGCCGAGGCCAATCTGGCGGTCGCCCGGGCCGAAGCCATGCAGGCGAGCGCCGCAGCCAATGCCGCGCGCGTGGCGGGCGATGGCCGGTCGGTTGCCGTAGTCAGCCCCATCTCCGGGCGCATCACCGCTGCACCGGGCAGCCTGGGCGCTTATGTGCAGGCAGAAACGGAACTGTTCCGGGTTGTCGATCCGCATCGCCTCCAGATCGAAGCCAGCATCCCGGCCGCCGACATTGCGCGCGTCACAGTGGGCGACCGCGTCGAACTGTCGACCCGCGATGGCCAGACCAGCGAAGGCACGGTCCGCTCCGCCACCGGCATTGTCGATCCGCAGACACGGCAAGGCATAGTCATCGTCACGCCATCCGCTGGCGGGAGGGCGTTGACCCCCGGCCTGCTCGTTCAGGCGCGTATCTTTGCCCAAAGCGACGGGCCTACTGTCACATCAAGCCTGACCGTGCCGCAAGATGCGGTTCAAACCCTGGGCGACCAGTCGGTGGTCTTCGTCCGCACCCGCACGGGCTTCCGCGCCCAGACGGTCCGGATCGGCACGCGCAGCGGCGGGACGGTCGAAATCCTGTCAGGCCTTGCCGCCAACATGACGATCGCCACCACCAACGCCTTCCTTCTCAAGGCCGAACTCGGCAAGAATGAGGAGGCGGAGCATTGATTACACGCATATTGGACCTTTCGGTCCGGGGGCGATGGGCGGTTGCGTTCCTCACCTCCCTCGTCATCCTGTTCGGCGCCTGGCAGATCAGCCTGCTGCCCATCGACGCGGTGCCCGACGTCACCAATCGCCAGGTGCAGATCAGCAGCTTCGTACCGACGCTGGGGCCGGTCGACATAGAAAAACAGATCACCTTTCCCGTCGAGACGGCGCTGGCCGGCATACCGGGGCTGGAGATGACCCGCTCCATCACCCGTAACGGCTTCAGTCAGGTGACGGCGGTCTTCACCGACAGTACGGACATATATTTCGCACGCCAGCAGGTCACGGAACGGCTGACACAAGCCAAGGACAGCCTGCCCGCAGGCGTTCAGCCTCTCCTGTCGCCGCTCGCCACGGGTCTGGGCGAAATCTTCATGTTCAGCGTCGCCTTCGAGCACCCGGACGGCAAGGGCATCAAGGCCAATGACGGCCATCCCGGCTGGCAGTCCGACGGCGCCTATCTGACGCCGGAGGGTGAGCGGCTGGCCACGCCTGTCGCCAAGGCCGCCTATCTCCGCACGGTGCAGGACTGGATCATCCGCCCCCAGATGCGATCCGTGCAAGGCGTTGCGGGCGTCGATTCCAACGGCGGCTATGTGAAGCAATATGTCGTCGAACCCAATCTGACCGCGCTGACATCCTATGGCATTTCCGTCACCGCGCTGGCCGACGCGCTGGAGCGGTCCAATCTTTCGGCGGGGTCCAACTATGTTCGGCGGGCGGGCGAATCCTTCCTCGTCCGCGCCGATGCGCGGCTGCGCTCCATCGCGGACATAGAGGATGCGGTGGTCGCGACGCGCGGCGGCGTACCCGTCAAGGTCCGCAATCTGGGTCAGGTCGTCATCAGCGGCGCGGTCCGCACCGGATCGGGCAGCGTCATGGGATCGGAGGCGGTCATCTCCACCATCCTGATGCTGACCGGCCAGAACAGCCGCATCGTGGCCAACCGCGTCGCCGACAAGCTGACCGAGGTCAACAAGGCCTTGCCACCAGACATCGTCGCAGCGCCGGTCTACAACCGTTCCAAGCTGGTCAACGCGACCATCGCCACGGTCGAGAGGAACCTGTTCGAAGGCGCTCTTCTCGTCATCGTCATCCTGTTCCTGCTGCTCGGCAATATCCGGGCAGCGCTCATCACGGCGGCAGTCATCCCGATCACCGTGCTGATGACGGCAGCAGGCATGAACGAGATGAGAGTGTCGGGCAATCTGATGAGCCTCGGCGCGCTCGACTTCGGCCTGATCGTCGATGGCGCGGTCATCATCGTGGAAAATGCGCTGCGGCGTCTCGCGGAACGGCAACATCATGAGGGGCGCCTGCTGACCAAGGCTGAACGGCTCGGCGAAACCACTCTCGCCGCGCAGGAGATGGTGCGGCCCACCGTCTATGGACAGGCCATCATCTTTCTGGTGTTCGTACCTCTCCTCACGTTCCAAGGCGTGGAGGGCAAGACATTCGCACCGATGGCGATCACCCTGATGCTGGCGCTGGCCAGTGCCTTCGTCCTGTCCATCACCTTCGTCCCTGCCATGATCGCTCTTTTCGTGACCGGCAAGGTGGAGGAGACGGAGGTCAGGCCGATCCGCTGGTTCAAGCAGAAATATCAGCCCCCGCTCACCCATGCCGTCGCCCGGCCGCTGCCCTTCGTTCTGGGCGGTGCGGGCGTGTTCGTCGCGGCGGCGCTTGTCTTTGCCTTCATCGGCGAGGAGTTCATGCCCCAACTGGACGAGAAGGACATTACGGTTACGAACTTCCGTATCCCGTCCGCCTCCATCGACCAGTCGACCGCCATGCAACTCCAGATGGAGAATGCGCTCAAGACCCTGCCGGAGGTGGCGCTGGTCTTCTCCAAGAATGGCAACGCCGACCTCGGCACCGATCCGATGCCACCGAACGCATCGGACACTTATATCATCCCCAAGCCGCAATCGGAGTGGCCTGCGGAGGTACGATCCAAGGAAGACCTGCTGCGCCGCATAGAGGAGCGGATGAAACCGCTCATCGGCAATCGCACCGAGATACAGATGCCGATCCAGATGCGCTTCAACGAGTTGATCGCGGGCGTGCGTTCGGATGTCGCGATCAAGCTCTATGGCGACGACCTCGACGCGATGACCGAGGCGGCGGGCCGGATCGCCCGCACGCTGCGCACCATCCCCGGCGCGGCGGACGTTCAGGCGGAACAGACATCGGGAGCACCGACGTTCGACATAAAGATCGACCGGCAGGCAGTCGGCCGATACGGCCTGACGGTCGATGAGGTCGCCAGCACCGTGGCGGCTGCATTGGGTGGCCGGGAGGCTGGCCTGCTGTTCGAGGGAGACAGGCGCTTCGCCGTGGTCGTGCGCCTGCCCGATGCCCAGCGCGACGACATAGAGGCACTCGGTTCCATCCCGGTCATGCTCCCGTCGGAGGGAGGCGCGTCCGGACGTTCGATCCCGCTCAGCGAGGTAGCCCGCTTCACCTATGCGGAGGGGCTGAACCAGATCAGCCGTGAGAATGGCAAGCGCATGGTGGTGATACAGGCGAATGTGCGCGGCCGCGACCTGGGCAGCTTTGTGGAGGAAGCACAGACCAGGATTGCCTCCGTGCCGTTGCCGTCCGGCAGCTTTACCGAATGGGGCGGTCAGTATGAAAGCCTCCAGTCCGCTTTCGGGCGGCTGGCGATCGTGGTGCCGCTGTGCTTCGTGCTGATCTTCGTCCTGCTCTATATGGCGCTGGGCGGGGCATTGCCCGCGCTGGTCGTGTTCAGCGCCGTGCCGATGGCGTTGGCAGGCGGCGTGTTCGCGCTGGCGTTGCGGGGACTGCCCTTCTCCATCACAGCGTCGGTTGGCTTCATCGCGCTGTCGGGCGTGGCGGTCCTCAACGGGCTGGTGATGATGGGTGCGATCCGCAAACGTCTGGACGAGGGGCAGTCAATCGACGGCGCGATCCTCGGCGGGGCAATGGAGCGAGTGCGGCCGGTGCTGATGACCGCGCTGGTGGCAAGCCTCGGTTTCATTCCGATGGCGCTCGCCACGGGGACCGGCGCTGAAGTACAGCGGCCATTGGCAACGGTAGTGATCGGGGGGCTTCTCACCTCCACCGCCCTGACGCTGCTGGTGCTTCCAGCGATCTCCGCGATAATGTTTCGCACCCTTGCGAAGCAAAAGGCGAAAGCGGATGCCGCCGTAGATCTCACTACGGCCTGACCCAGACCGGGCCAATGGCTCTCCACTTCAGATCGCCCGTACCTCGACCAGCACCGCATCCGTTGCGCCACCAGCGGCGGCCGGGGTCAGTGCGGTGCGCTCCTTCCGCCGGACAGGCAAACCGGGCTGACGGGTACGGGCGCGCGCCATCTCCGCGAGTGAAATCCAGAACGCGTATGCCCGAAAGCGGCCTGGCTGACATGCTCGTCTTCCTGATATTCCGGCGAACCGCCCTGGAACGGGAGAATAGCGGCTGTCAATCGCGGCGCTGCAAGCCCCACACTGACCGGGCGGGCGGTATATCGGGCCTTCAGCCCTTGTGCCGTCCTTTTTTTCCGCCGATATGGCGAATGTTGCCAGGGCGCCCGCGCCGCTTTATCTCGCGCGGGGGCCGGTGGCGGTCCCGCCGGTCCTGCATCCCGCCAAAATCCGCGCCATCCGGCAGGGCGAAACGGAGCGAACCGCTGATCGGGTCAGCCTCCACCAACCGCAGTTCCAGCCGCTGGCCCACCGCATAGCGTTCACCGCTACGCTCCCCCTCCAGCGCCTGTGACGCCTCATCATACCAGAAGCGTTCAGCGCCCAGCGTTGATACAGGCACCAATCCGTCGCCGCCCAGTTCATCCACCGTGGCGAAGAAGCCGAAGTTCCGCACGCCCGTGATCCGGCAGGGCAATATCTGCCCCACCTTCTCCGACAGGAAAGCCGCGACGTAGCGATCGACGGTCTCGCGCTCCGCCGCCATGGCGCGGCGCTCGAAATCGCTGATCTTCTCGGCAATCGGCCGCATGTCGTGCCGATCCTCGGGCGACAGCGCGGTCTCGGGTGACAGGCCCTTCTCCTTGGGCGCGGGCATCTCCAGCTTATAGGCGCCCACCAGCGAGCGATGGACGAGCAGGTCCGAATAGCGCCGGATAGGCGAGGTAAAATGGGCATAGGAGCCGAGCGCCAGACCGAAGTGCCCCGAATTGATCGGGCTGTAATAAGCCTGTGTCTGGCTCCGCAATATCTGCTCCATGATCTGCGGGCGGCGGGGATCGTCCACCTCGATCTTGGCGATCAACGTGTTGAAGGTCGCCGGGCTGATGACCTGCCCTAGTGCAAATGCGATCTCGAACGTATCGAGATAATCCTTGAGAGCGACCAGCTTCTCCCGGCTTGCCGCCTCATGATCGCGGTACATCACCGGCGATTTCTTCGCCTCCAGCGCCTTGGCCGCTGCGACATTGGCCGCGATCATATAATCCTCGATCAGGCGGTGCGCGTCGAGCCGCTCGCGGATGGCGATGCTGGTGATGCGCCCCTTCTCGTCGATCACCACGCGCCGCTCCGGCAGGTCAAGCGCGAGCGGCTGGCGTGCATCCCGCGCCTTGGCCAGCAACTCCCAGCAGGCCCAGAGCGGACGCAGTGCACGATCGGTCAGTGGATGGTCGATCTGCCCGTCCATGGCGGCCTGCGCCTGCTCATAGGGGATGTTGGCAGCAACCCGGATCACCGCACGGGTGAAGCGCCAGGCCGTGACCGCTCCCCTGGCGTCGATGGTCAGATGGCAGGCGAGTGCCGCCCGGTCCTCGCCCGCGCGGAGCGAGCACATGTCGGACGACAGCGCATGGGGCAACATCGGCACGACGAGATCGGGAAAATAGACACTGTTGCCGCGCCGCCGCGCCTCCCGGTCCAGCGAGCTGCCGGGGCGGACATAGAAGCTGACATCGGCGATGGCGATTATCGCCTTGAAGCCGCCCGGATTGCCAGCATCCACGTCCGGTGAAGCCCAGACTGCATCGTCGAAGTCGCGCGCATCCACCGGGTCGATGGCCACGATGGGCAGGTCGCGCAGATCCTCCCGCGCCTCCGTTTCCAGCGGCAGATTGTGGACCTTTGCCGCCTCCTCCTCCGTCTCGGTCGCAAACAGATGCGGGATGCCATATTTGTGGATGGCGATGAGACTGAACGAGCGCGCCTGAAATGGATCGCCCAATATGTCCGTTACCCGTGCGGAGACGCGCGGCGGACGACCGGTCGCCTCGGCCAGCACCAGATCGCCGGGCTTGGCATCGCCCGCGTCGCTGACCCGTGTTTCGTGGCGGATACGCTTGTCGACCGGGCGCAGCACCAGCGCGCCGTCCGACTCCCGATGCAGCACACCCAGCATCGCGTCCGCGCCCGCCGCCAGCTTCTTCATCGGATGGGCGACGATGCCGCTGCCAGCCTCCTCCGTTCGAGCAAGGATACGGTCGCCAATGCCAAGCGCGCCCTTGCGACCGCGCTCGATCACGCGCAGCTTGGGCGGGGGCATGCCCTCCGCATCCCATTTTTCCGGCACCGCGACTGGCACATTGCCTTCTATCGCGATGATCCGCAGCACCGTGACCTTGGGCACGCCGCCCATCTTGTGAAAGGCGCGTGCCGGACCAATGTCGATCAGCCCCTCGTCCGCCATATCCTTCAGCAGCGCCTTGAGGAGAATTTTCTCCTGCCCCTTCAGCCCGAATGCCTTGGCGATCTCGCGCTTGCCCGCAGGCGTTTCGGACGTGGCGATGAAGTCCAGCACCTGCTGCGGCGACGGCATGCCGGGTTGTATCCTGGGCTTTGCCGGGGGCTTGGGAGAGCGGGGCCGGGATGCGGCGGCGCCGGGGGATTTTGCTGCTTTACCGGCGCTGAGACCGGTGCTCGGGGGTTTTGGGGCCATAGTCCCGGTATAGGCGGATCAGGGGTATCGTCCAGTGTGTGTAGGCTGTCAGTAGGGCGTTAGTCGGTCTCACGCGCGATATAGACGCGGTTGCGGCCATGTTCCTTGGCCAGATACAGCGCGCGATCGGCCGCCTTCAGGGCCTCGCGCGGTTCGGGATAGTCGAACACGTCCGCCACCCCGCCGGAGAAAGTCACCTGCTCCATCCGCTCGCCCGTCTTGCGATCCACAAGGTTGCGTTCCGACATGTCCTGCCGGGCCTCGTCCACGATCACACAGGCTTCGGCCACGGTCTTGCCGCGAAACAGCATCACAAATTCCTCGCCGCCATGGCGCGCGACATGACATTTGTCGTCGGACACGCGCGACAACAGGCCCGCCACGAATTTCAGCACGCGGTCGCCCGCATCATGGCCATGCGTGTCGTTGATGAACTTGAAATGGTCGATGTCGCAGAAGGCGACGCTCAGCGTCTCATTATGATCGCGTGCGAGCTGGGTTTCCTCGCGCAGCACGGACTCGAACGCGCGGCGATTCGGCAGGCCGGTCAGATGGTCCTGCTCCGCCGCTTGGCGCGCGGTCTCGAGATTTTTCTGGAGCATCTGCGTCTGCTTCTGCCCGTCGCGCAGTTTCCCCTCGACCTCGCGGGTGTGCTCGATCATCGTGCGGGTCACGGCAACCAGCTTTGCGATCACCTCGCCGCCGCTGGAGCCGCCCGCCAGTTCGCTCGCCTCGCGTTGCAGGACGGCACCATAATTCTTGGCCGACGTGCTGGACTGGTCGGCGATCAGGGTCAGCGCCTCGACATTGGCTTCCACCTTGTCCAGCATCTCCGCCAGATTATCGGCAGTGATCTCATCCATTCGCTGCTGCGCCATGATATTTTCGGCCAGACCGTTGGTCAGCTTGCCCTTGTCGTGCAGGATCGCCCGTACCGCCTTCTCGATCTGAAGATCATTGCCCGTGAGATAATCATGGGCCAGCCCGAAATTGAGCGGGGTAAGGTCGAGGTCGTGCGAAAACAGGAACTGCCCGATATCATTGTACAGGCTCTTGTTGCGCTCCACCTCCCGGCGCAGGCGGCCATTGCCCTGCTCGCGCGCGGGTGCAGTCAGCGGCTCCGGGGGAACGCCATCGCGGCCAAGCAGGCCAAAGCTCCATTTTGCGAGCTTGCCCCCCAGACCATCTTCATTCGCGTGCACAGCAGGCATGTCGTGACTTCCCATAGAACCGGAGCTTTTTTAAAGCGGGTTGGTAAAGCCCGCGTAAACATTTCGCACGTGCAACAGACTTTAGTCGCACTTGCCTTCCGAGGAAAATTGCCCTAGGGGCAACTCCACGCATGACAATGTTGGCGGCGTGATCATCCATCCTCGGTTCGACCGGCCTAATCCGGCAACCGACGTGTATGGAGCGCCAACCATGCGATTTGACATACTGGACCTTCCCTCGTCACGCGGATCGTCTCCATCACCCGGATGGAGTATCGCGTGCCACATCGGCTGCGCCCTCCGTCCTTGACGAGGACAAGAACTCAATGACCGAATTTTCCACGCTCGGCCTCGCCGAGCCAGTGCTGAAGGCGCTTGCCGCCAAAAACTATCTGGTCGCCACCCCCATTCAGGCACAGGCGATCCCGGCACTGATGGAAGGGCGCGACCTGTGCGGCATCGCCCAGACCGGCACCGGCAAGACGGCGGCTTTTGCCCTGCCCACGCTCCACTATCTCCACAACAACCCCGGCCCACGCAAGGGCGGCTCGTGCCGCGTCCTCATCCTCTCCCCTACGCGCGAGTTGGCCGCGCAGATCGCGCAGAGCTTCCGCGACTATGGCCGCTTCCTGCCCTTCACCGTTGACGCGGTATTCGGCGGCGTGCCGATCAATCGCCAGATCCAGAAGCTCAAGGAGGGCCTCGACATCGTCGTCGCCACGCCGGGCCGCCTGATCGACCTGCTCGAACAGCGTGCGCTGAACCTGTCCGACGTAGAGATCTTCGTTCTGGACGAAGCCGACCAGATGATGGACCTGGGCTTCATTGTTCCCTTGAAACGCATCGCCAAGCTGCTGCCCAAGAAGCGTCAGAATCTGTTCTTCTCCGCCACCATGCCAAAGGCGATCAAGGATCTGTCGACCCAGTTCATCACCGATCCGGTGCATGTCGAGGTCGCGCCCCAGTCCACCACGGCCGAGCGCGTCAAGCAGTTCGCGACCTTTGTGAACCAAAAGGAAAAACAGGCACTGCTGACCCTGACCTTGCAGGCCGAACCCATCGACCGCGCGCTGATCTTCACACGCACCAAGCATGGCGCTGACCGTGTCGTGCGGCATCTGGTGGGTGCGGGCATCCAGGCGATGGCGATCCATGGCAACAAGAGCCAGTCGCAGCGCACCACCGCGTTGCAGGCGTTCCGCTCCGGCCAGATCAAGTTGCTGGTCGCGACGGACATTGCGGCGCGCGGCATCGACGTCTCGGGCGTCAGCCATGTCATCAACTTCGAACTGCCCAATGTGGCGGAGCAATATGTCCACCGCATCGGCCGCACCGCGCGTGCGGGCGCGGATGGCATCTCGATCAGCTTCGTGGCGGATGACGAGCGGCCCTATCTCAAGGCCATCGAGAAGGCGACGCGCATCAAGCTGGACATGGTCCCCCTGCCAGAGAACTTCGTGGAGCTGGCGTCCAAGCTGCCCGCCCCCGCTCCGCAACAGGAACCAACCCGTGATCCGCGTGCCGATACTGGCCGTGGTCGCGGTGCCCGTCCCGGCGGCGGTGCAGGTCGGGGCGGACAGGGTGGCGCAGGCCATGGCCAGGGCGAAGATGCTCACCGTCCCCGTCGCCGCAGCAGCGGCCCGGTCGGCGCACACCGCAATGCGGTGAAGCGCACCGGCGGCGAGAAGGCCGGCGGGCGCTAAGGCACTGGCGCTGGCCTACTGGACCAGTGCGTAAGAGTATCGGAAGGCGCCATGTCACGCGAAAGCGGGCATGGCGCCTTTCCTATGGAGCTTTCAAGGAGGCGATACCCTTGTCGAGAGCGCCGTCGGTGCGGGCTTAATCCTGACCGTCAAGTTCCTTGATCCGCGCCTCTATGGCAGTGGAATATTGATAGATTTGGGTAAGTTCACCGATCAGATGGCGGGTTTCCTCCTTACCCTGGAATGTCCCTAGATATTTCGTAGTAACGCCATTGAAATGGAGGCGTGCCAGCGTCTTGCGATTATTGTCGTCCAGCAGGATGGCGCAGTAGGATTTGGCATCGCGCATCACGATCCGTTTCGGATCAATCAGGCGCGATCCGATAGCCTGCACGATGTGGAAACCGGAAATTTCCTCCTGGGTCGTGACAATCCCGTCCTCCTGCGAATCGCCGCCAGACTCCTCTTCCGGTTCCGGCAGCGTCGATGCAGCCAGTGCGGAGGTGATCCGGTCATTGACGGAGTTGCGGATGATGGACGCGATCGAACTGGCCACGAGCCGGTGGAAATTATCCTTTACCGCGGATGTCAGCCGTCCGTTATGCACCCGCGCCGCGATGATCTTCACAAAATCGTCGGACGGCTCGGCAAACTCCATCTCCAGCACCGACTTGATCTGGGATTCCAGTTTGAGATTACCCGCTTCCTGAACGATCTTCTCTATATCGAACCCGGCCTTGGTAAACTGTTCCAGAATACGGATGTCGCTCTTACGGATCGTATCCATGGAGAAAATGAAGAATGGATTGGCGTCCATCTTGTTGGGCTGGTCGATATCCGAATAAAATTGATACACTACGCCATTGGTAAGGACCGCCAGTCGCGCGTCGGTGACGCTGAAATAGCGGAAAAGCTGTCCGGCGTGATTTATGTTCAATTCAGCCGAAGACGGTTTGCATTCCACAAGGATGGCGACCTTGCCATCGCGGCAGATGGCATAATCCACCTTCTCACCTTTTTTGGTCCCGACATCCGCCGAAAATTCGGGAACGACCTCGGCCGGATTGAAGACGTCATACCCCAAGGCTTGCAGAAACGGCATGATGAGAGCGTTTTTGGCCGCTTCCTCGGTCAGCAGGATTTCGCGATGCTGCTGGGTGCGCTCATGTAAGGCCGTGAGCCGTGCTGCCAGTTCCATTGTCCCTCCCCCTGAGCAGCAGGGCGCTGCCGGGAGGAGGGGTTGCAAAATCGCTACTATCCGTCGAGCGGGATTCTCTTAGTTTCGGACCATATTGCCAACCAAATTGCCCGTTTTTTCTGAACGAGCATGTGTCAAAGGAGCGCGATGATTTTGCGGATCGCATCTTTGGTCATCAAGATACTTTGTCCGTAAAGATCACTCCTCCTCATCCTCCGCCATCACCACCGGTGGATGCAGCCGCAGGCGCGTCACCCTTCGCGTGTCGCCGTCGAGTATCTCCAGCCGCCAGCCACTTTCCGGGTGGAGCAGTATCTCGCCCTTTTCCGGGACATGGCCCGCGATGACAAAGGCCAGACCGCCCAGCGTGTCGATGTCTTCCTCGACCTCGGCCAGCCTGGGGTCGTTCACTTCCTGCGCGACATCGTCCAGTTCGGCACGGGCATCCGCGTCCCAGCAGCCGGCATCGCCATGGGCGACGAGCAGAGCCTCCGGCTCTTCGTCATGCTCATCCTCGATCTCGCCGACGATCTCCTCCATCAGATCCTCGATGGTCAACAGGCCGTCCGTCCCCGAATATTCGTCCACCACGATGGCAAGGTGGGTGCGCTTGGCCCGCATCTCGGCCAGCAGGTCGAGCACGCCCATGCTCTGCGGTACATAGATAGGCTGGCGGATCAGACCCTCCAGCGTATCCGGGTGTGCCTGCCCCTGCGCCAGTATGGCGAAGGCGTCGCGGATGTGGATCATGCCGGTGACGGTATCGAGACTGTCCTTGTAGACCGGGATACGGCTGTGTCCCGCCTCCACGAACAGCGCCATCAGTTGCGCAAAGCTGGCGTCCTGCGAAATGGCGACGATCTCGCCGCGCGGCACCGCGACGTCATCGACGGTATGCTCGCCGAAATGCAGCAGGTTCTTGAACATCTGCCGCTCGACGGGGGACAGGTCGCCCTTGATGACGGGCGCGCCCGCATCCTCCTCATATTCGTCGAGCGTATGCTCCAACTCTTTGCGGAGGCTGGTCTCCGGCTCCTCACCAAACAAAAGGGCGCGAAGCCCGCGCCATATTCGCCCGCCTTCGTTGCTACTGTCCGCTTCCTTCGCGGTGGAGGAGGCGCTGCTGGCTTCGGCCATCGGTGTTCAAGTCCCTGTTCCCGGCACGATCATGTGCCCTCATGATCCGCATATGGATCAGCGATGCCCAGCGACGCAAGAGCCGCCGTCTCCATCTCCTCCATCGCGCGCGCTTCCTCCTCATCCTCGACATGGTCGTAGCCGAGGAGATGGAGGACACCATGCACCATCAGATGGACGGCATGATTCTCCAGCGTCACGCCCTTCTCCACCGCTTCGCGCGCGCAGGTCTCATAGGCCAGCACGATGTCGCCGACGAGAATCTCGCCATCGTCGGCCAGCGCGGTCGCTTCCATGAAATCAGGCTGAAGCATGGGGAAGGACAGGACGTTAGTCGGCGTGTCCTTGTTGCGATAGGCGGCGTTGAGGGCCTGCACCTCCGCATCGTCGGCCAGCTTGACCGACAGCTCGAATGCGCCCGGATGGGTCAACATCTCGCCATGCGGCGTCTGCGCGATGGCAGCGCGCGCAGCCTTCTCCGCCAGCACGGTCCACTCCTCCACCGGCCGCGTCCACAGGGGGACACTGTCGACGATCACGTCAAGCATGGGCATTTCTCATGGCACATGCCCTAGGTCGGGCATATGTCAGGCGCAAGACGGTGGCCGCATCAGGCATCCGGCCCCTCATAGGCCTGAACGATGCGGCCGACGATGGGATGGCGCACCACGTCCGCCGCGCTGAACCGGATGGTGCCGAAGCCCTCGATGCCCTCCAGCTTCTGCACGGCATCGTTGAGGCCCGACGCGTTCATGCCGCCGGGAAGGTCGGTCTGGTTGGGATCGCCGCACACGACCATGCGGCTTTTCTCGCCAAAGCGGGTCAGGAACATCTTCATCTGCATCGGCGTGGTGTTCTGCGCCTCGTCCAGGATGATGAAGGCGTCGGCCAGCGTCCGCCCGCGCATGAAGGCGATGGGCGCGATCTCGATCTCGCCCGATGCGATGCGCCGCTCCACCTGCTCGGGCGGCAGGCAATCGTTGAGCGCGTCATAAAGCGGGCGAAGATAGGGATCGACCTTCTCCTTCATGTCGCCGGGGAGGAAGCCCAACTTCTCGCCCGCCTCCACCGCAGGACGGGAGAGGATCAGCCGCTTGACGGAACCGTTCATGAGTTGCGCCACGGCCTGCGCCACCGCGATATAGGTCTTGCCGGTGCCGGCCGGGCCGAGCGCGAAGATGATGTCGTCGCGGGTCAGCGCCTCCATATAGACCGCCTGCGTCACCGTGCGCGGCACGATGGTCTTCATGCGGGTGCGGATCATGATGGACGGCGGCGTGGAGACTTCGTGGCGGATGATGCCGTCCAGCGTCGGCTCGTTGGACATACCGATCAAAGCCTCGACCACGCCCGAGTCGATGTCCTGTCCCTTGACTATGCGGTTGTAGAGGCCGGTGAGAACGTCGCGGGCGCGGCCGGTGGCGGATGCCTCCCCCTCGATCTGGATCTTGTTCCCACGGGCGAGGATGTAAACTCCCAGCCTGTTTTCGATAGCGACCAAATTCTGGTCATATTGACCAAAGAGCGTGCCAAGGAGCTGGGGGCGGTCGAAAACGACCTCTATCCGGCTGCGGTCGCCCGTCTGGGCGGGAACAGGCTTGCGGCTCATCTGGTCCTTTCGAGGTTGCTCGAGTCGGGATGAGGATGAAGGCCAAAGCTCCCGATTGCCAGCCCAATCGTCGGGCGCCGCAATTTGATCCGTTCAAGCCGCCGCATATGTGGCAATCCTGCCACCCAGGCTGTTGGGACCGGCAGAAATCAGTTCCACCGTGACGAGGTCGCCGATGGCCAGCCCCGGCGCGTCGAGATGCACCGATTGCAACCAGGGAGACTTGCCGATCAATTGGCCGGTTTGCCGACCTTTACGCTCCAGCAGCACCTCCACGACCTTGCCGACGCTGGCCGTGTTGAAGGCAACCTGCCCCCGGATGATCTCCGCCTGCAATGCTTGCAGCCGTTCATCCATTACATCGGCGGCGATCATGCCGTCCATATCGGCGGCGGGCGTGCCGGGACGCGACGAATATTTAAAGCTGAACGCATGGGCATAGCGCGCCGCGCGCACCAGATTCATCGTCGCCTCGAAATCCGCATCCGTTTCGCCGGGGAAACCGACAATGAAGTCACCCGACAGCGCGATGTCCGGTCGCACCGCCCGCACCCGGTCCAATGTCCGCAGATAGGATGCCGTGTCATGGCTGCGGTTCATAGCCTTGAGGATGCGATCACTGCCCGACTGTACGGGCAGGTGGAGATAGGGCATCAACGCCTCGACATCGCCATGCGCCGCGATCAGCCCGTCGGTCATGTCGTTGGGATGGCTGGTGGTGTAGCGGATACGCTTGAGGTGCGGCAAGCGGTCGAGCGCGCGGATCAGGCCGTCGAGACCCTGCAAGCGCCCCGCCCCATCCTCGCCTTCCCAGGCATTCACATTCTGGCCGAGCAGCGTGATCTCCTGCACGCCTGCATCGACCAACGCCCGTGCCTCGTCCATCACCGCTTTCCATGGACGGCTGACTTCGGCGCCGCGCGTGTAGGGAACCACGCAATAGGTGCAGAATTTGTCGCACCCTTCCTGCACCGTCAGGAAGGCGGATGCGCTGCGCCGTCTGCCGGCACGCCCCGGCAGCACGTCGAACTTGGAGTTGGCGGGCATGTCCGTGTCCAGCGCCTCCTCACCCCGCGCGGCCCTGGCGACCAGATCGGGCAGGCGGTGATAGGCCTGCGGTCCCACCACGATGTCCACGGTCTTTGCCCGGCGCATGATCTCGCCGCCCTCGGCCTGCGCCACGCATCCGGCGACCGCGATCATCGGGCGGGTGCCATCCTCGCGCTTCAGGCGGCCGATGTCGGAATAGACCCGGTCCACCGCCTTTTCGCGAATATGGCAGGTGTTAAGGATGACCAGATCCGGCTCCGCGCCCTCCCCCGCCTCGCTCATGCCCTGCGCGCTCAGCATCTCGCCCATGCGCTCGCCATCATAGACGTTCATCTGGCATCCGAAGGATTTGACGCGGAACGTCCGGGGATCGGGGGTGGCGGGCTTGGGTGTGGTCATCGCGGCCCTATACAGGCGCAGGGCGCCTGCGGAAAGGGTGTGCGCGGCTATCGGCGCGCTTCCCTAGCGGCCCCTATAGCCAGACCGCGATGCAATCGTCCCTATTTGCAAATTGTCAGTGGCCATTCAGGAAAATGGCAATAGTGTCCGCGCCATGTCCCTTGCACGTTTGGCTTCGACCCGGCGCACCGCCGCCTCCCTCCTCATCATCGCGCTGCTGACCGCGCAGCCCGTCGGCGCAAGATCCGGCGCGGCGCTGAACGACAAGCTGCCGAAGGTGGCGCAGGCGGCTGCCCCGGCCGCTAACGCGCCGCGCCCCTGGCTCTATGAGAATAGCGATGTACCGATCGACCCCGCGTGGCGGTTCGGCACGTTGTCCAACGGCCTGCGCTATGCGATCCGCAAAAATGGGGTGCCGCCGGGGCAGGTCTCCATCCGGGTCCGTGTCGATGCCGGATCGCTGATGGAAAAGCCGGACGAGCGCGGCTTTGCCCATTTCATCGAACATCTGACCTTTCGCGGGTCGCGCGACGTGCCCGATGGCGAGGCCAAGCGCATCTGGCAGCGGCTGGGCGCAACCTTTGGCAGCGACAGCAATGCCCAGACGACGCCAACCGGCACCACCTATGCGCTCGACCTGCCCGAGGCGAATGCGGCGGGTCTGGACGAGAGCATGAAGATACTCTCCGGCATGCTGGCCGCGCCCAATATCGTGCCGCAGGCCGTCGATGCGGAGCGTGCCGTCGTCTCGGCGGAAATGCGCGAATCACTCAGCCCCGGCGTGACGGTGGGCAATGCGGCGCGGGAACTTTATTTCGCCGGGCAGCCGCTGGCCAAATCCAACCCGATCGGCACCACCGAATCATTGACCAAGGCGCGGGCGGACGGCCTCAAGGCCTTCCACGACCGCTGGTATCGACCGGACCGGACAGTGATTGCCATCTCCGGTGACATCGACCCGGCGTTGATGGAAACCTATGTCCAGCGCTATTTCGGTGGCTGGAAAGCCGAAGGAGCAGCGACGCCCGACCCCGATTTCGGCGAACCAGATGCAGCCGCACCCGAAACGCGCGTGGTCGTGGAGCCAAGCGCACCCATTTCCGTCGGCCTTGCATGGCTGCGGCCCTGGCATCCGAAGGCGGACACCATCGCCTATAATCAGGGCAAGCTGATCGAGACGCTGGCACTCCAGATCATCAACCGGCGACTGGAGGAGGCCGCGCGCAATGGCGCATCCTATATCACTGCCTCGGTCGACCAGCAGGATGTGAGCCGTTCGGTCGATGGCACCTTCGTCACGGTGACGCCGGTCGGCAGCGACTGGAAAAAGGCGATGGACGATGTCCGCGCGATCATCGCCGATGCATCCCAGACCCCGCCGAGCGAGGAGGATATTGCGCGCGACTATGCCCAGCTCGAAACCGCCTTCGCCATCGGCGCGGAGAATGCGGATACGGAAGCCAGTGCAAACCAGGCGGAGACGCTGACCGGCGCGGTCGATATTCGCGAGACGACGGTGACGGCGCAGGCCGCCCTCGACATCTATCGCTCGGCCAAGCCGCTGATGACGCCGCAGAGAATGCTGGACGCGACACGGCGCATGTTCACCGGCGATGCGAAGCGCGCGATGCTGACCCTGCCCGTGGCGGAGCGGGGCGCCGATGTGGCGCTGACTGCCGCATTCAAAGCGCCAGTCGCCCCCGCCAAGGACATGCGCCTCGCCGCCGGATCGGTCACGATGGACGCGCTACCCAAGCTGCCAGCCGCCGGAACTGTGGTCTCGCACGAGACGGCCGGACCGCTCAAGATCGAAAAGGTCACTTTCTCCAATGGCGTCAAGCTGCTGCTCTTTGCCAATGCAGCGGAGAAGGAGAAAGTGCGGATCAACATCCGGTTCGGCAATGGCGAACAGAGTTTCGCACCGGGGCAGGAGACAGCGATCTGGGCCGCGCCCTATGTGCTGGCCACCAATGGCATCGGGACATTGGGACAGCGCCAGCTCGACCAGTTGACCAATGGCCGCCGGATGGAGTTTAAATTCGCCGTCTCGGAAAATGCCTTCGAGCTTTCCGCGGTCAGTCGTCCGGCCGACTATAAGGACCAGTTGCGGCTCTATGCGACCAAGCTGGCGTTTCCGCGCTGGGATCCCGCCCCTCTGACCCGCGTCAAGGCGGTGTTCGGCGCGGCCGAGCGGGCGAGCAGCAGTTCCCCCGATGCGCTGCTGGGCCGTGACCTCAGCTGGTTGCTCAGAAACAAGGACGGGCGCTTTGCCCCGGCGATCCCTGACCGAGTCGCCAAGCTGACCCCCGCATCCTTTCGCGCCATATGGGAGCCGCGTCTGGCCCAAGGCCCGGTCGAGGTGGAAATATTCGGCGATGTGAAGCCGGACGAGGCGATCCAGGCGGTGGCCGAGACGTTCGGTGCGCTGGCGCCGCGCAAGGATGTGCCGCCACCGCCAGCCAATCGCAAGCTGGTGTTCCCCGCACATAACCCCCGGCCACTGGTGCTGCGTCACGATGGCGCTGCGGAGCAGGCAGCGGCGGTGATCGCGTGGCCAACGGGTGGCGGCTATGGCGCGCTGAAGGACAGCCGTCAGCTCGAAATCCTGTCGCAGGTCATCAATGACCGCCTGTTCGAGCGGTTCCGGTCGATGGATGGCGCGGCCTATAGCCCCAACGTCTCCAACGTCTGGCCGTTGACCTATGATAGCGGCGGCTATGTCGCGGTGGCGAGCCAGATCAAGCCGGACCGGATCGCCGCCTTTGGCACCATCGTTCATGACATCGCCCATGATCTCGCCACCACGCCGGTGAGCGATGACGAGTTGCAGCGGATCGTTGCGCCGATGCGGCAATTGCTGGGCCGCGCCAGCACGGGCAACGCATTCTGGATGTCCCAGATCGAGGGGGCGACGCGTGACCCCAACGTCCTGCCTGCGATGAGCAGTTTCGGCAGCGACCTGCTGGAGGTGACGGCAGCGGACATCCAGCGGCTGGCGAAACGCTATCTGGTCGAGGGCAAGAGCTGGTCGGTGATCGTGCTGTCGAAGGCCACGCCGGTCCCGGCTGCGCTTGCCAGGGGATGGCCCGATGTGAAGCTGCCCGGCGTGGCGGCTCGATAAAGCTGTCGCAGCCAGGGATGCGGGCGCGTTGGGTGCTTGCGTTACGCCGCGCTTGCCACCACATAGCCAGCTAAAGCCAGCGGGGCGGCGGCATCGTGCGCCCCGAGCCAGAGGTGCTCTGTCCGATGATGATTGAAACCGAAACCACGCCCAACCCGGCGACGCTGAAATTCCTGCCCGGCCGCCAGGTGATGGCGTCCGGTACGCGCGATTTCCCGACGCCCGAGGCGGCCGAGGCATCGCCGCTTGCCGACGCCCTGTTCAGCCTGGGCGATGTGACCGGCATATTGTTCGGGCAGGATTTCGTGGCCGTCACCGCCGCACCCGGCGTGTCCTGGCCGGAGTTGAAGGGCGATGTCGTCACCATCATCCTGGAACATTTCCTGACCGAACAGCCCCTGTTTCGGGGCGGCGACACGAGCGGCATCTCTATCCCCGCCGATGCTGAGGACGAAGGCTTCACCGACGACCCCGAAGATGCCGAGATCGTCGACCAGATCCGCGAATTGATCGAGACGCGCGTGCGGCCCGCCGTGGCCAATGACGGTGGCGACATCATCTATCGCGGCTTCGACAAGGGCACGGTCTATCTCAAGATGCAGGGCGCCTGCTCCGGCTGCCCCTCCTCCACCGCGACGCTGAAGAACGGGATAGAGACGCTGCTCAAACATTATGTCCCCGAAGTCACCGAGGTACGGGCCGTCTAACCCAGCATGTTGACCCCTGGCTTGCGGACACTGGTTATCGACTGCACGACGCAGGCGCTCTCGATCGCACTGGTCGGTGAAGATATGCGCCCCGATAATGCCCACTCCAATGATGACGGCTCCAATGATGACGGCTCCAATTACCGCTATCAGTTGATGGGGCGCGGCCATGCCGAAATGCTGGTCCCGATGATCCAGGAGATGCTGGCGGGACGCCGCGCCGATGCCATCGCAGTGGATGTGGGACCGGGCAGCTTTACCGGGATCAGGGTCGGCATCGCGGCGGCGCGGGCTCTGGGTTTCGCCTGGGGTGTGCCGGTGACGGGTTATGATTGCCTCTCCCTGTGCGCGGCTATGGTTCGGGATGACAGGGCGCGTCAGGATGGGATCGCGGCAGATGAGCCGATCACAATCGTGATGACCGGTGGCCATGGCGAGCTTTTCTGGCAGCGCTTCGAGGCCGACACACTCCACATACTGCATCCACTGACGTCGACGCCGGTTGCCGATCTGGCACGCGATCTGGGCGATGCGCGGCTCCATGGGTCGGGTGCGGCGACGTTGGTGGAGGCGCGCGGCTGGGGCGAGGCGAGCGATTGCCTGCCCGATGCGCGTCGCTACTCTCTGCTGTCCCCGGCCCGGCGCGCCCTACCGCCCGTAGCTATCTATGGCCGGGAGGCCGACGCAAAGCCAATGGCGAGCGCTGTCCCTGCTATCTCTGCGGCTGGCGCATGATCGGCAGCCTCGTCATCACCGTGCATGAAGTATCCGCGCCTGCCGTCATTGCCGATTGCATGGCAGTGATGAACACCGCCTTCGACCCCATTTATGGCGAGGCCTGGACCCCCGACCAGACCTGTTCGATGCTCGATCTGCCTGGCACCTTCCTGGTCGCGGGGCGGGTCGGCGATACCATGCTCGGCTTTGGCCTTGTCCGCTCCATCGCGGGAGAGGCCGAACTTCTGCTGCTCGGCGTCGATCCCGCGGCGCGGCGCAGAGGTTATGGGCAGATGATATTGCAACGCTGTATCGATTTTTCTGCCCGCACAGGCGCTGACACGATGTTCCTGGAAGTACGCGAAGGCAATGAAGCCATAGGTTTGTACAGAGCGGCCAGCTTTCAACAATATAGTAGTAGACCTAATTACTATCTGGGCCGCGATGGCCAGCGTCGCTCTGCATTGAGCTTTAAGCGTCAGATCGCAAAATGACACGAACTAACCTAGATTAATGCTTGCAGGATGTATGAACCGCGCCTAAGGCCGACAATGTTGACAAATCAAAAACCAAGCGGTCGCCCATTATAAGAAAGGATTGTAACGTGTCGGAATCTTCGGCTCAGGATGAGTTGCTTGTCACGCTTACCGCAGACATTGTCGCGGCGCATGTTTCCAACAATAGTGTCGCAGTATCGGACTTGTCCCTGCTGATCCAGAACGTGCATGGTGCTCTGACTGGTCTTTCCAGCGAGAAGCCGGTGCCGCAGGTCAAGCAGGAACCAGCGGTTTCCATCCGCTCCTCGATCAAGCCTGACTATCTGGTTTGTTTGGAAGATGGCAAGAAGCTCAAGATGCTCAAGCGCCACCTGATGACTCATTATCAGATGACGCCGGACGATTATCGCACAAAATGGAACTTGCCCGCCGACTATCCGATGGTCGCACCTAGCTATGCCGAGCAGCGCCGCTCGCTCGCCAAGAAGATCGGCCTGGGCACGGCGCGCCGCCGCGCCAAGTAAGGCTGCCCGGCAAGGTTTCGGCCTGGCCAGATGATAAGCGGCGCCCGAACAGGCGCCGTTTTTCGTTTAAAACAGATTTGCATTTGCCAGCCCCGTTGCGCTGGTCCGCTTTGGGCTTTTTTTCTGCAATGCCGGGCGACTGCCTTGGCGATGCCGCATGCATGGAGTAGATCACAGCCATGGGACGTGAAATTGACATCGAGGCTCTGTGCGTTGAGCGCGGATTGCGAGTAACCGATCAGCGGCGCGTTATCGCGCGCGTGCTGTCCGAGGCGGAGGATCATCCCGACGTCGAGAAGGTTTATGAACGCGCCGTCGGCATCGACCCGCAAATCTCCATCGCCACTGTATACCGCACGGTCCGCCTGTTCGAGGAAGCCGGCATTCTGGAACGGCATGATTTCGGCGATGGCCGTGCCCGCTATGAAGCGGCGCCCGAAGCACATCACGACCATCTGATCGATGTGGAAAGCGGCAAGGTCATCGAGTTCGTCGATCCCGAACTTGAACAGTTGCAGAAGCAGATCGCCGAGCGACTGGGCTTCCGTCTGGTCGATCACCGCATGGAACTCTACGGCGTATCGCTCAACCGCAAGAGTTGAGGGACGCTTGCCCCGCCGGGTGAGATGCTGGGCAAGAGTGGCGGCACTGCTGCTACTGTTGCTCGCCTGTGTACTGCCGCATCTGCTGGCGCGCCTATTGTTCCGGGAGTCGCGCTGGCCGCGCCGCTTCCTGGGATGGGCGGGGTGGGTGTGCGGCGCCCGCGTCGAGGTGGTGGGCATGCCGCTCGACCGCAATGTGTTCTTCGTCGCCAACCATATGAGCTGGCTGGACATATTGGTGTTGGGCGGGACGACGGGATGCGCCTTCGTCTCCCGCGACGACGTTGGCCGCTGGCCGATCATTGGCTGGCTGGCAGCGCAGAATAACACTTTGCTGGTCAGCCGTGCAACCCGCGGCGCGGTGCGGGGACAGATCGGCGCCCTGCGCGATGCCATGGCGCGGCATCAACCAGTGACATTATTCCCCGAGGGGACGACGGGGGACGGCCACAGCCTGCTGCCGTTCAAACCCGCCCTGTTCGCGGTCCTGTTACCGCCGCCGCGCGCCATCCGCGTGCAACCCGCGTTGATCGATTATGGCGCGGCGACCGACGACATCGCCTGGATCAACGATGAGCCGGGAAGCGCTAATGCCATCCGCGTGTTGGGACGGCGGGAGACAGGGGTGACACTACATTTTCTCGACCCCTTCGATCCGGGCGACCAGCCGGACCGCAAGGCGATGGCAGCCGAAGCACAGGCGCGAATCGAGGCGGCGCTGCGACTTGGCCAAGGTTTGTGATTGCCGGGTGCGACCATTTGCGGACGCAAGGGAATCCTAATCCGTTCGGGCTGAGCCAAGGTCGAAGCCTTCTATCGCGTGGATGCGATGCTTGCTTCGCCTTCGCTCAGGTGAACGGTGAAAGAAAATCTGCCGCCCTTCCACCCAAATCACTCCCTCACCCATCGCAACTCCAACCCTACCCCCACAGCCCTATCGCGCCAGTTCCCGCGCCCGCCCCGACCAGGCCTCAGCCAGCACCGGCATGGCAGCCAGCGCCGCGACACCCGCGGGATCGCCCCTGTGGCCACCCGCGACCAGCAGGTCGAAAACCCGCGTCATCGGCCATTCGGGCAAGCGGCGCTCGATCAGTGCCATGTGGTCGCCTGCCTGCGCCTCTCCCGTGCGGATGACGCGCAGGTAAAATCCTGCTCGGCCGGTCTTCACCACTGTCCCCAATATATCGGGTCTACCGAACCGATGATTCAGCTTGCGGCACGGCTGGCGGCCATGGCTGACTTCCAGAATCGCACTGCCCAGCGTAAATCGGTCGCCCAGACAGAAATCAGCGTCCACCGCGCCCGACACAGCGATATTCTCGCCAAAGGCACCCGGCGCGTCCAGCAGGGCATGGTCGCCCAGCCGCTCTCGCCACCAGCGATAATGGTCCTGCGGATAGAGGTGGATCGCCTTGTCATGCCCGCCATGGTGGATGGGGTCCGCCACCGCGTCCCCTTCCAGACCCATCCAGTCGATCCGCACCGGCCCGGCCACTGGCGCCTTGGCCATAGCGCTCATCACCCCCTCGGCAATCGGGCGGGGCCCGCCGATCAGAAGCGCATCGACGCGAAGATCGAGAGAAGCCATGCCCACTCTTAGCAAGGGGATCGATGCCCTGCCAATCCGGCGCAGATACAGAGGGGCGGATTATCGCGCGGACAATTCCGATCCGCGTTTCAGCACGCGTCCACCCTCCTCCGTCTCGACCAGATAGGCGGGATTAGCTGTCGTGCCGTTGCGGACGATGCATTGCCCCTTGATCGTCCGCTGCACGCGCCGCTCGAACCGTTCGCGCACTGTGCCCGCGCCCATGCCCGTCCCCCAGTTCCACGTCACCGGCGCCCCCTTGTCATAACTGTTGGTCATATGCGTCCTTCCCGTCACACTGACCCGGACGCTCCAACTGTCAGGCGGTTCCGCTTTTGCTTTGCCGCCACTCACCGCTATAGCGCCGCGATGGATGCCAAAGACCTTCGTATCGCCCTTTTCAGCGGCAATTATAATTACGTCCGCGACGGTGCCAATCGTGCACTCAATTCGCTCGTCGGCTATCTGCTGCGGCAGGGCGCGCAAGTTCGCATCTATTCGCCGACCGTCAGCGAGCCTGCCTTCCCGCCCACGGGCGATCTGGTCAGCCTGCCCAGCTTCGCGGTTCCGGGCCGGGGTGAATATCGCATCCCCATCGGTCTCTCGCCGCGCGTTCGCCGCGACCTCAAGGCTTTTGCGCCCAACATCGTGCATATCTCCAGCCCGGACCCCAGCGCGCACCGCGCGGTAACATGGGCGCTGGACCGCGACCTGCCCGTTCTGGCCTCCGTCCACACCCATTTCGAGACCTATTTTCGCTACTATAACCTCTCCTTCCTGGAGCCGGTAATGGCCGCCATGCTGCGCCGCCTCTATCGTCGCTGCAACGCGCTGGTCGCCCCATCGGAGAGCTTTGCCCAGGTCCTGCGCGAGCAACGGATGAACTATGACATCTCCATCTGGTCGCGTGGCATCGACCGGGACGTGTTCAACCCCGGCCGCCGCGACGCCGGCTGGCGACGGGCGCAGGGCGTAGGGGAGGATGAGGTCGTCATCGGCTTCCTGGGCCGCCTCGTCATGGAAAAGGGGCTGGATGTCTTTTCGGACACGATCGATGCGCTGCGTCGGCGGGGCGTGCCGCACAGGATATTGGTGGTGGGGGATGGCCCCGCCCGCGAATGGTTCGAGCGGCGGCTGCCCGGTGCGATCTTCACCGGCTTTCAGGCGGGTGCAGACCTTGCCCGCGCGGTTGCGGCGATGAACGTGCTGTTCAACCCGTCCGAGACGGAGACATTCGGCAACGTGACTCTGGAGGCCATGGCCTGCGCCGTGCCTGCGCTCGGCGCCCGCGCGACCGGCAGCGCCAGCATCATCCACCATGGCATCACGGGCTTTCTGTGCGAGCCGGGGTCCGTCACCGAATTTGCCAACTGCCTGGAAACCTATGTTCGTGACCCGGCCCTGCGCGCGGCGCATGCAACCGCCGCTGCGCGTGAGGCATCCCGTTACGAATGGGATCCGATCAACCAGGCAGTGGTTGATGCCTATCTGCGGCTGATCGCGGCCAAGGGACGATAGGACTGGGCGGTGCGAACCCGGCTGAGCATCTGTCTGAAGAAAATGCGCTATGGTTCGGAAGCGGATGCGCTTGCCATCGTGCAACGCTCCGGCCTACCCCTTCGCCCCTATCGCTGCGACCGCTGCCGACAATTCCACCTGACCAGCCGGACCAAGGGCAAGCGACGACCGGCGCCCCCGCCAAGAGAAGCGTGACGGGATAGGGGTGAGGAAGGGAGAAGGCGCACTCCGATCCTCCTGCTTTCACAAACGCTGGATCACGCGCGCCTCCGCAGCGCCCCCTCCCCGACCCGGCCCGAGGAGGCCTTTTCCGCTTCAGAACAATTGCTTGCGGAGCGAGATGGTGATCGTCCGTCCCAGCGGATCGACCAGCCCCGGACGATAGGCCAGCGGAGTCTGGCCAGTGCCGTCCGTCACCCTTTGCCGGGTATTGAGGATATTGTTCACGCCGAACTGAATGCGTGCACCGCGCAACCAGGGCATTTTCGTCACCAGTTCCGGGCGCTGGCCGAGATTGGCGAAGAGGCGCAGGTTGAAGGTCGCAAGGTCGGAGAAGCGCAGGTTGGACGTGGGCACACCCGCCGTGCCGACGACCCGGGTCGCGCTTTCCCACTTGCCGGTCAGCCGCGCGCCAAAGCCGCTCTGCGCAAAGCCGGCCTGCAACTCCAGTTCATGGCGGGGCTGGCCCGCCCGATCGCCGAGCGTACCGCCGTTCAGCAGGTCGATCTCCGGCAGGCTGCCTGCCAACCGCACCTTATCGACCAGGTTGATGGTGTGATAGAAGGCGACATTGATCCGGCCGCCGCCGCCGGGACCACCGGGACCGCGACCACCGCCAAAACCACCGCCGCCGGGGCCACCGCCGCCGGGACCGCCGAAGCCGCCTCCGCCCGGAGCGCCACCGCCCGCACCGCCGCCTGCGCTGCGATTGGCGCTGCCGCCCATGCCGCCTGCTACCGCGCTGCTGCTATTGCTGCCGCCCTGTCCATTGCCCTGCCCACCGACAGCGCCATCGGGGCGGGGACCACCCTCTCCCTCACGCGGCGGGCCATCGCCACGGCCGAAATTCTGCGGGAAGCCATTGGGAAAGCGCGCCGCCTGCGCCTTTCGCATCGCGTCGATCTGCGACTGGGGCATCTTGAGCGTCTTGGTGAAATTGAGACCCCAGCGGATCGAGCTGCTCTCGCGCCGCGCGATATTGATCGAGCGTGTGTCGATGCTGACCAGCTCGCCCGTGGCGCGATTGCGCTCGAACCGCTGGCCCAGATTGGGTTCGTCGGAGAAGCGACTGCCGAACGCTGCCTCCGACGCATTGGTCGTGCCGGGCAGCGAGCCAACGCCATCGGTCGCCACCCGCCGGTTATAATCCACGCTCAGGGTCAGGTCCGGCTTGGTGTTGAACGGCTTGAGCGTCAGGCCCAGCCGCATGTCATTCTGGTCGGCGGAGCGCAGGCCCCGGTTGCCACCGCTGGTCTGGGTGACGTTGACCGTCCTGCCGGTCTGATAATCGAACACCTGCACGTTGGTGGTGAGGATCGTCGGATTGCCGAGCTGCTGCACGGTCGGTGCGCTCTCCTGCCCCTTGAACGACGCGATCAGGGCAACGCCACTGCGCGGACGCCAGTTCAGGCCGAAGCCATAGCCCTTGACCGTGCCGAAGTCGGACAGCGACTGCACCTCGACATTGCCGTTCACCGACAGCTTGCCGATGAAGGGAGACAGGCTCTTGACCAGCGGCACGTCGACGCTCAGCCCGCCCAGGCCGATCGACCGGTCCAGCGATGCCGCGCTGTAGACGCTCGACCGGGTGGATTCGGATTCGAAGCCATTATAGCTGCCGCCGACATGCGCGGTCAGCGAGATTTCGCCCGCAGGCAGGCGATACAGATTGCCGTTCACCGTCAGATCGGTGGCGGCAAGATCGGTGCGGCTGCGGGCAAGGTCGCTGGGCCGCATGGGCGCAAAGCCGAACGCCACCGGGAGGGTCGGGTCCACGGTGCCGTTGACAATCCCGGCCTGATAATCGGCCAGATCATAACCGCGCGCGGTGATCGTGCGCGATTCGTCATGGGTGTAAGTGCTGGTCAGCGTGCCGCGCCATGCCTTGCCATCCGCGTTGATCGTATTGCCGAACCGAACGGTCTGGCCGCTGCCGCTCCGTTCCAGCCCAGTGATGGGAAAGGCCGTCGGGATGGTAGGGTTGGAGACAGATGGGCCGGTCAGCGCTCTGGTCTGGTCGGTCGTCAGTTCCGCGTTGATCGAACTGTTGAGCCAGCTCGCCAGCGGCCGGGCATAGGTGCCGGTAATGGTCAGTTGCCGGTCGGAGGGGATCGCCGTACGCTGCGTATCGCCGCCTGTCACGGGGTTCACGATGCCGCGCGCCGACTCCATCAGCGCGGCCGTCCGCTGATATTCGACATTGAGGTTGAGGCGGCCATTGCGACGGATGGCGAGGAAGCCGGCTTCCCCTTCCGCCTGATTGGCACCGCCATCGGTCGCGATCCTGTCCTTGGCCTCCAGCGTGAAGGCGCGGAACCGGCGACGCAGGATGATGTTCATCACTTTCTGGTCGGCCGGATAGCCATATTTGAGCGCGACCTCCTCCGGCATAATTTCCACCCGCTGGATCGCCTCGGTCGGGATGGTCGCGATTTCACGGAAGCTGGAGACACGGCGGCCCTCCAGCAAAACCACCGGCTGTCCGCCCCGACCGCTGGTCAACTGGGGTGCAAGTTCGGACACGAGTTCCGAAATATCGCTGACGCCAAGCGCGCGGACATCGCCGGGGTTCATCGTCAGTTCGGGCTGGAAATCGCCGACCACGGAGCCGCGCAGGCGCTGGCCCTCGACCACGATCTCCTCTTCGTCCGGTGCCGACACCGTATTGGGCCGCTGGCGCGGCGCTTCATCGGCCTGCGCGAATACCATATGCGGCATGAGCGCGGCAGACGCCAAGAACGCGCCAGTCAACGAAAGCTTTTTCACCTGAACCCCTTCCCCGAATTTCCCTGAAGGTCCAGCGCCGCCCTTGTTCCGCGTGCCCTGAACCAAAGCTGACCATTACACCCATGAAACGCGCAGGAGCCAGCCAGCCATGCCCTCTACCCCGCAATTGTATCATTGGCTTGTCGGGCAATTGCGAACTTGTCGCAAAATGTAAGCCCAGCATCAGCTTTCCCGATGCCCATCAGTAGCGGCGGAATATCTTGCGGACCAATTGTCCCCGCCACGGAAAGCCATGATAGTTGAAGAAGAACCAGCCATAGACGCGCGTGAAATATAGCACCGCCCAGGCCATGGGATCATGCTGACCCCGCATATGCCGGTACAGCGCCATGTCGGCGATCAGCCTGTCCCGCTCTCGTCCGCCGCCGTTGATGCCATAGGCATTGTCATGCCGACGACAACCGATGTTCCGGTTGTGCTTCCGGCCATCCATGAACAGGCAATATTGACGTTCCTTTTCAGACATGGCGCGGCTAAGCATCGCGCGATGCAAATGTTCAAGCGCAAAGTGCTGTATCTGGGCGGCTTCGACCCGCGGGGCGCACGTTTCTATCACGCGCTCTGCGCGGAGCAGGTCAAACGGCTCGATAACCCGCCCTCCGTCAGTACGCGGCGCCGCATCGACGGTGACGTCCGGTGGGAGGTGACGGCGCACGACGGCAGCTTCCAGACATCGCACGAGTTTCTGGTGTGGGATGACCTTGTCCGCCGTCATTGGGTCAAGGGACCGAAGGCGCTGATCGTCAACACGTTGCGCGCCTACGCCAACTTCAGCCGTCTGATCGACTGGCGCGCCGCGCGTGTCGTGCCACGTGGTAGCAAGATCACATTATTCTACCCCGGCGCGTCGATGTTCCTGCTGCCGATCTTGGTTACGCTGCTCCTCGGCGCGTTGCTTGCGATTGTCCTGCCGGTTGTCATTGCCCTGCCGGTGGCGATGGCGATCGCCATCGCTCTGACCCCACCCGTCATGCAGCGGCTGCATAGCAAGTGGCTGCTGCGTTTCATCATCTTCAACGATTTGGTCGCACGAGAGGCCACCGATCCGGCGCTCGCCACACGGCTTTCGCGGTTCGTCGACAGGGTCGAGGCTGCCCTGGACGAGGAGGAATGGGACGAAGTCCTATTCGTCACGCACAGCAACGGGTCAATCCTGGCCATGCCAGTGATGGCTGATTTACTCGACCGGCGCGCGGGGCAATTGCCCGGGCATTTCACGCTCGTCACGCTCGGCTCGACCATCCAGTTGGTCGCCCTGCGCCGGGATGCCGCCGCTTTTCGCGCAGTGCTCAAGAGAGTGGCGGCATGGCGTTTCCGCTGGCTCGACATCGGTTCACTGACCGACGGCGCCTGCATCCCGCTGGTCGATCCCTGCAACGGCACCGGGGTCGAGCGACCTCCCGGCATCGTCCAGTTCAGCCCCCGCTGGTTCCGCTATAGCGACCCTGCCGCCTACGCGCGGCGGCGGTTCGACAAATATGACATTCATTTCGACTATCTGCGCCGTCTCGATAAACCGTCCGCGCTTGACTATGTCGGCATAACCTGCGGCGGGCGCCCGTTACCCGCCTCCATGGCCGCGTTTCAGGCTGAGAATGCGCCCGAATCGGGTAACGAACAGGGTGGCTCCGCGCATGTCTGAGTGTCCCTTCACCCCACCCTACCCCGTCCCGCACAGGAGCCGGGCATCGCTGGTCAAACGCTTCTTCACCGGCTGGAACAGCTGGATCCACACCTTGTTCGAGCGCAGCTACACGATGAAGATGGGCGAGATTCACCTGCCCAAACTAGACTTCTACATCGCCAATGAGTTGTCCATCGTCGAACGGGTGATGACGGATGCCGACCGGGAGTTCCCCAAACACCAGTTCCTCAGCGACCTGGTCGAGCCGCTGATCGGGCAGAGCGTGTTCAACACCAATGGCAAGGTATGGGACGACCAACGGCGGATGATAAACCCCGCTTTCGCCCACACCAACCTCAAACGGGTCTATGACCTGATGAGCGATGCGGTGGCCGACATGCTGGCCCATCTCAAGGCGCAGGATCATGACGGACCGATCGACATCGACCCGGTGATGACCCATGTGACCGCCGACGTGATCTTCCGCACCATGTTCTCGATCAACCTCGACCGGGACGAGGCCTTGCAGATCCACCATGCCTTCACGAAATTCCAAAAAAATGCCCAACCGGGCGCGATGCTGCGCGTTTACGGCCTGCCCACCCTCGGCTTTCCCCGGCGCGCGTTGAAGGCATCCGCGCAGATCCATGCGGTGTTCGAGCCGCTGGTCCGCGCCCGCTACGATGCCTTCCACCGGGGCGACATATCGCCGCAGCCGGACATATTGCAGTCGCTGCTGGAGGCCAGACACCCGGAGACGGGCGAACCTTTCAGCTTTCAGGAACTGATCGACCAGATCGCGCTGATCTTTCTTGCAGGGCATGAGACATCGGCCAGCGCGCTGAGCTGGGCGCTCTATCTCCTTGCCGAAAGCCCCAACCTCCAGGAGACGCTCCATGCAGAGATTGTGGCGGCGGCGGGGGATGGTCCCATCGGCTTCGAGCATCTCAAAGGCATGGACGGCGTCCGCAACATGTTCCGCGAGACCTTGCGCCTCTACCCACCCATCGGCTTTTTCGCGCGCACCATCACCAGGCCTACGGTCATGCGCGAGAAGAAGATGAAGCCCGGCGCGATGATCGTCATCTCGCCCTGGCTGATCCAGCGCAACAAGGATAATTTCACCTGCCCGCACAGCTTCGACCCGGACCGCTTCACCCGGCCGGAGGAAGCCGAGGCGGTGAAGACCGCCTACATGCCGTTCGGCAAGGGGCCGCGCATCTGCGTGGGCGCGGGGTTCGCGCAGCAGGAGGCGATGCTGGTGCTGGCCGCGATCATCCGGGCATTCCGCATGGACTATCCGGCGGGGCCTAAGCCGGAGCCGGTGAGCCGGCTGACCCTGCGACCCAAGAAGGGGATCAGGATCAGGCTTAGCCCGCGGGTGTAGGGAGCTGCGAGGAAAGCCCGAAGCCGGCCAGAGCCAATCGCGGCTGTGTGGCCAACTGGCACCATGGCGGCACGCTGACCGCCGGGGACATCATGTCGCGCGACATCACACCATCCATGGCGAGGCTGGCGTCGCGGAGGCAGCGGCGCTGCTCCATGGCCGCAGACTGCTATCGCTGCCGGTGGTGGACACCACGGGCCGGGCAAAGGGCATCGTCAGCCTACTCGACCTGCACCACGATGGCGTGCTGGCCCACCATATCGCGTCCGACCCGCTGATCGTCGAACCGGAGAGGCCCTGGCCGCCCTCATCCGCCCATTGTCGGAGGGGCAGCACCACGCCAGGTGGTGGATGGAGAGCGGCAGTTGCGCGGCGTGGTCACGCAGACGAAAATGATCGCCGTCCTGACCGCTACCACGCCCTGATCCGACAAACATCGGCTCGGGGTAGAAAACGATCCTACGCTGCCATGGGATTGGGCGGAACCAACCATGGCACAGCCCGGTTATCTTTCCACAGGGGGAATTATCGCGGTGCGCCGTGACGGCCGCTCTGTTCCGCCGCCGCCGTCCATCGCCGGAGAAGGCCATGAAGCATTCCCTCACAACAATCGTCCTGCTCGCCGCAAGTCTGGCGCTGGGCGGCTGCGTCGATGACTATGGCGGCAGATATGGCGGGGTATATTCGGCCGGTGCCTATCCCTATGGCGGTGGCTATTATGACGGCTATCCCGCTGGCGGCTATTATCGTGGCAACAGCTATTATCGCGGCCCTGAAAGAGCCTATCGTCACAACAGTTATCGCGATCGGGCTTATCGTTCGGCACCACGCACCCATTGAGATTATGGCCACCGCGACGATCGTACCGTCCGCGACAGTGCAGGCCGCGACAATGATGCGAACCGCAACAACTGGAGCCACAATCCTGTCAGGAGCGGAGGGCGAAATCGCTGGAATGGGCAGCGCTGAACCCCCGATACATGAGCGTAGTATCGGACGCTGCGCCGGCGCTTCCCCTCCAAAATGGGAAAAGCCCGACCTGTTCGACAGGCCGGGCTTTTTGAGATTAGAAGAGGGCGGACCTTATATGGCCCAAGGCTCTTCGCCTTCCAGCTTGGTGCGGAGCATCATGCGGCCGCAATTGGGATCATAGGCTTCGGCGCGGTGCATGGTGCCGGTATTGTCCCAGATCACCAGATCGCCGACCGACCATTCATGGCTGTAGCTGAACTGCTCGCTGGTGGCCCATTCGCGCAGGCCAACGATGATCCGGGCGCTTTCCGCATGATCCACGCCGATGACATGATGCGCGGTACAGCCGAGGACCAGCGACTTGCGGCCGGATTCATGCTTCCAGACGAGGGGCAGTTCCTTCTCGCCGATGGACTGCATCATCTTGAGCTTGGCGAAACTCGGCTCCGGCTCATAATAGAAGAGCGAGGCCCAGGGCGCATGCAGCACGTTCAACGCATCATATTTCGCCTTGTCCTCGTCGGACAGCGCCTCATAGGCGGCATAGGTGTTGCAGAAGCCGGTGTTGCCGGTGCCCTTGGGACTGGGCACCTTGCAGGTCAGCAGCGATGCGAGAATCGGCACGTCGTTGCGCGTGCCGTCGATGTGCCAGTAGAGCGAACCTTTGAGATATTCGGCCGCCGAAGGATTTTCCTTCACGTCCAGCGTGATCTTGGAGACATTGCGGCCATCCGCACCCTCGGGCGCGAAGGTGCCGAGCGTCTCGGTGAACGCAACCTGCTCCTCATTGGTGAAGTTGATCTGAGGGAAGACCAGGATGCCGCGTTGCTCCAGCAGTTCGCGCATCGGCTTGGCGAATATGCCGCTGAGCAATTCCGCCTTATTGTTGAGGATGCGGCTGCCGATGTTCGGCTTGACCTTTTCATGAAGAAACTGGGCGGTTTTTGCGGCCGTCGCCATCGAGAAATCCTTTGAAACAAAGGGTGAGAACATGGTTCTATTTTTGACCGAATAGCTATTCACGTCAAGAGCCAGCTTTCGCCAGGTCGAATATCGCCGCGCAGCTTAGCAAATGCTGGCCTCGCCGTTCCAGGGTCAGAGAGCCTCACCCGCAGCCCGCCCACTCGCCCATGCCCATTGGAAATTATAGCCGCCCAGCCAACCGGTCACGTCCACCGCCTCGCCGATTGCGTAGAGGCCCGGCATACGCGCCGCTTCCATGGTGCGGGACGAGAGGTGGTTGGTCGCAATGCCGCCCGCCGTTACCTCCGCCTTGGCATAGCCCTCCGTCCCGTTAGGTGTGAAAGGCCAGTCGGCAAGGCAGGTCTGCACCGCCCGCAATGCCTTATCGGAAAGGGCACCCAGTTCGCCCGCCACGCCAGCCTGTTGAAGCAGAGCATCGGCCAGCCGCTCCGGCAGATGCTGCGCCAGCAACCGGCGAATGGCGAGGCGCGGACGGACGCGCTTTTCGTCAAGCAGCCAGTCGGTCCACATGTCCGGCAGGAAGTTGACGCCGATGGCCGTGCGATGCTCCCAATAGGATGAGATTTGCAGCATCGCCGGGCCGGACAGGCCACGATGCGTGAAGAGCGCAGCTTCGCGGAACCGGGTCTTGTTCCAGCGTACGACGACTTCCGCGGACACACCCGAAAGCGACTGGAACAGCGCATCGTCGGGGCCGAGCGTGAAGGGGACGAGCGCAGGGCGCGGTTGCACCACCGACAGGCCAAACTGGCGCGCGACATCATAGGCAAAGCCCGTTGCGCCCATCTTTGGAATGGACGGCCCGCCGGTGGCAAGGACAAGGGCAGGGGCAACCGCTTCCTGCCCGCCGATGGTCACGCGATATCCGCCGTCGGCATGGGTGACGGCGTCCACCGCCCGGCCGAGCGACCATATGACGCTGCCCTTGGCACATTCCTCGACCATCATGTCCACGATCTGCCGCGCCGGGCCGTCGCAAAAAAGCTGGCCCAACGTCTTTTCATGATGGGCGATGCCATAGCTGTCGACCAGTTCGATGAACTGTTGCGGCTTGTACCGCCCCAGCGCGGACTTGGCGAAATGCGGGTTGGCGGACAGGAAACGGTCCGCCGCCGTATTGACGTTGGTGAAATTGCACCGCCCGCCGCCGGAAATGAGGATCTTCTTGCCCGGCTCATCCGCGTGGTCGACCAGCAGCACCCGCTTGCCCCGCCCGCCCGCCGTCGCCGCGCACATCATACCCGCCGCGCCTGCGCCCAATATGATCGCGTCGAAACTATTGGTGCCGGTCATCGGGTCATGATGCTTTTCGCTACGGCTTCCGCCAGTTTGATGCCGTCGATGGCGGCGGACAGGATGCCGCCTGCATAGCCTGCACCCTCCCCGCCGGGAAACAGCCCCTCGACATTCAGGCTCTGCAAATCCTTGCCGCGCGTGATGCGGAGGGGCGAGGATGTGCGGGTCTCCACGCCGGTCATCACCACGTCGGGATGGTCATAATTGGCGATCTGCCGGCCAAAGGCGGGCAGCGCCTCCCGCATCGCCTCGACCGCGAAAGCAGGAAGGCATTGAGCCAGATCGGTCGGCGTGACGCCTGGCTTATAAGATGGCACGACCTCGCCCAGCATTGTGGAGGGCCGTCCTGCCATAAAGTCTCCCACCGTCTGCCCCGGCGCGGCATAGCTGGAACCGCCCGCGACATAGGCGAGGCTTTCCCAGTGGCGCTGGAACTCGATGCCCGCCAGCGGCCCGCCGGGATAGTCCCGCTCCGGCTCGATGCTGACGACCAGACCTGAATTGGCGTTGAATTCCGCACGACTATATTGGCTCATGCCGTTGGTGACGACGCGGCCCGGCTCCGACGCAGCGGCCACCACGCGGCCACCGGGACACATGCAAAAGCTGTAGACCGTACGGCCGCTGTCGCAATGATGCGCAAGGCTATAAGCTGCGGCGCCCAGCACGGGGTGCCGGGCATGTTTGCCATAGCGTGCCTCGTCCACCCATGCTTGCGGATGTTCGATACGGACCCCGATGGAAAAGGGCTTGGCCTCCATATGGACACCGCGTTCGTGCAGCATCTCGAAGGTGGGCCGGGCCGAATGGCCGATGGCGAGGACGACATGGTCGGCCTCCAGCAAACTGCCGTCGGCCATGTGCAGGCCGCGCATCGCATATTTTCCGTCAGGCAGGCGGTCCATAGCGACATCATCCACCCGCGTCTGCCAGCGATATTCGCCGCCAAGGCTTTCGATGGTCTTGCGCATGGCCTCGACCATAGTGACGAGGCGGAAGGTGCCGATATGGGGATGCGCTTCGGTGAGAATATCCGCAGGCGCGCCCGCCTTGACGAATTCGTACAGCACCTTGCGACCGAGAAAGCGGGGATCCTTGATCCGGCAATAGAGCTTGCCATCGGAGAAGGTGCCCGCTCCGCCCTCGCCGAACTGCACATTGCTGTCGGGATTGAGTTCGGACCGGCGCCACAGGCCCCATGTATCCTTGGTCCGTTCGCGCACGACCTTGCCCCGGTCGAGGATGATCGGGCGGAATCCCATCTGCGCGAGGATCAGTCCGGCGAACAGCCCGCAGGGACCGGCGCCGACGACGACGGGCCGATGGCCCGACCATCTCTCGGGCGCATGGGCGACGGGGTGATAGCCGGTGTCGGGGCGCGGGCGGATGTCATGGTCGCTGGCGAACCGCTCCAGCACGGCACCTTCGTCGCGCAGGTCGAGGTCGATGGAATAGACCAGCAGGATCGCGCTCTTGCGCCGCGCATCATTGCCACGCCGGACGATCTCCCAGCCCAGCAGATCGTCGTGCGGGATGGCAAGCCGGGTGCAGATGGCGTCGGGCATCGCCTCGTCCGCATGGTCGAGGGGCAAGGTCAGTCCTGAGAGGCGCAGCATGGCGTGTCCCTTATCGCGGATTGGGGTTTTCGCCAACCGGGTTGGACAGGCAAGGGATATCGGCTTGGGTGGTTTGGAGACTGGAGGCTTTGGAGTGCAGCCGCACGATATGGGCATGCGAAATGCTACTGGATTACGGCCTCAATATTGTTGCCATCAGGATCCAGGATGAATGCAGCATAGTAGCGATCATTATAGTGAGGTCGGAATCCCGGAGCGCCGTTGTCGGCACCTCCACTACCAAGAGCTATTCTATGGAATGCAATGATGGCTTCGTGGCTCGGCGCAGTGAATACGATGTGGACTTGAGTAGCGCAGTTCGGGATCTTGGCAATCCAGAAGAAGGCTTTTCCATCATTTCCATAACCTGCTGCCATATCGCCGTCAGCATAGAGGCGTTCGATACCCAGCGGTGCAAGGATTAAGTCATAAAAAGTGCGTGAACGGTCAAAATCAGTCACGGACACCGTGATGTGATCTATCATCGCTCTTCATCTCCGATCGAAAGTCAGGGACGATAGTGTCTGTTTTCGAGCAATGAAACAAGACAGGAGTATGACGCAGAGTGGCCGAAAGCCACCAGTCCCATCCTCACTCCGATACAGTGCCAGCCCTACTCGGCGACGACCGCACGCTCCGCTTCGTCCGTTTTCAACGGAACATCTCCCGCCAACACCGGCGGCGCGACCACGGCAGTCACCGGGAGCCGCGCCAGGACGTCGATACCTTCAACCACGTCGATCTCCTTGCCACCCGTATCGACATTGAGATCGCGAAACTTGCGCGCGGTGGAGGTCAGGCGGTTGTCCACGCTGGCGACCAGGCTGTTATAATGGGTCACAGCACTGTTCAGCCCTTTGCCGACCTTGCCCAGATGCTCGGCCACCTTGGCGATACGCTCGTAGATTTCCTTGCCCAGCACCGCGATCTGCTGGGCATCCTTCGCCAATGCCTCGGTCCGCCAGACACTGGCCACGGTGCGCGCGATAGCGACGAGGTTGGTCGGCGTCGCGAGCAGCACGCGCCGCTGGAACGCCCATTCCCACAAATCCGAGTCAATCTCCAGCGCGGCGGACAGGAAATGTTCTCCGGGGATGAACATCACCACATAATCGGCCGCATCGCCAAAACGCGTCCAGTAATCCTTGGCGCCCAACTGCTGGGCATGAGTACGGATCGCCCCGGCATGGGACCGCATATGTCCCGCGCGCGCCGTTTCATCCTCCGCCTCCGACGCCTCCAGATAGGCGTTGAGCGAGCATTTGGCGTCGATGATGAGTTGCCGTCCGCCGGGCAGCCGCACGATCACGTCAGGCCGCAAACGCCCGTCCTCGGTGTTGACGGACACTTCCTCCCGATAATCCGCATAGGGGCTGAGGCCCGCCATTTCGAGGACGTTGCGAAGCTGCTGCTCGCCCCAGCGGCCCCGCGCCTTGGGACTGGAGCGCAGCGCATTGACCAGCCGCGCGGTCTCGTCGCGAACCTGACTCTGGCCGGTGCGGACCTGATCCACCGCCTCGCGCAGCGCGGCATAGCTGTCGACACGGTCCTTCTCGACGCGGCCCAAACCCTCCTCATAGCGTTTCAGAGTGGTCTCGACGGGAGCGAGCAGCGACTTGATCTGCGTCTCATTCTTCTCCTGCGCGACAGCGAACCGCTCGTTCGCGCGTTCGAGAAAAGCGGTCTGTGCATTTTGGAGCAGCTTGCCGCCAATCTCGCTGAACTGGGCCGACAATTGTTCGCGCGCCTGATTGAGCGCAACGATCTGCGCCTCATAGGATTCGCGCCGCGCCTCATGCTCTGCCGTCATGGCGAGCTTCTCGGCACGTGCCTGGTCACGCTCCACAGCTGCCCGCTCCGCCTGCGGGCGCCAGCCTGCCGCTTCCTCGGCCCGCGCCTTCTCTACGGCGAGATCGCGCAGGGCGGCATTACGCATGGTATCGCCCGACTCCAGCCGTCCGGCGAGATCGGCGCGTTCGCCCGCGAGCCGCATCACATCCCGCCCGCGCAAAAGCCAGGCCGCGCCAAAACCACCAACAAGGGCAAGCGCGAAAATCAGGATGACGGCGAGGTCCATGCAGCTTCCCTATAGCAAGAACGAAAAGGGAACTTATCGAACCGGAGAACTCGCTGCAAGTGGAACCTTGCCGTTTGGCCATCACCCAGAGACATTGATACGGTGCCAACGTCTCCAGATACCCGCCTGCGCCAGCATAACGAGGGGGGACACGCCCCCCTCCCTCGCGAGACTCAGTAGGACCGGCCCACCAGCACGCGCTCCACCGCAGTCTTTCCGGTGAAGATGCACGCCCCGGATGCAGCCGCGGCGTCCAGTGGCACGTTCCGCAGGGTCAGCTTGCGGGCCTTGAGCCACTCCACGACCTTTTCCAGCGCGGCGCCCGTGGGCTTCGCCCAATTCACCTCCGCCCAGCGTGGATTGTTCGCCGTAAAATGGGCCTCCAGCGCCGCGACATCGGCGATTTCCCGCTCGATCCCGGCATCGAGAAAACCCCGAGCATCGACGTAGAGGCTCTTCTCTATGTCCGCGAGCAGCGCCGCCGCCTCGCCGACAAAGACTTCACGCGCCACGATCGCGCTGTCGATCTTGCCATCCTCGCGATAGAGCCGGTCGCGGCGCAGCACGGAGACATTGCCCCCCGCCACATCGCGCCCGCCGACCTCGATCACGATCGGCGCGCCCTTCTTGACCCACCCCCAACGCTTGTTGGACGCCTTGGCAGCCTTGAGATCCAGATGCGCGCGCACCGGCTCCCCGAATGCCGACTGGGTGAGCAGCCCCTTTTGCAGTTCGCGGCAATAGGCAATGATCGCCTCATCCTCCGGCTGCTCACGCAGCATCGGCACGATGACGATCTGGTGCGGCGCGACCTGTGGCGGACAGCGCAAGCCATCATCGTCGCCATGGACCATGATCACGCCACCGATCAGCCGGGTGGACACGCCCCAGCTGGTCGTGTGGCAGAGTTGCTGGCCGCCTTCCTTATCCTGATATTTAATGCCGGCTGCCTCCGCGAAGCCCGTGCCCAGATAATGGGAGGTGCCAGCCTGCAACGCCTTGCCGTCCTGCATCATCGCCTCGATGCTGTAGGTCGCGGCGGCGCCAGGGAAACGCTCATTCTCCGGCTTCTCGCCCGCGACCACCGGCATGGCCAGCGCCGTCTCCGAAAAATCGCGATACATTTCCAGTGCCCGCAGAGTCTCCTCCATCGCGTCGGCGCGATCGGCATGGGCAGTATGCCCCTCCTGCCAGAGAAATTCGCTGGTCCGCAGGAACATCCGCGTCCGCATTTCCCAGCGCACGACATTGGCCCATTGATTGGTGAGCAGCGGCAGGTCGCGCCAGCTCTGCACCCAGCGGCTCATCGCCTGGCCGATCACCGTCTCCGACGTGGGGCGCACGACCAGCGGCTCCTCCAGTTTCGAATCGGGGTCGGGCACCAGCTTGCCGTTCACGCCCTTGAGACGGTGATGGGTGACGACCGCCATTTCCTTGGCGAAGCCATCGACATGGTCGGCTTCCTTCTCGAAGAAGGAGAGCGGGATGAAAAGCGGGAAATAGCAGTTTTCCACGCCCGCCGCCTTGATCCGCGCGTCCATCAGCTTCTGGATGCGCTCCCAGATGCCATAGCCCCATGGACGGATGACCATGCAGCCGCGCACGCCCGATTCCTCGGCAAGGTCGGCCTCGCTGATAACGGCCTGATACCAGGCGGCGAAATCCGCCGCGCGGGTGACGGGAAGGGCGTGCTTGATGGCCATGATCGCGGACAAGTCTCTTTATGCGTAGAATGAAGGCCGCCAGATGCACCGAAAGCGCGGCGCTGTCGAGCGTACCCGCACCCTGTCTGCGCCCTTCAGGCTGACGCATGAGGGGATCGCGGCCGGTTGCGCGGCCACGATCCCCTCATGCGTCAGCAGTCGGTCATGCGTCGGGGGCGGCCTGATCGCTGTCCAGAAAGGACTCGGGGTTGAGCGAACCGCCGAAGCCGAAGTTCAGGAAGTCGGGAATCGGGCCGTTCCAGCCCTCGTCCGGGCCATCGACCTGATTGGCATCCTGACGCGGGTTGCCGGAACGGTTCCGGTCACGCTCCCCACGGCCATTTTCGGCGCGGTCCTCGCGCGGAGGCCTGCTCTCGCGGGGTCGCTCGTCACGCTGGCGGTCGTTCCGGGGCCTGTCCTCGCGCTGCCTGTCTTCACGGGGCTTATCCTGACGGGGATGTTCCTCGCGTGCCGGCTCTTGCTGAGGGCGATCTTCGCGAGGACGCTCGTCACGCGAACGGGTGTAGCGGGGTTGAACCTCACGAGGAGCATCGGACCGGGGAGCCGGGGTGGAAGGTGCCTCCGCACGGACCTTTTCTTCCGGCACCGCGACCTGCGCCACATTCTCTACCGCTTCGTCACGCGGTTTGGCATCGCGCGCCCTGTCGCCGCCGCGTCCGCCATTGCGCGAACGCTCACGCCTTGGTTCGGCACGCGCACCCTCACGGCTGTCGTCGCGACCGGAAGGAGTCGCCTCGATCTTGACCCCGAACGGAGGGATCTTGGTGCCGATCAGCTTCTGGATATTGTCCAGCGCCTCCGCATCGGACTTGGTGACGAAGGTGAAGGCGGTGCCCGTAGCCCCGGCGCGGCCAGTACGGCCGATGCGGTGGACATAGTCGTCGGGATGCCAGGGTGCGTCGAAATTGAACACGTGGCTGACGCCCTTGACGTCCAGTCCGCGTGCCGCGACGTCGGAAGCGACGAGGATGTTGATCCCGCCATTCTTGAAACGATCCAGCTCTGCAATGCGCGAACCCTGATCCATATCGCCATGAATCTCGCCGGACGAGAAGCCGTGACGCTTCAGGCTGGTGTTAAGATCCCGCACCATCGTCTTGCGATTGCAGAAGATGATCGCGGTCGTGACCGCTTCGGTCTTGAGCAAATGGCGGATCGTGTCGCGCTTCGCCCGCTCTTCCACATTCACCAGCCATTGCTTGATGTTGGACGAGGCGGTCGCGGGTCGCGCGACTTCGATCGACTTGGGATTGGAGAGGAAGCGGTCGGCCAGCTTCTTGATCGGCGCGGGCATGGTCGCGGAGAATAGCAACGTCTGGCGCTGCGCGGGCAGCTTGGTGCAGATATTCTCGATGTCCGGGATGAAACCCATATCGAGCATGCGGTCCGCCTCGTCGATCACCAGCAGGCTACAGCCGTTCAGCATGATCTTGCCACGCTCGAACAGATCCATCAGACGGCCCGGCGTCGCGATCAGGACGTCGACGCCCTTTTCCAGCGCCGCCAGCTGATCGCCCATCGACACGCCGCCGATAAGCAGGGCCATGGAGAGCTTGTGGTTCTTGCCATATTTCTCGAAATTTTCGGCCACCTGCGCGGCGAGTTCGCGCGTCGGCTCCAGGATCAGCGAGCGCGGCATGCGTGCCCGGCTGCGGCCATGGGCGAGAATGTCGATCATCGGCAGCACGAAGCTGGCTGTCTTGCCCGTCCCCGTCTGTGCGATGCCGAGGATGTCACGCATCATCAGGACGGAGGGGATGGCCTGCGCCTGGATCGGCGTGGGCGTGCTGTAACCGGCCGTCTCGACGGCTGCCAGCAATTCTTCGGAAAGGCCGAGATCGGCAAAGTTCATGCGTGTTCCGGGATAAGGTGGCCGCCAGCGCCAATGAGTGGCGGGGTTCCGCGCGCGCCATGCGAGACTGCGCATAGTATGTCAAGGAAAATGCCCTTTTCAGGGGTCCGCTACATGCCGGTTGAAAGACGGGTAAGGCGCGTGATGGTGCAGCGCAGGCCGCTGCGGGCATGAAGCACATCGCGCCCGGCGCATATCGCACCGTCCGCCGCAGGGTTCAGGTAGAAACCAGACTGAAAGTCCACTGGCCTGCACCCGCGTTCGAGAACCGCCTGATAGCGGCTATCCGTGGTGGTGACAAATAATATTCCCGCCCGGTCGTCCAGCGTCGCCCCCCGCAGAGAACGGACAGACAGGCATGTCGCCCGCTGGCGGGATACTGGATTCGCTTCCGCCACCTTGGGCACGAAGGCACGCGGTGGGGGTGCGGCGCGCGGCAAGGTCGGGATGCGGATGATGATGCGCCGTTCGATGGTGACAAATCCCGTCGTGGTCGGGGGCATCGCTCCCACCGTCTCGTCATCCACCGATAAGCCGGCACCAATCCGCCGATCGCGCGGCGTCCCGTCGAAGACGGGCGCCAGCTCGTCCAGGACAGGCATGAGAGGATAGTCGGCGGAAGCGGGGACGCCCCCCTCCGCCGCCAGCATCCCGATCAATAAAGCGATAACCGCTGTCACGCCCCAACCCTATGTCCGAAGGCCAGTCCCCTGTGCAAGGGCCCTGCTCCACCTTCTTGTTCGAAATCGCTGCGGCCTTGCTAGGGCATGGCGGTTGAACATGGGATTAATCTGGAAAGAAGCGGCGCGAAACGCCATATTTAAGCCCATGACGATCCCAGCCGACACCCTGCGCCTCTTTCGTGATTCCCTGCCGGAAGGACGCGTGACCGACGACCCCGACCTCGTCTTCCCCTGGACGAGCGACTGGCGGGGCAAATATCATGGGACGGCTGCGGCCATCCTCTCACCGCGCAACGTCGGGGAAGTTTCGACTATCCTGCGCCTCGCCTCGGTCCATCGTATCGCGCTGGTGCCACAGGGAGGCAATAGTTCGATGGTCGGTGGAGCGACACCACCCGCCGACGGCCATGCGCTGATCCTTTCCCTGCGGGCGATGAACGCCATCCGCTCCATCGATACCGACGCCAACCTTGCGGTGTGCGAAGCAGGCGTGATCCTCCAGACATTGCATGAGGCGGTGGAAGCCGCCGGGCGGCGCTTTCCCCTCACCCTTGGCGCAAAGGGCGTGGCGACAATTGGCGGCCTTATCTCCACCAATGCGGGCGGCACCCAGGTCTTGCGTCACGGCACGATGCGCGCGCAGGTGGAGGGACTGGAGGCCGTGCTGCCCGACGGCTCCATCCTCGACGGGCTGGCCGCGCTCAAAAAGGACAATCGCGGCTATGACCTCAAGCATCTGCTGATCGGGGCAGAAGGGACGATCGGCGTCATCACCGCCGCCAGCCTGCGCCTCGTCACCGCCATCGCATCGCGTACCGTCGTCTGGGCGGGCGTTGCATCCACTCATCAGGCCCTCGCCCTGCTCCGCCATTTGGAAGAGGCACTGGGCGAGGGGGTGGAGGGCTTCGAGATACTCTCCGACGATATCGTGGATGTGGTGCTGAGTGAGGTGCCCGGCACCCGCAAACCCATCGCCACCCCCGCGCCCTGGCATGTGCTGGTCGAAGCAGTGACGGCCGACCCCACCGACGCCGCGGCCCTCATGGCACGGGTCGAGGCCGCGCTGGCCGACGCGCTGGAGAAAAATCTGTTAGTCGATGCCACCATCGCTGCCAGCGAGGCGCAGGCCGACGCTCTCTGGCGTATCCGCGAGTCCGTTTCCTCTTCGGAAAAGGCCAAAGGCCCGGCGATGCAATATGACATCGGCGTGCCGGTCGGCGCGATGCCTGCCTTCATGATCGATGCTGCCCGTGCCTGCGAAGCGGCTTTTCCCGGCAGCACGGCGCAAAGCTATGGCCATCTGGGCGACGGCAATATCCATTTCCATGTGCGGCCGCCGCGTGACCCCGCCGACCGGGGCGCGCGCTGGGTAGCGGACCGGGGCGAGCAGGTCAGTCGCTTCGTCAACGATCTGGTGGTCGCGGCGGGCGGCTCCATCTCGGCCGAACATGGCATTGGCCAGATGAAGGTCGCCGAACTCGCCCGCCTTGCCTCCCCTGCCCGGCTCACCGGCATGCGCGCTATCAAAAACGCCTTCGACCCCCATGGCATCATGAATCCGGGGAAACTCGTACCGCCTGTGAGCTAGGGCTCGTGCCGCTTGCCTCCAGTTCCCGATCCCCCTATTGCGAGCGCCGAAAAATTCCACAGGAGCCTAGTCATGGCGAGCGCGCCGCAATCCACCAACCTGCCGATCCTCTATGCGGATCTGACGCCGCTCAACAGCCAGCAGCACGCCGATTTCCGGCTGCGCGCGACCGATGCCGCGCCTTTCCTGGCGGACCAGCATGCCGTGCCGCTGACGGTGGACGAATTCGTCTCCGCCCAGCGTTTCCTGCCCATCGTCTTTTCGTCGGGCGAAGATCCCGTACCACTGGTGCTGATGGGCCTGAACGAAGGCGTCAACACCATCGTCGATGACGAGGGCAAGCTGATCGGCGTCAACTATATCCCTGCCTATGTCCGCCGCTATCCCTGGATGCTTGCCCGCCTCAGCCCCGACAAGGAAGAGCTGTCGCTCTGCTTCGATCCCAAGGTCGAGACCATAGGTGCGTTCGAGGATGGCGACCCACTGTTCGAGGGCACCGAGCCGACCGAACTGACCAAGGGCATTCTCGCCTTTTGCGAACAGTTCGAACAGGCCGCCGCCCGCACGGCCGAGTTCATGAAGGAACTCAAATCCTACGATCTCCTGATGGAAGGCGAAGTCGCCATCCAGCCGGACGGTGCGGACAAGCCCTATGTCTATCGCGGCTTCCAGATGGTGAACGAGCAGAAGCTGCGCGACCTGCGCGGCGACACTCTCCGCAAGATCAACCAGAGCGGCATGTTGCCGCTGATCCACGCACACCTCTTCTCGCTCCAGCTGATCCGCGAAATATTCCAGCATCAGGTCGATCAGGGCAAGATGCCCCCGGCCCTGGTCCCCGCGCTCTGAAGATGAACTGAGGCAGGAGCGTTCGCCACAAGATCGTGGCTATCCTCGCATCCGATCCTTGCCCGCCGCGTTTCGATGTGGCGGGCATTTTCGTGCTTGCGCTGTGGGGAAAGCTATCTGCCCGAAATGGCTGGCGCCGACTTTTGCCCGCGCGAGCGGCCCTCCACCGGCAGAAACCCATCCGCCATTTGGGTGACGGTTGCGACCGCACTCCGCAGCTGACCGTCACATCCACCCTCATCCCACCAGCATTTTCCCGTCGCAAGGACAGCGCGTGTACGATTTTCGACAGACTGCGATTTTTTTGCACCACTTTCCTTGAAGATTGAAATCACCTGTCCTAAATAGAGGTCATGCAGGGCCTGCCCCCCCTTTCAGGTCTTGCATGAGCGTCCCTCCGGGGACGTCTCCTCCCTGAACCTTGGCCACCCCGTGCATAGCATGGGGTGGTTTTTTATGGGTCCGGCTCCATCTCCTTCGCGGAAGCGAATGCCCGGCTTTCCCTTACTCCGCAGCGAGCGGCAAATCATTGCCGGGCGCCACACCCAGGGCAGTGCCAAGTCCCTGCACCAGATCGGCGATCATCCGTCCCAGCCGCTCCGCGCCCGGTCCCGGCTGATCCAGCGCAGCGTCGAGATAAAGCGTCCGATCGATCTCCACCTGCAAAGCATGCACATTGCGCGCCGGGTGGCCGTGGCGTTCCAGCGTATAACCACCTGCATAGGGCGCGTTAATCGCCACGCTGAGGCCATGGCCCTCGATCAACGCCGCCGCGCGCCGGGTGAGCACCGCCGACGCGCTCTGGCCGAAACGGTCGCCCAGCACGACATCGACCTGCGACTGCCCCAGGCCCGGACGAATCGACGGCATGCTGTGCAGGTCGATCAGCATTGCCGTACCCCATGTCGCGACGGCAGCCCCCAGCAACAGGCCGAGCTGGGCATGATAAGGCGCATGGATGTCGCCGATCCGCTCCGTCACTTCCGCATAGCCCGGCCGCCGCAACCACAGGTCGCCGATGCTGTGATAGCGATGGGGCACGAGGCCGAGACCCCCGCGCAACTTTGCGCTGGCCCGCGTCGGCACACCATGGGGCAGGTCCGCTACGCTGCTCGCGTCAATCTCCTCCTCATGCCGGTTGAGGTCGAGGACAGCGCGCGCCCGCCGGGCGATCAGCGTACACTGGCCAGCCGCTATGGCCTCAATCGCCAGCACGTCGACATGGCGATCCTCCAGCGATTTCAGCCCACTCAGCCCGACCCGCGCGCGCGCGACGAGGTCGGCAGGATATTCCCGGCCTGCATGGGGAACTGCGATGACGACCGGCCCGGCAGCGCCCGGCACGCCATATTGGCAGAAGGCGGGATGGATGAGCAGCGGCTCACGTCCACCCATCGCGCGTCCGCTGGGAAGCATCAGTCCGTTAGGCGGTGTGGCGCCGGGTAGTTTTGCTGTTCGCAATCTTAACCCCGATGGAATTTGTTAAGCCGTTGTCGCATAAGAAAAGCGCGGAATCCATGAGGAAGTGTCGCGGCCGGATTCGGCGCGCACGCCCTTAGTCGTTGGGGGTATTTTGAGATGGCACGTATTCTTCTGGCCGAAGACGATGATTCGATGCGTCTTTATCTGACCCGCGCCCTTGAGCGCTCGGGCTATGATGTGACCGCGGTCGATCGCGGAACGGAGGCGGTCCCGCTCCTCGAATCGGAGCATTTCGACCTGCTGCTGACCGACATCGTCATGCCGGAGATGGATGGAATCGAACTGGCGCAGCATGCCGGGACGGTATCGCCCGCGACGCGGGTGATGTTCATCACCGGATTCGCCGCCGTCACGCTGCGCGCAGGCAAGATGGCGCCCGAAGCGAAGGTCTTGTCCAAACCGTTCCACCTCAAGGATCTGGTCCTGGAAGTCGATCGCGTCTTCGAGCGGAACAGTGCCAGCGGGCTTTGAGACGGGAGCGTCATAAAGGAGCTGTTGGAGCGAGATTAGCCCTTGCACGACAGACCGCCCCCCGCTAATGGCTCGCTTCCCCGTGGGCGTATAGCTCAGTGGTAGAGCACTGTGTTGACATCGCAGGGGTCGCAAGTTCAATCCTTGCTACGCCCACCATGGAAAGGCCCGTCTGAGTCAATGACTTAGGCGGGTTTTTCTTGGTCCTATAGAAGCCAGTGAAAACCCGTTTCGTCGCTCTGGACACAAATTTGTCACAGGAGACGCTGGGATGGCGACAATTACGAAACGCAATGCAGGCTGGTCTGTTCAAATTCGGCGCAAGGGTTACGCACCTGAGTTTCGCACCCTTCCTTCCAAAACTGCTGCTGAAAAGTGGGCTAGGGAGCGGGAGGCGGAGATAGACAGGGGCGATGCTCCGGTTGATCGCAAAACCCTCTTAGCGACTACTTTAGGTGATCTTATGCGGCGCTATCTTGAAGAGATTACGCCGAAAAAGAAAAGCGCAGACAGCGAACATCTTCGCATAACTAAAATGCTGTGTGGCCTGCTGCCGGTTTGGCGGACACCGAGATAGGCTCAATTAGGCTACACCAGCTTCCCGTTCGAAATCTATGGGGCTGAGATAGCCAAGGGTCGAGTGCCGCCGTGTCGGGTTGTAGAAGCATTCGATATAGTCGAAC
>DASVMZ010000023.1:0-8468 GCA_036384115.1 Sphingobium sp.
CGCCGCACAGGAACCTACAAAAGCGCGTTAAAATGCTCAGCCATTGGAGGCTTTGCAGGATGGCTCACTATGATCGCCACGTTTCTTTTGATTGGTGGTCTGAGCGAATGGCTCGGCTTCTCACTCGGTAACTGACGACCAGTTCTTGACGAAGGAGTAGCTGAGTCGGTTTTCCGATAGCGGACATTGCGTCTGCACGATATAGCCAGCCGACAGGCGCACTTGCGCCATGTCAAGGAAATCGATGTGAACCTTCGCTTGGTTACTTTATGGATCGCAATCTCTTTTCCAATTTCATCCTTAGATGCGCAACACCCGCTGATTTTGTCGAAGCTTACTGAATGGAACGCCGGCACGCCGGTTCCTGGCAACGACATATTGAAGACAGAAATCCAGAAAAAGGCCGCCGATATCTATGCCAGCAGAGCATCTTGCAGAAATTCAGACGTTTCGATCAATATAGTCGAGCCTGCAACTGCCGATCGATATGCCTTCAACGCTATCATAAGGAAGACGTTGAAAAACGCATGGTTCGTGACAACACGATTGCCAGAGTGTGATCCAGCACCTGTCCGTTACATGATTATGCAGAACAGCGACAACACCCTACAAACTATTCGCGTTAATCGCGGCGAATCTTATGCATGGGACTCGCTAATCGGCGATACGCTTCCGGCTGCTCAGCTTGCGGCAACGATCGCTCTTAAGCGAAATGGCGTGGAGTGCAATTCCAATGAAAAGCCTACGTTAGGTGTTGCACGGATCGATTCCAAGGAAGCCAACCTAGGCAAAAATACTTTCGGTATTCGATACTCTGGTAGCTGGACTGAAATCTGGCCGATAGAATTCTGCAAGCGGACCGTTGAAGTCGCGATTAAGTTTACGGCGGATGGAGATGGTGGGGCCTTCACTCACATCCCCGGAGATAAAACGCGAGTTCTTCCTTAGCTGAGCAGTTGCTCTCGTGCGTGTCTGTTGCAGACGAGCGGGTGGATACTCCTAGCGCATTCCATGTCAGCTTTTCTGGGTTCGCAAGCCACAAGCCGCCAGTCCCCTTCCCACCCATCCACGCCATCGCGAGACGCCAGCAGGAAGCCCTCCCTCACTCCCGCCCGGCGTCGAAGGCCTCGCGCGCTTGTTCGATCCGGGTCATGTTCGTCTCTGCCCATATCCATACGCCGCAGAAGGCGGCGCTCAGGCTCTGGCCGACTTCGGTCAGGCGATATTCGACGCGGGGCGGGATGACGGGGTGGATGGTGCGGATGAGGAGGCCGTTGCGTTCCATCTGGCGCAGGGTCTGGGTCAGCATCTTCTGGCTGATCCCCTCCACCAGCCTGCCGATGCGGGTGAAGCGCAGTTCGCCATGTTCCTCCAGCACCTCCAGGATCAGCATGGTCCATTTGTCAGCCACGCGCCCGATCAGTTCGTTGACCAGTTGTTCGAGGCGCGGATCGACGGTGGCGGGCGGGGGTGTGGCGAGAACGGCCTGCGCCTCGTCCATGGCATCGCCGTCGAACTGGCGACGGCTTTGCGGTAAGTCACTTCCCATAAAGTGTGTATAAATCTTTTGGGTGCCTTCTTCAAGTTGGAGAGTGTGAGCGTACATGGAGGGGGCAACAGTTTCAGGGAGAATATCCATGCGCAGCACCGGCAACACGATCCTCATCACGGGTGGCACTTCCGGCATCGGCCGGGCGCTGGCCGAACGGTTTCATGCGGGCGGCAACAGCGTCATCATCGCCGGGCGGCGGCTGGCGTTGCTGGACGAGGTGACGGCGGCCAATCCCGGCATGGCGGGCTATGCGGTGGACATGGCGGACGCGGGCGCGTTCGACGGTTTCGTGCAGCGGCTGCTGACCGCTCATCCGGCCCTCAACGTCGTGATCGCCAATGCGGGCATCATGCGTGCGGAGGATGCCAGCCAGCGCCGCGACCTGTCCGATGCGGAGGAAATGGTCGCGACCAACCTGCTGGCGCCCATCCGCCTGATCGACGCGCTGGTCGATCATCTCTCGGCACAGGATGATGCGGCCATCGTGACGGTTTCGTCGGGCCTCGCCTTCGTGCCGCTCGCCGCGACGCCGACCTATAGTGCGACCAAGGCGGCGATCCACAGCTATAGCCAGTCGCTGCGCTGGCAGTTGAAGGACAGGGTGGAGGTCATCGAACTGGCGCCGCCCGCGGTGCAGACCGACCTGACGCCGGGCCAGTCGACGCGCGAGGGCTATATGCCGCTTAGGGCGTTCATCGACGAGGTGATGGCGCTGTTCGCGGCGCTGCCGACGCCGGATGAAATCCGGGTCAGCACGCTGGGCTTCCTGCGCAATGCGGAGGCGGAAGGGCGGTTCGACGCGACGTTCGAGGCGCTTAACATGGCCTATGGGAAATAGGCGCAGGAGCATGCTGTGCTGCCTTCCCGCCCCCCCTCATCGTCATCCCGATCGGTAACGGGATGGCGTGGGGAACGGGATGGAAGGAGGCGCGCGCCCTCAGATCGTGGGAACCGGTTCCGGTCCCGAATAGTCATAGAAGCCGCGTCCGGTCTTGCGGCCGTACCAGCCCGCCTCGACATATTTCACCAGCAGCGGGGCGGGGCGATATTTGGGGTCGCCGGTCGCCTCCAGATAGACCTTGCAGATTTCCAGACAGGTATCGAGACCGACGAAATCCGCCAGGGTCAGCGGACCCATGGGATGGTTGGCGCCCAGTTTCAGGCCATTGTCGATGTCCACGACATTGGCGATGCCCTCGCTCAGCACAAAGCAGGCCTCGTTCAGCATCGGCACCAGGATGCGGTTGACGATGAAGCCCGGCGAATCCTTGGCGACGATGACGGTCTTGCCGATCTTCTCCGCATAATCCCTGACATAGTCGACGGTCGACTGGTCGGTGCCGAGGCCGCGAATGACCTCCAGCAGGGGCATGACGGCGGGCGGGTTGAAGAAATGGGTGCCGATGAACCGCCTGGGGTCCGGGGACGCCTGCGCCAGCCGGGTGATGGAGATGGAGGAGGTGTTGGTCGCCAGGATCGCGTCGGAGCCGAGATGTTTGCCGATAGTCTCGAAAATCTTGCGCTTCACATCCTCACGCTCGGTTGCGGCCTCGATCACCAGCGCGCATTCGCCCACGGCGGCGGCATCACCCACGGGGATGATGTTGGCGAGAGTGGCGTCGGCGGCGGACTGCTCCAGCTTGCCCTTGTCCACGGCGCGGGCGAGTTGTTTGGCGACACCCTCCTTGCTCTTGGCCGCGCGTTCCACATCGACGTCGGACAGGATGACACGGTATCCGGCCTGGGCGGAAACCTGCGCGATGCCCGCCCCCATCTGACCCGCGCCGATGATGCCGATGCTTGCCCCGGTGCTGCTCACGATTTTCCAGTCCTTTCCTGGCCGATAACCGACCAATTTCCTACCCGTGCCGCATCAACTGCATTATGCAGGACGCCATGACAAGGGGCGACCTCAGCGGAACGGCATGGCTATGGGGAATGGCCGTGCTGTTGATGGCGGCGAGCCATGCGCCTGTCGTGTCAGCCGTCGCGTCGGCTGCGGCCCAGGACTCGGCACAGGGTTCGGCGCAAGGCCGGATGCATCGCCATAAACATGGCCTGCCGCAGGTATCGGCGGGGCGTGATCCTGTACCTGCGCCTCTGGCCGGTGCGGGTGCCCTTACAGGTGCCGGTATGGGCGCGGGTTCAAGCTCCGGCAGGGCCGCCGCTCCGGTGCCTGCCGTGGAAGCGAGGCTCGGTAGTGCCAGCCCGCAACCCGGCCTACTCCAGTATAATGGCGACTGGGCTGTCGGATGCGACAATCTGTTCCAGTGCGAGGCGATCGCGCTCCAGCCGGATGCGGGCGGTGGGGCCGGGGCGGAGAATGGGGGAGGGGGTGACGACCCGCTGCTCCTTCAGATCATCCGCGCTGGCGGCCCGGCGGGTGAGGCGATGGTGCGGGTCAGCGGATTGTCGCAACTGCCGCCCGCACTGGCGCTCGTGGTGGACGGCAGCGAGATCGCACGGATCACCGTCCAGTCGGACGAGGGCGTGATCCGGGGTGCGGACGCCCTGCGCGCGGTGCAGGCGATGGCATCCGCCGCCACGGTGGAGGTGCGGGTGGCGGGGCGCAAGGCGCGTAACCGACCGATATTGCTCAGCCTGTCCAGCGCCGGGCTGGCGGAGAGCCTGCGGTTCATCGATACGCGGCAGGGACGGACAGGTACGCCGTCGGCCTTTGTCGCGCGCGGCACGTCTGCCGAATCCACCATCCCCCTGCCGCCCGCCATCCCGGTGGTGCCGCAGATGCCATCGCCGGATGGCGACGCCGCGCCGGCCCTCGATGCGGGCGAGATGGCCGTCGCGCGCCGTCTGGCGGTGTGCGATGCCATGTTGATGGCGAATGGCGCGGTGGAGTTGTTCCCGCTGGACGAGGATGCCGCCCTGTTGCTGCTGCCCTGCGAGGCGGGGGCCTATAATGTCTCCGCCGTGCCGCTGATCGCGCGGGGCCGGCCGGGCGCGCGCACCCTGTCGATCGCGCGCTTCGACTTCTCGCCCGGCTTCACGGGCGAGCCGGGCAAGCCGCCGCTGGTCGTCAACGCGCTGTGGGACGCCCATCGCGGCATCTTGTCCAGCCTGGCCAAGGGGCGGGGCGTGGGCGATTGCGGGGCGTCGGAAAACTATGTGTGGGACGGCACGCAGTTCCGCCTGATCGAAAGCCGGGCCATGCATGTCTGCCGGGGTGCATGGGAATGGATACGGCTCTGGGAAGCGGAGCCGCAGCGCGCGGTGCCTGCCACCGTCGCCCATGCAGAGGCGCCCGCGCCCACGCCCGTGGCATCCTCACCGCAATAGAGCCTGCCCCCGCCTGCCGTGCAGGGATGATGCAGCGCGACCTTAGGCTGCCGCCCTTGCCAGATGGAGCGAAAACAGGTCGAGCGGGTCGCGCCATTCCTGCACCGGCTCCCACCCGCCCGCGCGGAGCATCAGGCGTGCGGTGCGGCCGTCATATTTATGGCTGCTTTCGGTATGGATGCTCTCGCCCGCCGCCATGACGAAGCTCTCGCCCGTGACTTCGAAGGTCATGGCACGGGTGGCGACCAGATGCATCTCTATCCGCGCGGCATCCTCGTTCCAGCGCGCCTGATGTGCGAAGTCGCCAACCGGCATGTCGCCGCCCAGTTCCCGGTTGATCCGGCGCAGCAGGTTGAGGTTGAACTGCGCCGTAACCCCCGCCGCATCGTCATAGGCGGGGATGAGAATCTCCTCGCCCTTGATCCGGTCCATGCCGATCAGCAGCATCGCCTCCTCGCCCAGCGATGCCCGCATCGCACGCAGCAGGGTCACGGCGCCATGCGGATCGAAATTGCCGATGGTGGAGCCGGGAAAGAAGCCCAGCCGCTTTTTCGGGCAGCCGGCGGCGGGCAGGGCGAAGGGACGGGTGAAGTCCGCCTCCACCGGGAGGATGGGCAGGCCGGGAAAATCCTCGGCCAGTATCGAGGCGCTCTCGCGCAGGAAATCGCCCGATATGTCCACCGGCACATAGGCGGCCGGTACGATGGCGTTGAGCAGCAGCGGCGTCTTGGTGAGCGACCCCGCGCCGAACTCCACCACGCAGCGGCCCGGCCCGATCGCGTCTGCAATCCGGTCGCCCTGGTCGTGCAGGATCGCCATCTCCGCCCGGGTCGGATAATATTCGGGCAGGCGGGTGATCTCCTCGAACAATTCCGATCCGCGCCGGTCGTAGAACCAGATGGGCGGGGTCGCCTTGGGCGTTGCGGACAGGCCGGTCAGTATGTCCCGGCGGAAGGCGGGATCGACCATGGGAGGACGCAGCAGGGTTTCGATCCGGGTCATGCAGGCAGATCCTTTGCGAGGCGCAGGCCCGTGAACTGCCAGCGTTGGTGTGGGTAGAAGAAGTTGCGATAGCTGGCCCGGACATGGCCGCGCGGCGTGGCGCAGCTGCCGCCGCGCAGCACGAACTGGCCGGACATGAACTTGCCATTATATTCACCGACCGCACCCTCCGCCGGGTGAAAGCCGGGGTAGGGGCGATAGGCGCTGCCGGTCCATTCCCAGACGTCCCCGAACATCTGGCGGGCGCCATCCTCATCCCCGTCCTCCGGGCGCGTGCCGATGGGGCGGCAGGGCGTGGCGCGGTCGAGGAATGCACCGCGCGTGGGATCGAGGCGGGCCGCCATCGCCTCCCATTCCGCCTCGGTCGGCAGTCGTGCGCCCGCCCAGGTGGCAAAGGCGTCCGCCTCGTACAGGCTGATGTGGGTCACGGGTTCAGCGGGGTCGACCGGTTCGCGGCCCGAGAGGGTGAAGCGGGTCCAGCCGTCCAGCCCGTCCGGCTGCCAGTAGAGCGGGGCGGTGATGCTCTCGGCCTGTACCCATGCCCAGCCGTCCGACAGCCAGTGGGCCGGATCGCGGTAGCCGCCCGCCGCGATGAAGCCGGTCCACTCGCCATTGGTGATCGTGCGGTCAGCGAGCGCATAGGGGGTGAGATGGACCTTGTGGCGCGGTCCCTCGCAATCGAAGGCGAAGGCGGGACCGTCATGGCCGATCTCGACCAGCCCTGCCGGACCCGCGTGCCAGACCAGCGGTTCCGGTTCCGGCAACAGCCGCCGCACCCCGCGCGGCCACAGGCCCTGCTGCAAGGGATTTTGCGCGAAGAGGTGGAGGATGTCGGTCGCCAACAGTTCCTGATGCTGCTGCTCATGCTGCAAGCCCAGTGTCACCAGCGCCTGCACTGGGGCGTCCAGCCCCGGCAGGGCCAGCCGCATCGCCCCGTCGACATGGGCGCGATAGGCCAGCACATCGTCCAGCGACGGGCGGGTCAGCAGGCCGCGCCGGTTGCGGGCATGACGCGGTCCCTCCGCCTCATAATAGCTGTTGAACAGATAGGCGAAGCGATCGTCGAACGGGCGGTATCCCGGCACATGGTCGCGCAGGACGAATGTCTCGAAAAACCATGTCGCATGGGCAAGATGCCATTTGGCGGGGGAGGCGTCCGGCATGGACTGGGCTGTGGCGTCGCCATCGGAGAGATTGGCGGTGAGGCCGATGCTGAGCGCGCGGACCGCATCATAGCGGGCGAGCCGGTCGTCCAGTGAGGCCTCATGGGATATGGCCTTATGGGATATGGGTTGTGTCATAAGGCCCCTCTCGTCCGGTGGTCCGGTGCGAAGCCTTATGAATGATCGAAGGGGCGATTTTGTTGCAGCGGCCCGTCACCGGGTGCGCAAAGGCCGGGTCAGCGCGAGGCGCCGGGAACCCATTTCACATCGGCCCTGCCATCGTCGTTCAGCACGCGGGCGAGCACGAACAGCAGGTCGGACAGGCGGTTCAGATAGGTGAGCGCATGGACGTTCAGGCCATTGTCCTCCCCGGCGCGCACGGCGGCCCGTTCGGCACGGCGGGTGATGGCGCGGGCGAGATGGACGGCGGCGGCCCCGGCCGATCCGCCCGGCAGCACGAAACTGTCCAGCGGGGTCAGCCGCTCGTTCAGCCGGTCGATGGCCTGCTCCAGCCGTTCCACCTGGCTGGCCACGATGCGGAGCGCCCATGCCGGGTCCGGCGCATCGGTGATCGGCGTGGCAAGGTCTGACCCCAGATCGAACAGGTCGTTCTGGATCGTGTGCAGCAATTGGGCATGGGGTGCGCCACCGGGCGCGCCCTTCAGCGCCACCACAGCGACACCGATCGCGCTGTTCGCCTCGTCCACGTCGCCGATAGCGATCATGCGCGTATCGGACTTGGCCACGCGCGAGCCATCGACAAGGCCGGTGGTGCCCTTGTCGCCGGTGCGCGTGTAGATCTTGTTGAGCTTGACCAAGCGGCGGGGCTTATTTGCCGCTGTTGAGCAGCAGGAGGAACGCGGCCAGCAGGATGGCGATCGCCTGGAAGACGATGCGGCCCATCATCGCCTTGTTCTGCTTCAGGCTCGACTGGCTCGGCCCGGTATCGGTGCTGTTCAGCTCCGCCTCGGTCGTCTGGAGGAACGCGACGATGCCCTTGACGAGCATGAAGAGCGTGCCAAGCGCCGCAAGGATGATGAGGATGATGAGGAAGGCGTTCATGCCTCTTATGTAGGCCTAGCGGGCATGGATTCCAACAGGAAAGCGCCCCGCGCGCAGCCCTGCCACCAGCCGCTGCGGTTCCTGCCCGGCGGCGCGCAACTCCGCCAGCGACAGCCCGCCGCTGCGTTTCGCCAGCCGTCGCCCTTCGGCATCGAGCAGCAGGCCGTGAAAGCGATAGGCGGGCGTGGGCAGGCCGAGCAGGGCCTGGAGCAATCGGTGGACATGCGTTGCGGCGCACAGGTCGCGCCCCCGCACCACATGGCTGATCTCCATCGCGGCATCGTCCATCGTCGCGCACAGATGATAGCTGCCCGGCGCGTCCTTGCGCGCCAGCACGATGTCGCCAAAGGGGAGAGGGGCGGCCGTCACGGCGCCATCGTCCATGTCCTGCCAGA
>DASVMZ010000024.1:0-50052 GCA_036384115.1 Sphingobium sp.
GACGAAGTCGATCATCATGATCGGCGAGATCGGCGGCGACGCGGAAGAGCAGGCCGCGCAGTTCCTGATCGACGAGGCGAAGCGTGGCCGCAAGAAGCCGATGGCGGGCTTCATCGCGGGCCGCACGGCGCCTCCGGGCCGCCGCATGGGCCATGCCGGCGCGATCGTGTCCGGCGGCAAGGGCGATGCCGAGAGCAAGATCGCAGCGATGGAAGCCGCAGGCATCCGCGTCGCAGCCTCCCCCTCGGAACTTGGCTCCACACTCGTCCAAGTCCTTAAGGGATGATACAAGGAAAAGGGACGGCGCGGAAAATCCCTTTGCGCCGTCCCCTCCTGTCATCCACTCGATAGCGCCCTTTCAGCAGGGCTTGCCTGTCACCGCATCGCCGACGCGGCAGGTGTCACGCCTTTTCGAGAATATGCACGCCGCAGGCCGCGACGGCCGCAAAGCCCAGCACATGGGCCAGTCCGATCTTCGCGCCGGCGACCTGCCGCGCGCCGGCCTCACCTCGCAGATGCTCGACAATCTCCACGATATTGGCAACGCCGGTCGCGCCGATGGGATGCCCCTTGGCGAGCAGGCCGCCCGAAACATTGACCGGCAGCCGTCCGCCCAACGCGGTCTCGCCGCTGTCGATCAGCCGCCCCGCCTCGCCATTCGCGCACAGGCCCAGATTCTCATAATGCAGCAGTTCCGCCGTCGCGAAACAGTCATGCAGCTCGACCATGTCGAGATCCTCGGGACCAAGGCCTGCCATGGCATAGGCCTTGGCAACCGCAAGCCGCGTGACACTGTTGGGATCGAACATGTCGGGGCTGCGCGGCTCATAAGGGTCGGAGACGAGCGCGGATCCGCGAATCCGCACCGCCCGGCCCAGCCCCAGTTCGCGCGCCTTCTTTTCCGACACGATAATCACCGCGGCCGAGCCATCGACATTGGGCGAGCACATCAGCTTGGTCAGCGGCCAGGCGATCATCTCGCTCGCCAGGACATCCTCCAGCGGCGTCTCCAGCCGGTAGGCCGCCTTGGGATTCAGCATGCCATGATGATGGTTTTTTACGGACACCTTCGCGAATTGCTCGATGGTCGTGCCATAGCGGCTCGCATGCACCATGCCAGCCTCCGCGAATATCGACGGCGGGGCGACCGAGCCGAACAGCCCTTCCGGCGGCGGCCCTTCGGTCAGCGGGCCGCCCATCAATCCTTTGGGATTCTTCTCCGCCCCGACGGCCAGGGCAATGTCATATTCGCCACTCTTCACCGCCAGGATCGCCTGTCGAACGGCCGTCGCGCCGGCGGCGCAAGCATTGGAGACATTGACGCAGGCCGCGCCGGTCTGGCCGATGAGCGCCATCATGCGCTGCGCTACCATGGAGGCGGAGTTGAACGTCGACCCGGCATAGACCGCCTCGACATCGCGGATTGTAAGGCCAGCGTCATCAAGCGCCAGCAAGGCGGATTCCGCCGCAAGCTGGAACGGCGTGCGGTCCGGGTAGCGCCCGAATTTGATGATGCCCGCGCCGACGATATAGGTATCGCTCATGTCCTTGCCCCTTCTGGCACGAAGTGGAAGCCGACATAGGGCACGCCGTCCTTGTCGCATGCTCCCCCCGCATCGTCGAAGACAAGCCGGACCGGCAGGCCCTGTCGCACTGCATCGAGGTCCGCGATGCGCAGCGTCCCTTTCAGGGTCAGGCCGTCCGCCAGGTCCACGATCGCGGACACGAAGGGGACCGCAATGCCGGGATAGCTGCGATGCACGACCGTCCAGCTATAGACCATGCCGTTTTCGGCCGCCCGAAACGACTCCAGCGGCGTGCGGCTGCCGCACTTGCGGCATGCCATCGACCGGATGGGCAGGATGGCAGCGCAGTCGACACACCGATAGCCCTCGATCCAACAATCACTCCCCGGGGCGACCCGGATGCTGGCGTGTCCTGCCCGGAGTTGTGCGATGCCCGCAATCGTCATGCCTGTCCTTGCGCGCCTGTTGCGCCAGTGGCCGCGGACACGCCCGCACCGGCATAATTACCGGCATTGGCGGCATGCTTCGCCGCGATGTAGCCAAATACAAAGGACGGGCCGACGCTGGAGCCCGCACCAGGATAGATGCGGCCCATCACGGAGGCGGTGCTGATGCCGGTGGAATATAGTCCCTCGATCGGCGAACCATCTTCGCGCAGCACGCGCGCATTGGCATCGGTCACGACGCCGCCATAGGTGCCAACATCGCCGGGATAGACCGGGATGGCGTAGAACGGTCCCTGCTCGATAGTTCCCAATGTGTGCGACCCGTCCGTGCGATGAAAATCACCCAGCCAATTGTCATAGGCGCGATTACCGCGACCGAATTCCGCATCGACGCCCTTGCGTGCGCTTTCGTTGAACGTCTCGACCGTCTTGCGCAGCACCGCGGCGTCCATGTCGATCATCGCCGCCAGAGCCTCGATCGTATCGGCACGCTTGACGAAGCCGTTATCGAGCTGATCCTTGGGCACCTTGCCGCCATATTTGCTTCGGAACTGCTGGTCGGAGATCCACCAGCCCGGCACCGCCGGCACGGTTTCGTTTCGCTTGAGCATCCGCTGGCAGAATTCCATGTAGGAACCGCCTTCGTTCATATAGCGTATGCCCGTCCGGTCGACGACGATCGAATGCGGCTTGGCAAAGCTCATCTGGCTGCCTGCGATGCCCAATTGGTCGACACCATTACCCTGGTTCTCGGCGCCCGGCTGGATCGACATCTGGTTGCCGACCATCTCGTCCATCTGCCCGACGGCAGCGCCGAGCGTCATCATGCTCAGGATCATTTCGCCGGTATTGCCCGGTGTGGCAGCCGTCCATTTGGCGGAGGTGCCCGGCTGATACTTGTCGCGCATTTCCTGGTTGTGGGAAAAGCCGCCTGCGTTCACCAGTACGCCATTTCGCGCGCCTATGCGCCATTGCTTGCCGTTCCTGGTCGTGATGACGCCTTTGACAGCCCCGCCTTCCGACACAAATCCCGAAACCGCACTGTTGATCCGCACATCCGCGCCGGCTTGCAAGATGGCCTGGAGCAATCGGCCCTGCAACGCGCCGCCAGCCGTGACCCACCGCTTGCCCGTGAGCTTCGCCATAATCATCCGCATGCCGACCTTCATCATCATGGCCTTGCCGCGCCACGACGTCTTTGCGAGGCCGACCTCGAAACTTTCATAATGATAGGCAGGGATATTGCGCAGGAAGTTGGGTTCCAGCCGGTCACGCCATTCACCCAGTTCGTTGACGTTGAACAGATCCGCGACGATGGTGCGCCCCGGCACCGATCCGCCCGGACGGTCGTCATAATAGTCGGGCCACCACGGGCACCGGCGCATCTTGATGCCTTGCTCGACCAGAAAGTCGATCATCTTGGTGCCTTCGGCGACATAGGCGTTGCGCTTCTCGCGCGTCGTGCCCGGAGCGTCCACGGACTGGCCTGCGGTCGCCTCCATATAGGTCATCGCCTGTTCATGGCTATCCTCGACACCGTCTTCCTTCATGTAGCGATTGTTGGGAATCCACATGACACCGCCGGACCGGGATGTGGTGCCGCCAACTTGCGGCATCTTCTCCAGCACAACCACGCTTTTGCCAATCGACCGCATGAACAGTGCAGAGGCCATCGAGCCACCGCCGCTGCCGACGACGACAAAATCGAAAACCTCATCGAAACCGTGATCGCTCATCGGGCAGTCCTCTCATTATGCATAGCGTCATCTCGACCCTACCTGCATCGAGTACAAGAAGACCGCTCGCCTGATCGTGCCGACGATATATACCATTGCGCCTGACGCAATGCATTTATGAAACCACGCGGCAGTCAAGGATGAAAGCCGCCTTCATCCCGGCCAAAGCGCCCCGTGTCAGCCAGCCTCGCGCAGTCGGCGCAGAAACGCACCCCGATCTACCTTGCCTGATGCAGTGCGCGGCAATGGGTCGTGGACCAGCACCACTTCGCGCGGCACCTTGTAGATGGCCAGTCGTCCCTTGCTATAGGCTTTCACCGCATCAGGGGTCAGTTCTGCACCGGGCGCCACCACGATGGTGACGGCCAGCCGCTCGCCCAGCCGCTCGTCGGGCAGGCCATAGGCGATGGAATCGCGCACATCGGGATGGTCGGCCAGCACCCGTTCAATCTCCGCGCAATAGATATTCTCGCCGCCGGAGATGACCATGTTCTTCTTGCGATCGACGATGGTGAAGATGCCCTCTTCATCCACGATGCCGACATCGCCCGACGCCAGCCAGCCGCCTTGCAACGTCTCTGCCGTCGCCTCCGCATTGCCGACATATTCGCTCATCAGGCCCGCACTGGCGACCCATAGTTCGCCCGGCTCGCCGATAGCCGCCTCGCTGCCGTCGTCGCGGCGCACGCTGACATCGACCGTCGGCGCGGCCCAGCCGCAGGATGCGCTATGGTCCAGATAGGCCTGGCCACTGATCGAACAGGTCCAGCTGGTCGTTTCGGTCTGGCCATAGGTGTTGGAGATGATGCATTTGGGCATCCGCTCGCGGACCTCCGCCAAAAGGGTGGGGTTCAGCGCAGCGGCGCCATTCGCCATATAGCGCACCTGTCCCAGCAGGTCCGGCGTGGCGCGCGGCGAGCGCAACATGTCCCACAGCATCGCAGGCACGAAGGACAGCCGTGTCATGCCGACCTTCTCGATCATGTCGAAGGCGATATCGACATTCCACTTGGTCATGATGTGGACCGTCGTGCCCAGGCTGATCGCGCGAAAGGTCGGCATGATGCCCGCCAGATGGAACATCGGGCCGAGGATCACGGCGGGCGTCTTCATCGACTGCCGGTCCTCCGGGACGGCCTCGCCATTTTCTTCCTCATAGCGCAAATCCTGCAACGTCCCCATGAAGCAGGAAATCGCCACCGAATGGGCGAGCGCGCCCTGGCTGAGCATTGCTCCCTTGGGAAAGCCGGTGGTGCCGGAGGTGAACAGGATCACCCCGCCCTCTTCCGGTGCCTTCTCGACCGGATCGAAGACGATGCCGGGGCGCGGCGCGGACAGTTGCGCGAAATCGCCGTCGCGGCCGGGACGCAGCGGCGTGGCACCGCCCGCGATCATAATGCGCGGCCATGCGGGATCGGAATCCTGTGCCGCGATGCAATCCGCGCGTTCCGCATCCAGTATCACCAGCGCGCAGTCCGCCACCATGATGGCGCGCAGCATTTCCTCCGCCGTGCCCCGGCTGTTGACGAGAGCCGCGACACCGCCCGCCGCCGTGATGGCGAGGGTGGCGATCAGCCATTCGGCGCGGTTGCTCATCACCACGGCCACCGGGGTGCCGCGCGTGACGCCGAAATCGGCTTTCAGCGCAGCGCACAGGGCGGCGGCGCGTGCAAACCCCTCGGCATAGGTGAAACGCAGATCGTCCTGTACGACCATCAACCGATCGGGATAGGCCATCGCCTGCCGGTACAATCCCGCCAGATTGCGCGGCGCGCCCGCGAACAGCTGCCGGGGATGACCGTCTACCTGGACGGTCTCCAACGCGAAGGCCTTGCCTGGCCCGATCAGCCGTTCGACCAGCGGGTCGCGGATATTGGCCCGATATTCATTGGTGCCTTCCAGGACCTTCTGCTCCGAACTGTGCGGCATTGCGCTTCATACTCCTTCATCGAAGCATCCCCTATAGCCGCACCCTCGCCTTAATGCATATCCCAAACACCATTTCGTCCTGCCGATATGTGAATCGCCCAGACCATCAGACGCAAAGGCTGCGACATAGCGTGGCCAGAGTGAGGTCGCGAACCGGCGCTATATCCATATCGGGATCGACCATCATCTGCATCGACGTGCCGAACAGCATGCACCCGATCATCAGCGCGGCTGCGCGTGAATCAACCTCCGCCCGAATGCGCCCTTCCGCCTGCCCCCTGCATATCCAGCGGCCGAGCTGCTCCTCCACTTCGGCATGGGTCCGGCGAAAGACGCAGCGCAGGTCGCTCACTTCCGCGACGCAAGATGTGAGAAGCATGAAATAAGCACGCGCCTCGCGGCGCGCCGCGAGATTGCCAAGGCAATAATCGACATAGGCCAGCACTGCCTCCCAGCCCGGCATATCCTCGAACCCACGTCCGACCAGCGACCGCTGCTGGTCCTCATGCAGATGCAGCAGCACCGCCTCGATCAACCGCTGCTTCGATCCGAATCGCTGGGTGACAAGGCCCCGGCTGAAACCGCTGTGCCGGCTCAACACCTCAAACGTCACCGCACCCACACCCTGCCGCGCGATAACGTCGATGGCGGCACAGAGCAGACCCAATTCGGAATCGCGGCGCCGTTCAGACTGCGTCCGCCGCCCCATGGCTGCACCGATGCCGACGCCATCACCCTTCACTGGCATGTCCATGCCTAAATCCCAATTCCCATTTATTTGTTGGTTGACCACTAATTAAATTCTAGCTTATCGCCAACGCAGAAATTGCCAGTAAGGGAGGTCATCTTGCAAGCGCCAGCCGATATCGCGAGAATCATCGTGGACCCGACCGCCTATCAGGACGGTCGCATCCACGGCGCTCTGGCTTGGCTCCGCAAAGAAGCCCCGGTCGCAAAGGTCGTGTCAAGTAACTATACCTCCTTCTGGATCGTCACTCGCCATGCAGACGTCATGGATGCAGAGTTGCGCGCCGCCGATTTCAGCAGTGGTGAAAAACCAGTCACTTTGCCCAGCGACGATGCCGCCGCAGCGAAAGGGGAGGCTATGGCGCCGGTCGCACGGACGCTCGTCAACATGGATGGGGCCGAACACCGGGCTTTCCGTAAGCTGGCACAAGGTTATTTCATGCCTCAGAACCTGCGGAAACTGGAAGGTCGCATTCGCGAACTCGCCCGTAAGTCCATCGATCATATGGCAGAGCTGGGCGGAGAATGCGATTTCGTGAAAGATGTCGCCCTCGCTTTTCCGCTACGCGTCATCATGGAAATTCTCGGCATCCCCGAAGAAGATGAGGGGCTGATGATGAAGCTGACGCAGGAGATGTTCGGTGGTGAAGACAAGGATCTGAGCCGGGACGGCGCGCAAGGCGACGCTGCGGCGACACGCGCGGGAATTCGGGCAGCGGTGATTGCACAGATGCCATATTTCATCGCGATGATCCAGGACCGCCAGGCCAACCCGCGCGACGACCTGGCCAGCATTATTGCCAATGGCGAGGTGAACGGTTCGCCGATCGGCATGGCGGAGGCCATAGGCTATTATCTCATCACCGCCACTGCGGGCCATGACACCACGTCCAACACGACCGCGGCGGGCCTCTGGGCACTGGCGGAACGGCCCGAACTGCTCGCGGAACTGAGGGCCGACCCCTCGCTCATCCCCGGCCATGTGGACGAGTCTGTCCGCTGGGCCAGCAGTGTGCGGCACTTCATGCGCGGCGCCACCGCTGACGTGCAACTGGGTGGTGTGGAGATCGCCAAAGACGACTGGGTGATGCTCAACTATCTGTCGGCCAATCGCGACGAAAGCGTGTTCACCGACCCTTTTACCTATGACATCCGGCGGCCCGCGAACAAGCATATCGCCTTTGGCTATGGTCCCCATGTCTGCATCGGCCAGCATCTCGGCCGGATGGAAATGCGGATCTTCTGGGAGGAGTTACTGCCGCGCCTTTCCAGCCTGGAGCTGGCCGGCGAGGCCGTGCTGACCGCCGCCACCTTTGTCGGCGGGCCAAAGCATGTCCCCATCCGCTACACCTTGGCCTGAAAAGAGCCCTTATGACAGATCATATCGCAGGCAAGGTCATCATCGTCACGGGCGCGGGCGGCGGGTTCGGCAGGCGCGTGGCGGAGAGGACAGCCGCCCGGGGTGCTCGCCTCCTGTGCGCCGACATCAATACCGAGGCCGCAGAAGCCGTCGCGGCGGACATCCGCGCGGCAGGCGGCGAAGCAGTGGCCGTCACCGCCGATGTCACCCGAATCGAGGATATGCGGCATCTGGCGCAGACCGCGCTGGACGCCCATGGCGTCATCGACGTGATCGTCAACAATGCGGGCATCATGCCGCTCGCCTTCCTGTCCGATCATCCTACCGCGATCGATGCGTGGAACCGCTGCATTGACATCAACTTCCGGGGCGTGATGAACGGCACCATTGCGGTCCATGACCAGATGATGGCGCAGGGCCATGGCCATATCGTCAACCTCTCCTCCATCTATGGCAATCATCCGGTGGTGGGTGCGGCCGTCTATGGCGCGACCAAGGCGGCGGTGAATTATTTCTCCAACGCGGTGCGCATGGAGAGCCGGGGCAAGATCAAAGTCACGGTCATCAAGCCGACCGGCGTTCCCACCACCGGCCTTGGCGGCACAGTCGTCAACGTGGCGGGGAGCGTGGGAATCCTCGGTCAATATGCAGGCGAGTTCCAGCCATCGGCGATACAGGCGATGCGGGGCACGCTGCCCGCCGAACAGGCGGACCGGGAAAAGAGCGGCTATTTCGCCCTCAATGCCGACGATATTGCCGAAGCGATCGTGCATGTCATCGACCAGCCCCACGGCGTAATGCTGAGCGACGTCACCGTTCGGGCGACGGGGGATTATTATATCCTGTAAGATCGGACGGCGCGCTGGCGGCGACCATCTGATCTTCATCGGCCTGATCTTTATCGCCGAGGTCAGGCATGCCTGGTTAGAGCCGCACCGCGACCCGTTATCCTGTTCCCGGACCGGCTATCGCAGGCTGCACTTTCATTGAGAGCAAGGGCATTGAGAGAGCGGGGGAGTAACCCCCTCCCCCGCGCATCCGACCGGTTCAGCCGCGCCCGAGCCGGTCGATCATCAGCGTCTCGATCTGCCGCCGGGCGACCTTGTTGCTGGGCAGCATCGGCACCTCTTCCCGGCTGAGTTCCCGATAGGCCCTGGGCACCTTGAAGCTGGAAAGCCGCCCCTTCATCGCTGCCTCGATGGCGGCCATGTCCAGCGTGGCGCCCTCCCGCGCCACCAGTGCGGCGACGACGAGCTGGCCGCGCTGCACATCCGGTATACCTACCACATAGGCGGAATGAACCGTGTCGAGCTGCTGCAATTCCATCTCCACCTCGGCGGGGGAGACGTTGGAGCCGTTGGTCTTGATGATGTCGCCGTTGCGGCCGACGAAATGAATGCGCGCGCCGTCGCGCAGGCCAAGGTCGCCGGTGTGGTAGAAGCCGTCGGCGGTGAAATAGCCCTCCCGCTCGATCTTGTGGAGACCCGGCGTCAGCGCATAGCCACGCACCTGAATTTCGCCGACCTCCCCGTCGGCCACTTCGCCGCCATCCTCCCCGGTCACGCGAATCTCAAACTGTTCGGCGGCATGGTCGAGGGGCGCGCAGACCGGATAGCCCGGCGCGCGGAAATCATCGCCATAGCTATAGGGACCGAAGGTTTCGCTCATGCCCAGCGCCCAATAGGGTCTGGACTGGGCGATGAGGGCAAGATCCTCCTCCGCCAGCACGCTGCCCATGGCATGGCGGCTGCTGGTCGAGGTGCCTTCGGTACAGGCTGTGACCCGGCCGGTGATCCAGCCGGGTAGCAGGAACATCATCAGGCCGCCGACCCAGAACATCGGCAGGACAGCGTTGACCTGCCCGCCCCGCCGGGCGCCGGTCATCTCCGCGATGAAGGCGGCACGGGCCATGGCCGGACCATGGAGATGCTTTACCCCCTTGGGCAGCGCCATGGAACCGGAGGTGTAGATTTCCACCATCTGGTCGGCGGGATGGACCTCTGCCTCCACCGCGCGGAGCAGGTCTTCGCCCACGCTCTCCCCGGCCGCGAGGAGGGTGGGCAAAGAGAGGATGCTGGCGGGCAGATCGTCCCCCGTGCTGACGATCCAGCGCAGATAGGGCGCATCCGCGATCCTGAGATCAGGGCCGGAGGCCGTGCGCAGCCCCGGCAACGCATCGCACAACCGCTCGACATAATCATGGCGCAGGAGAGTGCGCTGCACGAACAGCGCGCTGACGTCCGACTGGCGCAGGACGCGGACCAGCTCGTTCGCCTTGATGAGCGTGCTGATCGGGATCGCGATGGCGCCGATGCGGGCGATGGCGGCAAAGACGATGGCAAAAGTCGGGCCATTGCCATGGATGAAGCCGACACGGCTACCCTTCCCCACCCCGCGCGCGAGGAGGGCGCGGGCGATGGTGGCGGATTGCGCGTCCAGTTCGGCAAAGCTCACCTGCTCGGCGAGAATGGCGCCCCCTTCCAAGGTAATCGCCGTCTCGTCCCCGAACGCCGCTGCCGCCGCCCGGACCAATTGGGGAAAGGTCTTCACTGACCTGGGGTCCATCATGCATCCTTCAACTCTTATATGATTCTGGGAGAGCGGCTGAAAAGCCGGGTTTTACGAATGATGGCGGGCGCACATGACGGCTGCCAGATCGGAATGGATTCCTACAATTGCATAATCGCGGCCACGATACCTCACCCCTTGACCTAGGCGCGCAGACAGCCCGTCGATACCGTGCACGCAACTCACAGGCACATATCCTTGGGCAGTATCGTCCGCATAGGGCATCAGGCCGCACGATACTGCCTGCGGCACCATTTCGAGTAAGGAAAGATTTGCGATGACACAGGTCATGAAGGGCATCCGGGTATTGGAAGTAGCCCAGTTCACCTTCGTTCCGGCTGCGGGCGGCGTGCTGACCGACTGGGGCGCGGACGTCATCAAGATCGAGCATCCGGTGCGCGGCGACACGCAACGCGGCTTCATCAACAGCTTCGGCAGCAAGATCGACCCACTGCGCAACGGCATGATCGAGCATCCCAATCGCGGCAAGCGTAGCGTCGGCGTAGACGTGTCCAAGCCCGAGGGCCAAGCGCTGATCTATGAGATCGCCAAGACCGCCGACGTCTTCCTGACCAACTATCTGCCCGCCGCGCGGCAGAAGCTGAAGATCGACCTGGAGCATATCCGCGCCGTCAATCCCAACATCATCTATGCGCGCGGCAGCGCCTTTGGCGACAAGGGGCCTGAGCGCGAGTCGGGCGGTTTCGACAACACTGCCTTCTGGACACGGGGCGGCGTGGCCTATGCCATGACGCCGGAGGAACTGGGCGGCGCCTTCATGCAGCCCATCGGCGCATTCGGCGATTCCATCGGCGGCATGAACATCGCAGGTGGTATCGCAGCGGCGCTCCTTCACCGCGAACGCACCGGCGAGGCGATCGAGGTCGATGTGTCACTGCTGAGCACGAGCTGGTGGGCATGCGGCTCCGCCATCGACCAGGCGATCGAGTCCGGCAAGGTTTCCCGCCAGGGCCTGCCCATTTCGGGCGCAATGGCAAACAACCCGTTCCTCGGCAATTTCAGTACCTCCGACGGCGGCACGATCAACCTGTGTACACTGACGCCCGGTGTCTATGCCCGCGACCTGTTCGAGCATCTCGGCCTACCGGAACTGGCGGACGACCCGCGGTTCGACAGCGCGGAAAAGCTGATGCAGAATTCGCAGGAATGCGGCGACCTGATCGGCGCCGCCCTGCTGGCCAAGCCGTTCGACTATTGGCGCGAGAAGCTCAAGACCTTCAAGGGCCAGTGGGCGCCGGTGCAGAGCTTTCTCGATCTTGCGACCGACACACAGGCGCTGGCCAACGACATGCTGTTCGAGGTGGAGGCACTGGATGGCGGCGATCCATTGAAACTGGTCCGCAACCCCGTACAGTTCAACCATACGCCGGTGCAGAACACGCGCGCACCGCAGGCATCGGAACATACCGAACTGTTCCTGATGGAAATGGGCGTGGAATGGGATCGCATCGAGGAGCTGAAGGCAGGCGGCATCATCGCCTGACCGGCGTCTCCGGGGACAAGAGGCCAAAGGACAAGAGGACAGCATGGCACGATATACCTACACGATCCTCTCCCGGTCGAAGCCCGGTCGGGAAGAGGAATATGAAGCCTGGTACAGGAGCCGCCATATCGAGGATGTGGCGAAGATGCCCGGAGTGGTTGGCGCGCGGCTGTTCAAGCTGGATTTCCAACGCGTTTATGACCTTGACGCCCCGCACTATGATCTGATGACCATCTACGAGCTGGAATGCGAAGACCCGGAGGCTGCGATCGACGCGATCAAGGCCGCATCCGGGTCGGACGCCATGCCGGGCACCGATGCGCTGGACAAGTCAGGCATGATCCAGGTCGCCGGGCACCTGATCGCGGCGAAAGAATGATCCGCTGATCGCGGCAGGAGAATATTCTACCGCTCCCTCAATGTTTTGGAAAAGGTCGGATGCTATTGCAATGTGCGATGGCATCCGATGGCCATTGCCAAGAGAGGGTGCGTCACATGTCCAGCCTGTGCGATTATTCCGCGACGGACATCAAGGGACAGATCATACCGCTATCGCGCTTTGCGGACAAAGTGGTGCTGATCGTCAACACCGCGAGCAAATGCGGATTCACGCCCCAATATAAGGGCTTGCAGGAACTGCACGCCACCTATGGCTCGCAGGGATTCACTGTCCTGGGGTTTCCGTGCAACCAGTTCCTGGGGCAGGAGCCGGGCAGCGCGGAAGACATCGCTGCCTTTTGCTCCAACAGCTATGGCGTCAGCTTTCCGATGTTTCGCAAGATCGACGTCAATGGCGAGGAGGCCCATCCCCTTTATGCCTGGTTGAAGACCCAAGCGCCGGGCGTGCTGGGTTCGAGCGCCATCAAATGGAACTTCACCAAATTTCTGCTGGATCGCACCGGCACGCCCGTGGTGCGCTATGCGCCGACGATGGAGCCGAAGAACATCGCCACTACCATCGAGCGGCTCTTGCGGAAATAGGGATCAGACCGCCCGGCACTGGTCCATCGCCTCACGCGCCAGGCGAGCGAGACGCGGGAACGAGGCAGCGCGCTCCTTCGCGCTGGCGGAGGAGGCATTGCCACGCAGCAATCGGCCCTTGATGCCATGGAAGATCGCCGCCAGCCGGAAAAAGTTGAAGGCGAGGTAGAAATTCCAGTCAGCGATCCCGTCCCGCCCCGTGCGTGCGCAATAGGCCGCGATATAGGCCGCCTCGGTCGGCAGGCCCAGCGGCACGGGATCGGTGCCACCGAGGCCAGCGACGATATCCGGCGGCATGCGGTACATCATCGCATGATAGGCGAAATCGGCGAGCGGATGGCCCAACGTGGAGAGTTCCCAGTCCAGCACCGCCAATATGCGCGGTTCCGTCGGGTGAAAGATCATATTGTCGCAGCGAAAATCGCCATGGACGAGGCGCGTCTCGTCGCCGGCCGGGATGGCAGTAGGCAGCCATTCGACCACCGCGTCCATATCCGGGTCGCGGCCCGCGAGATCGTCGGCCAGATATTGCTTCGACCAGCGGCCGATCTGCCGCTCGAAATAATTGCCCGCGCGGCCATAGTCGCCCAGCCCCACCGCCTCCGGGTCGAGGCTGTGCATTTCTGCAATGACGCTGTTCATCGCGTCGAAATAGGCGGCGCGTTCTTCCCTTGCCACCTGCGGGAAGGTGGCGTCCCAAAAGATACGGCCGTCGACCATTTCCATGACGTAGAAGTCGCTGCCCAGCACGGCCGGATCGTCGCAGCTGCCGAACAGGCGGGCGACCGGGACGGCAGTGCCCTCCAGCGCGCGCAGCACCTTCGCCTCGCGCAGCACGTCATGCGCGCCCTTCAATATGTCGCCCGGCGGCTTGCGGCGCAGGACGTAGCGCGTAGTCGGCGTGGTCAGCTTATAGGTCGGGTTGGACTGGCCGCCATTGAACTGCTCGACGGTCAACGGCCCGGCAAAGCCCTCCACCTTTTCCTCGAACCAGCGCAGCAGCGCAGCCTCGTCAAGGGCGGTACGGACGGCCCCTGCGCCCTCATTCGTACCGGTGTCCACTCCGCCGCTCATGCCCCATCCCCACGTACTTGCGCCACCTTCCAGTCACGCTTGATCTTCTTGGCAAGCGACCATTTATGCACCTCGGTCGGGCCGTCATAGATGCGGAACGCCCGCACCTCGCGGAAGACCTGCTCCACGATGGTGCGGTCGGTGACGCCCGTGCCACCCATCACCTGAATGCATTTGTCGGCGATATGCATCAGGCCTTCCGATACGGCGACCTTGGCGATGGAGCTTTCCACCGTACCGGGCGCGCCGGTGTCCAGCACGTCCGCGCACCATTCGATCATCAGTTCGGCCTGCTTCAGGTCGATCATATTCTCGGCCAGCATGAAGCCGACACCCTCATGGTCGATCAGCGACTTGCCAAAGGCATTGCGCCGGTTGGCATAGTCGGTCGCGATCTCCTGCGCGCGGATGCACGCTCCCAGCCAGCGCATGCAGTGGGAAAGGCGGGCGGGCGCGAGGCGGATCTGGGCATATTTAAAGCCCTCCCCCGCCTGCCCCAGCATCTGGTCGGCGGGGATTCGCAGATTGTCGATGGTGATGGTGGCATGGCCACCGGGCATCGAGGTGTCGATGGTGTTGGGCACATGGTCGATGCGGATCGCGGGATCGGGCAGGTCGACGAGGAACATGCACGCGCCCGAGCCTTCCACATCCGGCGCCTTGGCCATGACGATGCCGACCCTTGCACCCTGTGCGCCGGTGATGAAGGTCTTGCGGCCGTTGACGACCCAATGATTGCCGTCCAGGTGGCACAGCGTCTTCATCATCGACGGGTCGGACCCTGCGCCATCATCCTCGGCCGGTTCGGTCATGAAGAAGGCGGACCGGCCCTCGCCGCGCACCAGCGGCTCCAGAAAGCGTTCCTTCAACTCCGGGCTGCCGACCTTGCCGAGCAAATACATATTGCCCTCGTCCGGCGCCATGGTGTTGCAGGCCAGCGGCCCGAGCGGGGACAGGCCGGAGCGGATCAGCACCGCCGCCGTCTCGCGCTGGGTCAAATGGCTGCCGTCGGGGCGGATATGCGGGGTCAGGACACCTGCCGCCCGCGCCAGCCCGCGCATCTCCATGACCAGCTCGTCCGTGGGCGCACCATGATGGTCGCGGCGCGGGTCACTCTCATAGGGAATGATCGTCTCGCGGACGAAGGTTTCCACCCGGTCGGCCAGGGCAAGAGTTTCGGGGCTGAGGATCGTCATACAGATTGTCCGTCATCAAGGGTGAGGACCGCGCCCGTCGTGTAGAGCGAGGCGTCGGAGCAGAAATAGACGACCGGCTCGTCGAGCGCGGCGATGGGCTGGAGGCGGCGGCGGTTGAAGCCGGCGATCTGCGCCTTGCCCCCTTCGCTGTCGAACCAGTCGCCGGACAATTCGGTCTGGATATAGCCGGGCTGGATCACATTGACGTTGACGCCCTGGCGCACCCATTCGCGGGCCAGATTGCGGCCGAGATGCGCGACGCCGGCCTTGCTGGCGCTGTAGATCGTTTCGCCCTGCCCCGTCATATCGGCGGTGATCGAGCCGATGAGGAGGATGCGGCCCTGCGCCCCGCCCTTGGCACTTCCCCCCGCGATCAGGCGCTTTGCCCCCTCGCGCGCGGTGAGCAGGACGCCGAGCACATTGGTCTCCAGGACGGAGCGGATCGCATCCACCGTCACCTCGGTCGAGCGGCCGGGTGCGGATACGCCCGCATTGGCAATGACCGTATCGACCGTGCCAAAGGTAGCCTCCGCCGCGTCATAGGCCGCGATCACGGAGGCTTCGTCCGTCACGTCCATCGCGACGGCCAGCGCCTGTCCGCCCAGCGCCACAATCTCGGCCGCAAGGCTGGCCACTCGATCCTGCCGCCGTGCCGCCACCACGACCCGCGCGCCCTCCCGCGCTGCCAGCCGCGCGAAATGGGCGCCGAAGCCGGAGGATGCCCCGGTGATGAGGCAGGTGCGCCCCTCAAGTCTCTGCGTCATTGCCGTCCCATTCCCTGTCATCCGAGCAGCGTGTCACGCGACCCCGATAATAATGAATTTGCATCATGTCATTCTCTTAGTGTCAGGACCACTTCGGGACGACCTGGCCATACCGATATCGCCGGTACGGAGTGTTGACGCCCCTCTGTTGCAGCGATCTTCCGGGCGGGTTAGCACCAGAGCCGATCAGGCCGCGCAATGCAACGATCCGTTTGCATAACCCTGTTGGCCGTAAATGGAACAGATGCCGATGACCGACACGACCAGCGCGGCAGACGCCATACCCTTTCGGACAACCGACCCCGAGCGGCTTCAGGCCGAACACTATTATGACGTGACATTCTTCAAGGCGGAAAAGGAAAAGCTTTGGCCCCATGGGTGGCAGATGGCCTGCCGCCTGGAGGACATGCCCAACGTCGGCGACCATGTCGAATATACGATCTTCGACAAATCGGTCATCATCGTCCATGGCAAGACTGGCGTGAAGGCATTCCACAACGCCTGCCGCCATCGCGGCGTGCACCTCGTCACCGGCCCCGGCAACTACAAGCGCGAGGGCTTTATCTGTCCCTTCCACGGCTGGCGCTTCAACATCGAAGACGACAATATTGCCGTCTTCGGCAAGCAGGTGTTCAGCGAGGAATTACTGGACAAGGCAAAGATCAACCTCGCGCCCTGCCGCATCGAATTCTGGGCTGGGTGCGCCTTCATCAATTTCGACGATGATGCACCAGGCCTGCGCGAAAGCCTCAGCCCCGTGGCCGAGCGCATGGTCAATCGCCATGCCGACAAGCAGAAGATGAATTGCTGGTATGCGATCGTGCTGCCGACCAACTGGAAGCTGGTCATGGAAGTGTTCCAGAAAAATTATCATGTGATGAAAATTCATCCTGCTGACCCTCAACGGGCCAACCTATGGCGCCGATGGTGCAGGCATGATCCCCAACCGCAACCTGACCGCGCGGCAGGCAGTAGGAATGAATATCGACTTCATGGCCAACCTCAGTCAGGATATGGGCGGCCTCGTCCACCAAAGCGAGGTCGCGGTAATCGAGAAATTGCGCGACATGGAGGTCCGAAAGACCCGGTGCTGGCGTCGCAAATCTTCTACGGCCGCGCCAATGACGAGATCATGAAGGACATTGGATTCTCAAGTCCTTTCAAACGGCTTCTACCTTTCACCGCCCCCGTGACGCGGCACCGGCCACAATAACGACGCGCGTGCACCTTAAAAGGCAGCGCATGAAATAAGGACATGGGATGAATTTTGAGCCAACCGCCGACCAGAGCATGCTGGTGGAGAGCTTTGCCCGCTTCCTCAACGAGGAGAGCAGCATGACGCGGGTTCGCGCCGCCCTGCCGCTGGGTTTCGATCCCGCGCTGTGGCGCGGCATTGCCGAGATGGGCGGATTTGCCCTGCGCGTGCCGGAAGAGGCCGGGGGCCTTGGCTTGGGACTCTTCGACGCGGCCCTGCTGATGGAGGAGGTCGGACGCACGCTCGCCTCTGGTCCGGTCGCAGAGGGCATCGTCGCCGCGCGCCTGCTGGCCCTGCTGGGCGAGAGCGAATGGCTGAGCAAGCTGGTCACGGGCGAAGCCGTGGTGAGCCTGGCGCTGCGCGATGCCGACGTGCAGGGGCGTCAGTGGGTCTCGGGCGGCGCGATATCCGACGCCATACTGGTGCGGCGCGGTGACAGTGTAGTGCTGCTGCCGCTGGACAAGGACGTGGTGCCGACCGAGGAAAACCTCGCTTTCTCCGCACTTGGCGAAGTCGATCTCTCGTCGGGCGGTGTCGTGGTCGCCTCCGGCGCCGAAGCGGTCGCGGCCTTTGGCGCATCGGTCGAGGAATGGAAGCTGCTGGTCGCCGCGGGCCTGGCCGGCCTGTCGCGTGAGGCTCTGAAACTCGCCGCCGCCTATGCCAGCGAGCGCAAGCAGTTCGGGCAGTTCATCGGGCAGTTCCAGGCGATCTCCCATCCCCTCGCGGACCTGCTGTGTGCGGTCGATGGCGGGCGCTTCCTGGTATGGAAGGCGATCCGCGACATCGTGGACGGGCAGTATGACGCCATCGGATCGGACGAGGCAGGCGCGGCAGTCAGTCTGGCGCTGTGGTGGAATGCGGATGCAAGCGCACGGACGGTAACGCAGTCGCTCCACACCTTCGGCGGCTATGGCCTCACCACCGAATATGACATCTATCTCTATAATTTGCGGGCAAAGGCATGGCCGCTGGTTGCGGGCGATCCGCAACGCCTGCTGGAAGAGGCGGGACGACGTCTTTACGGTACGGAGCGTGCACACCTGCCACAGGCAGGCGACATGCCCATCGACTTTGAACTGGGCGAGGAAGCCGCAACGGTCGCGCAGGAGATCCACGATCTCTTCGCCGCCAACGTCACGCCGGAAATGCGCGCGAAATTCCACTACAGCTTCGAGGGCCATGTGCCCGAAGTGAACCGGATGCTGGCGGAGAACAAACTGCTCTTCCCTGGCCTGCCTGTCGAACTGGCCGGGCGCAGCATCTCCAGCTATGCGCGCATTGCCGCAGCCCGCGCGCTGGAGGAGGAGGGCTATACCACTCCCGCCGCCGGCGTTTCCGGCATGGTAGCGCTTATCATCCACCGTTTCGGGTCAGATGAACTGAAGCGCGAGGTGTTGCCCCGCATCATCAATGGCGAGGTGATCTGCTCGCTGGGCTATTCCGAGCCGGGGTCCGGTTCGGATGTGTTCGCCGCACAATGTCGCGCGTTGCCACAGGAGGACGGTTCGTGGCGCATCGACGGCACCAAGATGTTTACCAGCGGCGCCAACATCGCATCCTATGTGCTCATGCTCTGCCGCACCAATACCGAGGTGCCCAAGCACAAGGGCCTGACGATGTTCATCGTGCCTTTGGAGGCCGAGGGCGTAACCATTCAGCCGGTCTATACCTTCCAGGATGAGCGAACCAACATCACCTTCTATGACATGGTTGCCATTCCCGACAGCTGGCGGCTGGGCGATATCGATGGTGGCGTGCGTACCATGTCGGCGGCGCTCGAACTGGAGCATGGCGGCGGTTTCGCCCGCGACCAGCAGGCCATGCTGGAGGCGGCCGAGGAACTGGCGCGGGAAATCGACCTCAACGGTCGGCCGTTGATCGAGGACTGCCATGCACAAGCGCGCCTGGCTCGTGCCGCCGCTGGCGTGTGGGTCTCACGCCTGTTCGGCTATCGCGCGCAATGGGCGAGCATCGAAAAGAAGCAGGAGATCCATTTCGGTCCCGCCGCCAAAATGTATTCGTCCGAGCTGTTCACAACCGACGCGCGCGATCTGTTGAACCTCACCGCGCCCCTGTCCCTGTCGAAACGCGAAGGCCCGGCTGCCTTCCTGAACCAATGCTATCGCCATGCCCACGGCACTACCATCTATGGCGGTACGAGCGAGGTTCACCGTTCGATGATCGCGGAACGCGCGCTCGGCCTTCCCCGTACCCGTGCCTGAACTGGAACGCCATATATGACCGACGCACCCGCGCCCCATCTGCTGACCGAGGAGCAGGACGGCATTCTCATCGCTACGCTCAACCGGCCTGAAAAATACAATGCCCTCAGCCTCCAGCTCATGGGACTGTTCGAGGAGGCTGTATTGCGCTTCCGCGACACGCCCGGGCTGAAAGTCATGCTGATCCGCTCGACCGGCAAATATTTCTCGTCCGGCGCTGACCTGCGGGAGGGCGGCGGCGCGGGCAATGCGCCGCCCACCACCGGCTCGGGCATCAGGGAGATGCACCGCCGCCTGCCCAACCGCATGCGCCAGATCTGGGACGAGATGGAGGCGATCGAGAAGCCCTTCGTCGTCGCGCATCAGGGCATGTGTGTCGGTGGCAGCCTGGAAATGTCGCTGTCATGCGATTTCCGCCTGGCCGCCAGAAGCGCGGGCTATGCCTTTCCAGAAGCCAAGTTCGGCGTATTGCCTGCCACCAACGGCGTCTCCCGCCTGACCCGCCTGGTCGGCCCGCACTGGGCACGGCTGTTCATCATGGCCAATATGCCTGTCGACGCAGAAGAGGCCCGCATCATGGGCCTGGTCCACAAAATCTATCCCGACGAGAGTTTCCAGGATGATGCCCTCGCCTTCTGCCGCCACCTGACGCAGCAGAATGGCGAACTCATGGGCACGGCCAAGATCGCCATTGAGTTGTCGCACGACCTGTCCGCCAGTCAGGCCGCCCATATCGAGCGAATGGCCAACGCGACCCTGATGCTCAGTCCTGACTATCAAAAGACGATGGAACAGCACATCGCCAGCATCGGCAAGGGCAAAGGACTCTAGAAAGCAAGGCCGGACCTCCGCGCCATGACGGGTAACCGCCATCTTCTCGTCGTCGGTGCGAACGGCGTTATCGGAGCGGGGGTGACGACCATCCCGATTTTCTACTGGCCATATGAGGATCATGCCCGTGCCAGCGCACCGGAGCATGGCTTTGCCTTCACCCTCCTTCGGCCGCAGGTGCTGCTGGGCAGCGCGCCGGGCCGCGATGAACCCGGTGCTGGCCATTCGGCGCGCCTGAAACCACCAACGGGCAGATCTATCACATCACCAACGCCGACGTGCTGAACATGATCAAACTGCGGCAGGCGGAGTTCGCCGGATGCCGCGATAGTCTGGCCGGCCTGCTTCACTGGACAAGCCGCATGGTGTGCTCCGGCTCGTGCCTCCTATCTTACTATAAGCCATCAGGAGAGTGTCATGAACGAGACCATCGAACCCTTTCATCTCCATATCTCCGAACCCTTTCATCTCCATATCTCCGATGCATTGCTGGCCGACCTGCGCGACCGGCTCGCCCGCACGCGCTGGCCGGAGAAGGAGACGGTGCCAGGACGCGAGCAGGGCGTGCCGCTGGCCGAGGCGCAGGCGCTGTGCACATATTGGCGGGACACATATGACTGGCGCCGCTGCGAGGCGATGTTGAACGATGTTGGCCAGTATCGCACCCATATCGACGGCCTGGGCATCCATTTCCTGCATGTCCGCTCCCCCCATGCCGATGCGCTGCCCCTCATCCTTACCCATGGCTGGCCGGGGTCGGTGATCGAGTTTCACAAGGTGATCGGTCCGCTCACCGATCCCACCGCCCATGGCGGCGATGCGGCGGACGCCTTTCATGTCGTCGTGCCATCCTTGCCCGGATCCGGATTTTCGGACCGGCCTGAGGCGACGGGATGGACCATCGACCGGATCGGGCAGGCGTGGATCACACTCATGCGGCGACTGGGCTATGCCCGTTTCGTGGCGCAGGGCGGCGACTGGGGGTCTGGCGTGACGCTGGCCATCGGGGCGAGCGGTGCGCCGGAAGTCGCGGGCATCCACCTCAACATGGTCTTTGCACAGCCCAATGCGGATGATCTCGCCAATCTGAGCGACCGCGAGAAACAGGCGCTGGCCGACACCAAACGCTACACCAGCGAGGGCATGGGCTATGCCATGCAACAAAGCACCCGGCCGCAGACGCTGGGCTATGGTCTTACCGACTCGCCTTCCGGACAGGCGATGTGGATTTATGATAAATTCGCGGAGTGGGCCGATTGCGAAGGCGACCCCCACAGCGTGTTCACCCGCGACGAAATGCTCGACAACATCATGCTCTATTGGCTCACCGGCACGGCGGCCTCCTCCGCCCGCCTCTATTGGGAAAGCTTTCGCCAGCTCGGCGCGCGCGAAGTCTCCGTGCCGCTGGGATGCAGCGTCTTTCCGGGGGAGATCGTCCGCCCGTCGCAGGCATGGGCCGCCCGCAAATATCCCACGCTCCATTATTGGGGAGAGCCGCCGCGCGGCGGACATTTTGCCGCATTCGAGCAACCGACTCTCTTCGTGGAGGAAGTCCGCGCCGCCTTTCGCGCGCTGCGGCCCGACGCATGACGCGCGCAAATGGGAGGGACGAAACCCGCTGCGCCAGATTGACCGGGGCGGTGCGATGCCGATAGCAGGTGGCATGACCGCCATCCCGCCGCTGCGCCTTCATGAAAACCAGCGCAGCTTCACCCGCTCCCTTCTATGCGACGCAGCGCGACAGGTCTGCTGGAGCAGGGTTTCCAGAATATGACGATGGAACAGATCGCGTACGTCGCCGGGGATGCACCGGTCGCCCCTTTACAACATGGCGACCACAGCGACCCCGCAGAGGATATGCTGAATGTCGCAGCGGAATTATTTTATTGCTACGTGCGGGAACAGGGTTAGGCTCACCCATCCCGGACCAATGGCTTATATTTATACTGCGATGGGGAGGATCATCATGACCATGCAGCAAGTCGGCCGTCTCCATGGCCCACAGGATATTGCACCGGGAGCCGACGCCATGCCCGTCGTCGGACCGAAGGACGTGCTGATCCGCGTTGCGGTGTGCGGCATATGCGGCACCGACCTGTCCTTTTACCGCCATGGCTCGGTGCCTGGCGGGGCGATATTGGGCCATGAGTTTTCCGGCCGCATCGCCGCCGTCGGCGCGGCAGTCGCCGGGGTGGAGCAGGGCCAGCGGGTGGTGGTGAACCCGATGGTCAATGCGCTGGGCCTCGGCAGGGTGGCAGGCGCCTTTGCCCAATATGTGCGGCTGACGGATGCCGAGCTAGGCCGCAATCTTTTCCGCCTGCCCGACAGCATTTCGGACGAGACCGGCGCGCTGATCGAACCTTTTGCGGTCGCGCTGCATGCTGTGAACCGGGCCGCCGTGACGGCGGACGACCGCGCGGTGATCTTTGGCGCGGGCACCATCGGCCTATGCGTGCTGACCGCACTGAAAGCACGGGGCGTGCGGGATCTACTGGTCATCGACCTCAGCGACCGGCGGCTGGACCTTGCCCGGCACATGGGGGCGAGCGCGGTCCATAACCCCATAAACGGCAGCGCCCGCGCCTTTGTCGGCAGCCATTATGGCGAGGAGAGCGTGCGCTATATGGCGGAACCGCTGGCCCTGGCCAGCGTGGCGTTCGACTGCGCGGGTGCGCTCCCGGCCCTGCGCGACGCGATACGCTCGCTGGCGCCCAAGGGCCGACTGGTGCTGGTCGCCGATCCGCACGACCATGGCCTGCCGGACCTGCGCCTGGTCATGCTGCGCGAGTTGAACGTCATGGGGGCGCTGGCCTATGAAACCGAATTCCCGGAGGTCATCGACCTGCTCGACCGGGGCGTGATCAACCTCTCGCCGCTGGTCACGCACCGCTTCCCACTCGGGGAAATCGCAGAGGCGTTCCGCGTGCAGCTCGACCCGGACGAGGCCGTGAAGGTTCTCGTCCTGACCGGCGACTGAGCAACGCAGTCAGTCGAAGTCGATGAGCGCCTTGTCCTCGCCCAGCGGCGGGAAGGCGGGAGCGCGCTGTTCCTGCCAGCTTTTCACGCCCTCGCGGAAATCGTCGGACGTCGTCGCCTCCGCCAGCATCGTCTCCGCGCGGGCATAGGCGGCGTCCAACTCGCCCGTCAGGTCGAGGATCGCCTGCTTCTTCATCTGGCGAAGGGACGCGGGCGCGCAATTTTTCGCAATCTCCCGTGCATAGGCGACTGCCTCGGTCAGCAGGTCAGCCGCCGGAACCACCCGGTTGACCAGCCCCATGCGCTCCGCCTCCGCCGCGCGCACCAGCCGGGCGGACAGCAGCATGTCCATCGCATGGCCTGCGCCCACGATGCGCGGCAACAGCCAGCTCATGCCATATTCCGCAACCAGCCCGCGACGCGCATAGGCAGTAGAGAATTTGGCGTCGTCCGCCGCGATGCGGATATCGCAGCACAGCGCCTGTTGCAGGCCGATGCCGAAGCAGGCGCCGTTGATCGCGCCGATCACGGGTTTGCCGACCCGCAACGGAAATGTGTAGGCATAGGTGGTGACGGGCGCCTCGATGCCCCCGGCGCCCACGACATCCTGCAACTTCGCGCCATCGCCGCCGACGCAGAAGGCGCGGCCAGCGCCTGTCACGACGATGGCCCGCACGGCCGGGTCGTGCGCGGCGCGCTCCAACAAGGAGAAATAGAGTTGTCCCAGCGCGCCGGTCCAGCCATTGCTGCGCTCGGGACGGTTGAGGGTCAGCGTCGCGACGCCGTCCTCGACCGCGTAAAGCACCAGTGGCTCGCTCATCCTGTTCCTCGCTCCTGTCCATGCAGCGATGGCTCTGGTCGACCGCCATCTTTGCAGATGATTTGGCACTTTAGCGGGCGCAGCAATACAGGAGCGCAGGAATATCGCCGGGATGGTGAATACAGCATCGCTTTCAAGTCGCACCATGCCATTGCCCACCACGCCGCCCAATGTTGCAATGCATATGCATTGATGCAATGTTGGTCTATGGCTCAAAGGCCGACAGGGGAGAGATGCAGGACATGGACGAGGTTCTTGACCGAAAGCTGCGCGAGATGGTGGACCGGCAGGAGATTTTCCAGCTGCTGCTGCGCTATGCCCGTGGCCTCGACCGGATGGACCGCGCCCTGATTCGGGACTGTTACTGGGACGACGCCATCGACGATCATCATGGCTTCATCGGCGATCCCGATAGCTTCATCGACTGGGCGTTCGAATATAACATCGCGGTGAGCGAGGTCCAGCATCACGGGCTGAGCAATCATTATTGCGAGATCGACGGCGACAACGCCTCCTCGGAAACCTATTACACCTTCATCGGCGGCAATATCGAGCCACCGCATCTCCTCTCCATCGGCCGCTATATCGACCATTTCCAGCGCCGCGACGGCGTGTGGAAGATGGCGAACCGCGTCACGGTGATCGAGAAGAATTATGAGCTGCCGGAACATGCAGCGGATGCGATGATCCGGGCAGGAGACACCAGCCAGGGGCCGCTGCTGCCCGCCACGCGCGACCGCAGCGACCTCAGTTACCACCGCCCCGTGATGCCCCGCCGACCTGCCAGTGAGAAGGGCCGCCAGGACGGCTGACGGTCAATCCGCCCTAGTGGTGGAAGACGACCGCGTCGTCCACCGCCGCCCGGTCCGTGCGCGCGGCATTGGCGGGATGGGCGGCATCCTCCTGCCCGATGGCGATCGCGAACAGCAGGCGCTGGCTATCCGCCACGCCCAGCTCCGCCCGGACGATATCGGCGCGATGGCCGATGGCGCCCTGAGCGCAGCTGCCCACGCCCCTTGCAGCCAGCGCCAGCATCAGGGTCTGCGCGAACATGCCGCAATCCGCCGCCTCACGCACACCATAATGTTCCGACAAGAAGACGAAGGCGGCATGGGGGGCGCCAAAGAAGCGGAAATTGTCGAGCGCTGCCTTTATCCGCCCCGCCTTGTCGCCCCGCTCTATGCCCAGCGCGCCGTACAGCGCCTTGGCCGAGCCAATCTGCCGGTCGCGATGCACGCCCCGATAGCCGGCATGCTGCGGGAAATCCTCCACCACCGGCCGTCCCGCCGACGATGCCTCGACCAGCGCGGCGCGAACCCGCTCCAGCGCGGCGCCGGAGACCAGGTGGACGTCCCATGGCTGGGTATTGCAATTGGACGGTGCCTGTTGCGCCAGTGCCAGCGCATCGCGCAGCACGGCGTCGGGCACGGGATTTGCCCGGAAGCCACGGATCGACCGCCGCGCCAGCGCGAGGTCGCGGAGTGTCCCGAAACTGTCGGTGCCGGACATCAGACCGTCCCCACCCCCGTCACCGGCGATCCGACCGCGCCGGGCAGCCGGAGCGGCGGCGCGGTGAACAGGAACCGCGACCGGCCGTTCGCGCGCAGCCAGTCGGCAAGGTCGGACAGCAGGAACATCTCGCCCAGCGGAATGCCCAGCCGGAACAGGCACAGATTATGGAGCGGAATGTGCGGTCCATGCCCGCCGCCCGGCAGATGGGTAGTCGGCAGCAGCTCCACCGCCTCATTATCCGAAACTATGGCGACGATGCCGCTCTCGTCTATCCACCGCTGAAGCGCCGGATCGCCGCCGTCGAGACCGGAACAGCGATGCTGGTCGAAGGGCGCCTGCGGGTCCGCGTAACGGCCGAGCAGCGCCCGGTCGAAGCCGGTGCGGATGGCCAGCACGTCGCCGGGACCGACCTCCACCCGGTCCGCCTCCAATATGCGCATAAGCTGGTCATAGCCGACCGCGACCCGTTCCAGTCCTACATGGGCGAATAGGTCGATCATCACGCCGCGCGTTTGGAGACCCGTCTCCGCGATCGTCTCTATGCCAAGCGCATGCGCGCCATAGGGCCCATCGCGATGGGCGCAGCCGCGCACATAATCGACCGGCCCCTTAATGTCCGCATTGGCGCGCCAGCCGTTATAATAGGTCGCCTCCACCTCGCCATCGCCATGCGCGTCATAAAGCTGGCCGATGTGGCACAGGCTGTCCCACTGCGTCGAATATTGCAGGCTGATCAGCGCCTTGTCGTCGCACACCACGTCCGTTTGGCCGGGCTGCACCCGATCCATCGGATAGTTTATCGTGGGGTCTTCGCCGCGCAGGAACCAGCTTATCTCGGGGGCCTTGCGGCGGGGATGCAGTTCCGCATGGCGGGGACAGTCGAGCGGCAGGGAGAGACAGAAGGCAATCCCCTCCCGCACCTCCTGCGCGGCGGCGACGCGGCGTTCGGGAGTGATGAGGTTGAGGCGGCCGATCTGGTCGTCCGCACCATAATCACCCCAGTTCGACCCATCGGGGCGAACCGTCCATCGCGGCGTTTCCGACCTGCCCATCCTGCTCTCCTCCTGTCAACGCGACGCCGTGCGTTTGGAATTGCAACAGCATCGAATCATTTGCAAGGGAGGCGTGACAACAGCCGCCGCCGGGAGACGGATATGCATGCCTCTATTTCCATCAACAGCCTGTGCATATTGGCGGGGTCGCTCGGCGTACATGTGGACATGATCGCGCGCCTGGGCGCGGGGGCGATCAGCCCGATGCGTGAGGAGGTGGAGGAGATCGGCGCGCCTGCCGCGGCGCGGCTGATCCGCGATGCGGGCCTGAAGGCCGCGACCTTCACTCACCGCGCCTTTGGCTATGCCATGACCGGAGAGGCGACGGCTCAATGCGAACGGCTGAACCGCAGCATCGACCTGGCCGCTGCCATCGGCGCGCAGTCGGTCACCCTGACGACGGGAGGGCGCGGCATGCTGACATGGGCCGATGCGGCGAAGCGGTTCGCAGAGGCGATCCAGCCCAGCGCAGCACATGCACGGGCAGCGGGGGTTGCGCTGTCGGTCGAGCCGACCTCCCATCTTTATGCCGACACCTCCATCGCGCACCGGCTGGCCGACCTGACCGCCCTGTGCCGCCGCGCGGACATCGGGCTGGGCATCGACCTGTTCGCCTGCTGGTTCGATTCCGACATAAAAGAGGCGATCGCCGCCGCGATCCCGCTGTGCAAGGTAGTGCAGGTCAGCGACTATGTTGCGGGTGATCGCGGCCTGCCTTGCCGTGCGGTGCCGGGTGACGGCATGGTGCCGCTGGATCGCCTGATACCCGCCATATTGGATGCGGGCTACACTGGCTATTTCGACCTGGAGATCATCGGGCCGCGCATCGTGGCGGAGGGACAGGCGGCGGCGCTGGCGCGCGCAGGCCAGCGGCTGGGCGCGATCCTCGACCACAAGTCGGTGACGAAGGAATGATCCCAAAACCCGGCTCCCGAGTCGCGCGCCCAACGGTGGTTCAAAGGAGCCGGAGTGTGACGAAAATCTATATTCACCCTTGCAGATCAGGCCCAAAACAACGCATTGCACATGCACCTATGTAAAAAAGCAGACACCTTGTCTTTTTTTGTTGACTGCGGATGCGACCAGGCGGATGAACCTGACACACAACAGAATTGTGGAGAGCGGGCATGGCGACGGTACTCGAATCGAACAAAGCCAAGATTGCCAAACGCGTCATCGAAGTCTTTGAATTCTTCGACAATAACAGCCGCAATGCGACGGTGATGGACATTGTGCGCCAATATGGCCGCCCCCAGTCCAGCACGTCCGAACTGCTGCAAAGCCTCGTCGAGATGGGGCTGTTGTACAAGGACGCCCGGTCGCGCACCTATTCACCTACGCCGCGCCTGGCGACGCTGGGGTCATGGGCGCAGCCCGAGGTCATTCGTGACGGTCGGCTGTTCAGCTTCATGGATCGCCTGGCCCAGTCCAGTCGGCACAGCGTCTCGCTGTTCGGCATGGTGGGAACCCATGTCCAGATCTTTCGCTGGGTGCCGGGTGCCCACATAATCGGGCAGGATGTCACCTGCGGCTCCTCCGACCGCCTGACGAACAGCGCGGCGGGCCAGTTACTGATCTCGACGCTGGCATCGGACGCCTCCGGCCGGGTGCTGCGCCGCCTGAACGCCGAGGCGATCGAGGGAGAAAAGTTCAACTATGCTGCCATGCAGGAGCGGATCAGCCAGTTCCGGCTCCAGAATCACGCGACCGGCGATGCAGGCTTCGCGCCTGACGCGCGTATGACCGCTGTGCTGCTGCCCCCGGCAGAAGGCGAGCGCCCACTCGCACTCGGCGTGCTCTACCCCCAGGACAGCAGCGTGGATGCCGCCGCGCTGGTCGCTACGCTGAAAGGTGGGCTGGCGCAGTGCATGGGAAGCATCCGCCGCGACGAACCACAGGCCGCACCGTCTCTCATGCGCGCGGTCTGACACATGCGCGCTGTGATGCGGACATCATCTTTTCTCCCTGACTGGAGTATGATCCTGACGGGTCGTGCACCTTCTCTTTTATGCTGGAGAAATTTGCGGCAGCTCTGCCCCTAAAGCGTCCGCACCAGCGCCTCACCTGCCGTCGGTGCTTCGCCATCCTGTTCCATGGTTGCGCGCCTTCCAGTCAGGCTACCCCGTTCGACGGGAGGCTAGCGAGGCGGTTCGCCGCTGAGACGATATGCGATGAACGTGACTTTCGCCCGCAGGCGGCCAGCACCTGAGCGAAGCATGCGCCGAGGTCGGATGACACCCCCATGACCAATGCCACCTTTCCGGCGGGAACTTACCCTGATTCCTGTCATCACTTCCCCCACCCCTTTGCGAGCCTCCCCCCGGGCAGGCTATCTCTTGGGGGACGTGCCTTGGCCCGGAGTATCTGCGGGACATACAGAGGTTGCAGATGGCAATTGTAAGATCACCTTGGCGACCCCTATGGGCCCGCAAAAGATGACTGCTACGCTCTCGACGGCGATACGCTGACCGGCAGCATGGAAAGCTCCATGGGTTCGGAGCAGATCAATCCCACCAGACCTTGCTTTCGACGTCAAGGTGGAGGGCGACGTGCTGTCAAGCTGGGCATGTTCGGCAATACGGGTTTGGCCGACCAGCGCATCTGACCTGCAAACCGGACGGCCCGTTACGCGTGCCGCCCGGATGCGTGCCTGCTATGCAGTTATCGTGCGGGCGGCGTCTTTTCCGCATTGATGTGCCACTATTGCTTTCGCTTGCCGGGGATGGTGTCGTCTATCTGGCCCGACGCATTCATTCCCGTCATGATGGACAGGGTGCGATCGCTTACAGCGTAGGGCCTCCATTCGGGGAAGCGCGCTCGTGCAAGGCGCTCGGCGTCCTCCCCCGCCAGATAATCCGACCGGAGAGGATCAGACGATGCCGTTCAGTGTGAGCGTTACCCTGCCATTCGACCAGATCCACCAGCCCGACGCCTATCTGTCGATGGAAGCGGTACGCGCCATCGCGGGCGCAGCCGATGCAGCCGGGTTCCATGCGGGCGCGGTGACGGATCATCCCGTCCCTTCCCATCGCTGGCTCGACAATGGTGGCCATTATGCACAGGATCCGTTCGTGATGCTGTCGCTGATCGCCGCCGTGACGACGCGGCTGCGGCTGCTGACCGGCATATTGGTCCTGCCCTATCGCAACCCTTTCATCACGGCCCGCTCGGTCGCTACGCTCGACGTGTTTTCGGGCGGACGCGTCATGCTGGGGGTCGGGGCAGGCTATATGAAAGCGGAGTATAAGGCGCTGGGCGTCGATTTCGACACGCGCAACGACCTGACCGACGAATATCTGCGCGCAATGAAGGCGGCCTGGACCGGCGAGGATTTCACCTTCGAGGGCACCGGCTATAGCGCGGTGGGTAACCGCATGCGCCCAGCACCGGTGCAGACCCCCCATCCCCAATTGCTGGTCGGCGGCAACAGCAAGCGCGCAATCCGGCGCGCGGTGGAACTGGGCGACGCCTGGCATCCCGTTTTCATGGACCCCATCGTGACCCAGACGTCGCGCACGGCGGCAATGGCGGGAGACGAGGATATGGCGGCAGGCATCGCCTATCTGAGGGCGCATTGCGAGACCATCGGCAGGGAGACTCCGCCCGACATCATCTGTTCCGGGATCAGCCATATCAGCACCGGCTGGGAATCGCAGCCAGTGCTCGACCGTATCGGGGAGTTGCGAGCACTCGGATTGAGTGGCTGCGCAGTTAATATCATCGCGGAAAGCCGCAACCAATGGTGCGATCTGGCCGCCGAGATCGGCGAGCGGGTGCTGGCGAAGCTCGATAGCTGAACCAACCGTGCGGCGGACGATCCGGTCGTTACACTAGCCATATCGCGACGATCGCCACTCGACGGTGGCAGGCCCTCCGGTGACCCGGGGCTGTCGCCACGGTGTAGTGGCGAGGTGCACCCCATCGGAACGGCGGGTGGGTCGGGAAATCGGACGGGCGCGGCTGCTCACCCCGCGCCTGTCATGATCACCTTCCTCTCATAAACAGTTGTAAGCATAAGCCATCTGGATTATCGAATTGCATAGATGCATATGCATTACACAAATGTGAGAGCGTTAGGGGGGTGGCTTCCTGCAACCGGCCGTGCGCGGCATCACATCCACCGGCGCCAATCTGGGCGAAAACAGCAATGTCGCCATGTATGTGGATGGCGTTTACCAGCCACAGCAGATCGCGACACTGATCGACCTGCCCGACATTCAGCAGGTCGAAGTGCTGAAAGGACCGCAGGGCGCGCTCTATGGCCAGAATGCGACGGGCGGCGCGATCCTCGTGACCAGCATGGCGCCCAGCTTCACGACGCGCGGCACGGTCAGCGCAAGCTATGGCGCGTACAACGATGTTTCGCTGCGCGGCTATGTCACCGGCCCGCTGTCGAACACGATCGCGGCAAGCATATCGGGTGGCTACCAGAACCGCGACGGCTTCCGTCGGCATGTCATCACCAACCAGCGTGATCTGGGTCTCGATTCGACGGTCATTCGCGGCAAGCTGCTGTTCCAGCCGTCGACGGATGCCAAGATTACCCTGACCGGCTATTATTCCGACCGCCGGGACAGTGCGAGCTATGCGGGTTTCGCGATCGGCGGCAACTCGATCGGCTATGCCGCCAATCTGGCCGCATTGGGCCTGCCCGGCATCCCGGTGCCCGCATCGCCCCAGATCAAGGACGCCAGCCAGTTCGCAACCGATCCGAACGTGTTCACGCACATCCGCTCCTATGGCGGCAATGTGCGTGGCGAGTTCGATGTCGGCGCGGGCACCGTCAACACGGTGACATCGTACAGCGAGAACAAGACCAACTATCGGAACGACGCGGATTATTCCGCCGTCAATGTCGGGGCCTCCACCGCCAATTTCCTGACATCCAACTATTTCATCCAGGATCTGAACTTCATATCCAAAAAATTCGGGTCGGTCAGCTTCCTGGTCGGCGGCTTCTATCTGAGCGGCAGCGAAGCCTTCACCAACAATGATTTCGACCTGCTCCTTCCGTCCGTTCCGCCTGCACCGACGACCGTACTCTTCAAGGCCTCCAGCCAGAATGCGCGCGTCGACAAGGAAATCCTCGCAGGTTACGGGGAAATCACGCTTCAGGCCACTGACCAGCTCTTCCTGACCGCCGGTGGCCGCTACACCCGCGAAAAGCAACGCGCCTTCTCCGACCGTGCCATCTTCACGCCGGGCGGCGCCGCGACCAAAGTGCCCAGCCTGGTCGAATATCCCGGCGGTGCCGTCACCTTCTCCAAATTCACGCCGCGGATCACCGCACGTTACGAGATTACGTCCCGTTCCAACGTCTATGCAAGCTGGGGCCGCGGCTTCAAAAGCGGCATCGTGAACACGACGGACTACACCCTCGACCCGGTCAAGCCGGAGACGATCGACGCCTATGAAATCGGCTATAAGGGGACGCCAGTCCCCGGTGTCCGGTTCAACATCGCCGCCTTCCTGTATGACTATAAAAATCTGCAATCAGTCGTCTTCGTGCCAGGCAATGCCTATATCACGCAGAACGCCGCCACGGCTCGGATCAAGGGCGTCGATTTCGACCTGAGCTGGTCGGTCACGCCCAGCCTGACCCTGGCAGGAAGTGCTTCCTTCCTGGACGGAAAATATCTTAACTTCCCTGGAGCGGCCAATTACATCCCGACCGGCACGGGCCATATCCCGTCGACCATCGACCTGAGCGGCCATCGCATGCTGCGTTCGCCGCAGTTCAGCGGCAACATCTCGGCCAATTATGAGATCGAAACATCGTTCGGGCGCTTTGCCGCCTTTGGATCGGTGTTCCATACCAGCAGTTATGGCATGGAGCCGACAGGACGGCTGCGCCAGAATGCCTATACGACTGCCGATGCCGAAATCTCGCTGGCCCCGGCCGCGTTCGATGGCATGCGGTTCGTCCTGTGGGGCAAGAACCTGACCAACAAAGCCTATCTGGCGAGCGCACTCGTGGCGGGCGGATTTGCGGACGGCGGCAGCTATGCCGACCCGCGCACCTATGGCGTCAGGGCGGAATTTAAATTCTGATCCGAAAAATTTTAAGACATGATCGGGCCGGTCTTTTGCCGACTATGCCCGATCATTATGCAAAACTGCCAAAAATATAGCGCCGGACACTGGCCGTTTTAGCGATATTCATATTTCAGGAGGTCTGCATGAAGCTTGAAGGTACGCCGTCGAAACAGTTGCCGGATGTGTTGGCAACTGGCGCCTCGGACGTGGGATTCGCCTTCATCTCCCTGTCCGGTCGGGAAACTGACGGACGCGACGCGGAATATATCGAGTGGCATTCCCTCGATCACCGGCCCGAGCAATATCGCCTGTCAGAAGTCCGCAACTCGCTGCGACTAGTCTCAACGCCCGAATGCAGGGCCAAGCGGCTGGTGTGCGAGAGCGGTTTCGAGGCCGTCGACCATGTGATGACCTATCTTTTCACCGATCCCGTCGGCATCCCGGGATTCTACAAGCTGGGACATGCACTGGGCGAAGGCGGCCGCATGCCGCTGCGGCTGCCCAGCATCGGCTATCTAACCGGCACGCTGGCGGGCAAGGTCGCCGCGCCCGGCGCGGTTGCCGGAGCCGATGTCATACCGTGGCGCCCTGCGATGGGCGTATATCTGCTGATCGAGGAAGGCCATCTGGCGGCCGATCCCCTGGTCGAGGTCGAGGGTGTGGCAGGCGCATGGTGGTATCACGGCGGCCTCGCCCCTTCCCCCTTTGAGGGCAACCATAAGGGTCGGCAGATGACCTATGTTTATCTGGATGCCGATCCTGTCCTGACAGCGGATCGGCTCCGCCCGGTTCTGGAGGAAAGATGGCAATCCGGTGCGATCAAACCACTGTTTGCCGCTCCTTTCTTTGCCGTCATACCCTATGAATGGAACCGATATCTGCCTTGATAATCTGAAATGCCCTGCCAGGGCTCCGGCCGTTCTGCGGGGCAATGGCGGGGAATCTTTTAAGAGTCGGCCACCCGGTGAAAGCGCGAACTGGCTGTAGCCCCATGTTCAACCTATCTCGATCCCCCGGAAACCAGCATCGGGACAGGCCTGCATCTTGGGAGCATCGGCATATTGGATGGTGATGGGCAACGATCACATTGTTCTACGACTGGCTATTCGGCACCTATGGCACTGGAAGTGACTGGGCAAGGCGAAGAAGGACGCGCAATCAGCACTCACGGGCGGGCGACGGCAGCCAGTATCGAGACTGCCGAAGCCTGACGAGGCTCGTTGAAGGAAACGACAGCAACGCTGGCGGCCGCAATGCAGATCGTCAGCGCCAACCGCCATGCCTGGCACAAGGCACGGCAAAATACGGCAATTTTTACCGATCTGGAATGCTTCTGGTCCATTTCAATATGAGGGAAGCTGTGTTAGCTCAGCGGCTCGTAATCAACCTTTTAAACGTCCCGCCCGGATTCCCCCGGGGTCCGGCATGGTGCCATGGCACGCAGATGGACAGAGGATAGGGAGAGCCGAATGCTACAGGAAACAGAACGGACGAACCTGGGGATCGAACCTGCGGTGCTCGTCGAGATCTATCGCCAGATGTCGCGGATTCACGAGGTCGACAAGGCTATCCGGTCGGGCAGTTCCGCCGGTCGGTTCCAGTTCACCTACTGGCCGATGACCGGGCAGGAAGCCATTCCCGCCACGCTCGCCGCGCTGACCGACAGCAATGACTATATGGTCACCATCTATCGTGGCATCCACGACCAGGTCGCCAAGGGCGTGCCGCTCAAGGGCCTGTTCGCCGAAGCCATGTCGCGCAAGGGCGGGGTGAACAAGGGCAAGGGCGGATCGCCGCATATCTCCGATCCGGACAGCGGGTCGATGCTGACCACCGCGATCGTCGGCGCGGGTGCGCCCATCGCCAACGGTCTCGCGCTGGCTGCCAAGATGCGTGGCGAGGGCCGGGTGACTGTCGTCAATTTCGGCGATGGCGCGACGAGCATCGGCGCGGTGCATGAGGCGATGAACCTGGCGGGCGCATGGAAGCTGCCTATCATCTTTATGTGCCAAAACAACCAGATCGGCGAATATACCAAAATCCCCGACTATACCGCCGGTGCCGACTTCGCGGGCCGCGCCACCGCGCTGGGCTTTCGCGGCGTCAAGGTCGATGCGAACGACCCCATCGCCTTCCACACCCTGATGAAGGAAGTGGTCGAGGACGTCCGCGCGGGCAAAGGCCCCGTGTTCGTTGAGGCCGTGACGCTCCGCCTCGGCACCCATGCGGGCTTCACGCCCAATGAGCTACTGACGAAGGAAGAGCTGGAGGCGGGCCAGGCCAACTGGCCGGTGCCCAAGACGCGCGCCTTCCTGCTGGAAGCGGGCATCAGCACCGAAGAGGAACTGGCCGCCATCGACGCGGCGGCGGTGGAAGAGGTCGCCGAAGCGGTCGCCTTCGCCACGGCCAGCGAGCCGATCGGCGAGGACGACATGTTCAATGACGTCTATGCCGACGCCGCCGACGTGCCTCACCGCGGGGTCTTTCCCGTGCGCACCGAGGAAGCGCCTGTCACTGGCGAGACCAGGAAGCTGGCGATGTACGAGGCGATCATCGCCGCGCAGGATTATGCGCTGGGCGCCGATCCGGGCGTCTTCCTGCTGGGCGAGGATATTGGCGACCCGCCGGGCGGGGTATTCCGCACCACCGCCGGTCTCCAGACAAAATGGGGAGCGGACCGCGTGCGCCCGACCCCCATTGCCGAGCAGGCGATCATCGGCGCGGCGACCGGCGCGGCACTGGTCGGCATGCGTCCTATCGCGGAACTGATGTTCGCTGACTTCGTCGGCGTGACGATGGACCAGATCACCAACCATGCCGCCAAGCAACGCTATATGTCGGGCGGCGCAACCCATGTGCCGATGACGATGCGTATCATGACCTCAGGCGGCATCGGCGGGTTTGGTGCGCAGCACAGCCAGTCGCTGGAAGCATGGCTGCTGCATGTTCCCGGTCTGAAGATCGCCTATCCGTCCACGCCGCTCGATGCTCTCGGCCTGCTGACCACCTGCGTTTTTGACGAAGACCCCTGCGTCCATCTGGAACCGATGGCCCTGATGTTCGGCGCCAAACAGGAAGTGCCGCTGGGCGAGTATCGTATTCCGCTCGGCGTCGCCAAGGTGCGGCGCGAAGGTACGGACATCACGCTCATTACCTTCGGCTGGCAGGTGCATCAGTGCCTTGCCGCCGCCGAGGAGCTGGCCAAGGACGGCATCAGCGCCGAGGTGATCGACCTGCGCTCGCTCATGCCGCTCGACTATCATCGGGTACTGGACTCGGTGAAGAAGACCCGCCGTGCCCTGGTCGTCCACGCAGCGACCGAGTTTTGTGGACTGGGTTCGGAGATCGCCTCGACCATCAACGAGGAATTGTTCCCGATCCTCAAGGCGCCTGCATCGCGCTTTGGTGCGGTATACACACCGATCAGCTTCTCCAAGGAACTGGAGGCGCAACAGATGCCGAACAAGACTACGATCGTCGCGCGCGTCCGCGAGGTGATGCGGGAACGCTGAGGCGCGCAGTCGCCTATGACCAACCGGCAGTTCTCAAGCGAGCTGCCGGTTGGCCGCATAGCGATCCCGATTTTTGGCTTTCAGAGGCTTTTAGTCTTCAAGCTTGCGTCTGAAGCTCGATCAACTGGCCCATCAGGAAAGAGCCGGACACGATCACATCCTGATACAGGAAGCCCTGGATCAGGGTATCGACCGCACCATCGGCATCGCCCGGGCGGAAGATACGCAGGTTCACCCGTTCCCGAAGTTTGGCCGAGGCTGCATCCAGCCGGGCCGCGACTTCTTCGACCGAAGCGGCACTGGTATAGCGTATGGCGAAATGGGGAACACCAAAAGGACGGGACCGCGCCATCTGGCGATAGCCATCCAGAGTGGTTTTCAGATCAGGGTCCACTTGGGAAAGCTGTTCAAGCCGGGTTTCCAGCGCCAGATGTGCGGCTGTCATTTCCGACATGTAAAAGACATTGTTCTGGACATTGCGGTCATCGGGATTGGGATGAGCCGCGAGAAAGGTCGTGCCCGTTTCACTGGCGAAACCCGTATCCGTGATCGCGCAGCCCAGCACCTCCGCCAGTTCGATGGCGATATCCCGATCACCCGGCCGATGCAGGGTCTCGACATGGTTCAGCAGTTTACCGGCATAGTCCTTGATCGCCTTCATGCGGATCGGCCTTTTGTTGAGCGTCGGGATATCCACAGCAGGAGCGGACAGCGGCCCTAATCAACAGGGCCGCTGTCTCGCATATCAGAAACCAATGTCCGCGATCGGCCCTTCAAATCCCGCGTTGACGATCTGCGCGCCCTTGGCGAGGAGGGTTGGGTCGAGGCCCGCGATATAGCCATCGATCAGGCGCTGGTAATTACTGATCATGCCCTCATGCGACTTGGACAGGCGCATATACTCAAATTCCCTGGCGTGCAGACCAAGCTGCTGGAGCGGCAGGTTGTCATAGTCCTGCCGGGGGATTTCGGGGAAATCGGGCGAGTCGTGCGGCAGCATGATGGGCTGCTTCGGCGTGTCGAACGCCTCGCCCTCGGGCCGCAGGACCAGTGACCATATCTCAAACAAGCATGTCTCCGGCGTCAGCGGCCGAATACGATAGGAGGACATGGCGCTGAACATCGGCAACAGGAAATAATGCGGAAACAGATATTCCACCGCATGGAATTCCACCTGCTGCGACACCTGCGCGACATTGAACATCGGGGCGCCGCGTTCCAGACCATCGCGGGTCAGCTCTTCGTGTGCGCGCGAATAGAAGGCCATGGTCGCCTCCATCGGATCATTGGGAACGTCCATGTCCCGCAGCTTCTCGATCACCGCCACTTCGGAGTCATGGACCATGCCGCCCATACCCGACCCCAGCCGGGCGAGGAAATCGACGTGCATCTCCACGGTCTGCCTGCCCGTCAGGTTGCGGTTCAGGACAAGACCGTCGGAGTCTATGCCATAGCTATTGCCCAGCGCAGACAGCCTGTGAAGCTGCGGATGGGTCTTCATGGTGTGATAGCCCTCCTGAAAGGCCTCCATGGCGAGCTTCCAGTTGGTCGGCAGCACGGTGCCATACCACCAGTCCATCTTGAGCTTGTCGGCATTGCGCGCATCGAGACGGTTGGCCACCGGGCCAAGCGATTCCAAAAGCGAGGGAGCCTCATCGTCGAAGTTGATGAAGGCGGACCCGCCCCAAAACTCGATGCGGCATGGCTTCAGGTCAATCTCCGCCCGGTCGAGCAGTTCTTCGGAAAAAACCTGCTTGCCGAAAACGAAGGTGTTTTCACCGTCAGCATTCCAGCGCCAACCATGGAAGGGACAAACAAAGCCCTGCTTGGCACAGTTGCCCGGCTCGGTCGCGAGACGCACGCCGCGATGGCGGCAGGAATTGTGGAATGCCTTCACACCCGCGGTCTTGGTGTGGATGAGGATAACCGACCAGTCGAGGAGGGTGTATACGGTATAGTCGCCGACGTTGGGGATCTCCTCCAACCGGCAGGCCATTTGCCATACGTGGGGCCAGAGCTTCTCTCTCTCCAGCTCAAAGAACGCACTATCATAATAGCGTTCGGCGGGGATTTTCTCCGGCTCCGTTACACGGTACGGCACGGCTTCAAGCTTGCTTGCATTGATATCGGTCATCGCATCCTGCCCAGAAGTTATATGGTTGGCGCGTGCGAAAATATGTGGGAATGCACTACCGCTAACAGATGTTAGCTTAATGCCTTCGGGTAGCGATGCAAGGGGCATATGTAAGGGAAACAGTTGGCAGATCTGGATCAAAGGCAACGCAATTTGCGAGGCGAAGGGGGACGACTCAAGGAAGAACTGATCGAAGCGGCCATGCGCATTCTCGACGCGCAGCCCAACGTGCAGCTGAGCCTGCGAATGGTGGCAAAGGAAGCGCGAATCGCGGCACCTTCCGTTTACCGCCAGTTTGCCGACGCGCAGGCGCTGACGATGGAAATCATCCATGCTTGCTGGTCCGTCATGGGCGAGGAAATGGCAAAGGCTGCGCGCGAGGCCAATCCCGCTACGCCATTTGCCGAACTGAAGGCCAAAATGAGCGGCTATGTCCATTATGCCATGGGCCGGCCCTCGCGCTACAAGCTGTTGTTCGTGTCGCCGCCAAGCGACCCCGAGGAGAATGAGTTGCCGGGCCTGTTGCAGCCTGCCTTTCGCAGTGTCCGCGCCACCCTTGGCAAAATGATGGTGGATGGAAGCACGCCGCCCGCGGCGAATGACTTTGATACGGCGCTCCTCATCCTTTCCGTCACCCATGGGCGAATCGCGCTCGCTCTTCTCTCCCCCCAGCGTGAGGGCAATTGCGCTGCCAGTGTCGAGCGTTTCGTATTCGATACGCTGGACCAGCTGTTTCGGCTAGGCGTCGACGCAGGGATGGCGACCTCGTAAATTCATCACGACCCGTGATCGATGACTGATAAAAACTGCCCCTTGCGCTATAAGCTAACAGTTGTTAGCTCTCTTTTCCTGATTGGATGCGCGTGGCGCAATCTTCCTGAAAAACAACAGTTGGAGAGGTACTCTATGGGCACGGACACAGGCCGCCTGGCCGGCAAGGTCGCGATCATCACCGGGGCGAGCACCGGTTGCGGGCCAGTTATGGCGAAACTGTTCGTCGAGCAGGGCGCACGCGTCCTGTTGGCCGCACGCCGCGAAGATTTGGTGCTGGAAGCGGCGAAAGCGGCTGGCGAAGGCGCCATCGGCATCCGGGCCGACGTGACCAACGAGGATGATATCCGCGCCATGGTCGACCGTGCGATGACCGAGTTCGGTCAGGTCGATATCATGCTCAACAATGCCGCCGCACCCGGCGAGGACAAATGGGTCTGGGAACAGACGGTCGAGAATTTCAACGCGACGATCGCGATTGACCTGACCGCTGCGATGCTGTGCGCCCGCGAAGTGCTCAACCGCTCGATGCTTGAGCGCAAGAGCGGTGTCATCATCAATTTCTCCTCGACCGCAGGCTGGACGGGCATGGTGCGCAAGACGCATTACACCTCTGCCAAGGCCGCGCTCCGGGCGCTGACCAAAACGATCGCACTGGAAGTGGGCGAGCATGGCATTCGTTGCAACTGCCTCGTCCCAGGCGGCATCGAGACCGACCTGTTCATCAACTGGGGCAAGCGCATGGCCGCCGAGAAGGGCCTTGATTACGAGACCTGGAAGACTAGCATATTACAGAATTCACCACTGCGCGCGATAGCGCAACCCATCGACATCGCTAATCTCGCGCTGTTCCTCGCCAGTGACGAAGCCCGCATGATTACGGGCCAGTCGATCAACTGCGACGCCGGCGGATATATGGTAGGCTGAAGGAAACATCATGACTGCGAACCAATCTGTCGAAGCCCGCCTTCTCGCGCTGGAGGATCGTCAGGCGATCTACCAGTTGATCTGTGGCTATGGCTATTCCGTCGACGGCTGCAACACTGCGTCGGTCGGCAATTGCTATGTCGATGACGGCGTCTATGCGGTGGGCGACCTGCCCAGCTTCGTAGGGCGCGAGGCGATCGAGGCGATCACGCGCGACCCCGGCCATCTGGGACTCGTCGCCGCCGGTTGCGCGCATCTGTCGAGCCTGCCCTTCGTGGTGATCGAGGGCGACCGAGCCGTCGCCACCTGCCACACGATGGTGCCCATGCATGGGGAGAAGGGCTTCTTCATCGGTCGCCTCAGCGCATCGCGGATCGAAGTCGCCCGCCAGCCGGACGGCAGCTGGAAGATCGTCCACCGACAGAATTACATGCTGGACGGCAAGCCGGAAGGCCCCGCCCTGCTGGCAAGGCTAAACGAAGGACCACAGGTCAACGAAGGACGGGATGCATCATGAAATTCACCCTCGATATCCCGATCGGCGTCATCACGCCCGGCGAATTCCAGAGTTTCGAGGCCATTCGCGCGATGGCAGGCGCGCTTGAAAAAGCGGGCGTCGACGCCTGTTATGTCACCGATCATCCGGCGCCATCGGCCGAATGGCTGCATGCCAACGGGCATGATACACTCGACCCGTTCACTGCCCTCGCCTTCGTGGCGGCAGCGTCGACCACGTTGCGGCTGCACACTAACATCCTCGTCATGGCCTATCGCAATCCGTTCCTGACCGCCAAGGCCGCGGCCAGCCTCCACCTGCTCTCGGGCGGCCGCCTGATCCTGGGCCTGGGTGCGGGCTATCAAAAGGTGGAGTTTGAGGCGCTGGGCGTCGATTTCCACAAGCGCGGCGCCCTGTTCGACGAAGCACTGGACGTTGTTCGTCTGGCCTGGGCAGGCGGCAGTGTCGTCCATCAGGGCAGGAACTTCAACGCGACGGGCAATGAACCGCGCCCTGCGCTATCCAGCCCGCCGCCCATCTGGATCGGTGGCGGCAGTGGCAAGGCGGTCGAGCGCGCCGCACGCGCAGGCGATGGCTGGTGCCCCTTCTTCGCTGCCCCCACCATGACGGCGGCGAACCAGGAATCGGGCATCCATTCGGTCGAGCAACTGGGCGAAAATATCGCGCAATTGCACGACATGCGCGCAGCGGCAGGCAGGTCCGGTCCCTTCGACATCTGCATCGGTGCACGCAAGCGGCTGAAGTTCGGTGACGGGGACAGCGCCGCGGCCTATGTCGATGCCATTGGCGAGATGAAGCAGGTGGGCGTCACCTGGACCATGGTCGAACCGCGCCATGGCAGTCGCCAGGAATATCTCGACAATGTCCAATGGTTCGGCGAGCAGGTCATCGCCAGGCTGCGGGGCTGATATGGACACCCTGTCCGGCGTTGCCATGCTCATGGCGATCGAGGAGATCTGCCTGCTCAAGGCACGCCGGGACCGGGCCTGCGATACCAAGGACTGGGATCTCTACCTGTCGTTGCACGCCCCGGACCATGTTTCGGAGAATGGCGACTATGGCCGTTGGACTACCGCGGCCGAGATGATCGTGAATGTGGCCAAGAGCATGGAATCGCTCACCACCCTGCACCATTCGCATACCCCGGAGATTGACTTCGATTCTGCGACAAAGGCGCGCGGCATCTGGGCGATGACTGGATTGTCGCTATGGAAACAGGATGGCGCTGATCACTGGTTCCGCGCCTTTGGCCATTATTTTGAAACATATGAAAAGCGCGACGGGCATTGGCTTTTTACCAGCCGTGCGCTAAAATATTATCACACCATGCGGTCGCCAGGCGCGATCTTCCCGCCCCCTATCGATCAACCATCCCAAAATGAAGGAGCGGATACATGACCGGCATGAGCGATATCGAACAGCTTCTCGCCCTGGAAGAAATCAAGAAGCTGAAATCGCGTCGGGACCGGGCCTGCGACACCAAGGATTGGGATCTCTACCTGTCCCTCCACGCGGCCGACCATGTTTCGCACAATGACGGCTTCGATCGCTGGAGCAGTGCGCAGGAAATGATCGACAATGTGAAGCGGCTGCTGGAGACCCGGATCACCGTCCATCACTCGCACACCCCCGACATCACCTTTGAATCCGCGACCAAGGCCAGGGGCATATGGGGGATGGAGGATCTGATCTTCGATGGTGCGACCCAAGAACTGGAAATCCACGGCTTTGGCTTCTACCATGAAACCTATGAGAAGCGGGACGGCACATGGCTGTTCACCAGCCGCCAGCTCAAGCGCAATCATGTGCGCGTATCGCCGGAAGCGCCCCGGTCAGTCGTCGAGGCGGATTAAACATGTCGGAATTTGACGAGACGTTTGATTTTGTCGTCGTCGGCAGCGGCGGCGGGTCGATGTGCGCGGCACTGGTCATGCGCAAGGCCGGAAAATCCGTCGCTGTCTTTGAGAAGACACCGCTGATCGGGGGCACTACCGCGCGTTCGGGCGGTGTGATGTGGATTCCGAACAACCGCTTCATGAAGCGCGACGGCGTGCCGGACAGCCTGGAACAGGCAACCACCTATCTCGACGCCGTGGTCGGCAATCATAATGATGCGCCGGGCACCACGCCCGCCCGTCGTCGGACCTATCTCGTCGAAGGCCCTAGGATGGTCGATTTCTTGGTAGATCAGGGGATCAAGCTGAACCGGGTCTCCTATTGGCCCGACTATTATGATGATCGACCGGGCGGCTCCGAGCAGGGGCGCACCGTCGTCGCAGACCTGTTCAACGTCAACGAACTGGGTGAGTGGAAGGCAAAGCTGCGACCTAATTTCCTGTCGATGATGAGCACGCTTGATGAAATGCTCAAGATGCGTTTTATCAAGCAGTCTTGGGAGTCCAAAAAAATCGCCGCAAGGATGGTTTTCCGAACGATTGGCGCGAAGCTTACCGGCAAGCACTATATCACCGCAGGCGGTGCGTTGCAGGGGCGCATGTTCCAGGCGACATTGCGGGCCGGGGTCGAATTTCGCACCGAGGCACCGATCAGCGAACTCATCATCGAAGATGGCGCCGTCAAGGGCGTGGTGACATTGAAGGATGGCAAGCCGCATCGGGTGGGTGCGCGGCTGGGCGTGCTGGTCAACGCCGGAGGCTTCTCCCATAATCAGGCGATGAGGGACCAATATCAGCCAGGAACCCAGAGCAACTGGAGCCTGACGGCCGAAGGCGACACCGGGGAGATGATCCAGGAAATGATGCGGCAGGGCGCCGCCATCGGCCAGATGGAGGAGATGGTAGGCAACCAGATCTCCATCCCGCCGGGCATGGAAAATGAAGCGATCAAGCCCGTCGTGCAGGGTGTGACTGCTGCACCCCATGCCATCCTCGTAGATCAGTCCGGCGTCCGATATATGAACGAATCCGGTTCCTACATGGCCTATTGCCAAGGGATGCTGGAGCGGCACCGGACCGTGCCTGCTATCCCGAGTTGGGCGATCATGGACGAGCAGTTCATGCGCAATTACATGCTCATCAACACGATGCCCGGGACAAAAAAGCCGGCCAGTTGGTTCGAGCAGGGGTTTCTCAAGAAAGCTGCGAGCGTCGGCGAACTGGCTGGCATGATCGGCGTCGATCCGGCGATGCTGACCGCTACGGTCAAACGGTTCAACGGCTTTGTCGACAAGAACCATGATGACGATTTCCAACGCGGCAATCGGGCCTATGACCGGTGGCTAGGCGATAATTTTCACGCAAAGAATGCATCCCTCGGCGCCATCAACGAAGGCCCCTTCTATGCGATGGAGGTGTTGCCCGGCGATGTCGGCACTTATGGCGGTGTCGTAACCGACAGCGATGCGCGCGTGCTGCGCGAGGATGGATCGCCTATAGAGGGTTTGTACGCCACGGGCATTTCCACAGCCTCGGTGATGGGACGGTCCTATCCGGGCGCAGGGTCCAGTGTCGGCCCCTCTTTCGTCTGGGGCTATGTCGCGGCGAAACATGCTGCCGGTGTTTCAGAAGTGTGATTGGCGGAGGGGTGAAGCAATGGCAGAAATGCCCAGAAGCGTACCGATCATTCGTCGCAGCCACAAGATATTGTGCCCTGATATCCGCGTCACAAACCTTCCCCGTCAATAACACATCATGGGGAAAGTCTATCGTCGAGGCCCGTGGCCCGCTGGGAACATTCATGTTTGGCCCGTCACCGCGTAATCCGGGTTCCTGCCAAATATGACAAGAATGAGCGAGACAGCAGATGTGATGAACGACGCCGAAAACGATGGCATGATGCACGTCCCTGCGCGCAATATCCCGGTTCCTGCCTATCTCAGCGATATCGCACGCGGCTACCTCGCCCCGCAGCCTGGACCTTTGCCCTACCCAGCACTGGGAGACAAAGCTGGCTGGAAAGATTATGTGTCAGCGGTCGATGAAGCGATCGCTCCAATGCTGAGCATGATCAGCACACAGATTGCGGCGCAGATCGAAGAGCGTGAGGGCGATGGCGCCCACATATTCGAAATTCTGCCGGAAAGCGTCGATCCGAAAAGTCGGGGCATCGTTCTGGATATCCATGGCGGCGGCCTCATTCTATGTGGAGGCGATCTGTGCCGCATCATGGGGATGAGCACCGCGGCACGGGTGCAGCAGCGCGTTTGGTCGATCGATTATCGCATGCCGCCCGAACATCCTTATCCTGCGGGACTGGACGATTGCATCACTGCCTACCGAGCGCTGCTGCGCGAACGGTCGCCTGCTGAAATTGTGGTGAGCGGGGGCTCGGCAGGTGGCAATCTCGCGGCGGCGCTCATATTGCGAGCGCGTGACGAAGGATTGCCGTTGCCAGCCGGACTGATCCTGGCCACGCCGGAAATCGACCTTACTGAATCGGGGGACAGTTTTTACACCAATGATGGGGTGGACCCAGGGCTGCGGAGTCTGACACCGGTCAACCTGCTCTATGCCGATGGGCAGGATCTCGCCCATCCCTATCTTTCACCCTTGTTCGGCGATGTGGCAGGTTTCCCTCCGACGCTCCTGACGACCGGGACGCGCGATCTCTATCTGTCGAATACCGTTCGCATGCATCGGAAACTGCGCGCGGCCAATGTGAACGCGGAACTGCATGTGCTGGAAGCAGGGCCTCACACCAGCTTCCCCGGCAGCCAGGAAAACGAAGAGATTGACAGTGAAATCCGCCGCTTCATTCGGACCGTTCTGGGCAACTTGAGTAAAATCTGATCTGACTGAATCTTAGGCATTACGACATGTGTGAACGCTCTTTCGCGGCCCGAGATTATGAATATCTGATATGGTCAAGCGGTCGTTTGCGGATTTTCACGTGCGACTGCGCAACATAGCTGGGAAGCAAAACCAAAGAATTACCGCGTCTTTTATCCCCGGTAATATGATATAGTTGAGGCTTTCCCAAAAATCTCAAGATCACCTTCGGTAGTGAAAAACAGGGGTGGCACCAGAACAATCGACGCAATCAATTTGCAAATCACCAAAACGATGTGGATGTTCATCGCCATGCCATATTGAGCCACCCAAGGGCAGAGGAAGATATCCTTGCACCCAAAGGTCGCTCAATATTTTTTAGTTTAAAAATCGAATCGCAGGGAAGTCGATATGGTACGACCGTTGACAGCGTTGACCTGGACAATGCCGCTAGCAGGAATTGTCGCATCGCTACCAGTGCTTATAACTGCCGCCTTATCGAATAGATTGTTCACATTGAGTGACAAGGTGACTCGATCGGAAGGACGATATTGTGCAAAAGCGCCGACGATCGTATAGCCTGGGATTTGAAGCTGGTTCGTATCTGCGGCATAGCTGCTGGACTGACCAATGATATTGGCGCCCAACGCGACGTTGCCAATGTCGAACTCCGGCATTATCTGGTAGATGAATTTGGGCTGGTTCTTTGGCCTGTTGTTAACCAAGGTTGGATCGAGAGCATCGGCCATGATCTTGGCGTCGGTGTAGGTGGCACCGGCACTGATCGCGAATCTTTCCAGCCGATAAGCACCCTCGAACTCAGCTCCAACAGCGCGATAGTCGCGCTCGATACCGATGTTCGTCTCGTGGGTCTTCGCCCAGAAACCAGTCAGGTTCAGAGTCAGGCCGTCCTTGCGAAATTTCAGGCCCATTTCCGCCTGTTTCACCGGGTCGTAAGACGAGCTTTGCTTGAATAGATTGCCAGTCACCGGATTGACGATGTTACCAAACAGGATGCGATCGGCGGCTGCGCGGCCACCCCGGCTATACCGGGCGAACAGCGAGAAAGGCTCTACCGCATGATAGTTGACGCCGACCGAATAGGACAGATAATGCCATTGATAATTGACCGGCCCCGCGTTCGTGATCGGGAAGAAGGCAACCTGCCTTTCCGGAATCGAGATGATGCCATCGCCGTTTATGTCGCGGGTCGTAATGCATGTCGGATTGCCCATCGGACAGCCGCCCGTCTCCGACCCCGCCTGAGTGCCACCAGCGTCCCCGAAATCATAGCGGAGTGAGCCACCTACCGCTATCTTCCCACTGTGATAATTCACCGACGCATAGGGCGCGTTGACATTGTAACGCATGTCGTAAACATCACGGCGAATACCGCCGATGGCACTCGTGCCATAAGCGAGATAGCCATTTTGCGTTATCGCCGTACCGCCACTCGTCGAGACGTTGACAAGGCCGGTGTTGCCGTTGCCAGCAATATCGGACAGCACAGACGTCCATTGCCACACAGAATTGAGATCCTGGCTGGATTTGTAAAAGCCAAACGTCATGGTCAGTTTGCCCTTACCAATATCCCAGACCCGGCTCGCGCGCAGATCATTAGTCATATTATCGAGACTTTTGAGCCTGGTGTCGATCGGGACCAGCAGCGCGATCAGACCATTTCCATTGATCGAAGCAGGATTGGTGATCGTCCGTCCCGCATTTGGGCCAGTCGCGTAGGACAGGATCGCGCCAGGTCCGGCGAGGCTATCGGCAAGCGCCTGTGCAGGACTGACCGCCGCGACAAGATTTGAATTCACGCTCGCCGATACATCGGAAAAGCGGAAGCGTTCGCTGATCGACCAGTCGGCAATGCTAAACTGTGCCTCAAGGCCGATCGACTTCACTATCCCGCGTGCACCCTCCAGACGATTGCTGCGGGTAATATTGTTATTTTCGTCGAGCGTCAGATTCTGGGGCGTGTAGCGGGTGAGAAGCGTGTCGCCATTATACTGAAAATTCTGAATATTTCCGTAAACCGGATTGGCGTTGGTGCCGTACAGCAATGCGGGATTCTGGAAATTGCTCGGCGTGCTATCGTCGAGATATTTGCCATAGATACGGACATGGCCACCATCGAACTGCTTGGTAATGTTGAACTTGAATTGTCCACCCTTGAATGCGTCATAGCCCGCGGCACGCGGACCTTCACCTTGACGGTAGAATCCGCCAAAATGGAAGCGCAGCGTATCACTAATTTTCGCGCCATAATCAAAGTCCAGACGATAGCTTTCATAGTCGAGACCTGTCGTGGCCTGGATAGCACCACCTTCGACATCACCAGTCTTGGAGATGAGGTTGACGATACCGCCTGGCGAATTTGATGAAAAAGTCGAAGCAGAGCCTCCGCGTATCGCCTCGATCTGCGCAATATTAAGGTCAGCCCGGATCAGCCCATCAGCGGTTCCAAAAGCGATATCACCAAATTCGAGAACCGGCAGTCCGTCTTCCTGAAGCTGCAAAAACTTGGCTCCGCCATTGGCGAGCGGCAATCCACGGACGGAGATGCTGGATGAATTGTCGCCGTCATTGCCATATGAACTGCGAATACCGGGAATATTGCGAAACAGTTCCCCAAGCGAGCGCGCACCGATTTTCTGAATTTCGCTTTCTTTCAGCGTGCTGGTCGATGTAGCGCTGTCGAGGCGATCACGTCCACGCGCCATGCCCGTAGACACCATGTCACTGTCCTTGACCGTAGCAGATTTCGGGAAAGTGTCTGGTGCCGATACTGTATCATTTGCCCATGCTGGCGCGCCCAATGCAAGCGGCGCTGCGGTGAGAAGTAAGTGACGGAATTTCATGGCCCCATTAACCCCCTTGATCATCTTGTGGCTGAACCTCTGAACGATGGCGGTTAATATTGCATTGCCCTTGATGCATTTTACGTATTGGACTGGCTTTCCTTGGACGGGTACACCGTTGATTAAACTGCGAATTGTCTGAGCGAGATGATTTTTCTATCCCAAGCATGGGTGCTACATCGCCCCGCTTCGATGAATGCGGGGGCATATCATGCTCATCGCATTGGTCCCATCCGGGACAGTAGCAGAAGATTTGCCAAAATTCTGATGTTGTATCTGGAGCAAAAACCCTCACTCCTCCCCCAACTTATCCTTTAACGACCGCTATCCTTATCGGAAAACGGGGATCAGTGTTCCCCTGAATAACAGTTTACCGGCTATTATCAGACCACCGGACAATATTTATTGATAATGTTAGAGCCAACGGTAATAATGTGAAAATTATTTCATATAATTTATGTTATAAATATTCGAATTTTATACTTCGGTTCCTACTCTGAACAATCATAAAAGCCTTCCTATTTTATGACCACATCAATCAGCTTCCACATACTTCACCTGAAGCGGTACTAGCTAGTATTTAGGATCGCTGGTGGCCTCGCGATAACCTTGCAAATCTCCAAATCAATGGAAATCTACGAGCATCGCCCATTGGACAGCTCGTACAGTTTCAGGCTGGTGTCGATATCGATGACATTTGCAATGCCCTCACTCAGCACGAAGCAGGCTTTATTCAGCCATCGGCACAAGGATAGGATTGACGATAAAATCAGATGACGGCCTTGCCGATGCGGGGTGCAAAATCCTTTATGAGATCGGCAGTCGGTTGATCCGTCCCAAGTTCGCGCGTGACCTCAAGCAGGGGCATGAGTGCAAGTGGATTGGTTGAAAAATATGCTTTGGATCGGGTGATGTCTGCGCCAGCCGTGTGATGTTCTATTTATAGAAGGCTAAAAGCTCCGGCCCCGAATATGCGCCTGCGGATCGATATGCTGGACCCGTCGACTGAGCACTTCGCCCTCGCACCAGAAAGCTGGAGGTCGGATCAGGATGCGCTCGAACACATTCTCTCTGATCATATAGTCCTTGGAAAGCGGCAGCCGCCCATAGCGAGGTGGGGTGGTGCCGCCTTCTTGGACAGTTTGGCGGCAAAGTTAAGCTAATCCCACAGTGTGCTTATGCCGCCAGTTTTGTCACCAGATCATGGGGGACATGCCCCCCATGATCTGAAGCGTCGATCCGCCCATAGGCCTCTGCCGGGGTTCGCCCTGCCAGCCCAGAGTGCGGTCGCTGCGTGTTGTAATAGGTAATCCATCTGCCAAGGCCAGCGCGCAGCTCCGACCCGGTCTCGAAGGCGTACAGATAGACGCATTCATATTTCAGGGAGCGCCACAGGCGCTCGATGAAGACATTGTCCATCCACCGCCCGCGCCCGTCCATGCTGATCCGCACCTCGGCATCCCGCAACACGCTGGTGAAGGCAAAGCCGGTGAACTGGCTGCCTTGATCCGTGTTGAAGATCTCGGGCTTGCCGAAGCGCGACAGCGCCTCCTCCAGTGCCGCAACACAAAAGCCTGCATCCATGGTGTTCGACAACCGCCAGGCCAGCACCGTGCGGGTCGCCCAGTCCATAATCGCTACCAGATAGAGGAAACCGTGCCGCATCGGAATGTAGGTGATGTCCGCGCACCAGACGTGGTTCGGCCGATCGATCACCAGCTTGCGCAGCAGGTACGGATAAACCTGATGCTTCGGGTGAGGGTCACTCGTCCGGGGCCGCTGGTAAATGGGCGACAGCACTGGGCAGAAATCGACAGGCGGGCGTGAGCAGGATCGATCATTGATCGCCTCCGTGCAACGCTCATCGACCGGAGGCTTTCGCTAAAAAATCCCGCTCCACTACCAGTTGCCCGTTCTTCTCATACAGCTTGTCCAGATCCGCTTCCGTGACCGCCTTGGCCGCTTCGCCAACGCCTGAGAAGGTCACTGCCATCCCGTCTACCGCCTGCCGCTTCCACGCCCCGATCATCGTGTGGTGATGCCATGCTTGGATGACAGTTCCGCC
>DASVMZ010000025.1:0-2855 GCA_036384115.1 Sphingobium sp.
CGACAATGGGAAATACGGCTCGATCCGCCGCATATGTGCCTCAGAAAGCCAGATCAGATCACTCATGGCGCGCCTCCTCGCGCCGCCATTGAATCAAACAGTCATCATTACCGCAAGCAATTAATGGGTCCTGAGCCTAGGGTGCCAATTTCGCTACCGAACTGAGGGTGCAACTGGGGGTATAGAGGAAATTAGGACCTAAATCCTTTGGTTTCCAGTGTTTAACGTAGATTATTCGGTACGTGCCGGGCCCACCATTCCACACTCTCATATTTACCATACTGGATCACAAGCCTCCGGTTTTCCTTGCTGACAGGCCAACGCGTTTTGCATGTCTTCTCACAAGACGTCGCCAAAACGTGACGGAGCAGGGGGCATGGGTGGGGGCACCTATCCGAGAATGCACAGATAGGACCTCGTAAGACTGGATGCATTGAGAGTCCCGCCGACATGCGAGAGGACGTGACCGGGGACTGGGCGCCGGTCAGCCTCGCGCTATCAAGGTTCACGCTCGCGTCGTTGATGCCGAAAAGATAGGTCGAAAAAGTGGGCACCGAGATAAAGTTGATCGCCTGCCCACTGAAATCCATGATGGATTTTTTCGTCGCATGGGCGAAGGTAGCCGCATTTCCCGCTACCCGGGTCGGACCCAAGGCCCTGGCGGACGCGTGATGCAATGTGATAATCATGTCGCCGGAGACGTTTCCGAACTCGCAGTTGCGATGTTTGCTATCGATGAACCAACCGTTGCCGCCTCCCGCTGTTTGCACACGAACACCAGCGAGGAGCAGATAAGCACCGTGACGCCAGGCCAACGTGTCATTCGACGTGGTCGAGATAACGACGTTTGTGGACGTGGCCTCGTCGCCGATCATTCTGACAGGCTGCGCGTCGGATCCCGCAAATCCTATTGACCGCCCATATAACCGCGCGAGCGCGGTGTAGCTGCCCGCTGCAAGCACGAAATCCGTTGAGAATAAATCGTATTCAGTGCCTTCTGGATCGTCTGGAAAGCCCCGGCAGGGCTATTCACGAGACCCGTGTTCCGTCCCGCCTGGGCGAACATAGAAGACACAGTCACCGCTCAACTTGTAGTGAAGGCCAGCAATGAGGGCAGACCCCAGGAAAGGGTTTGCGCGATCGGCTTGAAGCGCCGCGTCGCTACCGGTTCCGCTCGATACGCCGCCGCCGCCGTCTGGCAGAAAAAACAGAAACCTTCCGGCGCGCGATGCAACAGCAGGGAGGTTAACAGCAGCATTGTCATCCAAGGGCAGCTTGAGCGAACGATCAATGTCACGGCGGAGCGCAATGTCACGGACCGCAGCGCGGTCGAATTGGTTGTTCAGCCCTTTGGGCGTGAACGGACCCTTACCGGTATACTGCCCTTCGCGCGCGAAGGACGGTTCCGACACCATGTAAAGAAACCCGCTCCCCATCCCGGGGGCTACTGAAAATTCGACCGTTCCACTCTCAGCATCGGGATCGACTGAGACGGTGAAATCGGCAGACGTAACCGGCATCCAATCCGCACCATTGGCGCGATAGACTGTTACCTCGCTTGCCGATCCGGCCTTGAAATTGAAGGGGAAGGCTGTTGTGGCACCGTTATGGAGGAACGGGCCGGAAATAGATGTGGTGACCGTTACTGACATGGTGGTTCCCAACGATGTGTGCCGAGCTGAATTAGCCGTCTCATTTTGGCAAACATCGCAGAATGCACAGCAATAGTGATTGACGCGGACAGTCGAAGATGGCGGAGAGCACGACGCAGGCGCCAACCGGGTGGCAGGGGGTGAAGTTGATATTTGAGCTATGACCTTGGGCCGGGCGGACACTGCGCCCCAACGAAAGCTTTCAGCCCATCATGTGGGGGGGCTGGTGCGACAGGCTTATCGCGCCGATCGCATTGTGTCGCATCAATGAGAAACCATCCGGGGGCCCGCGAACTCGCGGCGATTGGGCGCTATCTCGGTAAGATGATCCCCTAGTCTTTGCTGACCTTGCTTTCGTCAAACCTTCGTACCATTCAGCCAAAGTCTGCGGATCGACATCGCCCTGGCCGACGTCGACAAGAAACTGCGTGGTGGAGGCCATCTGTCCCAGCACAAACCCCGTAAAATAGCCTGCCGTCTCGAGCGCGTTGCGCGTGAAGCGCTTGGTATCCTCGCCGCGCGCCAGTCGCCCGAGATCTCCGGTTGTATTGACGGCCGTCTGAATGGCAGGCTTCACCAGCGTGAACTGGTAATCGAAACCCTTCTCGCCCGCGACCGCGCTGGCCGCCTCAGAAGAAGCTGCAGACCTATGGCCTGCGTCCATCGATGAGTGGTAAACCTGATGCTTCGGGTGAGGATCACTCGTCCGGGGCCGCTGGTAAATGGGCGACAGCCCCATCTTCCTCATCAGGCGCCGCACACGCCGGCGCCCGACATCATGTCCATTGCGCCGCAGATGGCGAACCATCTGGCGGCGGCCATACCAGGGCATATCGAGGAAAGCGGCATCGATCACGTGCATCAGCGCCAGCGTCTCCCCGGTCTCGGGCACAGGCGCATAATAGAAAGACGACCTGCTGATCGACAGCATACGGCACTGGGCAGAAATCGACAGGCGGGCGTGAGCAGGATCGATCATTGATCGCCTCCGTGCAACGCTCATCGACCGGAGGCTTTCGCTAAAAAATCCCGCTCCACTACCAGTTGCCCGTTCTTCTCATGCAGCTTGTCCAGATCCGCTTCCGTGACCGCCTTGGCCGCTTCGCCAACGCCTGAGAAGGTCACTGCCATCCCGTCTACCGCCTGCCGCTTCCACGCCCCGATCATCGTGTGGTGATGCCATGCTTGGATGACAGTTCCGCC
>DASVMZ010000026.1:0-4593 GCA_036384115.1 Sphingobium sp.
GAAGCGGATGAGCTCGGGGTCTGTTGGGCCATCGTTCGTTTGCACCACGTGATCATTGGCTGTGCGCTCGTTTGATGCAACCCGATCTTGCGCTATCGTTTGCGTCTACGTTCTCTTTCGTTGGGTGCCGCAGTCGACCCAATATTGCCGTTTAGCCAAGAAATTCCGCTGCCCAGCTGCGGTCGGTCCGCTTTCCCGGCAGTTCGCGACCAACTTAGGCCATTCGGCGGTCGCCATGCGATGGTCGCTCCTGGTGAAAGCTGCCACTCGCCTAACTCCAAACTGTCGACCTGCTTCGCGCCAAATGACGAAGTTAGGAGGTAGGTGAAGCTTCCCGGAAGCTGCCGGTCCGCTGCTGGATCGACCTGTTTCGAGACCGCTGGAAAAATATGTGCTTTCTTGGCGGCAATTTGACCGCTGACTTGGGAACAAGGTCGTTAAAGCGGCCAATGACTGTGTTACTTGGACAGTCGGAGTCGATTTAGCTTCAGGCAAGATCAAACCCTGCACTGGGCAGCGGAGTTGCTGAGCGTCGCTGGCTGATCTAATCTGCACCTCGTCGCGAAAACGACAGCTCCTGGGTAAGCAATGCTCCTTCGTCTGATGCACACACGCCCGTTACCCCATGGAGTGTCTCGGCCAGCGTCGCCGATTATCGCCCTGCCACCGCTTCGTCGGCCATATCAATCACGATTTTGCCAAACGGGCCCGCGCTAAGCCGGTCCAGAGCGTCCGGCAGATCGGCAAGAGGAAAGCGGCTGTCAATCACCGGCGTCATGCCCGTCCGAGTGACTGCGCGCACCATATCCTCGAGCGCGCGGCGATGACCAGTGCCGATGCCCTGGATTGTCACGTCCTTCATCATCAGTGGCATGGCTGGGGAGGAAATGTCGAACCCGTCGAGCGCGCCGATTTGATAGATGCAGCCGCCGACCGCCGCGGCCTGAACCGACTGGCCAAGATAGGCCCCGCCGACAGTCTCCAGGATATGGTCTGCACCATGGTCGCCGGTCAGCGCGTACAGGGCCTCGAGCTCATCCTCGTGGTACCGGTTGATCGCGTGGTCGGCACCTAACGCAAGGACGCGATCGACCTTCTCCGGGCTGCAGGAGACGAGCACCGTCGCCCCGTGTAGCTTTGCGAACTGGAGCCCGAACAGCGCCACCCCCCCGGTTCCGCGGATCAACACAGTGTCGCCAGCGCGCACGCCTCCTCGCTCGACCAACGCGAACCAGGCAGTGATCGCGGCGCAGGGCAGCGTACTCGCCTGAGCGTCGTTCAGCGTGGGCGGCGCCGCGACCAGCCAGTCCTCGGGCAGAGCGACATATTCGGCCAGCACGCCTCCAAAAAAGCCGCCCAGCGTGCGGTAGGCCGGTGTCCGGGCGGTACCCGCGCGGACACCGTCGATCCACTCGGGAGTAAAGCAGGAGATCACGCGATCGCCGAGGGCGAAGCGTTCGGCATCGTCGCCTATCGCCACAATCCGGCCGGCAAGGTCCGAGCCGGGCGTGAGCGGAAAGTCGAGCGCCAAACCGCGCCCGCTTTCGATGACCATCTTGTCACGGTGGTTAAGCGAAACCGCACCGACCTTGACCAGCACTTCATGTCGCCTGGGGAACGGCGTCGGCCGCTCCCGCAAGGCGAGGCGATCGCGACCGATCCCATCCATCTCCCATCGTCGCATCATTTCCATCATTGCCGATCCTTTTTCGCCTCTGAAGTAGATATCAGGCATTCACGCGACGAGTATAATGCTCTCGATTCGACACAAGCTATTGAACAGGATTCATTAATATGGGCGGAGCGGAGTTTGCCGAGTTGATGGTTTTTATGGCAATTGCCGAGGGACGAAGTTTTCGCGGCGCGGCGCAGCGTCTGGGCTTGTCACCGTCAGCGGTCAGCCACAGCATGCGGTCGCTCGAACAGCGACTCGGGGCCCGTCTTCTGCACCGCACGACCCGCAGCGTCGCACCGACAGAGGCAGGGCAGGCGCTGCTGGAGCGTTTGGGGCCGCCGATCGCAGAGGTCAGCGAGGCAGTGCGTGATGTCGGTGCCTTCCAGCAGCAGCCACGCGGGCTCGTACGGGTCAACATGCCGCGTACTGCGGCGCAACTGATTGTGATGCCAAAACTCGCGGCATTTCGGGCCGCCTATTCCGACATCCGGTTGGAGCTCGTGATCGACGACAGCATCACCGACGTGATCGCCAAAGGGTTCGATTTCGGAATCCGATCGGGTGCGATCGTCCAGCAGGACATGATCTCAGTGCCCCTCACCCCGGACCTGCGCATGGCGGTCGTCGCGTCGCCAGCCTATTTCGCACGAAGGTCGCTGCCGCAAACACCTGCCGAGCTCGATGGTCATGCCTGCCTGACGTACCGCTGGTATGAAACGGGGGTTCAGCATCCTTGGCAGTTTTATGGCCCAGAAGGGCCAATGGACGTAATCGTCGACAGCGTCATGACCGCCAACGACACCAGCCTTCTGGTTGACGGTGCCCTAAGGGGTTGCGGTGTTGCACAGCTGGTCGAGAGCTTGGTGGAAAGACATATTGCGGACGGATCGCTACAACGCGTGTTGGCGGATTGGTGCAGGCCGTTCCCTGGGTTCCATCTCTACTATCCCAGTAGACGCCACATGCCCGCTGCCATGAGGGCCTTCATTGATTGGATGAGACTTTCATAATGCTAACGAAGGGGCAGATTCCCGCCAAACCCATCGATTGCGTCAAACAGTCAGCCACTCGCGATGATACGACCCATTCTTGCCGTTTAGCCGTAAAATTGCGATGCCCAGCTGCGGTCTGTCCGCTTTGCCGGCAGCTCGCGACCAAAGCCAATCGTTCCCGAAGCGAATTCCGAATGTCGGCTCCCAGCAAAAACGGTCAGTTTCCGGTTTTCTAGCTGACCACCGGCCATGACCGAATTTGACAGGTCGCTTTTTCTTTCGGTCGCCGGTCATGCGGTACAGCACTCGGTTGTCCCGTTTCTCCATCTCCAGCGGTCCGTTCACACGCGAGAAGGATCACGTTCACTGCGCGGTTCTCATCTTACGGCCCGGCGGTAATTCAGGCGAGGATGATTTGGGCCGACTATGAGGAGGTCACCTAAATTTCAACTTTTCCCGTTTGGTGAAGGCTCTTGGGCGAACGCTTGGTAGCAGCGTCATGACCCAGGATCGGTGTCCTGATCCTCTTGATCATTCTTCCAGTCGGCATCCTCGTTCTGGCCGAGGCTGCGGCGACGGACGCGGCCGGAGAATTCCTGATAGCCCATTTCCCGGGTGGCGTAGGCCCAGAGGAGATCGCGATATTTAGCGATCTTGGCGGCGGCCTCGTCGACGACCAGGGGCAGATTGGTGCCGATGAACTTGGTGAGGCGGGCATCAGCGTGGTTGCCGACGCGAATGTCGTGATAGCCGAGCAGGTTCTTGTGGGCGGCCTGGGCGGCGATCGCGGCGTCGGCCTGGGCCAGGCGCTGATTGAACGTCTCATGGATGATGAGGCCGCAGGTGCCGAACACCTTGAAGGCCGAATATTGGATGCGGCGGGCGATGAGCACAGGCAGGACGTCGAGGGTCAGCGCCTTGAAGAGGAGTTCGCGGATCTCGGCATTCTTCGCATAGTACCACAGCCGCTTGTTCTTGATCTCGATGCCGAGATGGTGGCCGCCGGCGGCGACGATGAAATCCAGCGACTTGTTGCCAAGGTTTCGGCCGTTGAGGTCGCGCAGGTCGGTCTTTGTGTAGAGGATGCCATCGTCTTGGGCATCGATGTCGCGATAGCCGCCATAGAGGTCGATGCCGCCCGCCAGGATCGCGCGCTGGACGGCGATCTCGAGCGCCTGGCCAGTGCGCTGGGTGACCGCGTAGGCGGTGAAGGCACGCCAGATAGCGCGCAGCTCGTCATGGCGCTGGTCGACACGGTCGCGCGGCTCGTTGGGCAGGTGCAGCCATTCAGCGTCATGGTAATGGCTGGTGATCAGCGATCCCTCCTTGACCATAGCGTTCTTCACGACAGTCAGGATGTGGGGCTGGATGCGCTGGTTGTTGGGGCCGGCGTCGGCGATCTTGTTTTCGAGGGTACGCAGATTGGCGACGCCCTGCTGCTGCAGGATGTTCTGGAGACGCGTGCGGGCGATCGCCTCGCGGAGGGCGCGTTTCTCTTCAGAACTGATCGCCTGCGTCGAAATCGCCCCCGCCCCTTTATATATATTTAGGAGTATGCTCCGGGTGTGGCTGGTCCATGGGGCGGTTTGCGTGGCCTCGCCCGATCGGTGATGTCATTTCGGTATCGTTATGGCTGGCTCCGGCGATGCCGGACCGGACTCTAGGCTGCGCCCCGAGCCGCGTGGACCGCGTCTCGGCCCGGTCGCTGACGATCACTGTCAGGGGAATCATATAATGTCCGGAAGCTTGCCGGGCGGCGGCGGGGCCTCCGGCACGGTCGGTGTCGCGTCTGCCGGGGGCGCGGGGGGCGCCGGGGCTGGAAACATCGGCTCGGCCAAGGGTGCCAGCGGGACCGGGATCGCGCCGGGCACAGGCGGCGGTGCCGCCGGGCTGTGGACGATGTTCGTCGCGACGAAGCCTGGCGGG
>DASVMZ010000027.1:0-2863 GCA_036384115.1 Sphingobium sp.
ATTTCCTTGGCGAGGCCCACGACATAATCCGCCGCCGCCGCATCGTCCGCGCAGACCAGCACGTCGCAGTCGATCGTCTCGTCGAGATGCGTCAGATGATGGGCGGAGATGTTCTGGAAGGCGGAAACGACCTTCACGCCATCGCCCAGCATCGTCTGGATCGCCTCCACTGCGGAGCCACCGTCGGGCAACTGCACGCGGCTCACCTTGGGCGGGACGAGCGGCACGGTGACGTCGATCAGGATCTTGCCCTGCAGGGCGTCGGCGACCGACTCGACCGTGGCGCGCTGCGCGGAGAAGGGGACGGCGAGGACGACGATGTCCGCCGCCTGCGCCGCGTCCGCATTGGCCGCACCGCTGGCGTTGCCCGTGCCGATCGTGTCGTTGATCTCGTCCGCTGCCGCCTGCGCACGGGCCGCATCGCGGCTGCCGATGATCACCTTATGCCCCGCATGCGCCCAGCGCAGCGCGAGGCCGCCGCCTTCCTTGCCCGCGCCGCCCAGTACCGCGATCGTCTTGCGGTCTTCACTCATGCCTGAAACTCCAATGATTTCCGCACCTTTTTGGGCGGTGTCTGAATGACGGGTTCGAGCGGCGCTGCCACGCGCGCCAGCGCAATGCGGGCCGGGTCCGCGACCCCGTAGAGCGTGGTGCGCGGCGTCGCGCGGCGACCGATGGCCTCGATCAGCGCGTCCATCCGGTCGGGCGGAAACTCCTGCCCATGGGAACTGCCCGCCGCACGGCTGATGCTCTCGTTCATCAGCGTGCCGCCCATGTCATTGGCCCCGCCCGCGAGGCCAATGGCCGCGCCGCGCGGGCCGAGCTTGGTCCACGACACCTGAATATTCTTTATCAAGGGATGCAGCACCAGCCGCGCGACCGCGTGCATCAGGCGCGCCTCGCGGAAGGTCGGCCCCCGCCGCGTCTTGCCGCGCCGCGCGATCGGCGCCTCCATATGCACGAAGGCGAGCGGCACGAACTCCGTGAAGCCCCCGGTACGCGCCTGCAACTCGCGAATGGCGAGCAGATGCGCGGCCCAATGCTCCACCCGCTCGACATGGCCGAACATGATGGTGGCCGTGGTGGCGAGGCCGACCTCATGCGCGGTGCCGATCACGTCCAGCCATTCGGCGGTGTTCAGCTTGTCGGGGCAGATGATGTCGCGAATATCGTCGTGCAGAATTTCCGCCGCCGTACCGGGCAGCGAGCCAAGCCCCTCCGCCTTGAGCATGGTGAGGAACTCGCGGATCGAAATCCCCAGAGTCGTCGCGCCATGGGTGACTTCGAGCGGGGAGAAGGCATGGACATGCACACCCGGCTCCGCCTGCTTCACGGTGCGCAGGATGTCGAGGTAGGTCTGGCCGGTATAGCTGGGGTGGATGCCGCCCTGCAGGCACACTTCGGACGCGCCGCGTGCGACCGCCTCCTTCACCCGCCGCGCGATCTCGCCATGGTCGAGGTCATAGGGCGTGCCGCGCAGGTCCTCATGCGTCTTGCCCTTGGAAAAGGCACAGAAGCCGCAGGTGAAGGCGCAGATATTGGTGTAATTGATGTTGCGGTTGACGACATAGGCGATGGCGTCGCCATTGATCCGCGCGCGCAGCATATCAGCGGCAGAACACACCCGCTCCACATCCGCGCCACGCGCCGAAAACAGAGTCTCGATCAGCGCCGCATCCGGCTCCGCGCCCTTCTCGAGAGCAGCGAGCGCGCCTGCGACACCCGCATCGCCCGGACGACGGGCCGACGCGCGCGGCAGCGGCGGCGGCGCCTTGCCTCCCGAAACCCAGCCATCGTCGCGGCCCCAGCCATGAGTGTCCGCCGACTGGCGCACCAGCGGCAGCACGGCGGGGTCGATCCACGCCTCCGACAACCAGGCGGGATAGACCGGCAGGCGGCGCACCAGATGGCGACCGCCCTCTTCCGTGCCCCGTTCCAGCGCATCGATTTCCGGCCAGGGCGCTTCGGGGTTCACATGGTCGGGCGTCACCGGCGACACGCCGCCCCAGTCATTGATCCCTGCCTCCATCAGCCGCGGAAAATCGCTGCTCGACAGATTGGGCGGGGCCTGGATGTTCATGGCGGGGCCGAGGATCAGCCGCGCCGCCGCGATGGTCCACAGCAAATCGTCCATGTCGGGCTCGTCCGCGCCCTGCATGGGGGTGCGCTCCTTGGCGCGGAAATTCTGAACGATGACTTCCTGAATATGGCCATAGTGCAGGTGCAGGTCGCGCATCGCGAACAATGCGTCGAGCCGCTCGCCCCGCGTCTCCCCGATGCCGATCAAAATGCCGCTGGTGAACGGGATCGCCAGCTCGCCCGCCATGCGGATATTGGCGAGGCGCACCTCCGGCACCTTGTCCGGCGAGCGGTAATGCACCTCTCCCTTGTCCAGCAACCGGTGCGAGACGCTTTCCAGCATCAGGCCCATGGACGCCGACACGCGGCGCAGCGCCACCATCTCGTCCCGCGTCATGATGCCCGCATTGACGTGCGGCAGCAGCCCGGTTTCCTTCAGGACCAGCGCGCACATCTCCGCCAGATAGGCGTTGGTCGACGCATAGCCATGCGCGTCCAGCCACTCGTGCGCCGCTCCATGACGCAGTTCCGGCTTGTCGCCCAGCGTGAACAGCGCCTCCGTGCAACCCATCTCCGCGCCCTCGCGCGCTATTCCCAGCACCTCGTCGGGCGTCAGATAGGCGGCCTCGCCGCGATCTGCGGGGCGGGAGAAGGTGCAATAATGGCAATAGTCCCGGCACAGCTTGGTGAGCGGAATGAACACCTTGGGCGAATAGCTCTGCACCAGCCCGTGCCCGGCATCACGCACACCCCGCGCCTCCGCCAGCAGCGCGTCGAGCGGCGC
>DASVMZ010000028.1:0-7300 GCA_036384115.1 Sphingobium sp.
GTTCGACTATATCGAATGCTTCTACAACCCGACACGGCGGCACTCGACCCTTGGCTATCTCAGCCCCATAGATTTCGAACGGGAAGCTGGTGTAGCCTAATTGAGCCTATCTCGGTGTCCGCCAAACCGGCAGCAGGCCACTTCGCCATTTGCGTATCAGGGATCTGCGGTCGATCCGCGAGTTGACTCTCTCCTTCGAGGCGGATGCAGTGGGCCGCAAATGGACCTATTTGCTGGGTGAGAATGGCACCGGCAAAAGCTCCGTGCTGCGCAGTCTGGCCCTCTCCTTTGCAGGGAGTGAAGCGGCGGCCGAACTCGTCGGCACACCCGACGAGTGGATCCGCCTTGGCAGCGATACCGCGCAGATCGAGATAGACTTCGCGACGGCGCGCGGCGAAGAGCGGCGCGCTTGCCTGAATTTCACGCGCGGTATGTCAGCGCTCGACTTCGCCGTTCAGAACCGAACGGATCTCGAACAGATCGACGCGGCGATCGCCAAGGCTGAGCGCAATTATTTCGTCGTGGGCTATGGTGTGACCCGCCGCCCGCAGTCCTCGCGCCATGGGTTCTCCGAGACAAGCTCGGGGTTTCGCTCGGCACGTGCGCGCGCAATTGCGACCCTGTTCAACCCGGAATCAGCGCTTATCTCGCTCGAACAATGGGCGATGGATCTGGAATATCGCCGTGGAAAGACCGGGCTGGCCGCCGTGCGTAAGGCGCTCGACAGCCTGCTTCCCGAGGTACGCTTCGAGGGGATTGATCGTGAGCAGCGGCGCCTGATGTTCCGCACTCGAGACGGCATCCTGCCGCTCGGTGCGCTCTCCGACGGGTATCAGGCGATGGCTGCCTGGTGCGGCGACCTCCTTTGGCAGATCACGGAGACATTCGACGACTATAAAGATCCGCTGAGCGCGCGCGGAGTTCTGCTAGTCGACGAGGTGGACATCCACCTTCATCCCCTTTGGCAGAGGCGCCTCGTCTCCTTCCTCAACGGCATGTTGCCCAATGTCCAGATCGTGGCGACAACCCATTCTCCCCTGACGGTGCATCAGGCGGGCGATCATGAACTTTATGTCCTGCGCCGCGATAACGATGCCGGTGCCGTGCTCCATGCCTATGAAGGTGCGCCCAATCGTCTCCTGCTGCCCCAATTGCTGGAAAGCCCGCTCTTTGGCCTGAGTTCTCTGGACTCGCCTCAGGTACAGGAGTTGCGGGAAGAACTACGCGACCTTCAGGGCATTGGCGCCTCTGCGCCGCGGCGATCGACGGCGCGCGACAGGCGAATCCGCGAGATCGAGCGCAAGCTCCAGTCGGCCTCCAACTGGGATGACGTGCCCCCGTATCTGCAACGCACCAACAGGCTACTCGACGGGTCGCCGCGACCCTGGCACCTGATGACGATAGCTCGCCGGTCGAGACCGTGGCGAGACGATCCAATCCGAGGCGCGAGGCGGGCTCAGAATGATCAGGCTGCAGCGTCGCCGCGCTGCGACATATGTCCCCAAACGCTTTCAGCAACCTAAGCTGAAGGAGGCCGCATCGCTGCTGCCCACGCTCTATTATCAGGCACAGCAGACTGGCAAATTCGGCTTTGAATCGAAATCCTGGAAGCCTGCCAAGGGTGCTCTCAAAATCGATACCGGCGGGAAATGCGCCTATTGCGAGGTCTCGACCGACGTGGTCGCGCACGGCGATGTCGAGCATTTCCGCCCTAAGTCCGTTTATTGGTGGCTGGTCTTCGCATTCGACAATTATCTTTTCAGCTGCCAGATCTGCAATCAGAGCTTCAAGGGCGATGCCTTCCCGGTCTCGGGTGTTGTCCTGACGGCTCCGGCCATGCCGCCGGCGCTGCCGACGGGCGCTGCGCTCGACGCGCTGCTGGCCTCCCTCACCCTCGATGCCACCGCGCTCGATGACGCGCAGGTCGCAGCGCTCTGGTCGGCTGAGGATGCGGACCTGCCACATCCCTATCATGAGGATCCCCAGCAGCTCTTCACCTATGAGGCCGATGACAGGAACAGGGAGATATGGCTGCGCTCGGCGGGTGGGGCGCGCGCTGACCGGGCGCTTGCCGCTGCCGAGACAGTCCTTGGCCTCAATCGCGAGGAACTGCGGCGCCTGCGCTATACCGACTACAGACCACTGATGATCATCAATGCGAGCTTGCCGAACCTTCCCCCTTCACTTCGCAAGGACGCGCTCACCGAGTTGCGGGTCCAGCAAGGGCGTACCCAGCCCTTTGCCGGCATGAAGCGCTATTTCGCACGCCAATGGGGATTGCCCGGTCCCTTCTGATCCACGCCCCGGACCAAAGGCTACGCCCATGACCGTCATCATCGCATACCGCTCCAACGACCATGTCTTCCACGCCGCCGACAGCGCGCGCTGGGATCTTGTGCAAGAGCGCAACCTGGGCCCTGTTACCAAAATCCATGTCGCAGGCCCGCGTAGCGCCGTGGCGATCGGCGGGATGAATATCGACCGGACACGCCTAGAGGTCGCGCTCCAATCGATGATGAACCCGGGACGCATTGGACGGCGACCATCCGTCCCTATTGTCCTCGAACCACTCCTCGCCCATTTTTCGGAAAGTCGCCTCGCTCGCGGCGAGACGAACCGCCTTTTCCTTCTGGGCTTCGAGGACCGGATCCTTGCTCGACAAGACCAGTCGTCGCGCGTCCTCGGCAGCGGTGCGCGCTGAAACTAGAGACAGCTCGGGAAAGCGGCCGAGCGTGAGCAGCTTTTCTTTGAACCCGAAACGATATTTCAGGCGCCAGGTTTTTCCGCCGGCAGGGCTGACGACGAGATATAGTCCCTTGGCATCTGTCATCTTGTAGGATTTCAGGGCCGGCTTGGCATTTTTGACGTCCATAAGCGTAAGAGGCATTTTACCCCCAAATTTACCCCACGATTCGGTGAAAACACCTGAAGGCTCCTGACCCCTTATGACTGGGAAAATGACCAGAACCCTCTGAAATTAGGGAGTTTTCTGATACCACAGAAGCCGTGTGAAGGGAAGGAATGGTGGGCCCGGCAGGAATCGAACCCGCAACCTAGCCGTTATGAGCGGCCAGCTCTAACCGTTGAGCTACAGGCCCCGACCATGCAAAGTGGCGACCTATCGGGTCGTCACACCCGTCGGTTAGCGGATGGTCATGCCGCTTGGCAAGTGCGATCACGCAGCAGACCTGCACCTACTGCGCCAAGAAACTCCGAAAGGCCGATCGGCGCGATGGAACGGCGCGCCAGATGGTCCAGTACGACATCCCACCAGCGGTAGAAGGCGTCCAGTTCCGCCGCCGTCCGCACATAGCCTGTGTGCCCCGGCTCCAGCGTGGGGGAATGGAAGGAAAAGCTCAGCACCGGCACATTTTCCTCGATCAACGAATCGATAGCCGCAATGCATTCGCGCGCCGTCACTCCCTCCGGCGTCAGCGGCACGCGGGTGAGCAGCCCGGCACGGGACAGGGCACCGCTGGCCCGACCCCAGCCACTGGCGATGCGATGCAGCCCCTCTCCCCGCCCGCGCAGAAGGCCGGTAAAGGCAGTCGAGAGCGGCAGTTCGATCAGGCGATGGTCCGGCCCCACCCGATAGGGACGCAGCGGCAGACCAGAGAAATCCGGTCCCTCATACGCGGAATAGTCGAAGCGCGAACGGATGGAACAGTCCAGCATAAAGCCCGCCTCCACCAGCGCATGCGCCGTGGCATGGCCAACGCCATAGCGGCCCGCACGATAGGCCAGCGGCCGCCTGCCCAGCCTTTCCTCCATAAAGGTGCATTGGGCCAGCAGCTTGGCCTGCTCCAGTCCATCAGGCAGGTTTCCGGCAAAACTGTTGCGCGCGCCGACCTGCTCCTCATGCGGCGGTGTGACCCAGGGGTGGAGGTGCGCGCCCACATCGGCGCTGCCATCGGCCAGCCATTGTCCCAGCAGCGCGACCGCCGCGTCGCTCTGCACGATGGGATAATCCACCAGATAGACGGGGCGTACGGCGGCGGCTGCGAAATAGGCCTGCCCCCGCGCCAGCCCGGCCATCGCCGTGACCTGGGTCGCGGTGCGGTCGAACGGGGCCTCCCAGTCGAATTCCTCTTCCGTATCCACGAACAGCATGAACCGGCGGCCCAGCGCCCTGTCCCATGGCACGAACTGATGGTCCCCAGGGGGGCAGAGCAGGCTGTCGTTGGCTATCATCGGGCCATCATAGCGCGGCGACCTTGCGATTTCCTTGCATTATCCCCCCGCGGTGTGCCCCTAGGAGGACAGGCCCTGTTCCACCGGCGTCGCCGGGACAGGCAGGATGAGAGCGAAATGGCCGGGATTGACCGTGAACGCCCCCTTGTTGGCCTGCGCCAGCCGCCGCACCAGCCGCAGGGCGAAGCCGACGCCCAGCACGGGCGCATCCATGTTGGTCGCGACATGCTCGAAACCGGAATCGAACAGTTGCGCTTCGGAAAGGTCCGCCATCGCCAGCGGCCGGTCGATCTCGACCAGCAGCCTGTCCCCCTCCCGGTGGCAGCGGGCGGCCAGTGTCTCCTCGCCGACGCAGCCGGTCAGCGCGCGCACAAAATGCAGGATCATCCGCTCCGCAATCGTCGGCGCGACAGCGACGGGGGGCAATCCACCCTGCCGGTCGAGCCTGATCCGCTGGCGACCCGCATTGTCGGGACCGAGCCGCTCCACCGCAGCGACCAGCATATGGGCGGCATCGGTGCCCTGCACGTCGGGCGCGGCAGCGAAACGATCCTCGCGGTTTGCAAGGTCGAGATCGTCGAGAATATCGACAAGGTTCCGCACATCCGCGACGATGCTGCCCGCCATGGTTCGATAACGGTCGTTGACCGGACCGAGGAACTGATGCTCGATCAGCTCCGCAAAGCCCATGACGCCGCTCAGCGGGCTTCTGAGTTCATGGATGAGCTGGCGCATCGAGGTGGCCGTGCTGGTGGCCTCGCCCTGTCCCGCGCCATCAGGGGCGGAAGGGGTCGGCGTCGTGCCCATGAACGGCGCAATCTCGTGCCGGCCCGCGCGGCGCGCGATCCCGCGATAGCCGGTGAAGCGCCCACTGCGCTGGTCGAACAGCGGATCGCCATCCACCAGCCAGCAGCCGGTCAACAGTCCCTCGCCGATGGTCAACCGTCCCTCGCGAAACGCGCCGCGCCGCCGAAAGGCGCCGAGTATCTGCCCATCCGGCCCGGTGCTGCGATCCAGCGACGGCGTGGCGAGGCGATAGCCCGCCAGGGCAGCGACCGGTGCGCCATGGACCGTGCGAATGACGCCATCCCCGTCGGTCAGGAAGGTGACATGGGCAATCTCGCTGTCCTTGTCCCCGGATTGGGCATCATCCGCTTTGGGATCAGCGGCTTTCGGCCAGACGGGCGCTGCTGCGCCATCTACATGGCCGCGTTCCTGCCGTTCGCTGGTGAAGCGTTCGATGCGATCCACGATCCGCCGGATCTGGCTCTGGTCCTCCACCACGGTCGGAGCAGGTTCGGTGAGCAGCAACGGCACCACCTCGGCCCCCATCCCGACCCCAGTCTCGGCCCCTGGTTCCATCGCCGCCTGCCGCCGCATGTCCGCGCCCGCGGTGAGGTCAATTAGAGAAAGGTCGCTCAGCCCAAAGGCATCCAGCGCCCGCCGCGCGGCCGTGCCCAGGTCGGTGCGCTGGCGCAGCACGCTGCGCGCCAGCGGCCCCGCCTCCGCGATGATCGCTGGCCATGCTTCATCCACCAGCCGCGCATTGCTCATCGCCACGACCTGCACTGGCGCATCGTCGGCCAGCAACAGGCGCACCAGCCGGGGCGAGGTCAGCCTGCGCCCCATTTCGCGCAGGGCGTTCAGCTTCTGGTCGGTCTCGACCTTTGCGCTCACCCCAGCCATCGCCGTGGCGACGGGGTCGAGATCAGCCGTATCGGGACCATCCTGCCGGTCGAACTGGGCCAGCAGGTCGATGCACTGCCGCCACAGGATCGCAGCGGCCCACTGGCCCTCGCCGCGACCGGACAATACCGTTGGAATGAGATCGTTGAACCGCACGCACCGTCCTGAAAACCAAATGTATAATCCGTCTTTAGGCACCGGACGGACTCGCGGCCAGCCGCAAATTTCGGGACGTTACATTGTGGGACAATTGAATATCGCGAAATCTTATTATACACATGGCCGTTAAATTTGGCAGGAAATTACATAATCATGACCAACCATGCCCTTGATGCGATAGACAGGCAGATATTGGGGGCCTTGCAGCGTGACGGGCGCATGACGAATGTCGATCTGGCCCGCCATGTTGGCCTCACCGCCCCGCCCTGCCTGCGCCGGGTCAAGGCGCTGGAGGACCGGGGCATCGTGCGTGCCTATCATGCGGAGATCGATCCAGCGGCGCTCGGATACACCATCACCGTCTTCGCCATGGTCAGCCTGCGGAGCCAGGCGGAGGCCGATCTGCGCGCGTTCGAGGAGCATATCACCGCCCTGCCGGAGGTGCGCGAATGCCATATGCTGAATGGCGAGATCGATTTCATCCTGAAGGTCGTCGCCCGCGACCTTCAGAGTTTCCAGCAATTCCTGACTTCGCAACTGACCCCCGCGCCCAATGTGGCGAGCGTCAAGACGTCCCTGACCATCCGCACCTCCAAGGCACAGGTCGGTGTGCCTGTGGGAGGTGGCGGAGGGTCGGAATGAAGCTCAGGCCGGGTTACGGATCAATTTGCGGTCGATCCAGACGGTCCAGAAACCCGCAACCGGCACCCAGACGCTGTCGGTAACGCCCGCCAGCATGGTTTTGCCACCTTCCAGATCGCCGGACCGGGCCAGAGCGATGCCCAGCCGAGTGGTCGCCCGACCGGCGTCGACGCCACCCTTGCTCAAGGCGGAGCGATAGAGTTCGACCGCCGCAGGATAAGATGCCGCCGCAAACTGGGCATCGGCCGCTGCCAGAGCTGCCGTCCCTGTGGTTGCGGTCTTGGCCTTCGCGGTCAGCGATGGAATATCCGCCAGCGCTTTTGCCGCCTTCGGACGCAGACCGACCAGTTCCTTCTGCACGGCCGGGTCGGACGCATCCAGATCGCCATTCTTGAGACCCGCGTCCAGCACGGCCTTGCCCTCTGCCGCCGATCCCTTCTGCGCCGCGACCGAACCATAGGCCAGCCAGTCACGCTCGCTGGCGATCGCCTCGGTCGCCGCCATCAGGCGATAGAGGTCAAGGCTCTGGTCAGGTCCGGTGGCCGAAGCGTTGATATAGTTGATGATACCACTGCGCCAGTTGGGCGCGCTGGGATAAGCGGCCAGCTTGGCCTGCGTCCAG